>JBAZBH010000006.1:28703-58911 GCA_041671565.1 Patescibacteria group bacterium
GTTAATATGTGGAGAACTTGGCGGATAATGGCAAAATTCTGTGTGTTAGGTAGAATAGTAGAATAAGGGCTAATATCGCTTAATACCGTTTAATATGCCTAATCTGCTTGATATTATAAGCCGAGAGATGAAATTACGCAATTATAGCCCCAAAACCATGGCGGCTTATGTTGGGGTCGCTAAAGATTTGTATAAATTCGTTAAAAAGCCGATCCGGGATCTGACTACGGCAGAAATTAAAGATTATTTATTGGCTAAGCAGAGTCGGGGATTGTCCAGCCAGACCATCGCTTTAGCCGCCAACGCGATAAACTTTATTTATACCCAAATATACCAAAAGGCTGATTTTGAAAAAATCCGCCAGCCCAAAAAGACCAAAAAAATTCCGGTGGTGCTTAGCCGGGAGGAAGTCGCGGAAATTATTGGCGCGATTGCTAATCCGAAGCATCGACTGATAATCGCGGTGGCTTATGGCGCCGGTTTGCGGGTGAGCGAAGTAGTGCGGTTAAAGGTAGCCGATATTGATTTACCAGAGTTGACTCTGGTGGTCCGGCAAGGCAAGGGTAAAAAAGACCGCTTGACGGTTTTGCCCCAGAAAATCGGGCCAGAGTTGGCGAGTTTAATCAGCGGCCAGGAAATTAGCGACTATGTTTTTGCCAGTGAACGGGGTGGCCGGCTGACCGCCGCCAGCGCCCAAAAGATTTTTTACGCGGCTTTAAAAAAAACCGGCATAAAAAAATCGGCCTCATTCCATTCCTTAAGGCATAGCTTCGCCACGCATTTACTGGAAAATGGCGTGGATATCCGGTATGTTCAGGTATTGTTGGGTCATCAGAACATTAGAACCACCCAAATCTATACGCAAGTGACCAATCCGCGGCTGAAAAATATCAGGAGTCCATTGTAACCATGACAAAATAGAAATCTTTTCACCGGAGAAGCGGAAGGGGAAGTTACAGAAGAGTTTGTTTTAATCCCTACGAATTACCCCAGCATGCGCGGGGCAGGTCGAATCAGCGCGAATGTACGAATTACGAATCGCCGTAGCAGTCAGATTCGTACATTCGCGCTGATTCGTAATTCGTAGGGGTACAATAAAACCCCCGGAGATCGGGGGCCTTATTGTTTGAGATAATTATCTCCGTTTTTTGGCATGCTTTTTGGCATGTTTCTTTTTCGGAGCAGCCTTTTTCTTGGCATGCTTGCGCACGACTTTCTTCTTGGCGGCTTTTTTCTTTTTAGCCATAGATTTTTGTTTTTGAGAGCAGAAAATTTTTTTAGAAAAACTTTTTACTCTCGTTAATTATTCTTAAAATAACTTTCAAAAATAAAAAAATGTTTTTATTTTTGTTTCGACATTATTATTATAAACTTTTTTTGACAAATTAACAATAAAACTTTATAGCAAGCTGTGGATAAGTCAGGGGAGGCGGTTGGCGGGCGATTAACTGTTAGCAAGAGAATTCTTTTTATCGTGTTTGATAATTTAAAAAAAATCACATAACACATAACATGGAACAAGGAGGTGCGCCGAGGTAGTCGCTACTTTTTTATAGTTGCCCAAAGTATGGCGTTAAGATAAAAAACAAAAAACTTCAAAATTTTCATTGAAGTTTTTTTGGTGGACCGATGGGGAGTCGAACCCCAGACCCTCGCCTTGCAAAGGCGATGCTCTACCAACTGAGCTATCGGCCCGAAATAACGCTAATAAATATAAAAACCGTTTAGATAATACATTAAGTTTAATAAAAAGTCAAGGCGGAGAGTTTAGAATTATTTAATGTTTATTTTAGAATTCGTTAATGGAGGGTTTGGTAGAGTAAACTCATAATTGAAGATTTAGCCAGTTAATTAACTAAGAGCTAAGAAATAAAAATCACATAACACATAACATGGAACAAGCCTATGGCCAATGATTTTCATCAAAAACTTAAAATTATAATGAACGAGTATGTTCATTTGGTTTACCGAGTTAGCCAAAACTTCCCCCGAGGCGAACTCTTTGGTACCACCTCGCAGATTCGGCGAGCCGCTTTGTCGGTGATCTTAAACTATATTGAAGGCTACGCCCGCCAAAGAAGCAAGGTTTATAAAAACTTTTTGGAGATTTCCTACGCTTCCCTAAAAGAAACTAAATACTTAACGCATTTTTGTTTAACCGAGAAATATCTAAATAACGCTGATTATAAGAAGTTGGCTGAACTATCGGACGAAATTGGCGCCATGCTTTGGGCAACCATTAAAAAGCAGTAACTACCGCGGCCTACCTCCTTGTTCCATGTTATGTGTTATGTGATTTTTACTTCTTAATTCTTGATTCTATTCCTATGAAACAACTCACCCAACAACTAATCATCGCCGTCCTCTTCCTCGCCGGTTTGACCATCGGAGCCACCAACTCGCGGGCCGAGGGCAGTAGCGTCGTCATCAGCGAGATCGGCGCCTACGAAGCGAGTAATCACGAGTGGCTGGAAATTTATAATCGCGGCACGGAGCCGGTTGATCTGACCGGCTGGAAATTTTATGAAGACGCGACGAATCACAGTTTGAAGCTGGTTCAAGGGCAAAGTTTGATTTTGGCGCCGGGCGAGTACGCGATTATCGCGCAGGTGGCGGAAAATTTTGTGGCGGACTATCCGGCGTTTGGCGGTTTGGTGATCGACAGCGCTTGGTCGAGCTTGAAAGAAAGTGGCGAGGAGATCGGTTTGAAAGATTCTGTCGGAGCGGTTAAAGAGCTATTTACTTATATTTCAGCCACCGCGGCTTCGCTCCAGCGGGTGGATTTAGTTTTGGACGATTATACCGCCGGGAATTGGCAACTGCACACCAGTGGAAATTCTGCCGGGCGGTTAAATGAATTCCCGGCGCCGGTTGAGCCGGTTGATGAGCCGGAAGAACCGCCAGTTGATCCGCCACCGGTTGAAGAACCACCAGTCGAAGTTCCGTCTGAGCCAGTTGAGCCAGCGGCGCCAACGCCAAGCGGCAATTTAAAAATTAATGAACTAGTTTCCGACCCGGCTGACGAGAGCGAGGAGTTTATAGAATTGTATAATTTGGCTGACGGAGCGGTTGATTTGGCGGCCTGTTCGCTGGCGGATGGTTCGGGTAAAATCACGGTTTTAAGCGGCCAAATTGAGCCAAAAGGCTTCTTTTTAGCCTTAAAACCAAAAGGCATTCTCAATAATAGCGGGGATTTGGTTAGTCTGGACTGCGGCGGGCAGGAGATAGATGCTGTCGGCTACGGCAACTGGGACGACGGCGATTTGGTAAATAATGCTTCCGTGGCTTCAGATCCTAATTCTTTAGCGCGAACAATTGATGGCCAAGACAGCGACGCGGATAATGTTGACTGGCAGGTGACGACGACAGTAACGCCGGGCGCCGCGAATGTGATGGTCGCGCCGCTCGCGCCGGTTGCCGCGACTCGTTCGGCGGTTAGTTTGCCGGCGGTTGATGATGGCGAATCAGTAGTAACTGACAGTTTGGTAGTTAAAAGTGATTATACTGGTAAAGTGATAATTAATGAAGTCTTGCCCAATCCGGCCGGGTCGGACAACGAGATTGAGTTTATTGAATTAAAAAATATCTCCGCAGAAATGATTGATTTGGTGGGCTGGCAAGTGGGCGATAGCGGTCGAAAGTATAAAATAAAGGCCGAAGATTTTCCGTCGGTTAAAATTGAAGCCGGTGGATTTCTGGTTATTAGCCGAAAAATCAGCGGCGTGGCGTTGAATAACAGCGGTAGCGAGAAGGTTATTTTGCTTTCTCCCGACGGCGGTGCGGTTGAACAAATTGAGTATTCAGGGTCAGTGGGGGAAGATTTGAGTTATAGCCGGACGGGCGCGGAGTGGGTTTGGTCGGCGAGCGCAACGGCGGGGGCGGAAAATATCATCCTCGCGCCGAACCAATTGCCGCAAGCGGCGGCGGAAATCACCAAACCGCGGCGGGTGGAAACCGGCGAGCCGATAATTTTCGACGGTTCGGACTCGGCGGACCCGGACGGCGGGGCATTATCTTACCTTTGGGATTTTGGCGACGGGCAAACTGACAGCGGGCAAACTTTAACCCACAGTTATGCCACGGCCGGGCGATTTCGTGCCATCTTAACCGTCAAAGACGAGCGTGGCGGGGTTGATATAGTCAAAAAATGGCTGACGATTTACGAGCCGGTGGTAGAGCCGTTGGAAAATTTACCCGAAGAGAGCGTAACTGTAACCAGCGGCAATAAAACCACGACGGTAAAAAAAGTTAAAAAATCGGCCGTAACCGTTAAGACAACTTTAAAAGAAGTTAAGCAACTGGAAAATGGCCAAAAGGTTTTGGTTAAAGGCCTGGTGGCGGTGGAGCCGGGCGTGCTGGGTTCGCAAGTAATGTATTTGAAAGGCTCAGGCATCCAAGTGTATTTTAATCAAAAAGACTGGCCGGATTTGAAAGTCGGCGAGGAGATTCAGGTGGCGGGTGAACTCGCCGAAAGCGGCGGCGAGCGGCGGATTAAAATCAGCGCCAAAAGCGATATTACCGTGGTAAATTCCACGCCCGCAGAAGTGTTGCCGCAGGCAACCGAGGAAATTAGCGAGGATTTGGAAGGCCATTTGGTCACCGTTACCGGGCAGATTACCGAAAAACAAGGCAGTAAGTTTTGGGTGGATGATGGTCAGACCGAGATGTTAGTCTATATTAAAACTACTACGGGTATAAAAATGCCGGAACTTTTGGTCGGCCAGCAGGTGGCGGTGACCGGGATTGTCAGCCAAAGCGGAGAAGACTATCGGCTACTGCCGCGGTATCAGAGCGATATCAAAATTTTGGCTGGCGAGCCGGAGGTTCTTGGTGTGGCGGTGGAGAAGGAGGATCGGACGGGGTGGTGGCTGGCGGGAGGGGCGGCGGGAGTTGGTTGTATTTTGTTGGCGCTGGTGATAAAGGCTAAAATAGTAAAGAAGACAAAAATGACAAAATCTAGATAAATAATGTCCAATGGCCAAATCCCAATGACCAATCAATGCCCAATTATTCAAATCCCAATGTCAAAATTACAAGTTTAGGATGTTTAGATATAATTAATAATATAAGTTTATGGTCTATGATTTAGGTGAAAGAACAGCTAAGTTTGGGGAGGTGATTATTAGATTTTGTAAAAACCTTCCTTATAACGAAAATACCAGAATACTAACTAGCCAGTTGATTCGAGCCGCCACTTCGGTTGGGGCGAACTATTGCGAAGCCGATAATGCTTCTTCAAAAAAAGATTTTAAGTATAAAATAGGCATCTGTAATCGGGAGGCTAAAGAAACAATGTACTGGTTGAGAATGATCGCCGCGGCCGCCCCTCAACTTAAAGAAGAGATTAGAAAGTATTGGCGAGAAGTTCATGAGTTAAACTTAATTTTTTCCGCAATAATAAACAAAAAATAGTTAACCGTAGTTGTTGGGAGTTTAATTGGTCATTAGTCATTGGACATTGATTGGTCATTGGGATTTGGTTATTGGTCATTAACTAGTTTTCGTTTTTCTCTTTAAGTTTTTCTCTTCCTTTGTTTTTTGCTATAATGCCTCTATTATGAAAAAGATGCTCGAAGGCTCTAGGGCGATTGCTCTGGCGGTTAAAATGTCCCGGCCCGGCGTGGTTTCGGCTTACCCGATTACCCCGCAAACCCATATTGTGGAGGATTTGGCGAAGTTTAAGGCTGACGGCGACGGCAGTTACCAATATATTATTACCGAAAGCGAGTTTGCCGCCGCTTCCGTGGTTTTGGGCGCGAGCTTAGGCGGGACAAGGGTTTACACCGCGACTTCTTCCCAAGGGTTACTTTTGATGGCCGAAGTGCTGTTTAACATCGCCGGCCTGCGCCGGCCGGTGGTTTTGACTTGCGCCAACCGCGCTGTCGGCGCGCCGATTAATATTTGGAACGACCAGCAGGACAGCCTGACGGTCCGTGATAGTGGCTGGATTATGCTTTACGCCGAGGACAATCAGGAAGCGATTGACCTGCATTTGCAGGCGTTCAAAATTGCCGAAAAGCTTCACCTGCCGGTGATGATTAATGTTGACGGTTTTGTCTTGACTCACACCTACGAAAACATCGATTTGCCGAGCCAAAAAGAGGTGGACGGATTTTTGCCAAAATTTAAGTTAATCAAAGACTATTATCTTGATCCGAAAAATCCCCGGTCGTTTGGTTACTTCTCCACGCCGGGCACTTATATGGAAGAGCGGCAGGAATTGTTTGACGATTTAAGGGCGAGCCAAAAAGAGATTAGCCTAACCGCGGCGGAGTTTGGCAAGAAGTTTAAACGGCCGCAAGGTGACGGACTGGTGGAATATATTGGTACGGGTAAAGAAGAGGTGGTTTTGGTGGCGATGGGGTCGGTGGTGGGGACGATGAGAGTAGTCCGGAGTCCGGAGTCCGGAGTCCGGAGGAAAGCAGAGAAGTTTGGAATTTTAAAGATTAAAAGTTTTCGGCCGTTTCCGGATGAAGAAGTGGCGAAATGCCTGAAAAACGCCAAATATATCGCGGTGGTGGATAAAGCGGTGTCGCTCGGCGCCGAGGGAATTTTGGCCGGGGAAGTCCGGCGCGCGGTTTTTGGGCGGACCAAAGGCAAGGTGCAGAGTTTTGTCTGCGGGCTGGGGGGGAAGGATATAACGACTAAGGTAGTGGAGAATATTGTTAAAGAAGCTCAAGGTAAGACAAGTGGGGTGCGGTTTATTTACCCTTAAAATGTCCAATTTCCAAGCACCAATGACCAATAACTTCTTGGCTCTAGTTTTACTCTTTTAACTTTTGAACTTGTTGGACATTGGGGTTTGAATATTGGACATTGATTGGTCATTGGGATTTGGTAATTGGGCATTCTTAAATTTATGGCTATTAAAAAATATAATCGGCTCTTCGCCCCTGGCCACACCGCTTGCGCGGGTTGCGGGCAGGCGTTGGCGATTCAGCATATTACCAAGGCGCTGGGGCCCGAGGTGGTGATTGTTAACGCCACCGGCTGTTCGGAGGTTTATTCTTCCAAACTCGGCGAGTCGGCTTGGGGCCAGCCGTGGGCGCATAGTATTTTTGAGAACGCGGCGGCGGTGGCGAGCGGCGTACTCGCGGCGCTGCGGGCGCGCGGCGACACCAAAACTAAAGTCGTCGCCCAAGGCGGGGATGGCGCGTCGTTTGATATTGGCCTCGGCATGATTTCCGGCTCGTGGGAACGGGGCGAGGATATTTTGTATATTTGTTTTGATAACGAAGGCTATATGAATACCGGCGTGCAGTCGAGCGGCGCCACACCGCAGGGCGCCAACACCACCACCACGCCAACCGGTAAAAGTTCATCCGGCAATCGGCTGGGCAAAAAAAATATGGTGGCAATTGCCTTGGCGCATGGCCTGCCGTATGTCGCGACCACGACCAGCGGCTATTGGACGGATATTCAGAATAAAGTAAAAAAGGCCATGACGATCACCGGGCCGAAATATCTGCAAATCCTTACGCCCTGCGTGCCGGGTTGGGGGCATGAGCCGGACCTGGCGATTGACCTCGGTAAACTGGCGGTTCAGACCGGTCTGTATCCGGTGTTGGAGTTCATTGACGGCGTCTTGGTTAACAAGATGAAAGTGGCTAACCCCAAGCCGGTCTGGGAGTACTTAAAACTGCAAAAGCGGTTTAAACACATCCTGGGCAATCAGCAGGAATTGGCGGCGATTCAGGCGGTGGCGGAGGGGAACATGAGGAGATACGAGCTGAAATAGATTTAGGATTTAAGAAGGCCTATATATTTAGCATTTAAACTAATAAATACAGCTAGAAGTTCAAAGTTCAAAATCCAAAGTTCAAATCAAGTTCAAAGGTCAAAACTCTGGCATCTTTTGATCTTTGAACTTGATTTGAACTTTGAACTTAGGGTTTTGAACTTAAAATGGTATTTAGAGATTTAGACGCCGGTTACCGACCATTCTTAAATTCTAAATCTTAAATCTCCTTTCCCGCGGTTTTCCCGCGGTTTTTTGTTAGCCGACCGGCCGGCGGTGTCCGGCCTCCATCCGCGACCCCTTGATTAAACTTGACTAGCCGTGTATAATAACTCTCAAGTTTTTGCCTCTCAATTTATAGCTAAAGGCCTATGTCTGACAAAATCAAAATCCGCGGCGCTCGGGTTAACAACCTCAAGAATATCAGTTTGGATATTCCGAAGAATAAGCTGGTGGTGATTACCGGCTTGTCCGGCTCGGGCAAGTCTTCGCTCGCTTTTGACACGATTTTTGCCGAAGGCCAGCGGCGGTATTTAGATTCTCTGTCCGCTTACGCGCGGCAGTTTTTGGGCGCGATTGAAAAGCCGGATGTGGACAGCATTGACGGCCTGTCGCCGTCCATTGCCATTGACCAACGGTCGGTTAGCCACAATCCGCGGTCAACCGTCGGCACGGTGACTGAGATTTATGATTATCTCCGGCTCCTTTTTGCTAAGGCCGGCAAGCGGTTTTGCCACCAGTGCGGCAGTGAAGTGACGAAGCAGACGCTGGAAGAAATCACGGCACAAGTGATTAAACTGGCCGCCGGCGAGTACTATCTGATCGCGCCGGTGATTAAAGGCGAAAAAGGCGAACACAAAAAAGTGGCGAGCGGGGTCAGTAAATCCGGCTACCTCGGCCTCATGGTGGACGGCGAGTTTTATTCGGCCGATGACTTGGAAAGCCTGAAATTGGACAAAAAAGAAAAACATAATTTGGACATCGTGGTCAGTAAAATTAAACTCAACGGCCAGAATGACAAAATCGCCGAATTAGTTAAGGTCGCTTTGGATCTGGGCAACGGCGAGGTTAAAGTCCGGAAGCTGAACGGCAACGGCGGCGGACCGGAGTTTGCTTTCTCGCAATACTACACTTGCGGCCACTGCGGCATTAATTTGCCGGAGATCGAGCCGCGGACTTTCTCCTTTAACTCGCCGCAGGGCGCTTGCCCGGCTTGCGCTGGCCTGGGGATTAAAATGGAAGTGGACCCGGATTTGGTGATTACTAATAAAAAATTGACGATCGCCGAAGGCGCCATCAAACCTTGGGTGCGGATGGTGGGCGGCCAGACCGGCCAATATAAACTGCTGGAAGCGATGGCCCAGGCGAGCGGTTTTACCCTGGACCAGCCGATAGAAAAACTAACCGCGGCGCAACTGCGGGCGGTGCTTTATGGCACCGATAAACAGCAATACGCAGTGGGTGGCCAAATACTGGAGTATGAGGGTGTGGTTTCCCAACTGGAACGGCGCTACCGCGAAAGCGACAGCGATTTCATGCGGTCAGAAATTGAAGGCTATATGCGTTCCATGGTTTGCCCGTCTTGCCACGGTCAACGCTTGCGGGTGGAGAGTTTAGCCGTCAAGATTGGCGGGTTGAATATCGCTCAGGCGGTGGCGATGAACATCAATGAGGTGGATGCTTATTTCCGCGGGCTAGATAAAATTTTTGATAAAAAAGAAAAACAGATTGCCAGCCAAATTATCCGGGAAGTTTTACTACGGCTGGAATATCTCCGCGGCGTCGGCCTCGATTACTTAACTCTTGAACGGACGGCCGGCAGTTTGTCCGGCGGCGAGGCTCAGCGGATCCGACTCGCCACCCAGATGGGCTCCGGTCTTTCCGGCGTGGTTTATATCCTCGACGAGCCGTCAATCGGACTGCACCAGAAAGACAATGACAAGCTGATTAAAACTCTGAAAGCGCTTCGTGATATTGATAACACGGTGATTGTGGTGGAACACGATGAAATGATTATGCGCGCCGCCGACGAGATTATTGATATCGGTCCGGGCGCCGGCGAATATGGCGGGCAGGTGATTGCCCAAGGCACGCTCAAAGAAATTCTCGCCAACAAAAAATCGCTGACCGGCCAATACCTGTCAGGCAAAAAAACCATTGACGGGCCGGATGAGTACCGGCGTGGCAGTGGCAAGTTTCTGGAAGTAGTTGGCGCGACGGCTTTTAACCTCAAAAATATCAATGTCAAAATCCCGCTCGGCAAGTTTGTCTGCCTGACCGGCGTTTCCGGGAGCGGCAAGTCAACCCTGATGACTGAGATTCTCGCGAAAGCGCTGGCGGCGCACTTCTACCGCGCCAAAGACCTGCCGGCCGCGCACAAGGAAATCCGCGGGATTGATAATATCGATAAGGTGATTTCTATCGACCAGTCGCCAATTGGCCGGACGCCGCGCAGTAATCCGGCGACTTATACCGGCGTTTTTACTTATATCCGCGACCTCTTTACCCAGATTCCCGAGGCCAAAATCCGCGGCTATGACGCCGGCAAGTTCAGTTTTAATGTCAAAGGCGGGCGGTGTGAGGCTTGCGCCGGCGACGGTCTGGTAAGGATTGAAATGCAGTTTTTGTCCGATGTCTATGTTGCTTGCGACGAATGCCACGGCCAGCGCTACCAAAAGGAAATTTTGGAAGTCCATTTCCGCAACAAAAATATCGCCGATATTCTCAACATGACGGTGGAAGAGGCCAAAGTGTTTTTCTCGGACAAGCCGATTATCGCGGAAAAACTTAATACCCTCGCCGAAGTCGGTCTCGGTTATATCAAACTTGGCCAGTCCGCCACTACCTTGTCCGGCGGCGAGGCCCAGCGGGTTAAGCTGGCGACGGAGCTGGCGCGCCGTTCCACCGGCAAGACGCTGTACATCTTGGACGAGCCGACCACCGGCCTGCACTTTGAAGATATTAAGCATTTGCTGGCGGTTCTTCAGCGGCTCGTTGATAAAGGCAACACGGTTTTGGTTATTGAACACAGCTTGGATGTGATCAAATGCGCTGACTGGGTGATTGACCTCGGGCCGGAAGGCGGCGACCGCGGCGGCGAAATCGTGGCGCAAGGCTTGCCGGAGGATATTGCTAAAGAGAAGAGGAGTTTTACGGGACAGTATTTGAAGGGGGTATTGAAATAGTTATAAAGTTGAAAGTTATAAAGTTGGTAGACAAAAGGTTAAAAGGTTAAAAAGTAAAAAGTTTGGTAGGGGCGGCCTTTATGGCCGCCCTTTTAATAAAAAAAGCCCCCGGCCGTGGCCGAGGGGTGGGTAGAGTTGATGATGAAGTTTAACAGATGATGGTTTGGTCGCGATCGGGTCCGACCGAGATGATGGCGGCTTTGACGCCGACATATTCCTCGGCGAATTCGATTATCCGGAGTAGATTAGCCGGCAATTCTTCCCGGGTGGTGGCGTGGGAGATGTCTTCGGTCCAGCCGGGGAACTCTTTGTAGATCGGCTCGCAGTATTGGAGGACTTCGGATATCATGATGGCGTCGGTGAGAATATCGCCTTTATGCAGAGTGCGCTTGCCATCCAGGCGATAGTCCGGGCCGGTATACTTATAAGCGACGCAAAGTTTGATAACCGGACAGCCGGTAAAGACATCCAGTTTGGTTAGCACCAGACAAATGGCTTGCCGCCCCATGACCATGATGGAATTTTTCACGAGCATCGAGTCTTCCCAGGCGATTTTTCGCCGTCGACCGGTAGTAGCGCCGAATTCACTGCCTTTCTTTTTACTTCGCGCCATAATGCCGATTTCCATGTCATTTTTGGCTTCAGTGAAAGACGGATTGGGGTAGGCCGCGGCTTCTTCTTCTGTGGTGGTGGCGGCGCACCACTCATCCGCGTCTTTGCCGCCCATTATAGTGGAGAGAGGTCCATTGCCGACGCGAGTCATGTAGGGAAATTTGGCGACGGCAAAGATTAAGTCAACATCGGTAAGGGTCAAGCCGGCGCCTTGGGCAAGACCAGCGGGCGAGGGATCGGAGGAGGTGACAAAGGGATAGGTGCCATAGCCGGCGATCGGGCTCAGGCCCATTCCCTGGGCACCTTCCAGCAGGATTTTTTTGCGGCCCAGCGCCTGGCGCGCCAGACTGTCGGTATCAGCGATCAGCGGCGCCAACTGCCGGCCATACTCCAGGTATTGCTCGATGATGGCTTCTTCATTGAAGATTTTTTCCGGTCCGCCGTAGTAGAGGCCACCCCGCAGAAGCTGATTCTTCGGGTCGTGGAGGATACTGGCGACGACCTCGGGATCGTAACCGCGGAGCAAGAGGATTTTTTCCCGGAGATTTTGGCGGAGATTTCGGATAAAACTATCCGGGTTAAGGAGGTCCCGGACAAACAGGCAGGTTCGCTCTCCGAAAAAATCGCTGAAAAGCGGGCCGCCGCCGCGGCCGGTAGTGCCGATGCGGCCGGTGGCTTTCTCGCGGATTTGGTCCAGCGCGATGTGCTGGGGCAGGATGAGTTTAGCCTCGCGAGACACCAGCAGGTGATCATAAGGGACACCCTCCTGATCCAACATGGTTAGTTCACCCAGCAGGGTTGCCGGGTTGATTGCTACGCCGCTGCCGATGATGTGGATTTTGTCAGCATGGAGAATACTGGAGGGAATCAGGTGAAAGATGAGTTTTTTCATTTCCACCTGAACGGTGTGGCCGGCGTTGTCAAAGCCGGTGCCGCGGATGATAATATCGGCCCACAAGGCGAGTAGATCAGAGGCCATGCCTTTGCCGCTGTCGCCAAACTGGGTGCATTCAATCATTGCCACCCAGACTTTTTCCAGCAAGCGTTCCAGCCTTTTTTGGAGTTGATTCATTAATAGCTCCTCTCTACATGATAGTTGGGCGCGTCTTTGATGTATTCCACGCCATGGGGGTGTGATTCACGGACTCCGGCCGCGGTGTAGAAAATAAACTCGGCTTTTTGTCGCAGTGTCGGAATATCGGGAACGCCGGTGTAACCCATACCGCGTTGCAGGCCGACCACCAGCTGGTGGATTACCAGATTTAGCGGTCCGCGATAAGGCACCAGGCTTTCAATACCTTCGGGCACCAGGCGATCTTTGCCGGTGTCGGTTTGGCCATAGCGCTTTCTGGCGGCTTCGGCGGTTTCGTTGTTTTCTTTATCGGCCATTGCTCCCAAAGAGCCCATGCCGCGATAGACTTTATACCGTTTGCCTTGAAAATCCACGATTTTCGTCGGGGCTTCATCGGTGCCGGCAAAAAGCGAGCCGATCATGACGCAATGGGCGCCGGCGGCAATTGCCACCGCGATATCGCCAGAGAATTCAATGGCGCCATCAGAACAAATTGGAATGCCCGATCCTTCAATCGTCCTGGCGCAATCGTTAACGGCCGTAACTTGGGGGATGCCGATGCCAGAGATTTCTCGGGTGGTGCAGATTGAGCCGCCGCCTTGGCCGACTTTAATGCCGTCAGCGCCGGCTCTGGCTAGTCGTTTAGCCGCCGCACCGGTTGAAATGTTGCCGGCCACAATGTCAATGCCTTTAAGGCCGGATTCTTTTTTTAGCCTTTTGAGAATTTCAATCACCGGATCGGAATCGCCGTGAGCGGTGTCAATGACAATAACATCCACTCCGGCTTGAGCCAAGAGCAGGGCGCGTTCCACTTCCGCTTCGCCGGTGCCAATTGCCGCGCCAACGCGCAAATGGCCGGCCGAGTCAAGGTTGAAGTTGCCATGGCTACCGCTGACGATACGGTCGACATCCGCAAAGGTATACATGCCGGCCGGATTTCTCTTAGCATCCAAAAGCGGCAAAACCTTTTTTCCGGTTCGTCTCATGATTTGGTAGGCAGTTTTCAGGTCAGTGCCGGGCGGCGCGGTAATCAATTTCTTGGTCATCACTTTTGCCGCCGGCAGGTCGGAACCCTTCCACATCTCAAAGTTGTTGCGGGTTAAGAGGCCGATCACTCGGCCGTCTCGGTTGAGCACCGGGAAAGTTTGGAAGCCATAGCGTTTTTGGTAACGCACGGCTTCAATTTCCGCGATTGTTTGGTCGCCAAAAACGGTAATCGGGGCGGCGATGAGAGCGTGAAGATACATTTTGACTCGAGCGACTCCTTTAGCTTGCCGCTCCGGGCTATTGCCACGGTGAAGAATGCCAATGCCGCCTTCCTGAGCCATAACGATAGCCGTGTCGTGGCCAGTCACAGTGTCCATCGCCGAGCTGGCGAAAGGAATCTGTAAGTCGACATTTCGCGAGAATCGACTGGTTACGCACGCTTCAGATGGAATCACCTTGGAATACCGAGGCACCAACCTGACATCCGGAAAGGCCAGTCCTTGATAGCGCCGTTTCATGGCTCGGAAAAATGGGGTACTCTTCATTTCTTGGCGTTTGGTTTTTGCCATTTTGACAACTCCTTTCAAGTTGAAAACAATGGTTTTTCTAACATTTTTGAACATTTGTCAACGAGCCCGGGATGATTAGCTTAACCTTATAGAAAAAGGCGGTTTTAGGCAAGAGGGGGCACGAATTAAGAATTAAGAATTGAAAGACGCGGTAGAGAAGTTTGTGTAAAAAGGCAACGAGGTTCTGTAGGGGCGGACCCGTGTGTCCGCCCTTTTAATAAAAAATTAAGCCCCGACGGTGGTCGGGGCTGAAGCGGTGTTTGGTGGAGTGTCACTGGTGTTCTTTTTGCCAGCGCCTGACAAAGCGGGTTGGCGCCCAGGGACGAAGGATAAAAATTGAGCCAAAGGCGATGGCCGAAGCGCCCAGTTCGTAGAGTTCCCACAGATCTCCGTAGCTAGAGACGCTGGCGCCGATGACCGGCAAAATCGGGCTGAGGTCGCGCGCCATTTGCCAGGTGTACTTTTGCGCCGCTCGGCCCGAGACGCCGCCACTGCCAAAACGGGCGAGCGGGCTTACCGTGTCAGGGTAAAGGTATCTCCAGGGGACGGAGTTAAGGCTGACTGCTTCAGCGATGCCGGCCAGTTCTTTGGCGACTGCCAGATAGTATTTTTCCGGGTCGTAGCCGAGTTTGACGAGGAGTGGCAGGCTAGCGGCGGCTTTAACTTGCCGGAAGATTTCTCGGATGTCGGCCGGTATAATTGAGTCGGCGCCATGAACATTGGGGCAGGAGAGGTTGATTTCCAGGCCGACAATTTGCTTGCCGGCCAAGTGGCGAGTTAGTTCATCCTGAATAATTTGTGCCAACTGAATCAGTTCTTGGCCCGTTCCCGCGAGGGAAATAATGGTTGGTACCGCGGGCGGCAAGTGCGGGGCGGATTTTTCCAACCAAGCAGAAATGCCGGGGTTGCGGAGGCCGACCGCGTTGACGACGCCGTTTGGCAAGAGACGGACGGTGTTTAGAAGCCCAAGGCCATCGCCATTGCCGGCGCGCGGCTGGAGGGTTAAGGTTTTCAAGACGACGGTCAGAAGTTCAGGGCGCAAGAGCCCCAGCCAGCGGAGCGGCCATTCGTGTGGCCAACCGCGGCCGTCAAAGCCCAAGGCGCCACTAGCCGCCACAAAGCGCAAGCAGTGGTGGTTGCTGAGTTCGATGCCGGGTAGCATGGTTCCTCCTTAGGGGTAAGGGTGGTGGATTGTTAAGGTGCGATATCGTTGTATTTGTTGTTAATACTTTGAATAATCTTTGCCCCTGTGGGGCGAGCTTGCTACTTTCTGTGACCAGAAAGTAGCGCAAAGAGTCCCGGGGTGGCAAAAAGCCCGATCTTCGTAGCACCTGGGTTCTTCTCGCCCCGCCTCACCTCGCAATAGCTACCTTTGGTTCTATTACCCCTATATATCGCTTTGCGGCAACATATATTTACTAACTAGCCGAAAGGGTCGGTTCGTCTCGGGGCTTTGCCACCCCGGACCCCGATTCTGGTTGGTTTTGTACTTTTGAAGGAAAGACGCTGTAGAGGTGTTCTGAAATGAAAACTTTGGTTGGTGGTTATAGTTTCAAAAAACCGCCTTGCGGCGGTTTTCAGTTATTTCTTCAAAATAGTTTCTTTGAGCCGCTTGCCCCAGTTTTTCAAGTAGTGGAGGCTGGCGCGGCGGACCTTGGCTTGCTTGATTGCCACAATTTTAACCACATTGGGCGAATTGAGCGGGAAGATTTTCTCCACCCCGACGCCGTCGGAAACTTTGCGGACGGTGATGGTGGAGCCGGCTTCATAGCCGTGGCGGCGGGCAATAATCATGCCTTCATAGATCTGGATCCGTTCTTTTTCTTCGCCTTTGGTGTTGGTCTCGCGAATTTTCTGGTGAACCTGAACGGTCATGCCCACGCGCAAATCAGCGTAATCCGAGGCGGACGGAGCAGTGGTCGGCGCGGCAACTTCGGCTTCACCTGCCTGCGCAGGCAGGGCGGAGGTGGAAGCTTCTGCCACTGTTTCGGCCGGTTTAGCCGCTTCAGCGGGTTTAGTTTCGTCGGTCGCGGTTGAATTTGGCTTATTTTCTTCAGTCATAGGTTTAGAGGTTAGTGCCCGTATTTTAGAGGAAGTGAGGATAATTGTCAAGTTTAGGTCTTAGGTCTTCCCTACGAATAACGAATCAGCGCGAATGTACGAATTACGAATCGCCGTGGTGGCTGGATTCGTACATTCGCGCTGATTCGTTATTCGTAGGAGTAGGGCTATTCGAGGTGTTTTTTAATAATCCGGTGGACTCGGTCGATGGTTGCCGCCAGGTGGCCGTCGCGGTTGACGACCGCGAAGTCATAGGCGGATTTTTGCTGGAGCCAGTCCAGGGTGAAGTTTTTTCGCTCTTGGATGGTAGTCAGTTTGTCTTTGCCGCGATTAATCAGCCGTTTTTCCAAGCTGCGGTAGGAAGTCGGCCGGAGAAAAATCGCCAGGCTGCCCGGATAAAGTTTTTTGATGGTTTTGACGCCCTGCCAGTCAACTTTGAAAATTATCGGTTGGGGCAGTTTCAATAAGCGCGCGACTTCTTTCTTGGTACAGCCGCGCCAGTTATTATAAACTCTGGCTGATTCCACAAAGGCCTTTTGTTTAAGCAGAGTTTGAAACTTCGCCGGTGAGATAAAGTAATAAGGGTGGCCTTCGGTTTCGCCCGGGCGCTTAGCGCGCGTGACGGTCGTAATCACGCGGTTGAACTTAAGTTTTTTTCTCAGGCCTTCAATCACAGCGTCTTCGCCCACGCCGGACGGGCCGGAGATGATGATGATTTTATTCATAGGAGGGTAGGACGATAGGAGGGTAGGAGGATAGGTTTAGGTATGAGGTAATTGGATTTTGCCTAACTACCTATCCTCCTAACCTCCTATTTCGTGGCAAACGCCAGGCCGACGATGCCACTAAGGATAATAATTATACCAACTAGCTGATGTTTTTTGAACGGGTCTTTGAACCACCAGGCCGCCAGCAGCACAAAAAGCGTGGGATAAGAGCCGGCAATCGGCGCGACGATACTGGTCAGGCCTTGGCTGATGGCAAGATTATAGCTCATTTCCGCGGTGCGGGACAAAACCGCCGTGCCGATGAGCGGCAGGAACGCGCGATTGGCGGCGGTGGGGCGCTGAAGTTTCATTCCCCGGAATCTGATATAAATATAAAGCAGGGGAAAAAGGGCAAAGGTGAAGCAGTTAGGCCAAAACCAGCCAACCTGGCGGATGGGAATTTTAATAAAGGCGAAATAAACGCCCCAAGTTACCATACTAAAGAGCGCCAGTTTGACGCTCCGATCCCAGGTCAGATTTTTGAAAGTTTGCCAATCAATCGACATCACCCCGAGCCCGAAAAAAATGACGATAATCGCCGCGGCCTGCGCCGCGCTGATTTTTTCGTGGAAGAAAATTAAAGACAAAATCACCGTGACGGCGATAAAGGCGGCGGAAATAGTGCCGACCACCGCGGCGTTGTCGGTTTTTACTCCTTCACAATAGGTGATAATGCCGGCGATCAGAAGTATGCCGAGGACGAGATTCAAAATCAAGCCGGACAGAGTCAAGCCGGCGAGATTAGCCCATTGCCAGGGGATTAAGGTGAGGAACATCAGCGTGCTGAGCGCCATGCTCCAAAAAGTGGCGGAGTAAGGGTCAAGCCGGCGCACCGCCGCCACTCCGACGGCGTCGCCGCTGGCCCAACAGAAGTAGCAGATGATGGCGAAGAAGATAGCCATGGGTAGGAGGTTAGGATGTTAGAATGTTAGGAGGATAGGAGGATAGGAGGATAGGAGGATAGGTTAATTCTACTTTATTTTAGTTAAATATTCTTTCAACTCGGCCGGCAGGTCGGAATGGAATTCTTGGTATTGGCCGGTAAGATCGGTGAAGCCGAGAGTAGTGGAGTGGAGAAAAAGGCGCGGCGGTGTGGTTTTGTCCGGCTTTTGCTTCTTGATAAAATAAAGCGCGTCACCGGCGACCGGATGGCCGAGCGCTTGCAGGTGAACGCGGATTTGGTGGGTGCGGCCGGTATGGATGACGACTTTGGCGAGAGAATAATTGATAAAATATTTTTCCACCGAGTATTCGCTGCTAGCCAATTTGCCGGGCTGACCGACGGCGCGGGCAATCATCCGACCGTCAGCGCCGCGGGAGATGGGGAAGTTGATTTTAGCGGTTTCCGGCGTCAGGCGGCCGCGGACCAGGGTCCAGTATTCTTTTTTGATTTCGCGGTTTTGAAATTGGGCCTTGAGATGCTGGAACATTTTCCGCGTGCGGGCAACAACCAGCAGGCCGGAAGCGTCTTTGTCCAAGCGATGGACAATGCCCGGGCGGTCTTTATCTCCTGCCTCGGCTCGCCCCAAACGAGACGGGTCGCCGACTTTGGCGATTTCCGGGTATTTTTTGACCAACTGTTGAATCAAGGTGCCGGTCAGGTAATGGCTGTCCGGGTGAACCGGCAGGCCGGCGGGTTTTTCGACAACCAGGTAGTCGGGGGTTTTCGCCACGATAGTCGGTTTTAATTTTAGTAAAAGGTGGGTTGGTGATTGGTCGGTTTTACCGTCAGTTGATATTTGATATTTGTTATTTGCGGGGTTGACGGTGACGGTGTCGGCTTCTTTCAGGAAATAATGCGGGGCGATAGGCTTGCCGTTAACCAAAACCCCGCCGCTTTTAATCAGTTTTTGGATTTGGGAGCGGGAGACCTTTAGTTTGGCAGTCAGAAATTGGTCAAGGCGGTCGGAGGCGTTGAGGGATTTAATTTTGAGGGTTTTCATAAGGATAGAATCAAGAATCAAGAATAAATGCCCAATGTCCAAGCTCCAATGACCAATCAAATTTCAATGACCAATACCCAATTACCACCTTTGGTCATTGGACATTGATTGGACATTGGGATTTGGAAATTGGTCATTATAACTAGGTTTAAAAATTAAACGCCGTTTGCAGCTTTCTTAATTTTTGATTCTAATAAATTTTTTAGCCGCGGCCTTGGTTCTAATCCGTCCCTTCAACTGCTCCTCTCGTAGCTTTAGTATAATCCTCCCCACCTCCGGCCCCGGTTTAATTTTACAGAGTTTCATAATCTCCCGGCCGTCTAAGATGGGCGCCGGCAGGGCGGGTTTTTTGATTGAGCCGAGTCGAGCCAGCTGTTTGACCCGTTTTTCCAGAGCCGGGTAGTGCGGAGTATATTTTTCGCCTTTCCCTGGCACGGTCGCCAGCGTGTCAACAAAAATCAGCCGCAAAAGGTCAGCGCCTGGGCGGTCGGAGAAAAAGTATTTCTCGAGGGTGGTATTTTTCATTTCGCCGACGCGGCCGTGAACCACCAGCATGTGCTTGGCGATCAGCCAGCTGACTTGCTCCGGGTCGCAGTCAATAGCGCTGTCTTTGTAGGCGGAAAGCTTGAGCCGTTCGCCGGCCTTTCTCGCTAACTGCGCGCCAAAATTATCGTGGTCGTTAAACCGGATGCGGTCGGTGTGGTCTTTCTTCGGCGTCTGGATGGTGTAGGGTTTGCCGGAATCGTGAAAGAGCGTAGCTAGGATTAGGTTGATAGACGGTTTTTCAGGGAACTTTTTTTGATACTGCCGAGAAAATAAATTCTGGAGGCACAAAACCGTGTGTTGCCAGACATCGCCTTCACTGTGCCAGTTTTTCGGCTGGGGGCATTTTTTCATTTTCAAGAGTTCGGGCAGGAGTTCTTTGAGGAGGCCGGACTGATCCAGGAGCTCCAAAGCGCGGACCGGATTGGCGTAAAAGGCCTTGAGCAGTTCTTTGGCAATGGTCTCCCGCGGCACGACAAATTCACCGCCCGCTTTGCGGTTGATGTTTTTGGCGAGTTTTCTGACCGCGGCCCAGGTTTTCTTTTCGATCTGAAAATCCAGTTGAACGGCAAAGCGGATGGCGCGGAGGAGGCGAGAATAATCTTCTTTCAGCCGGGCTTCAGGCTGGCCCACCGCGCGGATGATTTTCTGGTCCAAATCTTTTAGTCCGCCAAACGGATCGGAGATTTTCTTAGTTAAGATGTTATAAGCGAGCGCGTTGACGGTGAAGTCGCGGCGGCTGAGGTCAACGGCGAGAGGCAGGCGATAGTCGCTCTGGACAGCGAAATCGCGGTAAGCGCCGGTGCCAAGGAGCGCGTGTTCGGTGCGGGGGAGGGCGATGTCAATGAGTCCGGAGTCCAGAGTCCGGAGTCCGGAGGGTCGAAGCTTCGAATTTTTATTCTGGACTCTGGACTCTGGACTCTGGACTTTTAATTTAAAAACGCCGAAAGATTTGCCGACCAGGTTAGTTTTGCCTTGGGTTTTAAGGAAGGCTTCTAGCTTTCGGGCGGGGACGCCGCGGACCAGGAGGTCAAAGTCTTTACTCATCTTAGCGAGTAGTAAATCGCGCACCCCGCCGCCCACCAAAAACACCTCGGCGCCGGGAAAGCGGCGGACGAGTTTTTCTGCGAGCAGGTTGATTTCGCGAGGCAAACGGAACATATTTTGGTTAAATTATAGCAGAAATAGCCGATAGCAGGTAGGGGCGGACCCGCGTGTCCGCCCTGTTAAATTAAATAAAAAGGTTAAATAACTCCCCACACCCCCTTCTGTCCTCCCCCTTGGCAGGGGGAGAGACTAGTTAACTCGTTCTTCGTTATAGCTTTCTTCTTCAAATAAGTTTATTATTTCTAACTCTTAAAGATATTTATTCTCCCTATATTCTCAGTTAAACCCCTAGTTACTTCTAATTCAACCTAAAGGTACTTTTTATCCGAGAACAAACTATTTCGTCTCCTCCCCTGCCAAGGGGAGGGGCAGGGTGGGGTGTGGGGAGTTTTTTTTATTTAACATTGCAGGATATTTAGAAAGATCTAATAAAATGCCTCCGACATGGCGGAGGCGAATCTGCAAGAAATTTTCAGGTTTTATTTTGTGGCCGGCGGCGCGCCGAGATTGTTGGCGCTGACCGTCGGAGGATTGTTGGTGTCGGTCGTCGGCGCGGCAGAGGTGGGCGCGTTGACGGTCAGATTATTGTTGGCGGCCGCCGCGTTCGGGACCGGAGCGGCGTTTACGGATTCGGCGTCGGTCGTGGGCGCGGTCGGTTCGGCCGATTTGACATGCTGAGGGCCGTTGGCCGGCGCGGTCAGGCCATCGGAGGCGGTGGCCGTGGTGTTGACGGTGGTGGCGGTCTGATTGCTGGCGATCATCACGATGACCACCAGGACGGCGGCGAAGGCGACCGCCGCGAAGACGAGCATTTTTTGGTTTTTCACTTTCAAACTCCTTGTGATTGACTGTTGATTTGCGACTGTGTTCTTAGCTGTCGCCCCAAAGTAGTGTTTTTCTCCTTTCTTTCAAGGGGCAGTTTAAAGCCGTTTAACGAAAAATTCGCGGGTTCCAGATAAGGCTACAGTTTAGGGGATTCGGGTTAAAATGTCAAGGGAATTAGTACAGAGTACCCCAGCATCCCAGCATACGCGGGACAAGTCCGCGGGGCAGGCAGAGAGCAGAGTGCAGAGTGAGTTTTGAGTTAATCAGCTTTGAGTTTACTCTGCACTCCGTACTAAATAAAAGCCCCAGATGATTGCCGTTGATATAATCGTCTAAATATATCAAGAAAGCGGCTAATCAATCTGGGGTGTGGTCGGCTTGGCGCCGGCCTGGCAAGTGAGAAAACTAAATTAAGTGGAGGGACGGCCGAAGTGAGCCGTCCGAAATGCGATGCGGCGGTATCGCGTGAACGCCGAGGCGTCATTTCTGCCAAAATGTCCTTCACAGAAATGCCGTCGAGCTCCGTTACCTTCCGCATCGCCGCGGAGTAGCGGAGTAACTTCCCGCCGTTCGCCGATCTCTGACTGGGTTACCTGTCGGCGACGAGCGCCGGTTAACCGAGCGAGTCGGCGGGCGGATTTGCCTGCGCTAGGCAGGCGAGCGGCCCGTTTCCCTTCCAGCGAATGTACAAGCCGCTCAAAGGCGGCGCGCTGGGCAGGACGATAACGGGCCAACGAGTACCGGCGGCTAAACCCATTTCGGCGAAGCATCTGATGCTGGCCGCTGAGTAAAAGCGCGCCGCGAGGCGTTGACGCAACTGTCGTTGCTGTTCCGGTTAAGGGGCGGTCAATCGTATTGCCCCGACGATTAGCAACGCGCACGGCGTCACGCCTTTACAGGTTAGAACCGAGACCGGCCGGCTTTGGGTACGAGCCACCGCCGACCGGGAAGATTTAGAGAACGGCGCTAGAGAAACCCGTTGAAATGAATCATTAGGGCCTCCTTTCAGGTTTGACCGATTGCCGATGGTTGTCGGCGCCGGCGGCGTCAGGTGAGGTTGGACAAAAGACTTCCGCGGGTGAGGACCCACATCAGCGTCCGATCGTTGCAGGCCGGGTAGGCGGCGCCCTCCTCGAGGTGAAGGTTCGCATCATCCGCGTCGTAGTTATTGTCGCAGTTCACATCACACAGGTTCGCGAAGGTTCCGGCGGTCATGGCGTCCAGACTTGAATTCAACTGAGTGCTGGAGCCAATATCGGCGCCGATGGCGATCGCGTCGTCGAACGGGTCACCGAAAGAATAAAAATGACCGATGTCGTCGACCGCGCCGGGGGGTCCGGTCGTGGCCGCGGCATTGACGGCAAACATCGCCATCAGCGCCACGAGCAGAAAAGAGAGCCATTTCATCAGATGCCTCCTTTGTCGTTTTTAACTCTTTATCCGGAGTCAGAGTTAATGTTTTTTTGGAAAGGAACTCTCCGGATTTGCTGTTTCCTATCCTAGCATTTTCGGGGAAAATGTCAAGACTTGGTAGGGGTTTTGGGTATAAGTTTGGGGTTTTTTGTTTAAAATTAGGGGAAAACAAGAAACATTAAAACACAAGAACATTAAAACATTAAAACAAAAAATCCCGTGTTAATGAGATCTTTTGGCCTGCCATTCGGAGCGCGACCTTTTATCTAGTTGTTTTCGGGGTTATACAGCCGTCCTTCGCCAAGGCTACGGACGGCATTCTTCGCTAGCACGAAGAATGGTGGGCGCACGTGGACTCGAGGGGTATCCGCCCCCTCGCCCGGCGCATGCCGGGCGAACCACTTTATAGTAGACAAAAAAACACCTATTTTACTAGATGCTTTCTTGGTGGGCGCACGTGGACTCGCCCGCTCGTCGCGAAGCGCGAGCGGGTCCGCTCAAGCCCGAAGGGCTATGAGCGGAAACCACTTCATACTAAACAAAAAACCCCGCGTTAACGGGATTCTTTGGTGGGCGCACGTGGACTCGAACCACGGACCTTCACAATGTCAATGTGACGCTCTAACCAGCTGAGCTATGCGCCCGAAATAACCATTAACTATTAACCGTTA
The DNA here is from genome assembly GCA_041671565.1 of Patescibacteria group bacterium. Lineage (GTDB taxonomy): Bacteria > Patescibacteriota > Patescibacteriia > JACRDY01 > JACRDY01 > JBAZBH01. The sequence continues at coordinate 52,197 of JBAZBH010000006.1, forward strand.
ACAATTAACTAAATAACGCGGAAATTATAGCGTTCCAGAAGTTAAATGTCAATTTAATAATGGGCATGGATGGATTTGAACCATCGACATCCACCTTATAAGGGTGGCGCTCTAACCACTGAGCTACATGCCCGAAAATTAGCTAACTTTGCTTATTATATCAGATAAAAGCCAAAAATCAAGCTTATTATTTAATTTTTCTTGACAATTTACCGCTTTTGCTTTAGAATGGTGGCTCATTAGTTTAGCCGAGCCAACAGGTGGTTTGGTTTTGTGGGAACATTGATCCAACAACTAAGGAGAAACGATGTCCAGTCCAGTGCTAGTGACTTTGCGGAGAGATATTTTGGCGACCAAAGCGGCGGCGATTCTCGGTTCGGTAATCTCAGAAGACTGGGGAATTGATAATTGGAATGAGTTTCCGCTCGATTGCCAGGTGATTGTTTGTTTCACTCTGCCGGAATCCGCGGCGGATTTGGTGCGGGGCGAGCATTTTTGCGCCTCAGACAAGAAACTGCGGCCTTTATTGCCGGCGAATCTCAACGGCAATGTCAAAGGCATTATCGGCCTGCATCCGAAGTGCAACCTGCAATCGACCGCCTGCCAAAAAGCCCTGCTCTCGCATGTCCGGGGTTTGAACGACTAGACCTTGGCAATTTTAATTCAATCAAAGAAATCAGGGGCCACCGCGCCCCTTTTAATTTTGTGGAAAAATCTTAGCTTGACCGGTCCGGAAGTTTTGCTATAATACCTTCACTATGAATTTAACCGCTCAAAAACCGCAAAGTTCACCGCAAGCCATGATGATTATTGGCTTGATTTTGGTGATCGCCGGTGGGGCGGTTGGCTTTCTGGTTTAGTTAAATCTAACCAAGCAGAAAGGTGGCCGTCCCGCTCGGGCGGTCATTTTTAGTTCAAACAGGCATTTTCCCCGTTAATTCGGGGTAGGAGGAGCGAGTAATGGGACCAAGCATTGACAGCAGCGAAACGCTTTTTTGGGGCAGCGTGCCTTCTGCCGAAGACGAAGAGCCTCAGGACAATTAACACCGCGAACTGCGGGCCGCTAGACACAGCCGATTGGCGTTAAGGGCAACAACAGTTGCCCGGCGCCAGTCGGCCATTTTTTTAGTATTCAGGGAACAGTATTCAGTATTCGGGGAACTATATCCGCGAACGGCTGATCCGAACCCCTTCCCTGAATACTGAATACTGACCCCTGAATACTTATTTAGGTTGATACCCTTGTTTTATCGCCGCGACGACTTGTTCTTCGGCCACAGCGAGATCACTTACCGTGATTTGGAATTTTATCAGATTCTGCCCGACCGCCGGATTAAAGCCTGCCAACGCCGCCGCGAGGTTGAAGGCGCCGAGCGACCGGCCGATAGCGCCAATGGAGTTATCCGGTTTTTGGTAAAGTAAAACTACCAGCTCCACGCCGGGAACAGCGCTGATCAGTTCATCAATAATATCCGGCAAATTTTCCGGTCCGGTGGCGGTTTTCTGAAAGTCAGCAAGGGTCAGGCTGGCAATGACCAGCTTGTTGCCCCAGTATTCTTTGAGCCGGGCAAGCGTCAGCCCCCAGAGTTTCAGCGTGCCCAGGTCGCGGCTGTAGTAAAGGTGTTTGACGATTTCCTCCCGGCGGGCCGCCCGGGCAATCAGCTGGCTGGACATCTCCAGAGTTTGCGGGTTGATCAGGCCGGTTTTAAAACTTTTGGTCCGGTCAATGATGCCGGTCAGGAGGCAAGTGTTGAGGTCGGGGTTAAAAAATTTTTCATCCCAATTCTTGATCAAATTATAAAGCACGCCGCAGGTGGAGCCGGAGTTAATGTCCACGAGGTTAATCTGGCCGTACTGTTCATTAGCCGCCGAGCAGTCGATATTGATGATCGGCCGTTCATAGAAAAAGTCGCGGTTGGCGCTGAAAATTTCGCCTAGGCTTTCCAAGTCCGGCGTATCGAGCGTAATAATTAAATCATATTTCCACGGTGTCTGGACCGCTTTAATGTCTTCCGGTGTGAAACCGCCGGCTTTTTCCGAAAGATAAAGCCGCAGTTCGTCACCGACCACATCATAATGAAATTCATCGGTTTTGGTCTTGGCCGCCGGGACATTGATGACCAGCTGGCGGAGGGTCGGCAGACGGTCTTTAATCTGGTCTTTTTGCGGCAAAAAGCGGTAACTGCCGGGCAAAACAAAACCGGCGCAGGCAATGTCAGCGCTTTTGCCCAGCTGTTGGCAAAGCAGGGTAGTCGCCAACGCCGCGGCCAAACTGTCGCCAGAAAAATTCTGCCGAAAAACCACCAACGGGTGGCGGCTCTTTTCCAGGGCGGTTTTGACTTGTTGTTCCAGAGTTAACATGGCTTTAGGCTTTTAAGACGAGCCTTTTAGTATAGGAAATTTGGGAGGATTGGTCAAGGGGCGGGAATCATTAAAACATAAAAACATTAAAACATTAAAACCAAACAATTAACCGCCAGCACCCGAAAGGGCGTTTTAATGTTTTAATGTTCTTGTGTTTTAATGCTCTTGGGTTGAAAATCCGCCCAAAGACTGCTAAAATAAAGAAGTAAATTTAAACGAACTTCCGTGTTTATTATGGAGAAGGCCTACGACCCGAAAAAAGTGGAAAACCGGATTTACGAGCGCTGGGAGCGATCGGGCTTTTTTAATCCGGATAATTTAAAGAAGACTAAGGGTGAATATTGCGATGTTTTGCCGCCGCCGAACGCCAATGGTGAGCTTCATCTCGGCCACGCCTCCGGTTATGTGGTGATGGATCTTTTTGGCCGTTATCAGCGGATGCTGGGCAAGAAGGTTTTACTTCTGCCGGGCAAGGATCATGCCGGTATCCAGACGCAGGTGGTTTACGAAAAGAAGCTCAAGAAGGAGCGGGGACTGACTCGTTATGATTTGGGCCGGGAAAAATTCTATCAGGAGTGTTATGCCTTTTGCCAGGACCGGTCAAAATATATGCGCCAGCAGGAAAAAAAGATCGGGCTTTCCGCCGATTGGTCGCGAGAAAGATTTACTCTCGACCCGGAGCTGATAAAAACCGTTTTGGAGACTTTTGTTGAAATGTATAACGATGGCTTGATTTACCGCGGTTCGCGGATTATCAACTGGTGCCCGCGTTGTTTTACGGCTTTGTCGGATATTGAAGTGGAATATCAGGAACAAACTGGCAAGCTTTATACTTTTAAATACGATAAGAATTTTCCTTTTGCCATTTCTACCACCCGGCCGGAGACTAAACTGGGCGACACGGCGGTGGCGGTTAATCCTAAAGACAGCCGATACAAGAAATATGTCGGCAAGACGATTGAAGCAAATTTTTTGGGCGTGCCATTAAAATTGAAGATTATCGCTGATCGCGAAGTGGACAGTAGTTTTGGCACCGGCGCTTTGGGCGTCACCCCGGCGCATTCTATGGTTGACTACGAAATGGCCCAAAAGAACGGCCTGGAAATGGTCAGCGTGATTAATCAAGAGGCGAAAATTTCTCTGCCTGGCAAGTTTCAAGACCTAGCCATTGCGGAAGCTCGCCAGAAGATAGTTGAAGAGTTGAAGGCCAATGGTCTTTTAGAAAAAGAGGAGGATTATAAAAATAACCTGTCGGTCTGTGAGCGCTGTAAGACGCCGATAGAACAGCTGATTTCCGAGCAATGGTTTGTCAATGTTGATCATCCTAAGTTTTCCTTAAAGCAGGCGGCCAAAAAGGCGATTGCCTTGGGCGAGATTAAAATTTATCCGGAAAGGTTCAAAAAGGTAATGCTCGCTTGGACTGATAATGTCCACGATTGGTGCATCAGCCGGCAGATTTGGTGGGGTCCGCGTATTCCGGTTTGGTATAAGCAGGTCGATAAGTCGACAGGTCGACAGGTCGATAGGCAAAAATCAAAAATAGAGATAACTTATTTTGTCCACGGCGCTTCAACCGATAATGTTGCCAAGCGATCTTCGGGTCATAAAGATGTCAGTTTGTCAGAGCGCGGAACAGAACAAGCAAAAGAGCGCGCTAAACAAATTAAGGCGAGCGATTTTGATGTTATTTTTAGCTCTGATCTTAAACGGGCAGTGCAAACCGCCGAAATATATTTTGGCCGAGGAAAATTTAAGCAGGATAAGCGTTTGCGGGAAATTAGTTATGGCGAATTAAACGGCCATCCGGTTAAAGAGGTTGGCCCTTTGAAAGAGCAAAAGGTTAATGAGCCGTTTCCGGGCGGGGAAAGCTATAAACAAGTTGAAGCCAGGATTAAAGATTTTCTAGCTGAAGTGGCAGAAAAATATCCGGGCAAAAAAATCGCCATTGTTGCCCATCAGGCGCCGCAGTTGGTTTTAGAAGTTTTAACACAAAATAAAACTTGGGAGCAGGCGTTCAAAGACGACTGGAGAAATATTCCCAATAACTGGCAACCGGGGTGGCATTATCAGTTTGCCGGGATTACAACCATGAAAGCTAGCGTTCAGTCGCCCGGAGCCGGTTGGGTTCAGGACGAGGACACGCTGGATACTTGGTTTTCTTCCGGGCAATGGGTTTACACCACTTTGGGCTATCCCAAGGGCAAGGATTTTAAAACTTTTTATCCCAGCGACACGATGATCACCGGCCGGGATTTGATTTATTTCTGGGCTTTTCGCATGATTATTATGAGTTTGTACAAGACTCGGAAAGCGCCATTCAAAAATTTATACTTTACCGGACTGATCCGCGATGAGAAAGGGCAGAAAATGAGTAAGTCTAAAGGCAACGGCATTGAGCCGCTAGAGATGATTGAGAAATACGGCACGGACGCGGTTCGTTTATCTTTGATGATTGGCTCGGCGCCGGGCAACGATATGAATCTCGGCGAACAAAAAATCGCCGGCTTTCGCAACTTCACCAATAAACTTTGGAATATCAGCCGTTATATTTTAGAGAGTCAGACAGTCAGAAAGCCAGAAAGCCAGAAAGCCAAGACTTTAGCGGACAAATGGATTTTGTCGCGGTTGAACGGGACGGTGAAAGCGGTGACGGGCGCGATTGAGAAATATGACTTTGCCCTTGCCGGTGAGACTCTGCGGGCGTTTACCTGGAACGAGCTGGCGGATTGGTACTTGGAAATCAGCAAAGTTGAAGGGGACAAAACCAAGGTTTTAAATAATATCCTAGAAACACTCTTAAAACTCTGGCATCCGTTTATGCCGTTTGTGACCGAGGAAATTTGGTCGCTCATGGGTAAAAAGAGTTTACTGATGGTGGAACCGTGGCCCAAAGCCGTTGGCAAGGCGGACGCCAAAGCCGAGAAAGAGTTTGCTTTGATTCAGGAGTTGATTGTGGCGGTTCGCAATCTTCGCCAGCAGAATGGCGTCCAGGCCGGGCAGAAGATTAAGGCGATAATCAAGGCGGGTAAGTCGGAGAAATTGGTTAAAGCCCAGGCCGAGGCAATAAAGTTTCTGGCGCATTTGGGCGAGCTGGAATTAATCAAGTCCGGGAAAGTAGATAAAGCCGTCAGGTCGGTAGTCGGCGGGGTAGAGATATATCTGCCGCTCGCCGGGTTGGTTGATCTGGAACAGGAAAAAAATAAAGTTAATAAAGAAATAGAGTTAATCGAGCAATATCGGGTTAGTTTGGAGAAGAAACTCGGGAACCAAGAATTTACGGCCAAAGCTCCGGCCGCGGTGGTGGCAGTTGAGCGGCAGAAACTCGCCGATGCGAAAGTTAAGTTGGGTAAATTAAAGGACCAGTTGAAGGCGTTATAATTGTAGGGACAACCCTCGGGTTGTCCGTTAAAAAAACCGCCCCGAGTGATCGGGGCTTTTTTAATGATGTGATTTGTCGGCGGCCGGACTTGGTTAGGACCAGCGTCCAGCGTAAATGGTTTCAAACTCTTTGGCTTCGGCGTCCTCCAAGAGAACCAAGAGGCGGAGTTGGCGGAAAAGAATCGCCATGCCAGCCGCCGCGCCGATGATACTGATAATAATTTCAGCCATGGCTTTGGCTCCTTTCTTCTTCTTCCCCTTTTTCTTCCTCGCCGATGACTCTGGGCGAGAGAAAGAGAATGATGCCGATGCCGGCGGCGGCCACGGCGTTGATGCCGAGAGCGATCCTTCGCACCCAGTCTATGGTCGGCCAATTGATCACTAGACTGATAATCAGACCGACGCAGAGAACAATCATCAGGACGATCATTATTAGGATACTATCGCGGACTTTTTCGTCGAGCATTGGCGGCGCCTCCGTGGTTGAAGTTGGTGTTGGCCGTTGTGGCAAATTGAACTTTGGGCAGCGGCCGGCGGTAAGTCGGCTTGATTGCCGGCGGCGGGTTAGGTTCTCCTTGGGGTGGAGTTGGCGCGGTTTTTTGGCTCCAGATTGGCGCTCTGTCGCCATTAGTCGGCAGATAGTCGTTTAATAAATCTGCGCCCAGCCCTTGGCTGATCGGCGCGCCGATTGAAGAGTATGGCTTGGTTATAATTTCCGGACTTTTTTCCACCGAAACCGCAACAGCGGTTTTTCGGCGGCAACGCCACCAGATAGCCGCGCCCCCAATGGTTAAAAGGAGGCCGGCGGCGATTAACGAGTAAAAGAACATTGCGAGCCTCCTTTGGCCGAAATTAACCTTTGAAGTGCAACACTTGGCAAGGTAGAATAAGAACCTATGCCAAATACCAAGAAGAGTTACCAACACCTCAAAAAGGCCGAACGGCTGGAGATCGCCATTCTGCTTAAGAAAGA
>JBAZBH010000007.1:0-56018 GCA_041671565.1 Patescibacteria group bacterium
AGCGGTCGGAAAGTAAAAGGCTAAAATTCATAGGGTCTTGCTTTATTTCTAAATTTTTGTTATCCTAATTTTACCTTAATAAGCATTTTAATTCAACTTTACGATCAGCGCTGGCGGAAAGCAACTTTTTGCTATCGGCTAACAGCTATCGGCTATCTGCTACTAATATGTCTCGTACTTGTGATATCTGCGGCCGCAAACCCCAAACCGTGGTTCGCCGCTCGCACAGCAAACGCGCCACCTTATCCAAACAATACCTTAATCTCCAGGCTCGGCGGATTGACGGCAAAAGAATGAAGGTCTGCACCCGCTGCCTCAAAACCCTGACTAAAGTCGGCGCCAACCTCGCCAAAAAGTCTCCGGCCAAGAAAGCCGCCAAAAAACCGGCTAAAAAATCTTAACCTCCATTAACTAAAAATCCTCTTCCGGAAAAGAAGAGGATTTTTTGTTTAGTTCGGAATTATTCTTATAAATACCTTTTAAATTGTTCGACTAGCTCGTCCCCTCCCATTTTTTTTAATTCCTTCAATATATTTTCTTGGCAATGAATATCGGCGTGCCGAGGAATCATAATAAAAGGCGGGTTGGAGTTGGCAAATGGGGCTTTATATTTATCATGCTTTCCATGGCGTTTGGTATCTAAAGTAAATCCTAGATGAATTAACGCTCGCGTACATTGCCGGCCATTAAAATTACTTTCACCCATAAACTTCTACGCTATTTGGCGCTGCTCGCCCAAAAACACTGTTCCATAGCCGTCAATTGTCATGCGATCGTGGACAATATCGCCAGCGCGCCGCGGAACATCAAAATATGTCAAAATTCCATCATTAATCATTGCCAACAATTCTTGAGGGTTTTTAGCTTCAGTAATAAAGCCAGGCAAGTCATCGGAGGTTGCAACAATCCAGCCATTTTTTGTTTGGAAATTAAAACGAATTTGATGTGGGATATTATAATCACGAGCTAAATCCATTGGCTGGCGGGCCGGGAAAATTAATCGGAATAATTTGTTAAACATAAATTTTATAAGTTAACTATATGTTTATATAATAACATACTTATATTAAAAACTTAATACATCAATATACATCTAAATGATTCCTCTGTCAACTTAAGGATTATTTGGTCAGGCTATTCCGCCGCGGCGGACAGGCATGCATCTTGTCAAAAAAACTCTATCGGGGATACCGGACTCGAACCGGTGGCCTCATGCACCCCATGCATGCGCGCTACCAACTGCGCTAATCCCCGACAGAACTTTCTTGCCTTAAATTATCTCTGCCAACCAACTGCTTGTCCACCGTAGTCCCGCATTTTGCGGGACGAAGGCGGACGCTATAGCCCGATAATTATGCCAAACCCAGTCTAGCCAAAAACCCTCCCAAAGTCAACCTAACGACTTAACCACCTATCAACCTAACCACCTGAAATTAAAAAGACCTCACTACCGGCGGGCCGCAAATGATCTGGCTAAAAGCCAAGTGTGCCAGTTAACTGCTGATTCCTCTTTGCTGTCTTCTCGACAACCCCAATGATCAAGGAGATCAAAAATTAACTATCGGCAGCTGGGTAGTCGCTGGTTGAACCAAGGTTCGCGCAGACGGTGACACCCGGTGACTATGATTGACCCAGAACATAGGCAACCTATCCCCTAAAAAGGGCGCCGGATAGTGAAGCTCAATTTTATTATATCACTTCTGGGAAAACTCGCCAAAAGTTGTCAAGAGCATTTATTTAAAAAGTTGATGATTTTGTTTAATTTTAACAAAAGAAAAACGGCGACAGTTATGGGTGAACTGCCGCCGCAATGCTGAACAGCAAGGCCTAAATAATTTTATGACTTAGGTCACGCCGTTATGTTTATTAGTGGCCGAAAAGCTTGGTACATTTGTCCGGAGCAAAATTCTCGCCAATGCGGCCATTCGTGTCGGCATGTCTCATATCACGGTGAGCGGTGTGAGACGGCACGCCGGTGGTCTTAGTGATAACCTCGCCGGTCATAGCGCCGGTTGTGGTCGGGGTGCTGGTTGATCCGGTCATAGCGCCGGTTGTGGTCGGGGTGCTGGTTGATCCGGTCATGGTTGCCTCCTGAAACTTGGGTGAAAGATTTTCTGAACCATTTTTTTCTTGCTTGCCTCGCCGTAGTGAAGCCAAGGCTGGCCTTGTCACAAACTGAATATCAATTCAACAGCCGAGCACGGGATTAGTGTGCTTGGCAACAGACATTGTCGCTCGGCTCCATTTTGTAGCTTCGTTTTCTTCCGCTATCGGCTGGCTAATGATGGCCGACGAACTGTCGGCCGCTGTTGCCGAACCTTCTACCGGTAAAGAATCTTCTGGCGGTTTGCCTTCTTTCATGCCTGACTCCTAACTGGTTATCGAGAAAAGACTGCCTTTTCCTGAACGCCGTACGACGGGACTCGAACCCGCAACCTCTCCCTTACCGAGGGGAGCGCTCTGCCATTGAGCTACGCCGGCAGACGAGGCTATTTTTATGTTGGCAATCTTTCAGATTGCTTTCTCTATTTTCTTTTGGAAGCGCTCTAATAACTTCGCCAAGGAACAGCCACGGCAACGAGCCTTCGGCTGAACCTCTACTAGAGGCTTTTTGTTTTTGGGATGATTGTCGTTCTCCATGAGTTGCAGAGGATAAATCAGCCTCTCCCGCATCGCCTGGATGAGGAAGAAAATTCGCGCTTCGTTGTCAAAAGAAACCATTCTCAGACAGGCGCTCATCACAGCAAACGCCAGACAAAACTGGCAAATATTGGCTGGATGGCACAGCAACTGCAAAAATTGATCAACGGTCACTTGGTGCCGGCGCCGGCCGACACTCACAAAAAGCGTACCGTTTCGCCACCGAAACACCTGCCGTAAAGCCTCTTCCTCACATTGGCATAACTCAATATGTATCGACATTGTCACCTCACTTGGTTGAATTGTTAAAGTGCCCGCTCTCCCTTGCCTGCCAGCTAGCCGGAATGTTTTCTGGCTATTTGGCAGACTAAGGAGATAACCGTAAAACTGAAAAACCGCCGTTTCCGGCGGTTTTAGTAAGTTTTTATCAACTATTGATCAAACTAACTTAACCGCCGAACAAAAATCATTAACCAACACCTTGGTCCAGGCGTTGATCGGCAAAAAGCTGATAATTGTCCGTTGGTTAGTTTGCATACTATTAATTTAACTTATTATTCATTACTCGGCAAGTTCGGCAGCTGACTTATCCCCAATTAGGCGCCAAACATCACTTCCTCGTCGGTCCGCTTGTAGCTCTGAATATCTTTCTCTTGAAACCACAATTCTTCTTCGTATTTGGCTTCCTCGGGATTGCCGGAAGCGTGAACCATGTTATGGACGGCACGACGGTTGGCATTCGCGAGAGCCGGCGAATCAATCGAATAATCGCCGCGGATCGTGCCTGGCGCGGCAAAGGCCGGTAAAGTATTGCCGGTAATCATCCGGACATTATCAATCGCGTGCACACCTTCCAAAATCATCGCCACCACCGGGCCGGAAGTCAAAAAGTCGATATTCCACTGGTTGATCATTTTGCCAATCGCTAACGGATCCATGGTGCCCAATTCTTCTTTAGGGTCTTTGCCGTATTTAGCGTAAGTGTCCAAAGTCTTTTTGCCCATGCCTTCCAGGAGCTCGGTCCGGGCGTCCGGGTAGTGCTTGGCGACCAGCGCCTCATCTACCCAAACCATTTTAAGAGCCACCAGCTTCAGGCCGGCTTTTTCAAACCGCGAAATGATTTCTCCCACCAAACCGCGCTGAACGCCGTCCGGTTTGACCAAAACGACAGTGTGTTCCTTCCTTAAATCATTAGCCATAAATAGAAAATTTAATAATAAGATTGGGTGTATTATAGCAAAAACTGATGTTTTAGCAAGGGCGCGGATACGGCGAGATAAAAATCTCTTTGCCAACAGTTTTAAGTTCAAAACCATAAGTTCAAAGTTCAAATCAAGTTCAAAGGTCAAATACTGTCGAAGTTTTGACATTTGAACTTGATTTGAACTTTGCACTTTGAACTTTGGATTTTTAACCAAGTTATACTGTAAAAATGTTAACTTACCTAACCACCACCCTTTCACCGTCGCTCACCATTGTCACCTCTCCCTCCTGGTCCGTCCGCCGCACCGCCGCCCCGGCGCGGATTAGCCGATTGACTACTCGGAGCGACGGGTGGCCAAATTTATTCCCCTGCCCCACGGAAATGGCCGCCAACTCCGGTTTGACGGATTTTAGAAATTCGACACCGGTAGAATAACTACTGCCGTGGTGGCCGACTTTTAAAACGGTTGATTTTAAGTCTTGCGGGGTGGCAAGCAGCGCCAGCTCACCGTCCCCTTCCAAATCGCCGGTCAGGAGAAAACTGGTCTCCTGATAACGGAGCCGACCGACAATTGAACTATTATTGATATTTTCCACTTTTTTGCCTTTTAAATCAACCAGCGGATAAATAATTTCCAAACTAACATCAGATCCAAAACTGAGATTCTGTCCCGCCAAACCGTAAGTTACTTTAATCTGCTTTTCAGCGATTAACCGCAAAAACTCTTGATAAGCCGGCTCGGGGAATAGGACGCCGGTCATTAAAACCTCTTTGACCTCATACCGACTCAGGACCGCCGCTAGGCCAACCACATGATCGGCGTGCGGGTGGGTCAAAATCACCAAGTCCAGCTGCCGGTCATTGAACGCTAGATGCCGGCCCAGGCAATCCAAAACTAAATTATCCGGCCCGCCGTCGATCAAGATATCTTGATTGCCTGGCGTTTGGACTAAAATCGCGTCGCCCTGGCCGACATCGCAAACCGTCACTCGCAAGCCACGGCCATTATAACTATATTTAAAGCTAAAAAACGCGAGAATAGCTAGAACCGCTAAGACACCAGCGAGAAATTTAACAAGTTTTTTTAATTTTAAATTCATAGATTAGAACTTTATAAAGAAGAATAGCGAATAGTGAATGATGAATAGCGAGAACAACACCTTATTATTCGCTATTCACTATTCGCTATTCTTTCTCATCAACCTTCTGCCATAAACCCACCCCAGCAACCCCGCATAACAACCCGCCGCCCACCACCAGCCAACCTCTATCCCGCCAATCGCCGCGCCACGCCAAGACGCCAATTCCTCCACCACTGCCAAAAAATACCAAAGTAACAACCAGACTGGCCAAAACAAAACTTTAGCGAGGCTAAGGCTGACTAAACCCACCGCCGACACCGCCGCGCCAAGTATCATAATCGGCGTCACCACCGGCGCGATTAAGACATTGGCGAGCGGCGCCACCACGGAAAACAACCCAAACTGATAAATAATTAACGGCAAAGTGGCAACTTCAGCCGCCAGCGTCATTATTAGCGAATCACGAAAGCCAAGAGTATTCGTTATAGCGAACGGCAACTTGTCAAATAAATTTTCTATTCTTTCGGTAAAAACCATCATCCCCCAAACAGCGAGAAACGACAGCTGAAACCCGACATCGTAAAGCAGTAGCCACGGATTGATCGCCAGCATCACCGCGGCGGCCAAAATTAAACTGAACGAAGAATTATTGAGGCGGCCCGCTTGCATTGCCCATAACCCCAAAAACCCCATAATCACCGCCCGCACCGCCGATGCCGGCCAGCCGATCACCAAGAGAAAAACTAAAAGGCTGCCGGTAGTCAAATAAAAAATCACTTTCCGCCGGAAACCGAGAGCGAGAAAAAGGTTGAATAAAATACCGCCGATTATAGTCACATGCGAGCCGGAAACGGCGATGATATGAGTCACGCCGGTCTGGGCAAACTCTTGCATCAGCCTCGTCGGCATTTCACTCTGCTGGCCAAATAATATCGCCTTTAGGAGCGCTGACTCCGGCGAGGGCATGCCGCGGTCGATTATATTATTAAATCTACCCTTGACCCAAAGCGTTTGAGCATAAAACCAATTGCCTTGTCCGCGCGAAATTAACTTAATCTGTGGCTGATAACAAAGCGAATAAATTTTCAACCGCGCCAGATAACGGTCATAAGCAAAACCATCAAACGGCTCCGGCGCTTTTAACCGGCAATCTACCTCCAGCCGGTCGCCGTACTGATAAACCGGATACGGCGCCGCGGTGATTAAAACCCGGCCTCGAAGCCGATCCCCGGCAACAACCAATTTTTGGGCGTCGCCGGTTGGTTGCGGCTCGCGGATCACCACGCCGGTAAAAGCCGTCTGCCCTTGGTCGTTGTAAAAAGCCAGTTGCCCCGCGTCAACTTTCGGCCACCACAAAAGATAGCGCACTCCGGCTAGCGCCAAAATCGCCGCTATTAGCCACCATCTTGCGGTTTTCATCTTCATGGCGGGATTATAGCGGAAGTGAGTTAAAATAATTCTAAAATCCAGAACCAACGAGTTTAGAATTATTTAATGTTTATTTTAGAATTCGTTAATGTAGGAAGATTTAAGATTTAAGAATTAAGATTTAAGAATAAACTCACTTTTATGGCTAATTCCAACAAAATCAAGAAATTCACCGATTTAGTCGCTTGGCAGGAAGCTCATCAGTTAGTTGTTTTGGTTTATCAAATAACCAAAGGGTTTCCTCGAGAGGAGATCTTTGGTTTGGTCAGTCAAATGCGCCGAGCAGTCATTTCTATCACTTCTAACTTAGCTGAAGGCTTTGGCCGGCATGGCTATAAAGAAAAGATCAACTTTTATTATCTCGCCCAAGGTTCTTTGACTGAATTAAAGAATCAACTGTTGGCCGCTAAAGATGTTGGTTATCTTAGCCGGGCTGACTTTATTAAGCTAGCCGTACAAGCTAACCAAGCCCATCGCCTGATTCAAGGGTTAATTACCAAATCAAGAACATTCTTAAATCTTAAATCTTAAATCCTAAATCTCTCGTCTAATTTAAAAAGCCCCGGCTTGCACCGAGGCTTTTTATATCTGTTCTAAGATTCTTTACTTACCCAGCGCATAACCCGCCGCGCGGACTACCGACCAGTCTAAAGGCGATACTGGATTCTTACCAAAGAGATCTCTGAACTCCACGATGCCGGATTTCTCAACGGTTAAGTTGCGGGTAAAGCGAATACGATACATCATGGTGTTCCAAGCGAGATCCTCGGCGGCGTTTTGGAAGTTCGGGGTATGACCAACCAAGGCTTTAAACTTGGCGAGCACCGCGCTCACCTGAGCCTGCTCTTTAGCTAAATTGCGGTTAACCGGCTTTTGGCCAGTCGTCATCCGCTCCACATCCGCCCAGTCAACATTCGCCCGGCCAACAGTTTCTAGATAGTCGCGTAGTACCGCTCGGCGTTCGCCGCTACCGAGTTTCACGGTCGCCAGAGAAATGCCGTAAGTCACAAAGTTCGCCATGGCCGTTTTCTGGTCGGCCGTCGCAGTGACCTTAAATGCCGCCACATCAGATGCTACCTTGGTCGCATTAGCCACTTCCGCCTTAGTGTCGCGAGCCACACCCATTTCCGCCGCCAACGACGCGGCGCTAGTCGGGCTAGATACGGTTACTGTAGCGGTCGTGGTTGTGCCAGTCGGCACTACGGTTACTACCGGATTATTACTGGTAGAAGATGAACCACCTGATCCGCCACCGCCGGACGCGCTACCGGCTGAAGCGCCCGGCGTCGCCGCCGCTAAGCCAGAAGCCACACCGTGGCTGAATAAAGTATCTTTCATGTAGGCGCGGAAATAATAGGCGGTGCCGGAAGTTAAACCAGAAATGGTCGCTGAAGTAGTGGCCTGGCTAGTAACTGTCGCGCCCAAAGTGCCAGAAGTATAGTCAGCTGAACCGCTAGCAGTGGAATAATAAATCAAATATTGATAAAAATACTCCAAGGAAGTGCTATCTGATGCCCCGGATCCAGCTACCCAGTTACAAGTCACCGAGGTGGAACTAGCGCTAGAACAAGAAAATGTCGCTACGGCATTGGGCAAAGCCGAACTGTAGGCATAGCCATAAGTAAACTGATCATAAGTATAGCCCCAAGCATAACCAGAGCCCGAGGTTATAATACTGGAATAAACCGAGGTGGTGGAAAAAGAAACCGCTAGAACAACTAAGGTGGCGACAAACAACCCCTTGATTATAAAATTCTCGTTTTGGGTGAGCGCTTTGAAAAACTTAGCCATAGGACTATTTTTTTGTTTATTAAATTTTATTTAAATTTAAAGAATTGTTTTAATTAAAATGCTTAAATTTAGAAGAGGTATTTACTAGACGATATTATATCAAGAAAAAGATATTTTGACCAACCCCTGACTAATACAACTTATCCACAAGTCAATTACACTGACTATTTATTTCTGTCCAACTCAAACTTTTGTCCTAACCAACTAAATACTCTAGAATTTCCGACTTTCCAGGCCAATAACTGGCAAAAATAGATAATTACTCCTAAAAGCCAGAAATAATAAGCATAATTA
Source organism: Patescibacteria group bacterium (assembly GCA_041671565.1). GTDB lineage: Bacteria > Patescibacteriota > Patescibacteriia > JACRDY01 > JACRDY01 > JBAZBH01. The sequence continues at coordinate 8,440 of JBAZBH010000007.1, forward strand.
GCCAAATACTCGGCTAAATCGTTTTTTTTAAAAAATAAGCTAACGGCGACTGCCGCTAAAACTGTCACTCCCAGGCCAACCGGCCAAACCGCCGATAGTGAATAAAGAAGAGAGACCAGCAAAAAAAGTATAACCGCAACATTGATTAACTGCCATTGCCAAACAGCCAAAAAAAGATAAAAAGCAACAAACAGGGTTAGAGCCCTCAGCCAAGTGGAAATTTTAATTTTCAGAATTAAATCTAAAAATTGCGTAAAAATTATTTTTAAATAACGCCAAAATAGTTTAATTTCAGGGCCCAAAAATTTAACAATCATTTTGGGGCGATATCTATTTCTGACTTTCGGATCAACTAGCCACAGTGCAAAACGCCTTTTGAAGCTTAAGAAAGCAACTCGATAAATAAAATCAACAACTGCATAGACGAGCAAAACCAGGCCATAAACCGGCAAATGCCGGCTGATTAAATCCGGCCGATCAATCAAGCCAAAAATCTGGTTGGCAAAAAATAAAAAAACTCCAGCCATTAAGCTGATTCGGCTATCCCACTGAAGACCAAATGACAGGATAATAAAAAATAAAATAACCGTTAAGGTAAAATCTAAATTAAACCGCCAAAAGGCTAAAAGCAATAGCGCGACTAAAAAAATTATGGGTAAGTCTTTTTTCATAGAGATTTTACTTACCAGGCCAAGTTTTATTAATATACAGCGCGATCTCTTCTGACCAATAAATCAACTGCAAGTCCGGGGAATTATTAAGGTATAAATAAGTTGGTGAAGTGCCGCCAGTAGCCAAAATCACATATTTAATGTTAAGTTTGTTCAAACTTTCCCCCAAGTCTATCATCCGATCTGGATTTGAAATAATTTTATCTTCAATAAACTTAGACTCCGGCCGGCTACTCTGAGTGTAAATATATTTCATTTCAATATTATCGCCGGCAATCACCGGCTGGTCAAAAAAAGTATCAGCCGGATTGCCGATAGTCTTACCGGCTGACCACGGGAACTCCAAGTATTGATGCCAAGGTAAAACCAAAGTCTTAAAATTATTGGGGTCTTCATTAAGCAGTTGATTGACCTCAAACCAACTCGCGGGATATTGAGAGTTTTTTAGCTGGCCGCCAAAAGCGTAAAGCAACCCCGGCGAATAAAGTAACGGCAAAGTAATCAATGCCGTCACCACCAGGCCCCGCCAGATTTTATTGCCGCTAAACCAGCGACTTTGGGGCAGCAGCTTAATCAAATTATCAACCCCCCAAGCGCCCAAATAAGCATAAACTAAAACTAAGAGTGAAATAAACTTCTGTGGCTCGCGGTAACCTTTGAAATAAACAATATTCTGATACAGCCAACTGACCAACGGCCGCGTGTAGGGGTGCGCTACGCCGATCACAAAGATCCAAGAAAACAAACCAATAATCAGAAGTGTCAAAATCGTAACCAGACGATTGCCGTCCTGATTTTGATCATAAAATTTAAATTTTTTGTTTAAAAATAAAGTGCTAACCAACCCCCAGATTGCCACCAATAAAATCACCAGAAATAATGGAAACCAATACGGCACAATGTCTTTCTGTGGCACATAAGTCAGCTCACGATCACCCCAAAAACCATACATGGCGGCGGTATTCCAAAAAATACCCAACTGATTATCACTCACCGTTTGAAAGGCCAGAATGTCGTTATTATCAATTCCACTGGTGACAAAATCAAGCAGCTGATTATGGCCTAAAACCGAAGGCACCAGCCAAAAACTGTTAACTAAAGTGAAAACCGCCGCCATAACCACTGCGTAAAAAAATAGCTTTTTTAAAACCGCTATTTGCCTTACTCGCAGCGCTAAAAAAATCAGCCCATAAACCGCCAGAAAAAAAAGAATAAAAAAAGTTGACCGAAAATCAACTAAAGTGATAACGGTTAGCCAGCCAACAACTCGAAACGCCCGCCGCCAAGATAAATCGTTAAAAAAATCAATAATCGCTTTAATCACAAACGGCGTTAACGCATAAGCGAGCAGGATCAATAAATGGCCGTAAAGAAAACGGGAATAAGTAAACGGATTAAAAATATAAAAAAAGGCGGCAAAATACTTGGGCCACCGGCTTTCGGTCGTGATTAAACGATACATGCTAATCCCACTGAGAAACGGCACCAAAAATAATAAAAACTTCTGAATCAACCAGGATGGCAAAGCTAAATTAAACAACCAAAACAACGCATGTAAAAGATAAAAACTGTCCACCACCGCGGGGAACCGCAACTTGGGGACAAACACCATATCAATCGCAAAAACATAACCAGTGTGCCAAACTAGCGGCCCTAAAATAAAGAAAGAAATTATTGCAAATTCTAAATAAATCACCCGTTCCCCTATCTTAAACCATTGGTATATTTTTTGGAGCCAGTCTTTGGCTTTTTTTATTAACATATTTTAATTCTAACAATTATCAACTATTCTACGCGGTAATATCGGCGAACTGAGCTGACAACTTTAACCAGCACATAAATTAACAATAACAATAAAGTGGCTGAGGAAATCACTGCCCCTAGATAAAAATATTTTTGCGGGGCAAATTCCAGCACCAATTCCAAATCATAAGTGCCATCGCCGTTATCCAATAAATAGCCGGAGAAATTTTTACGGAGATAATCCAAATCCAGCCACCAAGAATTAGTATAACCATTGGCCAACAGTTGATACTTTTGATCCACTGGCGGCAGCGACCAAGTTTCCCATAAATGGCCGTCAGGCAAATTTTGATTTTGGATCGTGCCGGCAAAAATATCAGAAATAAAATCAGGGCCAGTCGCGCTGATCATCCCGGCTGAACACCAATTTTGAACCGCCTTGGTTGGAGCGCTCATCACTTGTTTCTGTGTTGTCGCCGAATCTCCCGCCAAAACACTGCAACCGCGGTTAACGATCTTAACCGGAAATAATTTCCAACCCTGATGCCAAATGCCATTAAAAATCAGAGGGAAGCTTGAATTAATTTTATGAATCTTTAAACGATATTTTATAGCATTAATTTTTTTAAACTCAACCACTGTGACGGGAGAAACATTATCCGGCAACTTTTCTAAAATTTCTGACTGGCCATTATCGCGGCTATAGATAACGGTCCTTAAATTAGGCGGCTCATTCGCCTCTTGACTGCCGCCGACCGCCGCTTTGGGAAAAAGTGTTGCTTTTAGTTGCTCTTGGTTATCAACCTGGATAATTTTTTCGGGAATAAAAATACGGGGTAAAAAATAACTGGGGTGGTAATAAACCGCGTAGTTATCTCGCTGATAAACTTGCTGCCAACCCAAATTGTCTATTAATTTTTGGAAGTCATTAATTGTTGGGAAGAGATCAAAAATTTCCCTCGAATAAGGCCAACCGCTAAAATTATCGCGATAAATATAGGGGTCGGAATCATTAAAAATCAAACCAATATTCAACAAGGAGAATAAACGATTTAATGCGTTATAATCCCGCGCCGCCAATTTCTCCAAAACAAACTCTTGCGTTAAAAAATTGCTGCCGGGATAATTAAAGGCGGAAATGCCGCCAAAAGCGCCGCGGCCAGTCAATGAACCAATCGGCGATGAACCAACATAAGCTCCGCCGTGCTCGCCAGCTAAAATCTGATAATCGACATGCAATAAAGGTAGGGTTAGAACCTTGCTATCCACGGCTTGGTCGCGAAAAAACTTCAAGGAATCTTCAAAAGCCGGCTTAAATTTATTGGATAATTTTATGCCCGCGGTGTCACCCATCGGCAGGTTGGCAATCTGGCCGGTAATAAAAGGCACGGCAGAATAAATCAATAAAATTAAAATTAACGCAACTAAAGGATATTTTAAATAATTCTTTTTAATACCTCGAAGAATATAAACTAAAGCCACACCAAAAATCAAGGCGTAAAAAAACATAAACGCCGTGGGAAAAACGCCATAAAAACTGCGAAACATGGCAAAACCCGGCAAATAAAAAAGTGAAGCATAAAAAGCCGGCCCCCAAGCGCCAAAAAGGTTGGCGGTCATTAAAAAAAGCAACGATAAAAAAATTATCAACAAGGTAATAAAAACTAATCTGTCTTTAAGAGCAGCCACCCGATCTCTAATCAAATAAATAAAACCAAGACTAACAACCAAAGGAAAGATTAAAAATAAATAAATAAATTTGACACCGTAATTATTTAATAGATTAAGCATAACGCCGCCGGCGCCAAACTGTTGATAAAGATAATATTGGTTAAAACCCACTAAATTATAAATCAACCGCACGGCCGGCCGCACTCCAGAAAAATAAACGAGTCCCCGATCTAGCTTAACTTGTTCAGTAAAAAGACTTTTGTTAAAAACACTAGCGGGATCAGAAAAGTTAATTATTTGAGGCAATAACTGAAAGGCGTGTAAAAAAATAAAAAACAATAAAAAAATAAAAAAACCTTTGAAAAAAAATTTAACCTTTTTATATAAAATTGAATAAACTAATAAAAATAAAAAGGCGGCGGGGAAAAAGGCAAAAAACGCCGGCGCCGAAGCTAAACTAAAATTAACCGCAAAAATCAGCGTTAATAAAAATCCGCCAATTAAATATAAAAAATTATCTTTTTTAATATATTTTAAAAATAAATAAAACATCAAGGGATAAACGGCAATCTGATGAAAAGAAAATGGATACCGATACCAATTATAAGTTATGAGCTGGGAAAAAATAAAAAATAAACCGCCTAACAATGGCGCCAACTTAAAACCCCATTTTGATTTCTGACTGGCTGTTAATTCGGCAATAATGCCGTAAACTGACAGAAAAGCGCCAAGTAACAAAAAACTGTCAAACAGCGAAAGCAAAGCCGAAGGCGTCACCACAATTAATTTTAAGAGGTGAAGCAGGAGAAAAAAAGGAATTAGATAAAAATTAGGATTGTCAAAATCAAACCCGCCTTCGCTGTTTTGATAAAGCGCTATTGACTTCAACGAACTCAGCGGATCGTAAAAATACAACCGCGCCGAATCACCGCCAGAATCAATTTCGCCGTGACTGAACCAAAACCAAGGAATTAAAAATAAAATCAGTAAAATAACAACCATGACTTTATTTTGTAAAACAAACGCTATAAGACGGCACGCCACACTAACCAAAAAATTTATCCCCTGCCGGACGATGGCCTGCGGTTTAATTTTAGCCAACAACCAACGGCCGATCAAATAGATATTAGCCTCCGCCCGATTTCCAACACTAGCCAAATATTGACCGACTTTGGTGTGAACCAGTAATAGGTCTAAAAATTGCCTAATAATAACCAACCATAATAAATAATAAAAATAAACGGCGATGGTTTCAGCTAAATTAACTTTCTCGGCCAGCCAATAACTAATCGGAATAGTAGCCAATAATAATAAGGCGATCATCGCCGCTAGGCGACTGCTGATTAAAAAGATAACCGTAGCAAAAATAATTAAAAATAAAAAACGGTTAGCCGCGGTCCAGGGAATAAAACTTTGGAAAATTACCGTCCCGACTAAAATAAAAAGTAGTAAACGGCCTGAATATTTTTTAAAAACCACGACCATCCACCAGTCGGTAAAACGCAATAACTGGCGGCTAATAAAATTTAGCGCCGGGCTGAATGTTTTTTTTAGCCAATTTTTCATAATCTGAATTATTTAGTCTGCCACCTCTTCCACCAAACGACAAAAACCACGATCACCAACCCCAATAAAGTCAGTGAGGAAATTACCACACCCAGATAAAAATATCTTTGCGGCGCCAGCTCAACAATTAATTCTAAATCATGGGTGCCGTCGCCGTTATCGCGCAGATAATCGGGGAAATTTTTCCGTAAATAATCCAGATCCAGCCACCAAGAATTAGCGTATTCATTAGCCGCTAAATGATACTGACTACCAACGGCCGGCAATAACCAAGTTTCCCATAAATTACCGTTCGGCAAATTTTGGTTCTGAACCGTGCCTTGATAATTGGCGGAAATAAAATTACCGGTTGTCGGCGGATTAAAAGAATTTGATAAATAAAGCCGCCAACCTTGATGCCAGGCTTCGCTAAAAACCAAAGGGAAACTGGACTTAATATTATGAACCCTGAGGCGATATTTAGTAACACTAATTTTTTTAAATTCCAATGACGGAACATTCTCTATTTGCAACGGCAAATAATTTATTAAATCACTAGCTTGAATATCGTTGGCATAAAAAACTGTCCGTGGATTATAATCGGCTTGCTTAATAATTCCTGGGAATTCCTTTCGCGACTCGGCTTTAATCACGGCCGTAGGCAAATAAAAATGCGGCAAAAAATAATCCGGCCGCTGATAAAGGACATAATTTTCCCGCTGGTATATTTTTTGATAACCCAACCGATCAATCAACAATTGAAAATCATTGCCGGTGGGTAGATATTCCCGCAAACCCTTGTCATAAGGCCAATCCTTAAAACCATCATAAACCACTGGGCTAGAATTATTAAAAATCAGGCTGACATTAAGTAAAGCGAACAAACGATTGAGCGAACGATAATCCTGATTTTTTAATCGATCCAAAATAAAATCGCGAGAAAACAGCGCGCTCGCCGGATAATCAAAATCAGCTAAGCCGGCGTATGTCGTCCGGCCGGCCAACAAAGGAAAAGAAGCCACCCCCACATAAGCTCCGCCATTTTCGCCTTCAATAATTTGATAACCACCGGCGGTTAAGGGAAAAGACAACATAGCGCTATCTAACTGATTTTGCCTTAATTCCTCTAAAACTTCATCGTAAGCCGGCTTGATCTTGTGGGCCAAACTTACGCCTTGGGCCCCGTCATGCTCAATATTTGGCACTAAACCAAAAACCAAAGGCAATGAGCCATAAACGATGGCTAGAAAAATAAAAACCAACAAAATAGTTTTTAACCAACGGTTGGCGATTGCTTTAAGCAGATAAAATAAACTAACACCAAAAAGCAAAGCATAGAGAAAAATTAAAATGTAAGCAAAAACGCCATAAAAACTGCGAAACATGGCAAATCCGGGCAGATAAAAAAGCTTGGCGTAGCCAGCTGGCCCCCACTGGCCGAAAAGATTGGCCGTAATAAAGAAAAGAATTATTAGCCAAATTGAAAATAAACTTAAAAAAACAAAATTAGCTTTTTTATCTTTTTTAATAAACAAAGATAACAAAACCACTAGAGGAAAAACAAAAAACAAACCGACATATTTAATTCCATAATTATAAATCAGCCTGACAATGTCCGGCGCCGCGCCAGCGTCTTTATAGAGCGTATATTGGGGAAAGCCAATCAGATTATAAATCAACTTAACATTCGGCGCGTTGCCTTCAAAATAAGTTAGACCGCGGGCCAATTTGCCTTCTTCACTAAAAATGACCTGATTAACGAAACTGGAGGGCGATAAAACATTAAAAGCCGCTGGTAAAATATGAAAGGCCTGAAGTAAAATAATAAATAGTAAAAGTAACAAAAATCCCTTAAAAAATAACTTAAGCTTTTTCTCGCCCCAAGCATAAAATAATAAAAATAAAATGACCGCGGGGAAAAAGGAGAAAAATATCGGAGCGGCGGAGAAAGAAAAATTTATGGAAAAAATCAAAGATAACGATAAAAGATAAAATAAATAAACTTTTTTAGTCGTCTTAAGATATTTAATAAATAGCCAAATTGTCAAAGGATAAACGGCGATAGAATGAAAGCTAGTCAGATATTTCTGCCAATTATAAACCAAAATTCCAGAAAAGGCGTAAAATAATCCGCCTAATAGCCCAGCCAATCGGCTGTAAATTTCGTCCTGCTCGCTGACTAATTCTCGGATAATCAAATAAACGCCCAAAAAAGAACCGGCTAGCAAACAACCATTGAAAACCGACAGGAGTAAATAAAAATTGCTAAAAAATAAAAATTTTAAAATCACCAATAAAACTAAAAATGGTATGAGCGCAAAGCTAGAAATCAAACTGGCCTGCACCGTCCGGCTGCTGCCGAAGATATTAACATTAGCCAAAAAATTTACTGGGTCGTAAAAATAAAGCCGAGAAGAATCGCCGCCCAGATCGGCCGCGCCGGGGCTGAACCAAAAAAATGGAATTAAAAACAAAACTAAAGTCGCTAGAATGACTAAATTTTTAACGGTTAAGATGCGCTTTAAAGTTTCCACGGCTAAACTAATTTTATGTTTTTAAATATAATATCCATCAAACTAACCTGCCCCTCTTCGCCCTCTTTTTTATTCTCATAATTTTTAAAGGCAACGATTTGAAAATCATAAGTATCGCCATTCAATAATTTCATTAATGATGATAAGGTATAATTATGATGATGAAAAGTGGTAAATTCCAACATCACATATTTAGTCAGCGCCAAAGCCCGACGCGCCCCGCCCCGCAAAACATGAGCTTCAAACGACTCGACATCAATTTTGATAATATCAATGCTGGTAAGGCGATTTTCCTCGACCAGCCGGTCTAGGGTATTAGCCGATACTTCAATATCGCCTTGGGGATTGATCGCGCTAATCGCCAAGTCGCCGCGGCTGAACAACATTTTAACGGTCCCAACTTGATCGGTCACCGCCCGTTGAAACAATTTAATTTTAGAATCATCTTTAAAATTAGCAACTAGACAATTAAAAATCGCCGGCACCGGTTCAAAACCGTAAATCAAACAATCGGGATACAGCCTTCTAACCAGCTTGGAAAAATAACCCACCTGCGCGCCGACATCCAAAACCACCTTGGCGTCAGCTATCCGGGCGGTCTCTAACAGAGTTTGATGGGTAATCAACATGGTTTGATACGGCATAATACCTAGAGGCGAAGCATAATAAATTTGCTCGCCAAAAACCGTTGCCCGATCCCGACCGAACTCAAATTTTTTAATAAACAAATGTTTAATTAACAACCAATTTCTAACCATTAAAAATTTGATTTTCTGTGACAAAGTCAATTTTTTTAATCGCAAAAATTTAAAATCAGTGATTAAAAATTTGGCGACTAGCCAGATAGTTTTGGACATAACTATAATTTTATCTTATTTTGATACCACGCGATTGTTTCTTTTAATCCGGCGGCTAAGGAGCGGGAACGGGTTTCTGTCGCCAATTTCAATTTTGTAGCCGACAACACTCTTTCAGCCACTCCGCCTGATTTCTCGGGTAGGAGTTTAATCTTCTCCGGTTGGCAGCACAACTGGCTGATTAACTTGGCTAAATCTAAAATTGAAATCGTTTCGTCCGGCGCGATATTAATAATACTGTCTTGGCCGGCCTCCGCCATTTCCAAAATTAAACTGACTAAGTCTTTAACAAAAATAAAATTGCGCACCTGGCTGCCGTCGCCCCAAATTTCTATCTCTTGTTGACCTAAAACTTTTTTGATCATACTGGGAATTACCCGGTTGTTCTGGTCGCCAAATTTATCCCGCGGACCATAAACATTGACCGGCCGCGGCAAAAAAACTTTTAAACCGTATTGTTGCCCAAACAGCCGGCCCAAAATCTCAGAATATCTTTTGGATAAGACATAGCCGTTTTGCAAATTGTCAAAATTTTTCAAATAATCATCAGTTTCAACAATCGGGCTGGCGGCGGATAACGGATACACTTCCGCCGAACTTAGTAAAACCACATTTTTAATCCCCTTTTCCCGGGCATAGTTTAAGATATTGGAAGTAATAATCATGTTAGCGTCGAGAATACGCGCCGAATTTTTGATTTTAAACTCCAGATTGCCATCCAAAGCGGCGCAACTGACAATTAAATCAAAACCGGCGCCGACTGCCTTTAAACTATTAAGGTCCAACAAATCGACTGCCTGAAAATCTAAATTTTTAGCCGGTAAACCAAAACTAGTCAAAACGCCAGCGCTAGCCTTAAAATAAAGTCCAGTGACCGCCGCGCCGGTTTGAGCCAGCTCTTCCACAAAATGAGAGCCAATAAAGCCCGAGGCGCCGGTAACTAAAACTTTTTTATTTTGCCAAAAATCTTTGTTCATTTTTTAGTGATTCTAATCATTAAACCTGGCATAAATATCGCCAAAAATTGTTTGGTCAACTGCCGCTAATAATTGGCAAATTTCTTCGGCGCCGACCCAGTTGGCTAAAGTTAGATTCATCGACTCACCGATTGAATAATTAAATTTAACTGAGCCCAAGCCGGCTAAATGATTAATAGCTTTAATCGTCGGCTCTAAAAATTCTGGAGTGAACTCAAAAGAAATCGCCTTAATCGGCCGCGACAAACCTTTTAACACTTCAAACTCAAAACCCTCTACATCAATTTTACAAAAAACCGGCTGGCCGTACTGGGTAATTAACTTATCTAAAGTGGTAATTTTGACTTTAACTTTCTTTTGCCATTGGTAGTCGGCAAACCGGCCGCTATTTTTAACACCACTAATCCACTCCGGTGACATCGAGGAAAGCGTGTGCGCCTCGCTGATCATTATTTCCCCCTCACCTGACTGAGAACCCAAGGCTTGGCCCACTAAAGTCACCAGCGGATTATAATTATATTTTTTTGCCAAATGCTGGTAGCATTTCTCTTGCGGCTCGACCGCCACGACTGTCGCGCCCAATTGCAAAAAAATTTCCGTCCGGTTGCCCAAGTTGGCGCCAACATCGAAACACAAATCGCCAGGCTGAATAAACTGGAAATAAAACTTTAACATTTTCCGCTGCTGCTGATAAGCCACCGGATTAATAAAACCCAACCAATCCTTAATAGCCCGGGCCGGACGATACAAGTGCAATAATTTTAATAACTTTACCAACATAGCTTTGATTGACAATTTAAATATAATTTGCTATAAAGAAAGGTCTAGTTCATCTACAATTTAGCTTCTGGCTGGCAAAACCATCGCCAGCGCCATCAACCCCCAATCTGAAGGAGTAGGAAAATGCCAACATCTCACTGGATCGTAGTCGTCGGCGGAACGGTTGTTTATGATAATTCTTGCGGTTTCCGCACCAGCAATTACGGCGACCACACCTATTGCCCCGACAACCCCTCACCGATCGTCGGCTGTTCTTGCCGCGGTGAAGCGGCCGCCAAACTTTGGCGGCAAGATCAGGATGCCAAAGTCATCGTCCTGGGCGGCATCACGCCGTTTCATCAAAAAGAAGCTGAGATCAAAGGGTTCGCGCCCAATATTTGCTCGGCAACGACATTTCAAACGCCGCTCCTGGACAAAATCATCGCTCTGGAACTGGAAACACTCGGCGTTCCCAAAGACAACATCACCACCGTCGATCTGATTGCCCCCAACGGCGTTTTACTCGGCACCACCCACCAGCAGCTTCTGCACCTCCTGCGGCTGGCCGAAGACGCCCATCCGGAAGAAATCACAATCATCAGCAACTTCTGGCAGGTGCGGCTGGCCGCCATGGCGCTCCGCGCGCCCGGCCTCGGCCCCGAATGCGCCATCAGCCCGACCCAACCTGGTGTCACTTATGACTTTGCTGAACGGATCCTGGGCATAGACCGCGACGAACTGCTCAAACTACCGGCAGCCCAACAACTTTGCAGTAACGAAGCCTGGGGCTTCGGTCTGGTGATGTCCCATACCTATAAATTCGGCACCATGCCGCAGGCCGGACCGACACCAGGCGCCTGATCCTCAACCTCAACCGCTTTCCAACTCACGAGCAGCAGCTCTTGGCTTGGAAGGCGGTTATTTTTTTCTTTAAAAAAGAACTTATAAGTTCTTGCCTGATTTTACCATAAAATTACGCTAAAAAACAGCCACGCCAACTAACCTCGGCTAATCTCTCGGATCACTCGCGCCGGATTGCCCGCCGCCAGACAATTCGCCGGAATGTCGCCCGTGACCACACTGCCGGCACCAATCACCGAATTATCGCCAATATGCACACCAGGCAAAATAATGCACCGGCTGGTCACCCAAACATTTTTACCAATATAAACCGGCCGCGCCACCACCGTCGACCAACTGGTCAAATCATGCTCGCCGGTAATCACCATATTGTCCCAAGAAAATCTAGTACCCTCGCCAATATAGACCGGCGCGTAGTCTAGAAACCAAGTATCCCCCAAAATCACCTGCCGAGCATGCAGGCGACCATAAAGATAGCGAAAACCGGGAATAAAATCTATCTCTGAACAATTTTTGAGCTGGCGCCGGATCAGCCATTTGACGCCGGGAACCATGAGCGGCCACTTTAAATAGAGTAAAGCCAGCATCAGCCGGTTTTTGGGCGGCAACTGGCCGCGCTGAAAAATAATTTTTTCTTGGCTTTCGGTCATAGATTTTTAAAAGCGGCGTTAAAAATATTTTCCCAGCTGTATTCCCTCCCCAGCGCCGTGGCGTTAGTTTTAAGCTCGCGATAAAACGCGCCGTCAGTCAAAAGCTTTTTTATCGCCTCAATTAACCCAATCTCACTCTCGGCCACCACTAGACCGGCGCGGCGGTCACGAATCACCTGGGCAATCGGTGAGATATTAGTCATAATCACCGGCAAACTGGCGCCTAAATAGGTTTTGATTTTACCTGGGTCGGTGAACTGCTTAAAGCTATCCCTTTCAATAACATAAGGCGCTATACCAAAGTAGCAAGTAGCCAGAATTTGGTCAACTTCTTGATTCTCTTTAATAAAACCCTTGAATTCAATCTGACTAACTAACCCTAGCGCCGCAACTTTAGCGGTTAAACTTTCCCGAAGCGGGCCAGAACCAATAATCACCAGTCTGGTCTCGGGAACAGCCGTTGCCACTTGCGGCCAAAGATTAATCAACCGCTCAATCCCCTGCTCGGGACTAAGGATACCAAGAAAAACAACTTTTTTAATTAACAGCTCCATCGGCGGAAAACCCGAACTGACTACTGGATGACAACCCACCGGCACTACGAGCTGTTTTTTTAAACTTTTAGTCGGAAAACCTTTGTCCAGTCTTTCTTTAATCATGGCTTCAGCTAGATTCCAAGTCCAGTCGGCATTTTTGGCGCAATACATTTCGATAGAGCAATAAATATAATTCAAAAGCCGATTCTGAAACCGTTCTGGCACATAGTCAATCACATAATAAACCACTTTTTTCACCCGCCCCAATTTTCTTAAAACAATGCCGGCCAAAGCGTTGAGATTATCCACGCCAAAAAACAGTTCGACTTTGGGCGCCCGGAAAATAAAATAATACAGGGTAAAGAAAAAATCGCGGACGAAAAATAAAACTTCCGGACCCGCCACCTGCCTGCGCAGGCAGGCGCGCCAACCAATAACGGTTTTTTTTAATTCGCCATTTTGATAGAGTTTAACCGTACTGTTCGACAACACGCCGTCACGAGCGGTTTTAAAAGGATGGGTGAGATAATAAATACTGGCTGTTTTATCTTTTAAGTAATTCAAAAGTTCCTCTTCAACCAAGCCGGTCGGGGTATAACTATGATGGACAATAGCGACTTGAGAAAATCTTGGTTTCATGCGGCGGATTATTTATAACCAATGGCGATAATATCTAAGGCGTCGGCTGCGCCAGGCTTAATCACAAAGTCCAAGTTATTAATCAAGCTACCAACCGGTGATAGCTTTTTTCTTAAAAAAATTGCCCCTAAGTTAAACAAAAAAATCAAAACCGGCCGCGGCAAAATTTTTCTAACTTTAAAAATATCCAGCCGAAAAATATTTTTTATCCGTTGCTCACGCGCCCGTTCATATTTTTCTACTTTGTCATTGCCATAAAGGCCATAAATTTCTACCCGAGAAAAATATTGGGTTAAAAGCTCTTCGAGCTCGGCGGGGAAAAATTCCTTAAAGTGATAAGGGTTTTCATTAAAATCGGACCTAGCTTTGTTGGGAGTAGACAAGATAAATAAACCGTCTTTAACCAACAATTGTGAAACTAAACTGACAAAACCTTGGTAATTTTTTAAATGTTCAATCACTTGTAAAGCAATGACCGCATCAAACGGTCCGACCCCAGAATCTAACTTACTAATATCAGCTACGCTAAATTTTAAATTGGATAAAATATATTTATTTTTGGCGTTGGTGATAGCTTTGGCATCGGTATCAATCGCCAGCACTTCTTTAGCCTTACCAGCAAACTGGCTGGCGCCAAAGCCACTGCCGCAACCCAAATCCAAAACTTTTTTATTGGCCAGATATTTTAAACAAAAATTATAAACCGCGGCGTGCTGCTGAAATATCGGATCAAGATACTTTGGCAACTCCGGGCGGCTGCTTTCACCGGGTAAAATTTTAGCTTTCATATTTTTGAGTTCTTCTCGCCAGTAGATGGTTAATCTGCCATTTAAGATAAATCCAAGCGTACATTAAAGGCACCGTCAAACAAAAAACCGGATGCCAAAACCAGGCTAAATCAGGTTTTTTAATATATCCCCTTAAGCTTTGGCTAAAAGGATAGATTAGAGTAACCATCAGAAACAAACTGACAAAAAATCTGGCTGAACCGAGGTTATAAGTATATTTTCTCAAAGGGCGAAAACTAAGAAATAAAACCAGATTGCGGCAAAGTTTTTTATGAAACTGCCAGAAACTATTAATATAATTATGCTCAACCGCCAGCTTCATTAAAACAAAATCGCCATAACCTTTTTCCGCTAATTCATAAATTGAATCTAGGTGAAAAAAATACGGCTGCCAAGCGGTGGCCGATAAAATTAAATCTTTTCTGATCAGACAGCCTTGGGAGCCGAGAGTCGGTAAATTATTAATATCAAACTTAACCAAAAAATAATTGGCGGTTTGGCGAACGAGCGCGCCTTGATATATTTTTTCAGTTACCGCGGGCGCTAAAATTGTTCTCTGGCTCAGAAAGTAGACTAACGGATCATTGGTGCCAAACAATTCACAATAACGATTATAAATATTATGGTTTTTTTGATAATGCCAATAAATCGCCTGCGCGCCGACAGCTTTTGGATTATCAACCAAAGCTTGCGTAGCTTTAGCCAACCAGTCAACGCCAACCAAAAAAACATCAGCATCCAAGAATAAAATCAGCTCGCCGTTCGCCTCAGCCAGGCCCAAACTCTTTGACTTTTCAATATGCTTAAAACCGCTGAAAATCACTCGCGCGCCGAACCGCTCGGCGATTGCCACCGTCTCGTCTGTCGAATAATCGTCAATCACTATAATCTCAACTTTTTCCCGAGGATAACCTTGCCCGCAAATTGCCGCTAAACAGCGCGGCAAATTTCCGGCTTCGTTAAAAGTCGGAATAATCACCGAGATTAATGGCAAATCATCTTCTAGCTGAACCATAAAGTTTAAATGAAATTCTGAGGATCGAGTTGAGAAAACTTTTTCCGGCGCCGGAAAAAATAATCAATGATGACACTGCGGCGATATAACCGAGCCGGTAAAACTAGCGGCGAATTTAACCGTTCGGCTCGGATTTGCCAATGCCGCCGCCAAATCTGTGGACTAAGCCAGACTAAATGAAGATAAGCGCCAATCACCCCCAGCCAGCTAAACGCTAGCGGACTAATAACAATATAATAAACTAAGGCAACCGCGTCCAAGCCTAGCCGCACAGTCAGATAGCGCCACCATTCGGCGACGGTGTAATTTTTGAGTAGCAGAATCAAGCCATTGCGGTGCGAATAAAAAACTTTTTTATAAGTTGGCTCCAGGCCCATAGTGCCGGCGCCCTGATGATAAACCACGGACTGCGGCACACTGACCAGACGATAGCCGGCGTGGTTGATCCGCCAACAGAGGTCCGACTCCTCGCCGTACATAAAAAAAATCTCGTCAAAAACTCCGACTTTATCCAGAATTTCTTTCCTAGTCATTAGGGCGGTGCCCGAGCACCAGACCAAGTCCGCCACTTCGTCATACTGCCCGGCATCTTTTTCTAAGGTATAGAATATTCGCCCGCGCGAAAAAGGAAAACCATAAACATCCATAAAACCGCCGGCGGCGCCGGCGTATTCAAAATAGTCTTTATTTTTTATGTCTTTAATCTTCGGCTGAACCGCGCCGACTTCCGGGTGACTCTCCAGATACTCAACCATCGGTTGCAACCAACCAACGGCCACCTCCGTGTCGTTGTTGAGAAAAACTACAAAACCGCTATTGACTCGACTTAAACCCAGATTACAGCCGCCGCCAAAACCCAAATTTTCATCCAAACGGATAAACTCTAACCTAGAATTGCCTTGATGTTGGTTAAAAAAATTCTGATATTTTGATTCATCTGAACCATTATCAACTAAAATTATCTTTAAATTATCATAGCCGCAGTTTAACAAAGACTGGACGCAACTGGCGGTATAAAAATACTGATTAAAAGTAACAATAATAATATTGACTAACGGTAAGGTCATATCAAGTATAATTAAACGCAAGGTTTCCGCTTATCCCGTTCATATCTGATCAAGGCAACCGCGGTTTTGACTAAATTTTTAAAATCTAAACCAAGTTGGGCGGTGACCGGACCCAAAAATTCTTTATCCACCACGCGGCGAACCTTGGTCTGAATCTCTTTTCTTTTTCTTAAAGTCGCCGGCAAATGAATCAAGTTATAATATAACGCCTTAATCACGGCGTAGGAATTATAATATTGGCCGATCAATAAGAAAAAAATAACCAGCCCGAAATTAAAGGCTAAATACACTGGGATCAGCCTGATTAAAGTCCCGAGCGATAAAGTTTTTAGATAAGTCGCCAGACGATTTTTGAATGAATGGTATTGAACGGTGTAATCTCTAACAAAAGATCCGGTTGAGCCGCCGATCGCGTGCCAAGCCACGGCCCGGGGATAATACCAGCACTGATAACCGGCCAGCCAAACCCGCACGCAAAAATCAGTTTCTTCAAAATAACACCAATAATCATTGTCAAACAACCCGCCGGCTTTTTGCACCATCTCCGTTTTAAACATCATCGCCGCTCCTTTAAGGCCAAAGGCGGGAAAACTTTTATTGTGCTCGGGCAAGTCGGCCGGCCCGAAGTTGCCAATGTGCTTCAAAAAACCGGTCCAAGTAAAATAAGAGCCGCAAGAATCCAGTTTGTCCGGCTCATGCATAAAAATCAACTTCGGCTGGACACAGCCCAACTGGGGAATTTCCTCGTAAGCCTTGAGCAAATCAGCTAAAAGCGTGGGTGAGGCTTTGGCATCCGGGCTAAACAAAAAAATATAATCGCCGCTAACCTTTGGCAAACCCAAATTATTGCCGCCGGCAAAACCGCTATTACTGTGATTTTCGATAATAATTGTTTCGGGATAATTGGCGCGAATAAAATCAAGACTATCATCGCGCGAGCCGTTATCAACAAAAATAATTTCAAAATCCCTATGCGTCTGCGCGGCTAAAGAACTGAAACAACCGGGCAGCCAGACCCGGCTGTTATAGCCGACAATAATAACGGAAATTTTATTCATATAGTTTTATAACCGTCTCGCTTAATTTTTTTATATTGCCAAACATAATAATAAGTCAAAATATGGAACAAACTGTGCAGAAAACCAGCTTTCAGAACAATAAATTTTCTGGTTTTAATAAAATCTTTAATCCCCAAACAATTATAAAAAACCAGTGAACCTAAAATACCGAATAACAACGGATGATTAATGCGAATCCTCACTCGCGGCGGCCAATCCTTAATCTCCGGCGGACAATTATATCTGATAAAACCGCTAAAATCTCGGAGATAATAATCGGCGTGAATTTTACACCAACTAGTCCACTTCCTTTTGAAAGTTCGCAGACTCAGATTATCGTAATTAGGCCGATGCTCCAGGCCGAAATTAAGCTTCTTGATTTTTACCGCTTGATTGACCGGCTGAAAAAATTCTGAAGGCGCGCCAATAAGATAAAAAAACTTTTTATTGAATAAGGCTCTTTTCCGATAAAACTTATAATAATGGCCCTGATAAAGGGTCGGCCAAATTAAATCGTAACCTTGGTATTCTGACTGATTAATTAATTCTGGCAAATGGGCTTTTAATTCGTCAGAAACAAATTCGTCAGCGTCTAAAACTAAAACCCAATCATTACTTACCTTTTCTAAACCAGTTACCCGGTGCATACAAGGTATGCCCATCCGTTCCGCGGTAATATAAATTTTATCAGTATACTTCTTGGCAATCTCAATTGAACGATCGGAGCAAGGGCCGTCGTGAATAATAATTATTTCATCAGCAAAATCCTGGCAAGAAGCCAGGCAACGATCCAAGACATCTTCATTGTTATAAATTACGGCAAAAACCGAAATTGGCAATTTATTCATATAACTAATTTTCTATAAAATAACGGCAAACCCTTACTTGCCCGTCCCACAATCGAAGATAAACGCCATCGCCGGCGGCGAGCGAACCAATACTGCCGTCAAAAACCCTTGCCCCACTGGGTAAATCGGCGATTATCTCAACTTCTTTAATTAAAAATTTCTTGCCTTGATTAAGCGGAATAAAGCAGTTGGGATAGGGGTCATCCAAGGCGCGGACAAAATTATAAAAATCTTTAACTAAATAATTTGCCAACGCCTCAAATTTAACTTCGCACTTTCTCCAGTCAAACCTTTGGCGCGCCGGGTATTGGTCTAAATCTTTTTGTTCAATAAATTTTACTTGCCCGGCTTCGTAATCGCGAATCACTTCCAAAGTCGCCGCCCCGCCATTGGCTGCCAAACGCTGAAATAAATCCGCCAACCGGCCAGCCAAAGAAAAACCCCTTTGTTTTAAAATCGGCCCGGCGTCAATCCCTTCAGCCATTTTAAAGATCGTTAATCCCCCTTCGCTCTCGCCATTGATAATCTGATGCTGCCAAGGCGTGCCGCCGCGATAAGCCGGCAAAAGTGAAGGGTGAAGGCACAAACAATCGACTGCCGCTAAAATTTCTTTCGGCACCAGCCAAGACCAACCGTAAAATAAAGCCAAGTTAATTTTATTTTCCTTAATAATTTTAAACAGCTCCTCTTTATTTTTTGGGTCAACAAAATGTAAGTTTTGGTACTGATTAGGATCAATCTTGGCACCAGCGTCATATTTGACAATACCAATATAAACCACCGAGCTTTTATTGGGGTCAATTTCTTTAATTAGTTGATTTAAAATCTGGATCGCCCAAGAGCGATAACCAAAATAAGCAATTCTAATCATGCTTTTTTACATAACTGACCAATCTTTTATGCGATTGATTGATAAAAAAAGATGACTGCCAAATCATGTGCTGTTTGATAAACTGCCAGTCACCCACTCGCCTTAATTTCTGCGCTTGCCGGCGAAAAGGCAACAACCGCGGAATTCTAACCAAAAAATCAGTTGTGGCCTTGAAAGCCTGATAATTATACTTTAAATTAAACCGCGCAAAAATCAGTAAACCAAAATTTATCACCAGGAGATTAAATAATAAATTAAGCGGTAAAAAAATCAGCAACCAGCCTAGAGAATAATTATTAAAAACCCCGATAGTCGAACCATACATCAAATAATAAATCTTTTTCGGCGGAAAACCTTCCATTGAAGCGCCGGCATAATGATAAAGGCAAATTTCTGGCTCGGTATAATTATTCTTGCCCATAATAATCAAGCGCCAAGACAAATCAATATCGTCGCCATAAAGAAAAATGTTGGGGCAAAAACCGCCGGCCTCTAAAAAAAGTCGACGAGTAATAAAAAAAGGGCAACCCGGAACAAAAGCCCCTTTTCTTGATTTGGCAAAATTAGCGGCGGTGTAGCCAAACCAATCAATTTTACCGGGAAAGACATTATAACGCTTAGTCGTGTCATAATGATCCTCATTGCAAGCGAGAACACCGATTTGCGGATCGCTTTGTTTAGTCCGCTCATAAGTCGCCACTAAATTTTCCACAAAATCTACCGGAATATGCATATCTTCGTTTAAAAACATAACATATTCGCCGGTGGCGGACTGGACGCCATGGTTGCAGGCTCGACCATAACCAAAATTTTGCCACTCAATCACCTGAACTTCTGGAAAATTATGCCGAAGGTATTCAACCGAGCCATCCCGCGAAGCATTGTCTACACAGATAACTTCATAATTAACATAACTCTGGTTCCTAATGGAAAAAAATAATTTATCCAAAAATTTCTTGCCGTTATAACTGACAATAATAATCGACACTTTGCCTCCGTTCATAATAATTGAAATTAGAAATAAAAATTGTGTTTCTCAATATAATTTTTTAATTCCTGCAAAGCCACTTTCAGGGGTTTAGTTGTTGATTCTTTCAACAACAGCTTAAAATTAGTCGCCAGCGTCCGATCCACCGGTTGGCTAATATTATCAACGGCCATAATCCTTACTGACTTAGCAAAAACCTCGGCAAAGATATGTAGTAATTCATTTTTATTAACCGTTGTATTGGGAACAAAGTGATGAACGGCGGAAATCTTCAAAAGTTCGGCAAAATAATCTTCTCCCTGATTAATAATCTCGGCGCAAATTTTGGCAAACTGCAAAGTGGTCACGCCGTTCCAACGATGGTGAGTAAAGCCTTTGAGCTCGGCGCCAGCCGGTTGACTGAGAAACCATTCCAAGAGACTTAGTTTGTTTTTCTTCTCTGGACCAATAATTGAACAGCGCAGATGCAAAAAATTGTCCGCCTGAACTTCGCCCAAACTCTTACTTTTGCCATAAACATCCAGCGCGTCATGAGGCGTATTTTCAGTATATTCGCCTTGCCGGCCGCTGTAAACGCAATCAGTAGCGATTTGAATAATTTTAATTTTTTTTCCTTTGGCTGCCTCGGCTAATAGATAAGGAAAAAGGGTGTTAACTTTGATCGCTCGCAAGCAACCAACCGAATCATCGTCTTTACAATATGGCTTGATAATACCGATACAATTGATAATATAATCTGGGTTGCAATCATTTAAAATCTTAGCTAAATCTTCTGCCTTAAAATTTTCCGCATCCAGAAAATAAAAAGGCGGCTCTTCTTTTCTTAGCGTGCCCCTGACTTCTAGCTGGCTATCAGCAGATAAATAATTATAAACCATGGAACCTAACATGCCACTAGCTCCCAGGACTAAAACTTTAGGCATAGTTTATCAACTTAGATTTTATTATTTTTTTGAAAAAAACAAATAATGTTGATCGCTCCCCATTTTTTGTTTTCTTTTCCAGCGTCGCTTTTTTCTATTGCCTCTTGATTAAACCAAGGAACCAAAATATTGGCCAAAAGTTTTATTGTCTTGCCAAAATGGCCCGTATAATAACTGCTAACCAAACTCCAATTATTAAATTTATTTGCTAAGATCTTTTTATTGTATCTTCTCAAATGGCCGATCCTCTTATCATGAATATAATTCAGGAGAATAAATAATGGATTTAGATATTTATAACTTAAAGGCACGGTCACCATCAAAACTGAATCAGTCTTACAGACTCGGTTGATTTCATCAATCGCCTGCTGTTCGCGCGGCAGATGTTCTAAGACGGCGTTAGAAATAAAGTAGTCCGCTAAATTATTGCTGAATGGCAACTCCTGGGCATCACAGCAAACTAAGGTTATTTTATCTTCTAACTTTAACTGCTTGGCGGCTCTTTGCAATTCTAATAAATTTTTTAAGGTTAAGTCCGTGGCGATAACTTCCGCCCCCAATTTGGCGAGTTCGATTGCCAAATAACCGGAACCAGTGCCGCAATCAACCACCAATTTATTTTTTATCTCTCCGGAATTTCTAATAAATTTTTCAAGATAACTTTTTTGCCAAGCGACTAACTGGTATTCCAACCGGCAGTCACTTTCATTGGTAAAATATACTATTTGCTTTTGCAAATGATCCGGCAAATTATCCAGATCAACCAGAATGACAACATCGTCTACTGTTTTATATGACTGATTGCATTTACTGCAAACTAAAAAATCTCCACCCCCAACTAAATTGGTTTTACATTTGGGGCAACAAAGATATTTTAATAATTCTTGATTCATTATCAACTAGCTAGACAGGATAGTTTCGCAACCATCTTGGTCTAAAATTAACGATTTTGTATCTCCCAAACCTTACTGCCCCAATAATCTGCCGGGAAACGGTAATCATCGCCCTTTGACTCCTCCAGCGTGGCGGTTGATAAAAACATTATTTTAGTCCCTGGCTCTAAAGCGCGGAAACCATTGGCGTAACCGGCCGGCAGGCGCAAAACGGCCGGCTTTTTAACCGATAGAATAAACCGCTGGACCAGCGCGCTTTTGTCCGGATTAACCGTGTCAGTCAGTTTGACCGCCGCCACAATTGCTGAACCGGTAATTACCAGCGCGTACTTTGACTCTTTCAGATGGCCGTGCCAAGCCCGGATTGTCTCCAATGAAAAATTATCCACGGCATAAAACCGTTTGACATCTTTAAAATCAAAACTGTTGGCAAAACTGATTGACCCGCGGTCATCCACCGCCAGTCCGCCTTCAATCAAAACTGGCTGGTCGTGATTAACCGACTCTTTAACCGACTGACTCAAAGGATTAATCGCTGACATTGAGCTGGAACTAATCCGCACCGGAATAGTCACTTCGGCTTTCTCCGCCTGCGGCTCGATTTTTACATTGGGCAAAATTGGCTGGCTAACAACTGCGGCTGGCACGGCGGGGTTAGTGGCGGGAATCGGCGACTCAACTGGTTTAGTTGCCGAACTCGCCGGCTCAATCTTTTCACCATTGGCATTATTTTTAAATGTGGTCTCTTTCAGAAATAAATGATTGGAATAACGCGGATTGGAAAGATCTTTAATCCGACGGTTTTCCAGCGCTTCTTTAATCTCCCGAATGCCGTCGTCAATGGAATATTGCGGATAAAAACCCATTACCTCTTTAACCTTACGGCCGGAAACGCGATAATTTCTGGTATCTTGAAACGGCGTTTCGGTTTTCTGGACTTTCAAATCGGGAAAATGACTCCTCACTTGATAGGCCAAATCAATCATCCGGGTATTCTGATTAATTAAATTGAAAATCCCGCGGTGCGGCGTTTCCAGATTATCAACAATCGCCCGCGCCACATCTTTGACATGGAGAAGCGGCCGAAATTGCTCGCCGCCGAAAACATTAATTTCACCGGAAGTGTGGGCGCGACCGGTCATATAGTTAACCACCAAATCCATCCGCACACGGGAGTATTTGTCGCTGACGCCAAACAGCGTCCCGAGACGAAAAATCAAAGCGTCTTTATTTTGCAAATAGGCTTCGCTGTTTAATTTGGTGCCGGCGTAAAGCGATAGCGGCTGGGCCGGCGAATCTTCGGTCAATTCCTCGGCCTGAGCGCCATAAACACTGCAGGTGGAAGTAAAAATAATCCGCCCATTAAAATTTTCTGCCAGCCATTTAACCGCTTCTTGATTAATTTTAACCGTTAAATCTGGATCAAGAGTGCAAGCGCCATCGCCGACAATCGCCGCCAAATGGACTACCACATCAGCCCAGGCCAATTGTTTGGCCAAAGCCTGATGGTCGGCAATATCGCCAAAAACAAAATCCACATCTTTCAGATAAGAGTCTTCATACAACAAATTATCATAAACCCGGAAATTGTAATTGCCGCGCGCTTTCAAAAGATCGGTGACCGCGCCACCGACATAACCCGCGCCACCCGTAACCAAAACATTTTTCATATAAGATTATTCTTTCTCCCCCCTAAAAAGTTACTCTACCCACCGTTTAATTTGGAAACCTTCGGCGTACTCGCAATTAGCCATCACACCCCGCACTTTGGCGAGCGCCCGAATTTTATCCGAACTGCGCATCGGCCGCACTTGCGAAGATTGCAACTCATAACCTTTAATTTTCCGCTCAATCTCAATCGGCACCAGATAATTTGGGTGGAATTCCCAGCCAGTCCAAGAAAAATCTTGAATCTCTTCATAAAGCAAAACTTTTTTAACAAACCAATTTTTATCATGCGGTCTCAGCGCCACTTTGGCGGCGCGCCAAATGGTGTCATGGTCTTGGTTGAATCCGGGCGTTGCCAAAAATATCATTTCCGGCCTGACTTGGTTAATCACTCTTTCCAGCTCGGCAATAAAACTTTGAACAAGGTAAAAATTAACTTTGCTGTTTTGGTTAATTTCATATTCAAACCCAAAAAATTCAGCTGTCTTTTTGGCCTCAGCTAACCGGTCAGAGAGAGGGATACGATGCGCCGAGTCGGCCGCCACTTGGCTTTCGTCAATGCCGCAATAATAAACAAAACTATCCGCGTCCAAAATCCCGCCACAGCCCAGGACTTCATCATCAACATGCGGAGCAATAATTAGTTTCTTTTTCATATATTGAGCTTCCTTTATTGTGCCCTATATTATAGCTTAATTATCTTTTTTGGCAACCTTGACGATTGGGCATTATTTCTTTATGGCGCCACTCTCCCCTGGCTGGCCAACGATGATATAAAAGGCGCAAAACTGCTTAATTAAAGGCAACTGATTTAGAAAATTATTTATTTTTTCAAAGCCCGACCAATAATTAGCCAGCATAGTGGGCAAAAATGAATGCCGCTTTAAATCAATAATTTTAAGCCGATTTCTTTCTAAATACCGCCGCAAAGTAAAAATATTACTGCGGAAGTATTTAGTGTTAAAATGACTGCTAAAATGACCAATGGCAATCAAAAAGGGTATGAAGGTTAAATTCAACGGATTAAATTCTAAGATAAAAATTTTACCGTTCGGCTTTAATGACTTGCGAATATTAGTTAAAATCAAATCCAAATTATCAACATGATGGAGTAAATTTACCGCTAAAATATAATCGAACGGCGCCGATTCAAAAGGCTCAAAAAAATCATCAATCAAACCCTGAAAATTATTAACGCCGGCCTGCTCGGCGGCTTGCCGGGCCAAATCAATTGACTTGATTGAAATATCAACCCCCACCACTTCTTTAGCTCTTTTAGCTATCTCAATCGCATATCGGCCGCGGCCGCAGCCTAAATCTAAAACCCTTTTATTGCTTAAGTCGCCTAACAGAGCAAAAATTTTATCAAATTCTATTTTTTCCGCTGGCGAGCGGCGCAATAACTCCTCAACTTTCAATTTAGATGAGGTCTCGTCAAAACATTTAGCTTGCTTAACCTGAAATTTACTTGGCAGATTAACTGTTTGATTCATAAAATTTCTTTTAAAGTATTTTTAATAATCAAATTCCAATCAAATCGACTGGCGTAAGCGATGGCATTGCGGCGATATTCCGCCAAAGTTTTCTCGTCTTGCATAATTTTAATCACCGCCAGGGCAATACTCTCCGGATCCGATTCAATCGTCTGGCCGCAATGCCAATCAGCTATTTCCTTGGCATTATATGAAACATCAGTTAATAAAATCGGCAAGCCGCCGGCCAAATAAGCCTTAATCTTACCCGGATCGGCAAAATAAGTAAAACTCAAATTTCCCTGTTCGTCGTATTTATCATACATGGCGACAGCCAAACCGGCGGCCGACAGCATTTTTTCCACTTTTTCATGGCTTTCAATATAACCGGTAAACTCAACGGCTAAAGCGATCTTCAACTGTTCAACCTGCGCTTTTAATTCAGGCAGATACTCGCCGCCGCCGATAACCAAAAACTTAAAATCGGGTATGATTTTAATAATCTGGGGCACGGCCGCCAAAACATATTGCACACCCTGCTTTTTTAAAATGTGGCCCATAAAAACTAGAGTGTGTTTATTGATTGCCGAAAAATCCAGCCGCTGGAACCGCTCGAACCAAATCCCAATCGGCACCACTTTTTGTTTATTGTCTTGGAAGCCAAAATATCTTTCCCGACCCTCAATCATCCGCGGCGAAAGATTCCAAGTCTGATCAGAATATCTGACAGCCGCCTGGTCAATCCAATGATAAATCTGGTTCAACAGAGTATTTTTAAACCGCCGCGGATTATAATCAATTACATAATAAACGGTTTTATTTACCCAGCCTAGCCATTTTAAAATCACTCCCGCCAAAGCGTTTAGATTATCATTGCCAATATACAAATCCCACTTTTGGCCGCTAATCATTACCCAATAAATATTCAGCCAAACATCTTTAATGTAAGAAAGTAAGGCGGGAATTTTCTTAATCCGGTAATAATTTTCCTTAATCTGATTGCCTTTTTTATAATATTCATAGCCGGAACTTTTTAACCGCGAATCAAAGAACAGCGGATGGCTAATAAATAATAACTCGGCCACGGGCTCCCCAATAAAAAAATCTCGCCAATCCTGGGCCGGCCCGGTGGCATAAACATGGGTGGCGATAATTATTTTTTTATTTTCTAATTCGGTCATAATTTTTGGTAAACCAATTATAGGTCAGAGCCAAACCGTCGTCTAGATTAATCTGATATTTCCAGCCTAAAGCGCTCAGTTTGGAAACATCCAATAATTTCTGCGGCGTGCCGTCCGGCCCGACCGCGCTCCAAGCGATTTCTCCAAGGAAACCAACGGCTTTTTTAATTTTCTCAGTCAACTCTTTGACGGCCAGATCTTCGCCGGTGCCGATATTGATAATCTCCGACTCATTATAATTATTCATTAAATATAAACAAGCGTCAGCCAAATCATCGACATACAAAAATTCCCGGCGCGAACTGCCACTGCCCCACAATTCAACTTTAGCTTGATTGTTTATCTTAGCTAAATGAAATTTATGGATTAAAGCCGGGATAACATGAGCGTTGACTAAATCAAAATAATCATGCGGACCATATAAATTGGTCGGCATGACGGAAATAAAGTTAGTCTTATACTGCTGGTTAAAACTCTGGCACATTTTGATGCCGGCAATTTTCGCCAAAGCGTAAGCGTCATTGGTTTCTTCCAGTTTGCCGCTTAAGAGATATTCCTCTTTCATCGGTTGGGGGCAATCCCGCGGATAAATACAGGAAGAGCCAAGGAACAAAAGCTTTTTCACTCCTTGTCGCCAGGCGTTATAAATAATATTATTTTGTATTTCTAGATTTTGATAAATAAAATCAGCTTTATGGTTTTTATTATTCAGAATGCCGCCGACCTTGGCCGCGGCAAGAAAAACATACTCCGGCTTTGCCTCGGCAAAAAAATCCGCCACCGCCGGCTGGCTAAGTAAATCAAGCTCTTGGCGACTTTTTAACAACAAATTATTATGACCGGCTTTTTGCAACCGACGGACAATGGCCGAACCGACCATGCCCTGATGCCCGGCGACATAAATTTTCGCTTGTTGGTCCATCATATTAATTAAAAATTTTATGATTAACTAAATTTTTAATAAACTCCTCTGGGTCTGTCTCGGATTCCGGCTGGATTATTGTTTTCAAATAATCGCAAATCATTCTGGAAACTTGCTCTTGCCAGTCGGCGTAAGTCCTAACTTCGGCTAAGCCTGCGGTTTGCTTAGTATCGCCGCAATCTTTAATTTTTACCACCTGTCGATCAGCATCAAAACCTAAACCCTCTTGATAAAGAAATGGATAACGGTTTTTAAAATCACCTAAAGCCATTCTTTCTCTAACGGTTACAAATTGGGTCTCGTCGACAGAACCGGGCAAAGGCGAGGCCGTCATATCATCGGCTAAATGAACTAACATTTCTTCAAAGGTTTTATCCGGCCGCAAAACTGCCTGGTTATCAGCATTCAAACTGATAAAATCAGCTAAACTATTATGGCCGGTTTCTTTGCCGGCATTTTTGATATATTCAACAATTGAGCCACTCACCCCTTGTTCAACCAAAATCTTATATAATTGGTCATAGGCGGCCACACTATAAACATCAATTGGCTTACCCGCTTTTTGGGCCTTGCGGCGAAAAACTTCAAATCTTTTGTTGACATCGTGGATCAAAGCCCGGCTCACCACTTCATTTTTAAGCGCCCCATCAATTGCTCCCTGCTGGAATAGTTTTTCGGCCACCGCCTCAGCGCAAGACGCCACGGCAACATTATGTTCTCCGACATTGCGGAAATCTTCTCTATCTAATTCATTATCGAGATAAGGATTGGGAATCGGCGCTGATTTATCAGGCCGCACGCCGCCCACCTCCATAACGGAAAAAGCGACCGGATATTGCTGCTCCAACCTTTCTTTGGTTGACTCAAAAACATTGCGCCAAATTTTCGGCTTTGGCATTGAAAAATTTTCTTGGTCTATTGTCATATAATTATTTAAATTTTATTATTTTTATTTAACTAATAACGAACAAAATAGTCCGACTTCCTCGCCGGTCAACTCCGGGTTGTTAGGAAAATAAAAACCTTGGCGATGAATAATTTTGGCGTTAAGCAACTCTACTGGCGGCAAATACTTGCGGTAAAACGGCTGCTCGGTTAGATCGCCGGCGATAATCGGGCGGATCTCCACTTCGGCTGATTGAAACTTCTGTCGATAATGTTTAAACAATTCGGGCGTACGGAAAACCACCGGCATGGCAAAATTGGAAACCACTTCCAGATGACCGAGATCCATCTGAATAAAATCGTCATTTTCCGTAATCGCCGTTTGAAACTTTTGCCAATTGGCTTGCCGCTTGGCAACAATCTCGTCCCAATATGGCAACTGGCAGTTGCCCAAAAAACCGCTAATCTCGGTCGGGCGGGCGTTATAGGCTAAATCATAAAAAGTATATTGGGCAAAAAAATCATCTACCTGGTTTTGTTGCCGCAGTTCCGCTTGCCGCGCCGCGCTCAGATTACGATCCCAGCCATGCGCCCGCGCCAACACCAGCATTTCGGCCAGCGCCGCGTCATCAGTGCAGATCATCCCGCCTTCAATCGTGGACAGTTGGTGCGCCACAAAAAAAGAAAAGGTTGAAGCCAGCCCAAAATTGCCGAGGAACTGTCCGCCAAGGCGCGAACCCAATGCCTGGCAGTTATCTTCCAAAAAAATCGCGCCGTTTTGCTCACAAAGTTTTTTAATTTCAGAGAGATTGTCGCAAAATCCTAAAACATTGGTAATAAACAAGGCTTTGATTGCCGGCAAAACCGGCGCTAGAATCCGCGGCGAAATATTAAGGCTGCCCAGTTCACAGTCCAAAAGCACCGGCTTTAAACCCAGCTGAATCAAAGGCATAATATCAGTCGGCCAGGTCAAGGCCGGCACGCCGACCGCGTCGCCCGGTTTTAATCGGCCCAGATTGAGTAAAGCCTGGATTAAAATTAAATTTGCCAGACTGCCGCTAGAAACAAAAATGGCATATTGCCTGCCTTGCTTCGCCGCAAAAGCTTTTTCAAATTTCTGACATTCTGAACCCAAACTTAAAATTTCGGCCGTCCGGATAAACTCGGCTAGCCGGTTTTTGGTTTCGGCCTCATGATAAAAAGTTGATTTGATCAACTTGATCATATTTTAAACTTTAACTGATTAATCCGTTCCTGCAGAAAAGGATGGAGCTCATCTTGCTTAGTTAAATGAAACCAAACAACTTCACTATGTTGGCTGTCTAATTTGATTTCTTGGCCGGACGGCAAAATATAACCGTAGTAAAGATTTACGGTGTGGTAATTAATGCCGGGAAATGGCGAATTATCAAAAATTTCATTAATCACTCCGCCAAAAACCAATCCCGCTGGATTAATTTCTAGTCCCAACTCCCGTTTGGCTTGCCGGCAAGCGGCAGTTAGCAATTCCTCATTTTTCTGCAGCCGCCCGCCAATGGAAAAATATTCGCCTCGCAGCGGCTCGTTATTCCGCTTACCGATGAGCACCTGGGTTTTCTCGGGATTAAAAAAAATCACATCCACCGTGCAGACCGGGCAACGCGCCATAATCTCTTGATATTCTTCTGGTTTAATCCAATTCCTATCAACCACAAGGCTCTAAGCTAATAATAAAAATCTCTCTATTCTCGGTCGTAAATATATTTAGCTGATTCTTTTTTGAGGTCAGCAGCCGCCATCAGTTTAACTAATTCTTTAAACCCGACTTTCGGCGTCCAACCGAGTTTCTGCCGCGCCTTAGTGGCGTCGCCAATCAGGAGGTCAACTTCCGCTGGACGGAAATATTTGGGATCAATTTGAACTAAGACTTTGCCGGTTTGGCGGTCAACGCCTTTTTCTTCTAACCCCGCGCCTTCCCAAACTAAATCAAAACCCAAATTTTTTGCTGTTTCTTCGGCAAATTCGCGGACGGTATGGGTTTCGCCTTGGGCAACCACATAATCATCGGCCTCGGGTTGCTGCAGTATCAGCCACATTGCCTCCACATAATCCGGCGCGTAACCCCAGTCGCGTTTAGCCTCCAAATTACCGAGATAAACTTTTTCGTCTTTACCCAGGCGAATCCGGGCAAAACCGCGAGTAATTTTGCGCGTCACAAAAGTTTCGCCGCGGCGGGGCGACTCGTGGTTAAACAAAATGCCATTGCAACAAAACATGTTGTAACTTTCACGGTAATTTTTGGCCACCCAATAAGCGTAAACCTTGGCGCAACCATAGGGACTGCGGGGATAAAACGGCGTATTTTCATTCTGTGGCACGGTTTGCACTTTACCAAACATTTCCGAAGATGAAGCCTGATAAAATTTCGTCGCCAGACCATTTTCCCGGATGGCTTCTAAAATTCTAACGGTGCCGAGACCATCCACATCGCCGGTGTATTCTGGGATATCAAAACTCACCCGGACATGGCTCTGCGCCCCCAGGTGGTAAACTTCCTCCGGTTGAATTTTTTTCAAAAGCTGGTTGAGATTACTGCCGTCGGACAAATCACCATAATAAAGAAACAGCCTTTTGTTCTGTTCGTGGGGATCTTGATAAATTGCATCCAGCCGGCCGGTGTTAAAAGTTGATGACCGGCGGATAATGCCATGCACTTCATAGCCTTTACTGAGTAATAATTCGGCGAGATAACTGCCGTCTTGGCCAGTAATACCAGTGATAAACGCTTTTTTCATAAATAAATTTATCCTATTTCTACCTTAGTTTTATACCTTTTATCCGCCGCTGTCAAACTCGCGACTTTAAATCTGACAGATGCTTAATAAACCCATTAATATTATCCGCGATATAATCAATCATAGCGTCATCCAGCCCCGGATAAACGCCGACAAAAAAAGTGTGATGCAAAATGTAGTCGGAATTTTTTAATTCATCCACAATGCGGTACTTGGCCTGCTGATAGGCCGGCTGGCGGATGATGTTGCCGGCAAATAAAGGCCGGGTCTGAATCAGCCGCTCTTCTAAATAATTAATAATACTCAGGCGGTCAAAAGGCGCGCCGGCGCGAATAGTTAAGGGAAAGGCAAACCAACAAGGCTTGGCTTTGGGCAAACTTTTAGGTAAAATAAAAAATTCTTCCAAATTTTTGACCTGCTCATACAGCCGGTTAAAATTATGTTCCCGCCGGACAATAAATTCCGGCAATTTTTTGAGCTGTTCCACACCCATCGCGGCCTGAAACTCAACCGGCTTGAGATTATAACCGATCTGGCTATACATATATTTATGGTCGCAGGGTCGGTTATTTATCTTAAACGAAAACCGATTGTTGCAAGCGCCTAAAGACGACTGCTCATCGCCGCGGCAGTGGCAAGCCCGGCCCCAATCGCGCAACGAACGGATCGGCTGGACAAATTTCTCGTCATTATAAAACACCATGCCGCCCTCGCCAATAGTAATATGGTGGGCGGGATAAAATGACGCAGTGGCGAGGTCGCCGAAAGAGCCGGTTTTCCGGCCGTCATATTCTGAACCCAAAGCGTCACAATTATCTTCCACTAAATAAAGCCGGTGCGCCCGCGCGAACTCCACCACTTTATCCATCTCATTAGGGTTGCCTAAGGTATGGGGCAAAAATATCGCCCGAGTCTTGTCGCTGAGGGCTTTTTCCAAATCGTCAGCGTTAATATTACAAGTTTCCAAATTAACATCCAAAAACACCGGCACTAAACCCAAAATTAAAGCCGGGTTAATGGTGGTGGGAAAGCCGCAAGCCGGGGTGATAATTTCATCGCCCGGCTTCAGCCGCTCGGACTCTGGCAATAAGGTGGACATTAGCCCGTTAGTTGCTAGCAAACTGGCGCTGGAGCCGGAGTTAGTCAGTATCCCGCCTTTGGTGCCGATAAATTCCGCTAAACCGGTTTCAAATTTCTCGCCTTGCTTACCCAAGCCAAACCAACCATCAAGAATGGCTGCAATCATCGCTTTGACTTCCGCCTGATCATAAACCGCGCCGGCATAACGGACTAAAGTTTTGCCAGGAATAAATTTTTTTTCCTGCTCGCGCAGCTCAAAAATACCATCAATCTTCTGGCTAATATCTTCTCTTAATTGTTCTTGATTTTCCATAAAGTTTTTTTTAACTTACTGACTTAAATAATTTTTATACCAATTATAAGTTTCTTGTAGTCCGGTTTCTAAAGTATGCTGCGGTTCCCAACCAAGCAACTCTTTGGCTTTGGCAATGGAAACATATTGTTCCTCTATTTCTTTTCTTAATTCGCCGGGCAAAAGATCGATTTTCAGCTCCGGTTGATTGGCAATTTTTAAAATCGTTTCGGCAACATCCATGGCGCTGTAAACTCGGCCACTGCCAAAGTTAAAGGCCTGACCCCGAACTTCCGGCCGGCTGAGATTGGCCGCCAAAGTTAGATAAGCGCTCACCGCGTCAGCAATATAAATAAAGTCGCGCTTGGCTGTGCCGCTGACAATCTCCGGATTGGCTCCTGACAGAACCGTCTGCATGGTTTTCGGGATCAGTCGGGAAAAATTAAGGTCGCCCGGACCGTAAGTATTGGTACAGCGGGAAATCCCGACCGGCAAGTTGTAAGTGTAAAAATAAGTCTGGGCGAGAATATCGACGCAGGCTTTGGAAGTTTCGTACGGCCGGCTGGGCTGAGGGAAATAGCTTTCCAGATAAGGCAGATTTTTGTTGTCGCCATAAACATGGGTGGTAGAGGCGATAACCAGCCGTTCCAAATGAGCCGAACGGCGCGAGGCTTCCAAGATATTAATCGAACCCCAGATATTGATTTCAAAAGTTGGCAGGGGGTCGGCAAAAGCCAGGCTAACAATCGGCTGAGCGGCAAGATGGAACACCGTATCAATCTCTTTGGCAGTAAAAAAATCACTAAGAAACTTAAAATCACGGACATCGCCGATAACAATTTCGGCGAGACGATCTTTGACCGCAGCTAAAATCGGATTAAGCGGTTTATTCGGATTAAAAATCATGGCGTAAACCCGCGCCCCTTGGCTAACCAACTCAGCCGCCAGCTGGCTGCCAATAAACCCATCGGCGCCGGTGACTAAAACTTTTTTATCTTGCCAAAATAAGTCAGACATAAAATTAAATTAGACCAATTCTTCTAAATAATTAACTTGCTTTTTATTATCCATCCGGCTGGAAGCGATGCTAATCTACGAATGACATGCGAATGCAACGAATTATTCGCATCATTCGCATGTAATTTGTAGCATTCGCATCGCCCTTAAACATTTGGTTTTTTAAAAATCAGACCCAGGGTGCCGGCGGCCACTTCAGCGCTACGAAGAAGAAACATCCCCATCATCACCAGCGGCTGGCGCAGAAGGACTAGCGGATGCTTAAAATAAGCCGGTTTTAAAGGGAAAAACTGCCGCGTGGCAATCCCCGGTCGCCGGCGCAAATACTCGCGAAAAGCGGCGCTGTAATAATATTTTTTCTTGACCCGCGACCAGAATTTAATCCGACCTTCGTCGTGATAGGCAAAATTTTTAATCTTGCCAATCTCGCCGAGACGCTTAAGGCGGTAATGCCAATCGCTGTCTTCGGCGCCGACAATCAGCGGATCATAGCCGCCGATTTTGACGGCGTCCGCCCGGCGGAAAAACCGGGCGCATTCGTTTAGCCCCGCTTCCAGATAAACGCTGACGAACCGTTCCAGCGCCACACACTGGGTCCAAAAACCTTCGCCAATTGAAATCTCCGGGATATTCAGCGCCACGAACCGACCGGCGGACAAAGTCTGATAACACTCCTCCACCACGCCCGGCTGAAGATACATATCCTGGTCTAAAATTAATATATATTCACCTTTGGCTTCATTGATGCCACGATTGCGCTGAATACTGCGCTCCGGACCGTCTTGCAGATAAACCGCGTAGCGCGCGATAATTTGCCGGCATTTTTTCATCGCGTCTAGGTCATACTTCAATGCATCCACCACAATAATTTCCAAATTTGGGTAAGTTTGATTTTTGACGCACTTTAAACACTGCTCGATCGTCCGACCGGAATTATAGGTGGGAATTACCACGGAAATCAGGGGTAAATTTTGTTTTTGCTCTTCAGTCATATAAGAATAGTGAACGACGAATAGCGAATAGTGAAAAAAATCCTCGCTGTTCGCTATTCACTATTCGCTATTCGCTATTCTTTCCAAATCCGCCGCTACCATCATTTTTACCAACTCGGCGAATTTTACTTTCGGCGTCCAACCCAAAACCTGCCGCGCTTTGTCCGACCGGCCCTGTAACACGGCCACATCCACCGGCCGCTTGAACTTTTCGTCAATTTTAATATATGGCTCCCAGTCGCTAATACCAACAGCCGCAAACGCCGTGGCCAAAAAATCACGAATTGAGTGCGTCTCGCCGGTGGAAATCAAATAGTTATCCGGTTTTTCCGCCTGCAACATCAGCCACATCGCTTCCACATAATCACCGGCAAAGCCCCAGTCGCGCCGGCTGTCCAAATTGCCCAGACGAATTTCCGAGGCCAGGCCCAGCTTGATTCGCGCCACGCCGTCGCTGATTTTCCGCGTGACAAAACGGAGTCCCCGGAGCGGCGACTCGTGGTTAAACATAATGCCGTTAGAGCAAAACAAGCCGTAACTTTCTTTGAAATTATTGGTAATCCAATAAGCGTAAAGTTTGGAAATGGCGTAAGGGCTGAGTGGATGAAACGGCGTTTCCTCGGTCTGGAGGCCGCCTTCATTAGCCGTGCCAAACATCTCGGAAGTGGCCGCCTGGTAAAATCTAGCGGTCGGACAAAATTCTTTGAGCGCCTGGAGGAGATAAAGCGCGCCGAGTGAATTAACCTTGGTTGCCTCTTCGGCGCCATCCCAAGAAGAGCCAACAAACGACTTGGCGGCTAAGTTATAAACTTCGTCCGGCTTAATCTCTTTAATAGCGGCAGTTAAAGTTGATGCTTCGCCCAAATCACCGGGAACAAATTTAATCTGCTGGGTGATGCTAAGATAATCAGTATTGCTAAAATCAGCTGCTGCTAAATTTTGGACCAAGCCAAAAACCTGATACCCCTTGTTTAAAAGTAATCTCGCCAGATACGGCCCGTCTTGCCCCAAAATGCCGGTGATTAAAGCGATTTTAGCCATAAAGTTTTAGATCAGGCGGTTAATCATCTCGGTAAAATCTTCGTAGGATTTTCGATAATTATAATTCTGACTGTCCTGCCAAGCGTTCTGACGATATTGTTGATACAACTCCGGATCACTGATTAGTTTAACAATTTTCTCCGCTAAATCGATTGGCGAACCGCTCTGCGCCAACAAGCCGGTAACCCCATCATGGCAAGAGTCACGGAGGCCGTCAACATTATAAACTACCGCCGGCACGCCCTGGCTGGCCGCCTCGGTAACTGTTAATCCCCAACCTTCTTTCACTGAAGCCACGACCAACAAATGCGCTTGCTGGATAATCTGAATTTTCTGTTTTTGACTGACTTTACCTAAAACTTGAATGGCTTGACGATAGGGCGAATTGGCAATCAACTTGATCACTTTCTGGCCATAACGGCTGTTAGCGTCGCCAACCACCATTAACTGCAGGTCCGGCAACTGTTTTTTAGCTAGCTCAAAAGCGGCAACAATCTGAGCGGTTCTTTTCATGGAACGGATTGAACCTAAGGCCAAAATAGTCGGCTGACTGCTACAATTAATGTTAGCTAAATCTTCTGCCGGAGACAGCTCTATCCCCTCACTAATAATTTTAACCCGCTCACCGTTAAAACCATACTTAATTAAATCATTCTTGGTACTCTGAGAAACAGTAATGACGGTAGTTTTACTTAACAATCGCAGATAAAGTGGCTCTAAAAAATAACCCAATAAACTCAAAGGAAAAATCATCTGATAAAACCAAATCTGGCGGCAAAGCTGGTGGACGAACAAAATATTTTTCTCCTTAACATAAAACCGGCAAAAAAATGGAAAGGTATTTACCTCATCGATTACCAAGTCAGCAAAACCAACAAAATGCTTTTTATAATACCGATAAGCCAGCCAGTAAACCGTCCAGCGGTTGCCCAGACGAATTACCCGACAACCGTCAATAGTTTCTTCGGCCGGCAAACCGGGCGCGCCGGCAACAATAAAAGTCACGCTCACGCCGTTTTGTACCAAGCGTTTAGCGATGGCTTCATTGACCGCCTCCGCTCCGCCCGCCGCCGGATGCCGCCGATCTTTCCAAGTCAACCACAAAATTTTATCCCGCACCTTTTCAACCCCTTCGGCTAAACCAACGTCTCCGGCCGCGGTGGCGGTTGAAAAGGTGCTGGATTTATTTATCTTTTTCATCAAAGTTCACTTTTTCTCTAATTATATATAATGGCCGATTCAAAATTTCTTCATGAATACTGCCGATATAAAGCGCGATAAACCCGAGGCACATTAAGATAATACCGGAAAGCAAGATATTAAAAACAATCACAAAAGAAATTGGCGAGAAATAAGTAAAACTAAGCAACCAGCGAGTACTGAGCATAATCACCAACAAAACACCGCTGACTAGCGTAATAAAACTGCCGGCGTAACCAGCTAAACGGAGTGGAAATAGGGAAAATGAGGTCAGGCTAGAGACGGCCAACTGCCAGAGCCGGCTAAAACTATAACTGCGGTGGTTTTTTTGGGGATTGTGCGGCGAAGTAAACTCGATTCTGACTTTTTGAAAACCAAGCCAATCAATCAAACCGCGAAAAAATCGCGCCCGCTCGGTCAGCTGATTAAAAACATCTACCACTTGACGGTCTAACAAGCGAAAATCAGTCGCGCCCGGCTCCAAATTAACGACTGCCACCCGATTAATTAGAAAGTAATAAAGCCGTGAAGACAGCCGTTTGGACCAAGGCGTATCCTGACTATATTGCCGGACAGTATAAACTACCTGCCCGCCAGACTGCCACTTGGTAATCAACTCCGGGATCAATTCCGGCGGATGCTCCAAATCGGCATCCATAATAATTACCGCCTCGCCAACCGAACGGTGCAGCCCGGCGCTGGTGGCCACCTCTTTGCCAAAGTTGCGAGAAAAATTAATCAGCTTAACCCGCGAGTTTTCCCGAGCTAGCCCCAGCAAAATCTCCCACGACCTGTCCAAACTACCATCATTCACAAAAATTATTTCATAATCAAAATTTGCCAAAACTAAAGCCGTCCGACGATAAAGCTCAGCCAAACTCATCGCCTCATTAAAAACCGGCACCACGAGAGAAATTTTTCTGATTTCCGCCATATAACCGCTAAAATTAGCTCCGATGTCAACTAGATAATTTAGGCTCTAAAACTTTTTCTAATTGCTGAATAGTATAGTAAAAATAAGAATAAAACAAGAGTCA
This sequence comes from Patescibacteria group bacterium, assembly GCA_041671565.1. Taxonomy (GTDB): domain Bacteria; phylum Patescibacteriota; class Patescibacteriia; order JACRDY01; family JACRDY01; genus JBAZBH01. The sequence goes on from JBAZBH010000007.1 coordinate 45,895, forward strand.
TCACGATATTCATTACCCCGACCACTTGACCGATAGTTTCATGGTAACGCCAGAGCAAGCCCACCTGCAAGATGACGCCCAGGAGCAAAAATGAAGCGGCTTTGGGGCGATGGATGGATAAAAAATATTGAGCCAAGAGATTGATCAGGGTAAAGGCGACCATGGCCAAACCGAACCAACCTAAATAGCCGCTGATAGCCAAAAACTTACTACCGAGCATAATATTGATCACCAATCCCGGACAAATAAAATATACCGCCGCCATTAAAAGCGAACAACCACTGACTAAAAATAATGACTGATGTAAAACCTTTTCACTCGCCGCCGGGCTTTGGGCGTGAACTTCGGCGCTCATCGTAAACATCACCGCGACAATCGCGCCACTAAGAAAAAAAATAATTCGGCCCAAAATCGCTAGTCCGCCGTATTGTCCGGCCAGTTCCGGCGACATAAAATGTTTGACCAAGATAACATCGACGGTATACATCAGAGTCAAAGAAAGCAGCGTCAAAAATACCGGTCCGGAAAACCGAAACATCTCGCCGGTCGGCAAAGGTAGAGCAGTTTTTGGCTCTCGCCAAAGAAATTTCATTGGCCAAAATAAAAAACCATAAGCCACCAATGCCCCTAGGACAATGCCGCCAATCGCGCCGTTAATCTTCAACCCCAGGCCAACCAGTAAAAGCGCAAAAATTATCTTGCTAAAAACTTCAATGATATTATTGAACGATAAATCTTTAAATTTCTGGACACCCTGCAAGACCGACCGACTAGGGGTTAATAAAAATGAAACTATTACCCCGAGACCCAAAATATAAATCGGCGTCGGACTGGAGAGGTTTAAAAACCCGGTCAAATAACCGCTAGCGGCTAAAATAACCAGATAAAAAATCACGGCGAAAAACAGCATCTTTTTGGTAAAATATTCCAGCAATGACCGGACCTGGCCGAGCTCGCCGGCGCCTTTATAATTGGCTGTGTATTTGATAATCACCGCTGAGACCACCCCGAGCGGAATGCCAAAAATAGTTAAAATTGACAAAAGCGACTGCATCTCGCCGTAGCCCGCCACGCCCAAAAATCGCGCCAGCAGCAGATGGAATAAATAACTGCCAAAGCTGGCGACCAGGGTGCCGGTAAAAAACACCGCGCTGTTCTGGACCAGCTTGTTGTTTTTAATGAGGTGGAATAAATTAGTGAACATCATTTTAAAGTCAAAACTCAAAGCGCAAAAGTCAAAACTACAACTCAAAGCGCAAAACTAGACTACTACCGCAGTTTTAACTTTTGCGTTGTCATTTTACTTTTTGATTTTTAATTTTTTATTTATTTAAGTTCCCACTTCCCAACTCGTCAGATATTTCCGCTGTTTCGGTGTCAGTTGGTCAATACTGATTTTCATGGACGCGAGTTTCATCTGAGCGATCCGATTTTCTAGGCTGGCCGGCAGATAATAAACTTTCTTTTCCAGTTTGCCTTGATTCCTGACCACGAACTCCGAGGCTAAGGCCTGCGTGGCAAAACTCATGTCCATGACGCTCGCCGGATGTCCCTCTGCCGCCGCGAGATTGACCAAGCGCCCTTCGGCGAGGAGATAAACGCGGTGGCCGTTTTTCAGAATATACTCGTCAACAAAATTACGGACTTGAAGATTGACTTCTTTAGCTAGTTTCTTTAAAGCCGGGATATCAATCTCAACATCAAAGTGGCCGGAGTTACAGACAATCGCGCCGTCTTTCATTAGCTTGAAGTGTTCCTCGCGCAGAACGCCGATGTCGCCGGTCAGGGTGCAAAAAAGATCGCCAATTTTCGCCGCCTGGGCCATCGGCATGACATCAAAGCCGTCCATCGCCGCTTCTAGGGCCTTAATCTCGTTAACTTCCGTCACAATCACTTTGGCGCCCATACCCCGCGCGCGGTTAGCAAAACCGCGGCCGCACCAGCCGTAGCCGGCGACCACGATATTCTTCCCGGCGAGCAAAATATCCGTTGCCCGGATAATGCCGTCGAGGGTTGACTGGCCAGTGCCGTAACGATTATCAAACATATTTTTGGTTTTGGCGTCGTTGACCGCGATTACCGGCAGGAGCAATTTTTTCTTTTTTTCCAGGGCTTTCAGACGGATCACGCCGGTGGTGGTTTCTTCCATACTGCCGAGGATTTTTTTGGCAAGACCCTGATATTTATTGTGAAGAAGCGAAATCAAATCAGCGCCGTCATCCATAGTAATCACCGGTTTATGTTGCAGGGCGGCGCGCAAATGCTGGTAGTAGGTCTGGCGGTCTTCGCCATTGATCGCAAAAACCGGAATGCCGTAATGCCGGGTTAAGGCCGCGGCGACATCATCTTGAGTGGAAAGCGGATTGGAGGCGACGAGAACGAGGTCAGCGCCGCCAGCCTTTAGTGTCCGCATCAGGTTCGCGGTTTCGGCGGTCACATGAAGGCAAGCCGAGATTTTTTGCCCTTTGAACGGTTGGGTTTTAGTAAACTCGGCGCGGATTTGGGCGAGTACCGGCATATCGCGGTCGGCCCATTCGATGCGTTTAACGCCGGCGGCGGAAAGTTTTGGACTTTTAATGTGGTGTTCCATAGTTTATTCAAATAATAATGAAGAGTATTCAGGGAGCAGTATTCAGTATTCAGGGTGTCCTTATTCACCGTTCGTGAATATAGTTCCCTGAATACTGAATACTGCTCCCTGAATACTTATTTTATAATTTCTCTTTATAATTTTGATAATATCTCTTTTGAAGTTCTGCTAAAGTGAACCGGTGCGTCTGCGTGCCATACTTCTCCACGGTGTAAACCGCGACCGTGTTGCCAAGGCGAGCGGCTTTAGCGAGCGAATAACCGGCTAGCATGCCTTTAATGAATCCGGCGCGGAAAGCGTCGCCGGCGCCGGTCGGGTCAGAAGTATTTTTGGGCTTCGCCGGCGGAATAATTAACTTCTTGCCGGCGGAAAAAATCTCATCGCCATTGGCGCCTTTGGTCACTATTAAAATTTCAACTATTTTTGCCAACTGTGGCAGTTTAATTTTCAGCCGGTTGAGAATCAGCTGGATTTCGTAGTCATTACCGACTAGCACTTTGGCGCCGGCAATCGACTGCTTTAAATCCAAGGCGGTAAAAGCGGTAATCTGCTGGCCCGGGTCAAAAATATAAGGAATTTTCAGCTGCCGGTACAGTTTAGCATATTCCAGCATTCTTGGCAGGTAGTCCGGCGAGATGATGGCAAGGCTGGCGCCTTTGATTTCCTTGACCACTTGGCAGTATTTAACATCGGTCGCGCCGCCATAAAAACCGGTAATCTGGTTGTCGTCCCGGTCAGTCATAATGTAAGCGCTGGCGGTGAACTCGTTTTTGACTTTTTTCACCCGGCTGATATCAATCTGATTTTGCCTTAACCATTTTTCGTACTTCGGGAAATCTTCGCCCACCACGCCCAACACCACCGGGCGCTCACCGAGTAAAGCGAGGTTGTAAGCGATATTGCCCGCCGTGCCGCCAAAACTCTCTCGCAATTTATTTATTACAAAACAAACATTCAGGATGTGAATTTTGCCCGGCAAGATGTGGTCCCGGAACCGGCCGGGAAAATCCATGATGCGGTCGTAGGCGAGCGAGCCGGAAACTAATATTTTGGTCATATAACTAATAATTTTATTTTGTGAATAGAAAAATGTATTTCTTGGAGTATTCAGGGAACAGTATTCAGTATTCAGGGAACTACATCCGCGAACGGCTGATAAGAACCCCTCCCTGATCCCTGAATACTGACCCCTGAATACTTACTCACTCTTCCTTAAATGTATCTCCGCCCTCTTCAAATCATCCGGGTAGCCGATCGGCAGCCAGTAATCAGTTTTAATAACTTTAACCGGATAATCGCGCGCCATTTTGGCAATGGTGGAGGGCAGGCCGAACTCCTGACCATCTTTGACCGGCACTAAATCATACTCGAAAATATGCTCGTCCAAAACAAACATGCCGACATCCACCAAACACTTAGCGCCCACTGGCAATTCTTGATAAGTGTTGTCTTTTAGATTACCTTGATCATCAAGCTGAATCAAGCCCAAGTATCTGGTTTGTTCCAAAATAATATCTTTAGCGAGCATGCACCGCTCTGCGGCTAAACAGCGGCGAGCGTCAGCCGCGTCATAAACATCATCCCCCGCCAGCACCAGAAACCGCCCCTCTAAAATATCCTTGCAAAGAAACAACGCGGCGCCGGTGCCGAGGAGTTCTTTCTGCTCGACATAAGTAATCTGCCGCCCGTTGAACTCGGCGCCAAAATAGTCCCGAATTTGCTCGCCCAAATAGCCAATAACTAAAATCACCTCAGTGATTTCCGGGGGTAAAAGCTCAATCGTATAGGCTAACAATGGCTTGCCTTGAACGCGAAGCATCGGCTTTGGCGTCTCCGCGGTCAACGGCCGCATCCGCGTCCCTTTGCCCGCGGCGAGTATCACAGCTTGCATAAATAAATTACTAAATGGTTAATGTTCTAAACTCTTTAATCGGCTGCCGACTTCGCCGATCAATTCTTCAGTTGCGGCTAATAATTCCTGGCCTAGTTCAGCGGCCACGGCCTGAGAATTATAATTTTTAAAAAAAGTATACAAAGCCGCTAAATGATTTTTTAAAGAATGGAAAAAAACAGCCTCATTATCAGGCAAATTCAAGTTTATTGCTTTCAAATAATTTTCCAGATAGACTTTGGCGGATTCAGCGTTTCTTTCTGCTTCGCCTTTCTCGAGCGGCCGGCCGGCAATAATATTTTTTAACACTGGCATAACGCCATTCAAATGGACCATTAAATCAGTTAAAACCCCGACTTCGGTCATTTCTTTCTTTTTATTCTCCGGCTGGCTAATTTTTGGTTTCTCGACTTCATTCATATGATTAAAAAAATTAGGCGGCCAAAGCTAATGGCAGTTCATCGATCCTCGCCTGAATTACTGCCAACAAACCATCTAAATTTCTTTGCATTGCCGCTACTTCATGTTTTAATAATTCAGCGTCGCGCCAATCATTTTTTAAATTTTCCAAATTATCAAACACCCGTCGGACTGCCAGCTCAAGATTAGTTGAAAATTTCTCGCTGGCCGGGCTTTTTAAATCCGCGCCATATAATGCCAAACCATCCACTAGCGCCTGCCGGCCTTTAACTGGCTTCGATTCGCCATCAATCCTTTTACCGGCGTCAATAAACTCTCGGCACAAACCATTAATAATACTCTCCGCCGCTTCTGGATCAGCGGCCGCTAAATCCGCCAATCTCTGGCCAATAGCTTGCTTTAAATAAACTTGCCAGGTCGTTAATAATTCTTGCTCTTTTTTAACCTTTTCGGCCGCCGCTTCCGGTGTTTCGGCCTCGGGTAATAAAGACATGATATCAATCGGCTGATTATCTAAACCCATATTAAATCACGATATTTATTAGTTTACCCGGCACAAAGATAATTTTCTTCGGCGCGCCGGCGAGATAAACTTTTACTTTCTCACTACCGAGAGCGAGCCTAGTCGCTTCCGCTTCAGTTATCCCGGCCGGCGCCTCCAGCATATCGCGTAGCTTGCCATTAACCTGAACCACTAACTTTATATTTTCATCCACCACCAGTTTCCGGTCATATTCCGGCCAAGATTCTAGGGCGATGCTTTTCTTATTACCCAGATTACTCCAAAGTTCTTCGGCGAGATGGGGAGCAAAGGGTGACAATAAAACAATCAGTAATCGGTAATCGGTAATCGGGACGGCTTCCGTCTCTGTCATGGCGTTGACTAAAATCATCAAAGCTGACACCGCTGTGTTAAACTTCAAAGCTTCAATATCTTCTCCAACCTTCTTAATAGTTTTATGAACCAAGCTGTCAATCTCCTGATTGCTGTCGGCTTGTCGGCCTGTCGGCTTGTCGGCTAGTTTCCAAATCTTCTCCAAAAACCTTCTTACTCCTTTGACCCCGTTCGTGTCCCACGGCTTGTCCTGCTCCAGCGGACCCATAAACATTTCATAAATCCGGAGCGTGTCGGCGCCAAACTGATTGGCGACATCGGTCGGGTTAATTGAATTATTCCAACGCTTCGACATTTTGCGGTTGTCTTCGCCGAGAATCAAACCCTGATGGCGGTGTTTCAGGAACGGCTCGTCAAAATCAATATAACCGGCGTCAAATAGCACTTTAGTGAAAAAACGGGAATAAAGCAAATGGCCGTTCACATGCTCCGGGCCGCCAAGATAAAAATCCACCGGCATCCAAGCTTTGAGATTTTCCGGCGAGGCGAACGCCTTGTCGTTATGCGGATCCAAATAACGATAATAATACCAAGACGAACACATGAAAGTGTCCAAAGTATCCGGCTCACGCTTCCAACCCTTGCCATATTTTTCTTCCACGCCGGCATTGAAACTCTTGGAATAATTTAACGGCGACTCGCCAGTCGGCTTGAAGTCCACATCATCCGGCAAAATCACCGGCAGGTCTTTTTCCGGCACCGGTTGCAACTGTCCTTTGTCATCATACAAAATCGGGATTGGCGCGCCCCAAAACCGCTGGCGCGACACAGACCAATCGCGAAGCTTGTATCTGGTTACTAGTTTGCCACCGACTTTCTCGGTGATTTTCTTTTTGGCTTCTTCAACTTTTAAACCGTCAAACTCGCCGGAGTTAATTAAGACGCCGTCGCCGGTATAATTTACCAAACTTCGGTCAATCGCCCGACGGATAAACTCGGTTTGGCCGTTGGAATTGTATTTTTCAAATAAAACCAAGGCTTGGCTTAATTCCTGCCATTCGCCGCTGTAACCTTCCTGCGCTTCAAACTCGTCAAGTTGCAATGCTTGCCGTTTTTCTGATTTTAAATTAACAACATAGCATTTTTGATATTTTAACCGTTGAAGATTTTTGATTTTAATATAAAAATTAGCCTGAATCGTGCCAAGGCAATCTTTAATTTCAAAATCGGTAAATCCCGTCTCTTCAATAATCTCCCGGCTTAAAGCCTCGGCATCGCTTTCATCACCATTATACCGGCCGACCGGCAGTTCATATTCGCCCGCCTTAGTTTTCAAAACATAAACCTGATTTTTTTGGTTCAACAAAATCGCTGCCACACCGTCATGGCGGACTGACTTGGCGGTCGGCTCGCCAAATTGTTTAGCCACAACTTCGACTATCGGCAGTTTAAACTTCTTGGCAAATTCCCAATCCCGTTCATCATGCGCCGGCACGGCCATAATCGCGCCGGTGCCGTAGCCGGACAAAACATAATCGGCGATGTAAATCGGGATTTCTTGGCCCGTTGCCGGGTTGATTGCCTTAACGCCTTGCAATTCCACACCAGTTTTTTCTTTTTCTATCTGCCGATCTAAATCAGTTTTTAGTTTCGTGGCGTTAATATACTTTTCAACTTCCTGCCAATTGGAAATCTGGCTTTTCAAACTTTGGACATAATCGCTTTCTGGGGCCAAAACTAAATAAGTCGCGCCAAACAAAGTATCGGGACGGGTAGTGAAAACTTTGATTTTACTGTCGGCCTGACGGCCTGACGGCCTGACGGCAAATTCAATCTCCGCCCCTTCACTCTTTCCAATCCAATCCCTCTGCCGTTTTTTGCTTTCTTCCGGCCAGTCAATTTTGTCCAAGCCTTCCAAGAGCCGTTCGGCGTAGTCGGTGATTTTGAGGTACCACTCTTCCATCTCGCGCTGTTCGACGACGGTGCTACACCGTTCGCATTTGCCGTCGGTGGTTACTTGCTCATTAGCGAGAACGGTTTTACAACTATCGCACCAGTTGACCGCTTGTTTTTTGCGATAAGCGAGTCCGCGTTTGTAGAACAATAAAAAGAACCACTGCGTCCATTTATAATAATCAGAATTGTGGCTGCCGACCTCGCGGTCCCAGTCCACGGAGATACCGAGTTTTTTTATCTGCGAGCGGAAGTTATCAATCGCCTTGTCGGTGCTGATCCGCGGATGGATATTGCTTTTGATGGCGTAATTCTCCGCCGGTAGTCCGAAAGAATCCCAGCCAATCACCTGCAAAACCTTTTTGCCGGCTAACCGCTGGTAGCGGGCATAAATATCGCAAGCGGCATAAACTTCGGCGTGGCCGACATGCAGGCCTTCGCCGGACGGATACGGCAACTGGGGCAAGATATAAAACTTATTCTGCCGTGTTGCTTTAGCCGGAGTCTGGAAAATCTTCTCCGTTTCCCAATTCTTTTGCCATTTGGCTTCAATTGTTTGATGATCGTATTGAGACATAAAAATTAAGAAGCCTTTGACATTCGGAATCGTCGATCGGCAATCACTTTATTAAAATTAAATAAAACGGTTTCTAAACCCAATATCTTTTCCTTTGGCTCAACCCCAGGCTCAGGCTTAAGCTCTCTAAAAATCATAACTTCATCACCCTCTTCCTCAAACCCTTTAAAGATCTCGGCGATCTCTTCCGGGCTCAGGTGGTTAATAAAAATACTCTTTTTTAGATCCCTGATAATCTTTCCCTCGCCGAGTTTAATCGCCGAGTTTAGATTTGATGCAAATGCCAGTTCATCATTTTTTTCCTGACCTGGATCCTTTTCTTCTATTCTGAAATCACCTTTTTTCTGATTTTTGGATTTTGACAAGGGATATGTTATAACCTCCATCTTATCCGTAATTTCTCCCCCAAAGACTGGGTCATAATAAGGCTCACTTGGCGTTGACGGCTGTTCCCCAATATTGTTTTCCATATAAAAAAATCACTAAATTAAGTGATTTTATTTTACCCCCAATTTAGCCTTTTGGCAACCGACCAATCGGCCGGAAACTCCGCCGGTGAATCGGGCAAAGGCCGTGCTCTGCCAGCCTTTCCTGGTGCAGTTTGGTGCCATAGCCCTTGTGCAGTTCAAAGCCGTAGTCGGGATATTGCTTGGCAAATTCCAACATCAGGCTGTCGCGGTAGACTTTGGCAATAATCGACGCCGCGGCAATAGAGAAAGACAGCTTGTCGCCGCTTTTAACGACTTTAAACGGCGTCCGAAACTCAATCCGGCCGACATAGTCCGTCAGAATAAAATCGGGTTTAATTTTAAGGTTCTCAATCGCGCGCTTCATGGCGGTTTTGTTGGCGAGTTGCAGGCCGAGTTTATCAATTTCTTCGCTACTGACCTCGCCGACTGACCAAGCGAGGCAATTGTCTTTCAGCCAAGCCGCTAGCTCTTCCCGCTTTTTGGCGCTGAGAAGCTTGGAATCGCGGACGCCGTCGTTCTGAAAAGCCGCAATATCCAAAATCACGGCTCCGGCGCAAAGCGGACCGGCCCAAGGCCCGCGGCCGGCTTCGTCCAGGCCGGCGATCAGGGTAAAGCCGTCGGCAAGGATGGCATTTTCGAGGTTAAATGTGGGGGTGATCATGGGGGTATTATAGCAGACGGAGAATTTAGGAGTTAGGGGTTAGAATTTAGGAAGAGAATAGTGAATAGAGAATAGAGAATGGTAAATAAAAAAAGGCAGGGAGTTGCCCTGCCTCGATAGTTCGTTGTTCAATGAGTTTTAGCCGTTCAGTAACCCCTGTAAAAAAGAAATGGGGTCAATGATGAAGTCGGCGACCGCCAGAAGGAATACCCCGGCAAAGGCGAACGATAGAAAGTAACCAAGAAAGCATCGATCTCGCCACGGGGACCAGAAGTCTTCTTTTCCATTTAACGGAACAACTGGGTATCTCGCTTTCGCGATAATACCGGAAATGATTATCGCCGCCGCCACGATTAAGCAAAGGAGCAATCCACCGATATCTTGGTTCATTTTTGCGCCCTCCTAGGCTGTAGTTGTGAATAAAGCGATCTGAACCTATCCTAACTAAAACCAGAAAAAATGTCAAAAACCGGTTTTATACAAATAACTCCCCACACCCCACCCTGCCCCTCCCCTTCGCAGGGGAGGAGACGAAATAGTTCGTTCTCGGATAGAAAATATCTTTGGGAGATAGATACTTGTTTGAAGAAGAAAACTATAGCTATGAACGCCTTAACTAGTCTCTCCCCCTGCCAAGGGGGAGGCACTAGTGTCCCATTAAAACTCCCATAGCCGAGCCTGTTTCTGCATAAACTCAATTAAAACCTGCGACGGCGAGTTAGAAATC
>JBAZBH010000008.1:0-49848 GCA_041671565.1 Patescibacteria group bacterium
AAAGTGACCCAGTTCGCCGGTATTAGTGACATGCGGACCGCCGCAGATTTCTTTACTGAAATCACCCATAAAATAGACCTTAACTTTATCGCCGTATTTATGTTCAAACACGCCGGTGGCGCCTTTAGCTTTGGCCTCATCAACCGTCATTTCTTCAAAATGCACTGGCAATTTCTTTTGGATTTGCTCGTTAACCAAGCCTTCAACTTGTTTAATCTGCTCCGACGACATTTTCTCCGAATGAGAAAAATCAAACCGTAACCGTTCAGCCGTGATATTACTGCCTTTTTGTTGAATATGGTCGCCCAAGGTTCGGCGCAAAGCCTCCAGCATCAAATGCGCGGCGGTGTGGAGCCGAGTGGTTTCCACGCTGGCATCGGCGAGTCCGCCTTTAAACATGCCGGCAGAAGCGGTGCGGGAAAGGTCTTGATGTTCTTTGAACTTCTGCCAAAAATCATCCTCGTTAATTTTCTGGCCTTTTTCTTCGGCTAATTCTTTGGTTAACTCTAACGGAAAGCCGTAAGTGGTAAAGAGGATAAATGGATCAACGCCTTTTTCCAATTCTTTCAGGCCTTTTCCCAAGGTTTGGTTAAACTTCTCTTCCTCCCCGGCCATTTCTTCAATTACTTTAGATTTAACCGCCAATAAATAAGGATAAAATTCGGCACACTCTTTAATATATTCTTCGGCAATTTTACCGCAAATTGACTGTTGGATGCCCAGATTATGGGCAAAACGAACTGCGCGGCGAATTAACCGGCGGGTAAAATAACCTTGCTCTTTATTGGACGGAGCGGCGCCGTCGGCAATCAAAAAAGTGGCGGCGCGCAAGTGGTCCATGATCACCCGAAAGGCTTTGGTTTCTTCGGTTTGATCGCCATATTTTTTGCCCGATAATTTTTCTAGCGTTGTTTTAATCGGCGTAAACAGATCAATCAGAAAAATATCGGGTGAATCTATAGCAGCCATGGTAAATCGCTCTAGTCCCCCGCCAAAGTCAATATTTTTATTTTTTAATTCTTCAAAACCCTTGGCGGTTTTAATATATTGCATGAAAACGCTGTTGCCGATTTCCAAGAATCGGCCGCAGTCGCAGTTAACATGGCAGGGTTGATCTTTAAACGGAGAGCTTTCATGGATATTCCGTTCGGCGCCAAAGTCCCAGAACATTTCTGAGTCAGGCCCACCGGGCTCGCCCACTGGCATGACGCTAGTCACACCAGAACGGGACCACCAGTTTTTCTTTTCGTCGTAGTAAAAAATCCGTCCACCTTGCAGGCCGTTTTTTTCCGCCAGATCAATTGCCTTGGCTTCAATGCCGACGCTGGCAAATTGTTTTTGCCATAATTCCACTGCTTCGTCATCGCGCGGAATATTGATGTCGGTCTGACCGCGGAAAACAGTAATGTATAGGCGCTGAGGATCTAGGCCAATTTCTTTAGTCAGAAACTCAAACATCCAAGCGATTTGTTCTTTTTTAAAGTAATCGCCGAGCGACCAATTGCCGAGCATTTCAAAAAAAGTTATGTGGCGGCTGTCGCCCACTTCGTCAATGTCTTGGGTGCGGAAGCTCTTTTGCGAATCGGCAAGTTTATTGCCCAGGGGGTGTTTTTCGCCGAGTAAATAAGGAATCATCGGCTGCATGCCGGAGCTGGTAAACAAAGTTGTCGGGTCATTTTCTGGAATCAAAGAAGCCGACGGGATAATGGCGTGGCCCCGGGCCCTGAAGAAATCCAGATATTTTTGGCGAAGTTCGGCAGCAGTGATCATATAATTACCAATTAATATACAACTTTAAACGGCTAAAAGCAAGGCCGGCTTTGACAGATTAACTAAAATAAATTAAATTTAACCTAACAACTTGAACCTTAGGAGGTAAAAATGGCGGGCGATATTCACATTCATCTGCCGAATGACAGTGGGACGCTAGTCGCGCGGTACATGGCGCGAATGAAAGTGAGCGAATTAACACCACTCAGAAGGTTGGTTTTTGATCATGTTCATTTCGATGGCAGTGTCGGCGACGCCAGTTATACCGTCATATCTAAGAGGCGGGCAACAATTTTTTGCCATGTCTGCGGTACAACTATCAAACTCCCGGTTAACCTCAAAACTGTTGGCGATCTCAAAGCCTACTGCGAGCAGTCCGGCCAAACCGCCAAAGTTAAAAGGAGTAACAATGCCTGACAGAGCCAAAACCCCGGAAAGCATTCTGCAAAAACATCTCGGCCAACCACAACATGCCCAGGAAATCAGAACTCAAGCGAAGTTCGACGAAATGATGGCGGCGCGCGAGAAAGTACTGGATTTGCCGGACATCCGAGTCGACATCACTGCCAAGACGATAATGTCGAAAGCGGTGTATGTCAGCGGCAGCGGTATTTTTGTCTCGCCGCCTCAATCCACCGGAACCGGTGGAATCGACGAACTGCAATAAAAGGTATTCAAAACAGCCAACACACCCGCGGCCATGTCCGCGGGAGTTTTTTATTTGATAATTCCCCCACCCAAAAGTTCCGTGCCGCTTCCAGCCGGCTGATAAAATACCGCTGACTGCCCGGCAGCCACGGCGCGGCCAGGTTTAGATAGTTTAACCAAATAATTTTTGCCTTGTTTTTTAACCATTGCCGACAGAGCAGTTTGGCGGTAGCGGGTTTTGACTAGGCATTTTAGCGGCAACTTTGGCGCCGTGTCGGCAATCCAATTAACTTCTTTAACCAGAAATTCTTTTTTAAGTAACGCCGAGTTGTTTTTATTGGTCGTGACTAAAAGCTGATTTTTTTTACGGTTAAAGCCGGCGACGAAATACGGCCCGCCGCCGAGACCAATCCCCCGCCGTTGGCCCAGAGTATATAACGGCAAGCCCAAATGGCTGCCAACAACTTTGCCGTCTAGCGTGGCAATTTTTCCCGGCTTTAAGCGCAAGTGCCGTCGGAGAAATTCGTTGTGGTCTTTATCGGCGATAAAACAAATCTCCTGGCTTTCGCGCTTCTCGGCCACTGCCAAGCCAAATTTCTTCGCCAGCTTTCTGACTTCCGGCTTAGTATAGCCACCGAGTGGAAATAGCAGGTGTTTTAGTTGTTCTTGCTTTAAATTATATAGGAAGTAGCTCTGATCTTTGTCTTTATCTTTGGCCGTGAATAGTTTATAGCGGTTGGCTGATGGCGGTTGGCGGTTGGCAATCTTGATGTAATGGCCAGTGGCTAGATAACTAGCACCTAGTTTCTGTGTCTTTTTTAATAACTCGCCAAATTTAATGTATTTATTGCAACGGACGCACGGGTTCGGCGTTTGGCCGGCGCCATACTCTTTTAGGAAATCGTCAACGATAGTTTTTTTAAAATAACTGTCAAAATTCAAAGTGTAAAGTTTAATGCCTAATTTTTGGCAGACGCGCCGCGCGTCATGATAACTGGCCAGTGAACAGCAAAGGTTCTCTCGTTCCGCTTTCCGGCCTGGTTCAGCCCAGAAATGCATAAAAACGCCAAAGCAGTCATAACCAGCCTGAACTAACAAAGCGGCGGCAACCGATGAGTCAACGCCGCCGGACATGGCAATAGCGACTTTTCCGTGACTATCTAATTTCATAATGAAAATAAAGAAATAGAGAAATAAAGTAATAGTTCTAGTGAGTAGTTATGCTATCAAGACTTTCTATTGCCTAACTCCACCTACCTCCAATTTCTCTATTTCTCTATTTCTCTATTTCTTTATTACTTTATCCATAATAATCTCGCCTCATCCCAGAATTCCGGTGTATTCTTTGTTTCCTTCAGCCAGTACCACCACTCTACTCCCCAGAGATAAATTTCGTCAAATCCGGCCGCGCGGGCGTAAAGGATGTTGGATTTAAACTGGCCCAGGCTCATGGATTTGTATTGCTCCAAGAGAGGATAGTCTTGGATCGCCGCGCTACTGGCAATCCACGGTTCGGCTTGCAGTTCAGTGACAATAATCTGCCGCCCGCCGGTTAGCCAGCTGATAATTGCGGCTTTATAATGGTAATACGCCGCCGGCAGAGGCCAACGCCAAAAGCCATAGGTTTCATTTGCCACCACGCGGTAAATTGTCGTGCCGAAGATATCGGCGAATTTAGCGGTGTTATACCAAGCGCCCAGTTCGCCGCTGTCAGTCAAAATCACCGGCCGGTCGTCCAGGCTTTTTACCAAAGCGATTTCTTGTTTCAATGAATTTTTATCTGGCGCCGGGCAAACGCCGAACCAGCCAACCAGCGGTTCGTTTTCCACCTGCCAAGCGGTGAGATTGGGATAATTTTTGTACCGCGCAACTGTGGCCGTAATCATTTTAAATAAGGCAGCTTGTTGGTTAGCCGTTGTTGCTTGGCTGAGCCAAGCCGGCTCATAACACTCGGGCCAGCGCGGCAGTTTGCGGCCGACAGTCAAAATCACTTTAGCGCCGGCGGCGCGGGTCTTATTCATTTGCCAATCCATCTCCGCCCAGTCATAAGCTCCCGGCTCTTTTTCAATCCGATTCCAATAAGCGGTTAAACGGAGGTGGTCAACTTTTAAATCATTCAGAATGTTATCCATTACTTCTTCGGCGTTAAAACCAAGGTAAGCGGCGTAAAGCGGATCAAAACTAACGCCGTAAACCACTTTTTGCTGGTCAAAATTTAAAGTAAACGAACGAAGCCCTAGAAGTAATAGGAGGAGGATAAAAGAAATTAGGATGGTTTTTTCTAGGAGATGTCGCATAAATGTAAAGTATTCAGGGATCAGTATTTAGTATTCGGGGAACTATATCCCCGAACGGCTAATAAGAACCCCTCCCCTGAATACTGCCCGCTTCGCCGAATCGAGGCGAGCATACTGTTCCCTGAATACTCATTAAACACTAATCAAAAATAATCCCAAAATAATCAAGCCGATAGAGATTATTTTTTGCGCATAGACCTTCGGCGTTAAATTCTCGGCGAGCAATTCCGGGTGTTTGTCTTTTAGAACTAAGATTATGAAGAAGAGAAAAACATATTGCAGGCCTTGGAGGCCATTAACCAGTGAGACTGAAGCAAGTGAGATTGCCCAACTGACCAAAACCATAGAGAGGGCGCCGGCGGTTTGGCCCACGGCAAAGGCTAGTTTACTGCCGCCGCTAGCTGTTCCCGCAGTTTGAAAAATCGCGCGGCGGTTCGCCCGCGACAGTAAAAATAGTAACGCGGCGAGAAACGCGCCCACCCGAATAAAAACAAAACCGGAAATAAACGGCTGATTAAGATAAACAAACTTGGTCAGAGTGTAGGAAATGGCGAACAAAACCGCTGACGGTATGGCCACCAGAAAAGCCCGCCCGACTTCCTTTTTGCCCGAGAAATTAACGGCGATCAAAAAAGTGCCGGCGAGAATTACCAGAAAACCCAAGATTTGCTGGCCGGTGAGCCGTTCGCCGAGAAACCACCAAGCGAGAATAAAAATAAAAACCGGATTCAGTCCGCCAATAAACGGCGTCACCCGCGAAGCGTCGGCCTGCTTTAACGCCACGAACATCAAATACAACCCGGCGGTAAAGGTCGCGCCGGCGAGGAGATTGAAAATTAGCTGACCACCAGGTGGTATTTGCCAATCAAACGGCAATAAAACCAAGGAAATAATCCCGAGCGCGGCAATATAAAAAGCGTAAGCCGTCGGCCGCGGCACTTCTTTTTTGAGGAGCGCCTTATCAATCGCCATAGCGACGGCGTTGAGGGCATAAGCGACGGTGACGATGAGTAGCCAGGACATTTTATATAGAGTTATTGTTTACTTTACTATTTTAACACAAAAAATGAGAATTTAGAATTTAGGGGTTAGAATTTAGAATTTAGGTAAATTCCGAAATTCCTAAATTCTAACCCCTAAATCCTTTCTTACAAAAAAACCGGCCAAAGTAACTTGACCGGCGTTTAATATTTATGGGTACTAGGCATTTATCCGATATCCTTTGCCATGAACGGTTTCAATAATTTTCCCCTCTTCATCGCCCAGTTTCCGCCGAACCGAGCGAATATGGACATCCACGGTATTAGTGAACGGGTCGATATTCATATCCCAAACATGCTCGAGGAGCATCGACCGAGTCAGAACTATCCCGCGGTTGCGGAGCAGATATTCCAGGAGCGCGAACTCTTTGGTGCGAAAATCTATAATCTGGCCGGCTTTAGTGGCGATACCTTTTTTGGTGTCCACCACAATGTCGCCAAAGTGATACACTTCTTCAATCACCACTTGCGGCCGGCGAAGCAAAGCGTGCAGGCGCGCTATCAATTCCTCCAGGGCAAACGGTTTGATTAAATAGTCGTCCGCGCCCAAATCAAAAGCTTTGATTTTATCTTTGACTTCGCTTTTGACTGTCAGCATTAAAATCGGCACTTTCTTTTTGACCGTGCGGATTTCCCGGCAAACATCAAACCCTTCGCCATCAGGCAACATCACATCCAAAATAATCACATCGTATTCGTTAGTTTTGCCTAAGAAAACGCCTTGCTCAGCCGAGGGCGTAGTGTCAACCGAGTAGCCGGCGTTTTTGAGCGCGCGGATAACAAAGGCGGCGACATCTGGTTCGTCTTCCACTAAAAGGATTCGCATATGGTTATAGTTAATGTTAAAAGATAATCTGTCGCCATTATAGCAATAAAGTTATTAAATAATTCTAAACTCGCGCCTGATTTTTATTATTTAAATTTAGCCAAATATAAAACCCGGCAAGGTTAATCGTCGGGTTTATCCACAGTTCGTATTTTTTCTTAGGCCTTATTTATCGCGAGTTTTACAGCCGCAATCACAGCTTTCGTCGCAGGAACAGCAGTGATAGCAGACGGTTTCGTCGCAAGAACATTTGTTGTCGTCGGTTAAAGGCATTTGGCATTGGGTGCAGTCCATAAAATTATGGTTATTTTTTAAACTACGCCGTTAAATATAATATAGCAAATAAATGTCCAATTTCCAAACACCAATGTCCAATCAATGACCAAATCCTAATGTCCAATCAAGTTCAAAGGTTAGTAGCTAAAAGTTTAGAGCTAAGGAGTTATTGGTCATTGGAGCTTGGAAATTGGTCATTTTAACCGCGGTTAAAAGTACCGTATGCTATTTATTTAATTACAACCACTTGGTAATTCTCCAAGGCTTTTAATCCGAGATTCAGCCGGTCTTCGGTTTTGGCGTAAAGGGTGAAAAGCTTGTCGCCTTTTTTCACCTTCTCGCCGTAGTCAATATGGAAGTGCATGCCGGCGATTTTTTCGTGTGGCGCGCCAAGGTTCATGCAGATTTCGTTGATGGCTTTATTGTCAATCAAAACCACCTTACCTGACTTCTGGGCGTGGATTTCATAGCGGAGCGCGCCGAGCGCCACCGAGTCGGCCTTCAGATTATTCTTGCCGCCTTGCGCCACAATTATTTCATTCATCTTTTGCCAAGCCGCGCCAGACTTGATTTGCTTCTCGGCAAGCTTCTTGCCCTGGCCTTTATGGCAAAAACCTTTTAGTTCTAGGAGTTCGCCCGCGAGGTAAATTGCTTTATTCTCTAAATCGCGAGGCCGCAACTCATGCTGTTGCAGTACCCGCAAAACATCCCGCGCTTCCAAGGCCGGCCCAACGCCGCGGCCAATCGGTTCTAAGGCCTCGGTCATCACCACTTTAACTTTGATTTTAAACTTCTCCCCGACTGCCACGAATTTATTGGCAATAGTTTTAGCAAGTTTCAAATCTTTAACTTTCGCTGTCGGGCCATAAGGCAAATCAATCACCAAGAAATCAACGCCCATCGCCACTTTCTTTGCCATGATCGACACCACCATTTTGTCATATGACTCCATGGCAAGCGGCCGCGAAACTTCAATAATCTTGTCGTCAGCAGGGGCTAAAGCCAGTCCCCCACCCCAAACCAAACAAGCGCCGGTTTTCTTGATAATTTCTTTAATTTTTTTCATGGTGTGGTCGACCGGCGCCAAAACTTCCATAGTGTCGGCCGTGCCCGAAGGCGAAGTGATCGCCCGCGAAGAAGTTTTCGGAATACAGAGCCCGAGTGAAGCAATAATCGGGATCACCACCATGGTGGTGCGGTTATTCGGAATGCCGCCGATGGAATGCTTGTCCACCACTTTTTCACTGAGGTTCATCATCTCGCCGGTCTCGGCCATGGCTTTGACCATATATTCCATCTCGGTCAGCGAATACGGGTGAATATAGCCGGAAGCGGCGTAGTAAGTGGTTTCAATGTCAGTCAACCGATCCGTGGCAATGTCTTTGATAATGGAATAAATTTCTTCATAATTCAGCGCCTGACCCAGCATTTTCTTTTTGATCGCCTCAATCGACGCCGGCCGCGACAGCGGGATCACTTCCACTACCACTTCATCGTCAATCCACTCATTGCCGCGCCAAACTTCGCGGAACAGGCCGACATGGCCCATTTCCACCTTGCTTTTGGTGAATTGAAAATCCACGGTCATTTCGTGGTGCTTGCTCCATTTCAGCAGAATCTTATCATGCGGCTGTATGCCATAGATTTCCGCTTCTTTCTGATTGATCACCGCCACCGGCTCGTCGCCAGTGGAAAAGTCGAGTTTTTTGGATTTGAGGTAGAAAGGCATAAGGAATAGCTGTTAGCCGATAGCGGTTAGCCGTCAGCAAAAATTAAAACTTAATAGTTGGCATATTTTTCATCTGTATAACCACAAAATGGACCGGGACCGCCATTATGATAATCTTGATTTTTCTCACTAAAAACAAATATTGGTTTTTTAAAAGCACTACAGGTTGATGTGAGGCCGGGATATATCATGTCGCCATTCAACCAAAGGCACCAATTATCGCAATCACTATCTTTTTTACAAATTTTTCCAGCATCATCAGGTTTCCCCTTGGGATAACAACCAAAAGCGGAGGCGCCGCCGCCAAAACCGACATTAATTAAATGATATTCCAAAACACCACCAGCTTCAGAACATTTTTGTACTAAAGATTCTGGAATATTATAACATTCATCGGTTCTGGTTTTGTATTCACGAACTAACTTTTCTGGCGTAGAACCCATATCGCTTAACCAACGATACTCATAACTTCCTTTGGTTAAGTCGTCAACCGAAAGATACTCAGTTTTGTCGGACTTTAATAAAAGCACCACCAAACCGATTAATGGAATAATCACTACTGCTAATAAAATAATGATTAGTTTCTTGGATTTGAGATAGAAAGGCATAACATTAATTAAGAATTAAAAATTAAGAATTATTTTTAAAAATAAGACAATAGCTATGATCATAACCATAGCCATAATTCCCCTTAGGGCTATAAGTATCTTTACCTTTCCAACCAATCACCAACTCTCCTTTAAACTTAAAGGATTTCGAAATTTCTCGTTCTATATCCCAAGCAAGTGTTGTGACTCCGTTACCTTTAAGATTTGAAACTTCTATGACCAAATAAGAATCTTTCTTTATTACTTTTTTAACTTGGTAAAATATTTTGGATAGATCCTTTAAATATTGGCTATAATTCCCCTTTTTGATATAAGCAGAAAAAGGATTTTCTTTATCCTCTTTAAGCATATAAGGCGGAGAAGTGAAACAGAAATCAAATTTGGGAAGTTTATAAGATTTAATTTTAAGAGAACTTCCTTTTATTAAATTATCTTTGTTTTTCATCTGAGACTTAATATAATCAGCCCGTTGATTACTAAATTCAATTCCAAACGGAATTCTACCTAATTCCTCTGAAACAAGTAAAGTAGTGCCAAACCCAGCAAATGGATCAAAAACTTTATCACCTTTTTTAGTAAATTCCTTCAAAAAATAGCGAACTAAACTTTCGGGATTACGATTATCATCCCCTTGAAATTCCTTAGGAAGTTTTCTCTCTTTTTTATTATCAAAAATTAGAAATGTCTTCATCGCCCCAATTCTTAATTATTAATTTTTAATTCTTAATTACTTCTTACTCCAATACTCCACCGCGACTTTAAGCTCTGGGTTGGTTTTAACCGCTTCCTTCAGTGAAATGCCTTTGCTCGCCGCTTCGACCGCGGCGCGAGCGGCTAGAGCGCCGGCGTGGGAGCCGTCGGGGTGGCCATGGATGCCGCCGCCGAAGTTGATAATCAGATCTTGACCGAGCATTTCAATTAACGGAAAAGCGAGCGCCGGATGCAGGCCGCCGGAAGCGATCGGCATGGTGGGCTTGATTTTGGACCAATCCTCGTGAAGTAGATCAACCACACCGTCATCTTCGTGCAAAAAATGGTCAATAACTGAGACCTCCTCGGGCCCACCTTCCATCTTGCCGACCACCGTGCCGGTATGGAGCTGATCAATGCCAGCGAGGCGCGAGAGTTTGGCGATGACTAACATGGAAATGCCATGGCTCGGGTCTTTGGTAAAAGTACTGTGGCCGGCGCGATGGCCGTGGATAATCAGGCCGAGATTTTGTTTCCGAATATACTGGATTGCCGACCAACCCATAGTCACGATATCCACCATAATGCAGTTGCCGCCTTTTCGTTTGACATACTTGGCGCGCTGTAAAGCGATATCTACCGGCGCGGTGATATTAAAGACATAAACTTTTTTCTCGCCGGTTTCTCGCTCCACTTTTTTCTTTGCTTTCAGCACTTCATCTGCCCGATCTTCAAATTTATTAAAACTTAAACTGGTGAGATTTTCATCGTCTTTAATCACATCCACGCCGCCGGACCAAGTTTGATAAGCTAAATCGCCATATTGTTTGGCGCTCAGGCCGACTTTTGGTTTCATAATCGAGCCAACCAGCGGCCGGTTTTTAATGCCGATTAGTTTTCTAATGCCGTTAATGCCAAGCTCTGGCCCGGGAAAACTGTCAATCAGGCTTTTCGGGAACTCGATATCTTCGAGGCGCAAATGCTCCACAATTTTCATCGAGAAAACATTGCCGCCGATGCTGGATAAAATCTGCGGAATATTGCCCGGTTCAAATAAATCCAAAGGGTAAGCGATTTTGATAAAGCCCCGCTTCTTATCCACCACAAAAATATGGGGCGAGAGTTTTGCCTTGACCGCGTCAGTCAAAGTATCTAAATGCGTCCAAGTGCCAATCGACGACTCGCCGGCAATGGCTTCGGCGACAGTTTCAAACTTTTGTCCGCGCGCCGGTTTAACAAAATAAGTGACGACGACATCATGGTCATAGTCAGGCTGGTAGTTTAAGGCGATGTAGCCTTTGTAGGAGGTTTGGTACATAAAAGGTCATTAAAGCATTAAAACATAAAAACATTAAAACAAATTGACAACTGCGGTTTTGTTTTAATGTTCTAGTGTTTTAATGTTTTCATGTTCGTAAAATCCACGGATACTTTTTCTTAACCAACTTCTTGATTTTCCGCGGCCGGGTCACGCCGAACTCGGTGATGAAGCCGGTGATGTATTTGGCTGGGATTAAGTCAAAAGCAAAGTTGATAATTTCCAGGCCCTTGGGCGCTCCGGGCCAAATTTCTTTGGCGGGGCGTTTTTCCATTTCAATCTTGCCGTCGTCGTCGGTTTTTAGTAAGTGCGCCACGATGTAAACCGGCACGCCAAAGGTATGGGCGGCGAGCGCCACTTCAAAACTGCCGATTTTATTGACCGCCGAGCCGTTAGAGAAAATCACATCCGCGCCCAGTAAGACTTTGGTGGGGGTTATTTTTTCCGTGGAATAAGGCGATATTAGAAACCCGGCGGCCGAATCAGCGACCATGGTCACCGGCACACCGGCCTTTAATAAATTGGCGGCGGTAATCCGGCCCTGGAAAAGCGGCCGCGTTTCGGTGTTATAAACCGTGATTTTCTTGCCAGCCTGCTGACTGCCAACAATAATCTTCTCCACGGTGGACGAATGACAATGGGTAAAGATAATCTCGCCATCAGCGATAATTTTCTGACCAAAATTGACAATCTCCTGGCTGCCTTCGGTGATTAATTCTAATAAATCGCCAGTTGCGGTTTTCAGCGACGCCTGACCCTCCGCGACCGTTTTAGCGTCGGCAATAATAGCAAGGAGCAACCGACAAAGGTTTTGCGCCATGGGTTCGGTCGGCCGGGCCGATAATAAATAATCGGCCACGCTCTTCTGCTCGGCTTGCCAGCTCCCCCTTGATTTTAATTCCGATTTCAAGCCCCGGTCTTTTAACGCCAAAACAATGGCGCGGGCAACCGCCGTGGCGCCTTGAATCTGCAGAGACTCCAGCCGGGCAAAGGTTTGGTCAAGAGTAGGCATATTGAATGAACGAATTATAGCAAATATAGCTCAAAACTCAAAACGCATAACAATTTCTAATTTTTAATTTAAAATTTTTAATGAATTTATAATGTTTAATTCTTAATTTTAACCTACAACCGAGTTCGTGGTTATTGAAAATTAAGCCTTAAAAATTCATTAAAAATTTTAAATTAAAAATTATAAAATATGGTAAAGAGCTGTGTTATTCCGTTATTTTTATATTTTGTGCTATAATAAAACCGTTATTAAACATAAAATATGTCCGAAAATCAAAATCAAACCGTTCCCAAGAAAACCCTACTCATCCGCTTCCCGTTTATCCCGATTCCCGACCATATTAAAAAATTTGAGCGGTTTTATTATGATTTGTATTTTCTCCTCCTCCAGGAAGCGCCGAACAACACCATTTCCCTGGAAGTGGTCAATATCAAAGAAACCATCAACTTTTATCTGACCACCTACGAAACTCTACTCGCGCCGATTACCAACATTATTTTTTCGATTTTCCCGGACACCGAGGTGGAAACTACGGACAAATTTAATAACTTAGAGCTCCTGTCTAATCACGCCTTGGGTTATAATCTAACCCTACTTCAGCAGGAAGCCTTTTCTATCCGCACTTATCTGCAAGCGAACAGCCAAGACCCGCTGGTGCCGTTCCTGAATCTTGCCGGCACGCTAGAGCAGAATCACGCGATTTTGATGCAAATCATTATTACCCCCAGACTGGATGAACAAATGGAAGCTGAGGGCCGGCGCGGGCTGTTTTATAGCAGTAAAGAAAGCGGCGAATCGGTTGAAAAGCCGAAATTCGACGCCACCATGCGGATGCTCTACTTTTTCCCGGATGGCGAGGAAAAAGCGGCCGAAGACAAGGTCAAGGAGGTGGTCCGTTCTTTTCACGAATTTTCTTCAGAAAAAAACAAGATCATTTTCACTCGCGCCGAAAACTCACAAAAACTGCTGGCCAACTTCTTTGCCCGCAAAAATGAAGAGCGAACGATTCTGAACACCGAGGAAATTACCACGCTTTTTCATATTCCGGACCCGACTTTAAAAATTGAAGCGATTGACTGGGTGCTCTCCAAGCGCGCCCAACCGCCGTTTAACCTCCCGACCGACCACAATACCCCGGCGCACGATATTTCGCTTTTTGCCACCACCAACTTCCGCGCCAGTAACCGCCTCTTCGGCATTAAACGGCTTGACCGGCGGCGCCATCTTTATGTCGTGGGTAAATCCGGCACGGGCAAAAGCAAACTCCTCCTCTCGCTGATTACTGACGATATCGTGGACAAACAAGGTGTTTGTGTAATTGACCCGCACGGTGACCTGGTCCATGACATTATCCAATATGTGCCGGCTGACCGCGCTAATGATGTGATTGTTTTCAACGCTTCCGACCTCCAACACCCGATCGCCTTCAATATTCTGGAAGATGTGCCGCGCGAAATGAAACAGCAAGTCACCCAAGGTTTGATTGAAGTTTTCAAAAAATTCTTTGGCGGCGATTGGTCGCCGAAAATCGAGCATGTTTTCCGGTTTACCACACTTGCCATGCTCGACTACCCGGAAAGCTCGATCGTTGGCATGCAAAAAATGCTGACCAACCGCAAATTCCGCCAAAAAGTCATTCCCCAGATCAAAGACAGCGTGGTCAAACACTTTTGGGCCAATGAATTTTCTTCTTGGTCGGAGAAGTTTGATAACGAAGCCATCTTGCCGCTGGTTAACAAGCTCGGCCAATTCCTATCCAATGAGTTGGTGCGAAATATTGTCATCCAGCCCAAAAACACCATTGATTTTAACGGGCTGATGAATGGCCAGAAGATTCTTTTGATTGAGTTGTCGCGCGGCCTCTTGGGCGAAGAAAACGCCAACTTGCTCGGCGCCATGATTATCACTAAAATTTATCAGACAGCGATGTCCCGCGCTAAAATGGTGGAGTCGCAGCGGCATGACTTCTACCTCTACATCGACGAGTTTCAAAACTTTGCCACCGAGACTTTTGAGAATATCTTGTCCGAGGCGCGCAAATACCACCTCTGCCTGACGATTTCTCACCAATTCCTGAGCCAGGTGGTCGGCAACATCAAGGGCGCGGTCTTTGGCAACATCGGCTCGATGATCGCTTTCCGCGTCGGCGCCGATGACGGCGAATATATTTCCAAAGAATTTTATCCGGTTTTCACGGTCCATGATTTTATTAATCTTGGCGTCAGAGAAATCCTGGTCAAAATGTCGATTGACGGCCACACCTCGCCGCCATTTTCCGCTTTTACTAAAGCCATTCCGGAGCCACCCAAAGGCTGGCAAGATACAGTTAAAACTATTTTGGATAACGCCCACAACATCTATGCCCGGCCGCTGAAAGAAATCGAAGACTATGTCAGTAAAATCAATGTGGAAGATGAAGTCTCGGGCGAAGGCTCGGGTGACGAAGCCAAGGAACCGGCCAAAGCCGCCGCGGGCGCAACCGGCCAGCCAGCCGACTTTGACCAGCCGATGGTGTAGAATGACTGTTTAGTTGTTATAACATACTAAAAACCGCCGAGTGATATTCACCGGTGGTTTTTTTAAATTAGTATTCAGGGAACAGTATTCAGTATTCAGGGGCTATATCCACGAACGGTAAATAAGAACCCCTGAATACTGAATACTGTTCCCTGATCCCTTAGTAAATCTCCTTACGATAACACTCCTCACAATAAACCTTCTCCGGCCGCTCCGGCGCGTAGGTGGTTTCAAACTCGTTAGCGCAGCCGGGGCGCTGGCACTGCCGGCGATAAAGTTTTTTCGGATTTTTGATATTAATCCTTTCTTTAAACCGGCATTCAGGGCAAAGGCGGGGCAAAGCGTAATTGTATTGGCGGTAAAACTTTAATTCTTGCGGAATAATTTTGTAATTTCGATTGCATATCTGGCAAGCTAAAACTTCTTTTGTAATTTCATCTTTAACTGTTTTAATATCATCGGGTAGCTCGGCCGACTTAATAGTTTCCTGGCCAAAACTACCCGGCAGATGCTCTTGCCATGGCCAACCTTTAGCTTTAATTTGGGCCGTGTTCAAGGGGTGATAATCCGCGGCGACTGTTTCATTATAACCAAATGGCGAGTTGGCGATCGGAAACATTCTGCCCCACTCGTCTGTCGTTTTCATTTTTTCAACAATCGCGGCGCGTAATTTTTGGTATTCGCTTTCGGTATATTGTTTATTGAGAATACAATACTGCGCCCGCTTAAAGCCGATGCAACCAAAACAGTCCTTGGCGCCGGACATTAATAATTCGGAATAAATATTATTAGAGGAGACAATACAACTCAAACAAAATTGGTTATTATAATCCTCGGCGTGGCTAATGCATTGATAACACAACTCGGAATTATCCACCACGGCATAGCAATCATGGCAATCTTTAAGTTTATTGCCGATAATCACATTTTTGCAGTTTAACAACTCATTGCCATCAAAACAGTTATAAGAATTTTGGCAATAAGTCAGATAATCGCCGACAAAATCTTTGTTTTTGGCGCCGTGATAATAGCGGTAGATATGCTTTAGAGCGGTTTGTTTAAAAGCCGCTTTGGCTTTTTCTACGCCCGAATAACTCCCTAAATTATAGGTGGCGGTTTGCCGCTGATATTCATCAGCCGACAATTTTTGATTAAAAAAACAGTATTCCTGCTGGCGCAAACCGGCCGAACCAAAACAATCATGGCAGCCTTTGCAATCCACACAACCAACGCAGTCTACACAATCTTCACAGTCCGAGCAATAAGCCAAGTGATAAGACCGGTAGATATTAACGCATTGGTAGCAAACTTCATTTTTATGGCCGGTTTCCAAATCCAAACAGCCAACGGAGTAAAAAATATTGTTAGAAAAATAACAGTCTTCGCAATAATCGGAAAGAAACAATAAATAACAATTTTTATTGCACTGCGCGCCGTTAGTGTATTCCGAATTGACACTGCGGTAAGTAAAAGCGTAAAGTCGCGGTACAACTTTCATTAGTTCGGCATATTGGGGGAAAAATGGCCGGTTAAAATCAAACTCGCGACCATAACTAAAAGGGTCCCAACGGTCACTATTAAAACAATCGGCGCAATAAACCTTATACGGCTTATCCGCCGAATACATCGAAACTATCTGCCGCTGGCACAAGTCGCACTGCCGACGATAAAGATCTCTTTCATTTCTGAATGCCAACCGATTTTGTTCACGGCAAGCCGGGCATTCATCGGGATCAGGAATATTGATGCGGCGATAGAACTGCTGGTCAGCGACAGTGATGATAAAGATGGTTTGGCAGTTTTTACATTGCATAAACACAGATTTTCACAGATAAGCACAGATAGCCACAGATCCGTGCTAATCTGTGCTTATCTGTGTAAATCTGTGCCTTTAATATATTTCTTTACGGTAGCACTCCTCACAATAAACCTTCTCCGGCCGCTCCGGCGCGCCCGCCTCGCCCGACGAGTTGGCGAGTCGAGGCGGGTAAGTCGTCTCTATCCCCTGCCCGCATTTGGCGCAGGTCCGCTGCCAAAGTTTATAGGGATTCCGCAGTTTAAAGAGAAAACGGAAGCGGCATTTGTAGCAATCAACCGGCAAGGGCAGATTTTGTTTCTGGTAAAAATCCAACTCCTGCTTAACTATTTTAAACAGCCGGCGGCAAGTTTGGCAGCCGTAAATGTGGTTGGTCGGATCGGCTTCATGATAATCCGGCTGGCCGTCTTCGCGCCAAGGATAGCCTTTAGCGAGCGCTTCGGCTTTGGTTAGTGGAAAAAAATCATTGGCTTCACTTTCATTATAACCGTAAGGCGAATCTTGGGGATTAAAGAATTCTCCCCATTCACCAGTGGTTTTCATGTGTTCAATAATCTTCTCTTTAAGTTTAAAGTATTCTGCCGGCGCGTATTTTTTATTTAAAATGCAATAATCTTGGTGCCGCAGGCTGGCACAGCCAAAACAATCATGGCAACCCGGCGCCACAAAACAATAAGCGATATCACGCGCGGCTTTGTAGCCCAGCGAACTAAACATCACCCGATAACCAAAACCCGTGATATATTCATACATCAATTCACCCTGCGCGCCGGAACCGTAAACATCCAGCGAATCTTTGACTTTGGGAATAGTGTGGCCGAGATAACGGCAATTTTCCGCTTCAATGCAATCAAAAGAGTCGGCCACTTTAAAACAATTGCGCAAATGATTGCCGGTACAACCATCGGCTTTGGTCATCACATTTGCCCGCCGCGGCGCGGCCAACCAAACCGGCTTTACGGCCGTGTAAATTTCTTTCACGGTTTTAGTTTTGAAATACGCCGCCACTTGCTTTTGCCATTCCGCCTCGCTAAAAGCCTGGTTTAAAAAATAGTATTCTTTATTGCGCAATCCGGCCGAGCCAAAACAATGGCTACAATTGCGGCAGTCATAGGAAAAATAGCACGACTGGAGGTTTTCCGACTCTTGGCAAAAATGCGTGTCGTAAGACTGGTGGCAGTCAACGCACCCGGAGCAAAGCTCTAAATTGGAACAAAAATACAAATCAAAACAGTCACGCGACTTTATCGAGTCAACCGCGTAATAGCAATTTTCCGACAAGTCACTGCCAAAACACATATAGCAATTGCTGTTGCGATAACCGAGATTGGTGTACTCGCTGTTGACCGAATCTTCGTTATTAACTCCTAAATGCGGCGTCGCGCTGATTAACTCCTTAAACTGCTCGCCAAATGGCCGACTAAAATCAAAATCACGGCCGTAGTCCAGCGCGCTCCAATTATCCGACCACCAACAGCGGTGGCAATAAACTTTCAGCTTTTTCTCCGGTGAAAAAATACTAATCATCTCAGCGCCGCAACTGTCGCATTTTCTTTTGTAAATACTCCGCGAGTTGCGCCAACATAGCCGCCGCATCATCCGGCAACGGGGACACCAGGTCGGCTCAGGCACGCCAATCTTGCCGTAAAATTTGATATCTTCGGGATAGATGGTGAAAGGTTGATTACAATTTTTACAGGCAGGCATAAATTAGTATTCAGGGGTCAGTATTCAGTATTCAGGGAACTATATCCGCGAACGGCGAGTATGAACCCCTGAATACTGAATACCGTTCCCTGACCCCTTATTTTACTTTTCTCCTTCCTTCGGCGTCACCCAAAAGCCGAGGCGGTATTTGCCGCCGAGAAAAAGCCGGGTTTGGGCTTCAGTTGCCGGAAAGGAACCGAAAATTATTAAAGTCACCGGCAAGAGCAACCACTGCAAAAACATCGTAATATATTTATGGCGCGGCTGCTGTTCAGGCCGCGGTGGCAGGAGCGCTAAACTAAGGACCGCCGAAACCAACATACCGGTCATGGCAAAATCCATCAGCCACTCGAGGACAAAAGGCGTATTCTGCGTTAGGAGCGCGGCTTTTTCCGAACCGCGAGCGAGCCAAAGTGGCAACCGGCCAAGGATAAACAATAAAATCGACATACTCGCCCAAGAATACATGCCTTCGCCGAGATTCCAAATGTAATGAGCGCGCTGGTACCAGGAAATTTTATGCTCGCGTTTTTTCTCACGGAAATACCAAAGCATATACGGCAAATGTTCCACGCCCCAAGCCCAGCGCCGCTGTTGGCGATAAAGGTTACGGAGTCCCTGCCACCAAGTTTTGCCGGCGACCGTGTTCATAGATACCGGCACAAAAATCGGCGTCACGGTGTAGTCGCCGTCGTAGCGCAAAAACCCCTGGAGAAAAATCCGGCTGTCTTCAGTCACAATATCTTTTTCCCAGAAATCAACATCCACGAGCATTTGCCAACTCATGGAGTGAGAGGAAAAGGTAAACAGCCGCTCCGGCCGCATCAAGTCGGTCATCAGCCAAAAAGTGGTACCAAACGCCGCCGTCCGCAAGATAATATCCGACTCCCACATATTATTGTTGTAAAGGGCGATCGG
This sequence comes from Patescibacteria group bacterium, assembly GCA_041671565.1. GTDB lineage: Bacteria > Patescibacteriota > Patescibacteriia > JACRDY01 > JACRDY01 > JBAZBH01. The sequence continues at coordinate 19,173 of JBAZBH010000008.1, forward strand.
CTGATAACTGGTGCGCTCTGGGTTCGGGTGAGTCAGATATTTATAACTGAGGCAGGCAAAATATTGCGAGTGGGCGCAAGTATCAATGTCAAAAGAAGAAACCACCAAGTCGGCATAAGGAATTTTTAAATCATTATCAATAATTTTTTTAACTTCGTGGCCGGCGTAGTTGATATTGGAGCCTTTGCCCGGGATTTCATCGGGTAAATCCGCCGGATGGACAGTTACAATCAAGCGAAAAAACTGGCTGCCAAATTCGCGCTTGATTACCTCGGCGCGAGCGAGAAACTCTGCCCGGCCGGCCCGTTCTTCGCCAGCGAGCACTACAATAAATTTCTGACCGGAATAATGACTGGCCGCCAGACTGGCAAAAGTCCGGCGCAAAACTTCCAAGGATTCGTTGTAAGTTGGCAAAAAAATCAAATGGTATAGCCGCTGCCAATCCGGTATTTCCTGCTCCAATTTCGCCTGCCAATCAATTTTATTATCCCGCCGAAATTGCCGCCAAGAAAGCGCGATATAAAAAATAAAATAAGAGACGCGGAAGAGCCAATACAAATCAAAAACAATAATAAAATAAATCACCCAAAGCGGCCGGAAGACCGAAAAAACAATCGCCAAAATAAAAGTACCCCAGGTCAGTGTCGCCGGGATCATTTCATACAGACGGTAACGGAGCGATTGGCTGAGTTCTTGGTGGTGGCTGGAAGCCATAAGAAGTTACTAAATTAAATCCTAAATCCAAAATTATAAATAACAAATAAATCATAAATCTTAAATTTTAAGCAATAAACAACTAGGTCAGGGTTTAAGATTTATTGATTTATTGCTTATGATTTATTTGTTATTTATAATTTTGGATTTATGATTTTTTATACTAGTTGTCCCGCAAGCTGGCCGCAGGCGCCTTTAATCTCCCGGCCAAAGCGGTAGCGCTCAGTCACGGTGATGCCGGCTTCTTTCAGAATCTTGGAGAACTCGGCGACACTCTGCGCCGTGGCTGGATGATAGCCACTGGTCGGATTATAAGCGATTAGATTGACCATGAACGGCCCGGCGAGATTTTTCTGGAGCAGGGCCGCCAGTTCTTTCGCTTGCGTTGGCGCATCATTGATTCCCCGGAGCATCACATACTCAATCATCAACCGCCGTTTAGTCGTTTTAACATATTCAGATAAAGCCGCCAAGACTTTCAGGAGCGGGTATTTTTTATTAATCGGCATAATCTGTCCGCGCAGTTTGTCATTTGGCGCGTGGAGCGACCAAGCGAGATTAAATTGCGCCGGCTCCTTGGTTAATTTCTTGATACCTTCAACAATCCCGACAGTGGAAATTGACATCCGCCGCGCGCCGAGATTAAAGCCATTAGGCTGGTTCAAAAGATGCAGGGCGCTGAGAACCGCGTCGTAGTTCATTAGCGGCTCGCCCATACCCATCACTACCACATTAGTTACCCGTTCGCCCGCCTTCGCGAGCCCGCGCGCAAAAAACAAAACTTGTTCCACGATTTCCATGGCGGTCAGATTTCTTTGCCAGCCCATTCGGCCGGTGGCGCAAAAATCACAAGCCATGGCGCAACCGACTTGTGAGGAAATACAAACCGTATTTCGCCCGCCGTCGTGCCGCAGGAGCACGGTTTCAATCGCCTGGCCGTCAGCAAGGAAAATTAAGGCTTTTTGGGTCTTGCCGTCGCTAGCGACCTTTACCTCGGCTTTGATGTCCAAAGACCATTCCGTAGCCAATTTTTGCCTTAAAACCAGTGGCAAAACCATCACTGCCCGCCAGTCAGTCGCCAGATTTTTAAAAATCGCCTGATAAACCTGTTGCCGGCGATATTTGGGTTGATCCGCTAAAATTGTCTCTAAATTACCTAGATTCATATTTCTTATTTTAACCTAACTTTAGCTCCTTGCCAAGCCGCTTAGCTTATTGTTTTTTTAACCTCAATCAGCTAGAATACAATAAGTTTTATAATTAGTCAATGAATTCATGCATACCCTGGCCGATTTATTAATTAATTTTTCCGAAGCGCACCGCCTCTTAACCTACTTGGTGGTTTTTTTAATGCTTTTTATCGAAGGCGAAGGCATTTTGCTGCTCGCCGGGATTTTAATCAAGGCCCACCAACTGGACTTTTTCGACACTCTTTTGATTGCCGCTTTTGGCACGGTCTGCCATGATTTACTTTATTGGTCGATTGGCCGACATTTCGGCCGGCTGAAAATCGGTAAATTTCTTTTTTGGCATTGGGATAAAGCGCCGGAAAGCTTTGACCGCAACCGCAGCCTTTATATTTTTATTTCCAAATTTACCTGGGGGTTCAACCGCCTGACATTGATTATTGCCGGTTATTTCCACACCACTCTGCGGCAACTGCTTCGCGCCAGTTTTACCGCCGCGATTATCTGGCCGGCCGTTATGGTTTCACTCGGTTATGTTTTTGCCGAAAAGACCCATCTGCTTAAACAAGACCTGCGGACTGTCGCGCTTCTCCTGACCGCCTTTTTCCTGGTTATTTTTATTTTCAAAAAAGTCTTGCGCCGGACATTACTGGATGAACCAAATCAAGAAATCAAATAAAATTAAAAATCGCCGTTTGCATTATTTCACTAGCGATTTTTAATTCGTAATTAGTAATTATTAATTCGTAATTAATTTCTTATGCCGCCTATTCGCCTCCAAAAATTTCTTTCGCAAGCCGGCGTCTGTTCTCGACGAGAGGCCGAAGTTTTGATTGAGCAAGATGCCGTCAAAATCAACGGCCAGATTGCCAAACTTGGCGATCGGGTTGATGAAGAAACTGACCAAGTCACGGTCAAAGGCAAAACCATTGCCGCGGGCGGCGAGAAAATCTACCTGCTTTTTAACAAGCCCGCTGGCTTCGTTTGCACCCGGGCCGAACACCACACCGAGAAAAATATCTACGACCTTTTGCCGCTGGAACTAAAAACCCGAGTTTGGCCGGTGGGGCGCCTGGACAAAAACTCCTGCGGCCTTTTAATTTTAACTAACGACGGCGAGCTGACCCAAAAACTAACTCACCCCAAGTACCGCCACGAAAAAGAATACCACGCCAAATTTACCGGTGAGTTTAACACCTCGGCCGAACGCTATCTCTCGGCCGGCATTGATACTGAAAAGATTCAGACTCTCCCCTGCCAAATTACCGTGATTACGCCGAACGAGATAAAAATTATCCTGCGCGAAGGCCAAAAACGCCAAGTCCGCGAAATGCTCCGCGCCGTCGGCTGCCAAGTCACATGGCTAGAGCGCGTCCGCGAGGGCAAACTGCTCCTCGGCGATTTGCCGGTGGGAAGATTTGAGTATATTAGGAAGGAAGATATTATATAAAAAAGATTTAAGATTTAAGAATAGCGATAACCAGTACTTAAACTTCTACCCAAGTCATCACATAACATGGAACACATAACAAGAAACCTATAACCACCCTTGTTCCATGTTATGTGTTATGTGATTTTAACCAAGTTATACCGTAAGAATATCAATCTACCACTATTCTTAAATCCTAAATCTTAAATCTACTTCAAATACTTCTTCCCCTTCAACCTCTCCGGCAGATAGTCCTGGATATCGCCTTGATAACCGTGGTCCGGATTATATTTGTAGCCTTGGCCATAGCCCGAGTCTTTCATCAGTTTAGTCGGCGCGTTACGGAGATGCAGGGGCACGGGATCGTTTTCCATTTCTTTGACATCTTGTTGGATCGCCTGATAGGCCGTGTATAGATCATTACTCTTCGGCGCTCTGGCGAGATAGGCGGTCGCCTGGGCGAGAATCACATTACACTCCGGCATGCCAATAAAATGACAAGCTTGGTAGGCCGCCACGGCTTGGGTTAACGCTTGCGGGTCGGCAAGACCCACATCTTCCGAAGCAAAACGAACTAACCGTCGCGCGACATATAACGGGTCTTCACCGGCTTCCAACATCCGCGCCAGCCAATACAGCGCCGCATCGGCGTTACTACCACGCAGGCTTTTATGCAAAGCTGAAATAATATTATAATGCTGCTCGCCGGCGCGGTCATAAAGCAAGTGCGACCGCTGTAAAGCTTCTTTAATTTTCGCCTGGTCGATTTTTATTTTCTGCCCTTTAGGCGCCGAGGTGACGGCTAGTTCCAAAGCGTTATAACCGACGCGCGCGTCGCCGTCGGCCATAGCCGCTAGATAAATAATTGCCTCTTTATCAATCTCGGTTTTGTATTCGCCGAGCCCCCGATTCGGAGTTTTCAGGGCTCGGACTAATAAATCAGCGATATTTTGGCCGGTCAATTTTTCCAAAATAAAAACTCGACAACGAGAAAGTAACGCCGAGTTGATTTCAAAGGACGGATTCTCGGTCGTGGCGCCAATTAAAATCACCGTGCCGTCTTCAATGTGTGGCAGGAGCGCGTCCTGCTGGGCTTTATTCCAACGGTGAATCTCGTCAATAAATAATATGGTTTTCCGGCTGTAAAGTTTGGCATTATCACGGGCTTTCTTGATTACCTCACGCAGTTCTTTCACCCCCGAAGTCACACCGCTAAACTGAATAAAGTCCGAGTGTGTCAGATTGGCAACAATCCTCGCTAAAGTGGTTTTGCCGCAACCGGGCGGCCCCCAAAAAACCATCGACGGGATCTGGTCGCCGTCCAAGGCTTGGCGCAAGATTTTGCCCTGACCCACCAAATGCCCCTGGCCGACGAATTCGTCCAAGGTTTCCGGTCGCATGCGGTCAGACAGGGGTGAATTTTTCTTCAAATTCTGGTCAAAAAGGTCCATAATAAAAGGTTTTTCTGGTTTAATTTCTTTATTTCCCTACTTCTTTATCTTTCGTATTTATTTAATAAAAATAAAGAAATAGAGAAATAAAGAAATAGGAAATTATTCGACTCTTGCTTTTTTCCCCAATTTCCTCTATTATCTTATTGTATTTTATTTAGCCCAAATAGTAAATAAGGCGGTTTCGGCGCCTCGGCTAAATAGTTTAATCGGGTTGTAGCGTCCGCCTCCGTCCGCCTGCTGGCAGACTACGGCGAGACAGGCAGTCGGCTGACTTCTAAACAATAAGCTCATAGTTAGATAACTTAATCGGGTTGTAGCGCAGTTGGTAGCGCGCGTCGTTCGGGACGACGAGGCCGCGGGTTCGAGTCCCGCCAGCCCGACCAAAAAAGCCTAAAAGAATTACAATTTTAGGTTTTTTTATTACAAAAGGTCAAATGACTAAAAAATCAAGGAGTATTAATCGGGTTGTAGCGCAGGCCCGGCCCTAGGGGCCGTAGGCCCGGGGCTGGTAGCGCGCGTCGTTCGGGACGACGAGGCCGTCCGCCGCGGCGGACCAGCCCGACCAAAAAAGTCTGAAGATATCTTCGGACTTTTTTAATTTTCTACAATGGTTGACAAAATTAATAGCTTATACTAAGATTACGAATTATCGCCTTAAGTTATTAAATTTGCTCTTCAACCAAGAAAGGAGCCGCCAATGGCGTTAACACAGGAAGAATCTTTGGCTTTGGCCGAACTTTTAAAAAAGCTCGAATGGCCGATGGATCTGGAGGTATTCTACGCGCTAATGCGGAAAATTGTCAGTATACCGATTGAGCTCTGCGTTTTGGATGATCAAAATCGCGTCCTAACCTTCTACCGTAAAGATGCCGAGTATGACGGGCATCATCTGCCCGGCACAGTACTTCGCGACAATGAGACCGTGCCGCAAGCGCTTCGACGCTTAATCCAAAGCGAACTAGTGGGCGGTAAAGTGACCGAACCGCAAAATATCGGCTGGGTCGAAATACTAAGGGGCAACAACCCTACAGAAAATCCCACTCGGCATGAAATTTCTCTCCTTTTTCTTACCCACCTTCGGGGAACCTACCAAGGAAAAGGCGGCGTGTTTTCACCGTTATATGGGCTGCCTGAAAATACGCTTACCCATCACCGACTACTAATTGATAGATTTAGACAATACCTCAGAAATCGCCAGCCAGAATAAACATCAAACCATTAAGCGCTTGCCGGAATTCACACCGACAAGCGCTTTTTCTTTTCATGGCTTTCTGCTTTAGGTAAAAAGTGTTAAAATAAAGGTACTAATTATTCTCTTTAAAAACTATGCTCAAAACTACCAAAATCCTGGTGATTGTGGCCGTGGTGCTGGCAATCGCCATGATCGGCCTGTCCATCTTTTCTTATTTTTCCGCCCAGTCCACCCGGGCAGAGCAAGAAATCTCGCGGCAGGAAATTTATAATAAATACTTTGCCACGCTTAGCCTCGTCAACATCGAGTTGACCGCCAAGACAAAACCACAAGTCACTTGGCAGCTACAAGACGACGCGCCGACTGCCACCAAAATTGCCCTTAAAGTTTTGGACACCCAAAAAGGCATTTTTATCTCCCAGACCGTTGCCGCGGCTTTAGGCAAAACCACTCAAGCGGACTTTGTCCACCCGAATGCCGTCGGCCAGTATGAGCTTTGGGTTTATTTAGCGGAAGTTGACGACCAACAAGTCCTCGCCGCCGTCCTACCTTTTACCGTAAAATAATAAGCCAAACAAAAACCACCTCGCTAAAATGTGAGGCGGTTTTTGTTTTAGCGGCAAGCTGGGTAGGGGCAATTCATGCCTGCCCGCCTCTGGAGGGAATTTGCCCCTACGAGAGACGCGCCGCGGCGCGTCTCTACGCCTGTACAACCCGTTTTAACTAAACGGACGGGTTCGCTTGATTAAATCACCCCACTCCACTTCAAGTGCAAAACCGCGATGGTAATCGCTAAAATAAAAATCATTAAATAATGGAGCAATCGTTGGCCCTTTTTGCCAAAGTAGGCGCTGACATAAGTGAGCGCGAAAATCCCGAGTAAAAACACCAATTCGCTTTTGAACTGACCCCACGGTCGACCGTCCAGAAGCACCAAGAAGGCCGCCAGCGCGTAAACCAACCCGGCCAACATACCGACTGCATAATGCGCCTTAACTAAAGCCGCCACCGGCTGTTTAGCCAAATGACTGAGCGCCATCAAAGTGATGCCGGCGAGCACCAAGACGAAACTGCTAATGATTAACCAAGTCACAACTGACATAGTTTTTATATTATTTATTAAAATTTATCTTAGAGTAATTCCACATGGCCTTCCACTTGCTGGTGGCGATGGAAAATCAGCTGCTTAATTTTATAAGCGCCAAATTTCGGCGCGTCGAGAAAACCTTGAAAAGCGGCTTCGGCGAGCCAACCCGAACGATGCCAATCGAACAGCCATTCGGCAATATAAGCCGAATCGCCTTGGTCCAGCCCGGCGCCAATTGCCTCCAAGTAATGGCGGTTAAATTGCTCCTGCGAACCAATCGGCGGCGCCATGACAATCGGCAAACCGAGACCGGCGTAAAAAACCAGTTCGCTCGGCTTGGTCCAAAGCACATCAGTCGTTCGCAAAACAGCATTAAACTTGTCAAAATACCCGGGTTTATTCAAGTCAAAAATTATCTTGAGATTTTTGCCAAATCGTCCCTCTAGGCCGATTTTCTTTATTTCTCGCCGAAAGTAGTCATAGACATCATGCCGCACGCCCGCCACCAGATTAACCCTCAGCTGGTCTTTAAGAATTTGGCTTTTTAAATTCTTGATTATTTGCCCGCCCAGTTCGCGCTGGCTGCCGGCGCCGCCCACGGCAAAAGTCAGGGTTAGCCGGCACTGTTTGGAACAATGCCCATCAACTTCCGCGCCCAAATAATGCACCAAACTATCTTGATATTTATTAATAAAATTATGGCTGGGGTCAAGGTGATGAATCCGGTGCCACAAATCTTTTTTCAGGACGCCGAGATCCGTGCCGCCGATATTGCCATCGGGCAAAGGAAAACCGGTCAAATGAATATTTTTTGCCGGCACGCCGTAAAGCTTCAGCCGCTCCACCACCCGGCTGTTGGGCGCCAAGTAGTTAATGCGAGTCTTTCCCGGGTGAAGCGGCGCCCATGTCCGACTGATATCCGCGTCGCACAAAATACAGTAAATTTCGCCGCGGTAACCGTGCGCTTCGGCCATAAACGCCGGCAAGAAAAACGAAGTCAGAAACGGCAAACTCGGGTCGCGGTTAACAAAATCAATCAAATTTTTGCCCCAACCCTTCCGGATCAGCCGGAACATCTGCCGCAGTTGAAATGACGGCGCGGACAAATCGCGCTTGGGATAAAACGGTTCAATCTGTTGAAACTCCCGATCATAAAAATTAAAAATCGCCGCGCCGACGAGCGGCAACTGTCCGGCCCGCGAGACCAGCTCATAAAACCAGCGCGAGCTTTCCCACTTGCGCCGGTCGGCCGCGGGAATGCCCGGATAGTTATTGGCAATAATAATCCCGCCCTCGGCAATATCGCTAAAAGGGCTGGCGGCCCGCTCGTGGCCATAGCCCATGTTGACGGCGACGACCCAAGCGCGCTTTTTATGAGTGTTTATCGGCATAAGTAGTTTTATTATAGCACAATGCTTTCTGCGCTTAAACTTGATAATAAGTTCAAAACCCTAAGTGCAAAGTTCAAATCAAGTTCAAAGATCAAAAGTTATCGGAGTTTTGGCTTTTGAACTTGATTTGAACTTAGGGTTTTGAACTTTGGATTTCTACAACAAAGACCCCCGGTTTCCCGAGGGCCTCGTTTACTAGAAGAACTGCTTAAAAAAAATAATCGACTAAAGCACCGCTTCTTTAGCGGCTTTGGCCACGCGGAATTTAACCACGGTTTTGGCCGGGATGTGGATCGAGGCGCCGGTCGCCGGATTGCGGCCTTCGCGAGCTTTGCGTTGGACTTTCACCAATTTGCCCAGTCCCGCGATAGCGAATTCGCCAGCGGTTTTAACTTCCTTGTAAGCCATTTCGACAATGGCATCCACTAAAGCGACGACATCTTTTTTGGCTAAGCCGGTTTTCTCGGCTAAAGCCTGCAGCATTTGAGCCTTACTCATTTTGGCCATAACTTTGTAGGTTAAGAATTATTTAAAAGTTTTATTAGCGACTGTGAGTATTATAGCAAGAAACAGAAAAAAACACCATATTTATTGGGGATAGTTAAAACCCATGTCAAGAGCCCCTTTAAAATCAAACTCTCCCCCACCGCCTCGTTAAAATTTACTAAGATAAAATTAACTGGTTTTAGATTAAATTTGGCTAAAATTAGAAGATAATAATTAAACTTGCCAAAGCCGTTGAACCGCCATATAATGAACCCATGCAAATCCCCATTAGAAAACCCGGCATTTATACCCACTCAGAAACCGACCCGAATCTGACGCCGGCGAAATTTCGCGAGCTGGAAGCTGAGCTGGCGCGGCTGAAAACCGTCAGCCAGCCGCGGGCGATCAAAGAAACCGCGCGCCTCGCCTTGATGGGCGATTTTTCGGAAAACGCCGCTTACCAAATATCCAAAGGCAAACTGCGGGGTATTAACCAGCGGATCTTGGATCTCGAAAACCGCCTGAAATTCGCGGAGATCATTCAACCAAATAAAAACTCCGGCGTGGTTCAACTCGGCCAAACCGTCACGGTTAGCGCCAGCGGCAAAACCTATACTTACCAAATTCTCGGTTCCACCGAAACCGACCCTCGGACCGGCGTCATTTCCCACCAATCCCCCCTCGGCTCCGCCCTCATCGGCCGCGCCGTCGGCGATACCGTCAGTGTTAAACTCGCCAATAAGACGGTTGAGTATAAAATAGTTAAAATTGATTAGATAGTTTTCTTTTTAAACTCAAACAAAAACCGGAGGGTTTCATGCGACTACTACGGGAATACACTTACAAAGCGCGCATCAGCCATTTCTGTATCTGTTGCTGTGAGGCTATCGAGCCCAAGCAATTTTACACCGCTTCAGTTTGGGCTGACGATCGACACGGGATAGTTGTGTTCAAACAGCACTCCAATCCCTGCTGTGATCCGGTGCCGGATCCGGATGAAGACGAAAGGCTTCGAAACTCAGAGATGGATTCCGAGTCCGACGACCAAGCGGCTTAACCGCCGCCCCACACAAACCAAAAGCCCCGCAAAATTAATGCGAGGCCTTTTATTTTTACTACCCAGAAAATCAAAACTATTTTTTTATTATTATATTTAAAGGTTTACCGCTAATATATGCCTCAACATTTTTCACGATGATCTCAGCGGCATTCTTTTTTGATTGCTCGGTGATAGAGGCAATATGTGGCGTAGCTAATATCTTTTGGTGTTTTAATATTTTTTGATAAAATTCATTGTTCACAGAACCTAATTTTTCTGGGTCACAATCTATCGCCGCCCCAGCCAATATATTTTGATCTAAGGATTTTATTAAAGCATCCAAATCATAGGTGTATAGTCTAACAAACGATATAAAATACGCACCTTGTTTTAAAGACATAAAAAATTTCTCATCTAAAAGATTTTTACTAGTTGAATTACAGTTTAAACAGTTAATAATAAGATCGGCCTTTGACGCTTTGTCTAACAAATTATCACCGCGAATAAAAAAATCTACCACCATACCCAAGCTTTCACAAATTGAACCAATCTTTGTTCCAATACTTCCCTTACCCACAATTAAGACACTTTTACCACTTAAGCTTGGATTAAATTCTAAAGGGATATCGGCAGTTACATTAAGCATGGTGGGGAATTTCCTAAATAGTGAAAGCGTTATAAAAACTACCCACTCAATAATTGAATCTCGGTTACTGCCTTGCGTATTGGCGATTGTGACTCCGTTGGCTGCTAATTTTTTAGAATCAAAATATCCTAGCTCAATATAGGGGTAAGTTACAAAAACATTTTTAAGATTGTATAAATTATCCAATAAACCGAAACCGTCGCTGCAAATAACATCAGTCTCTTGCGCCACTCGTGACCATTCTTCTGCTGAAGTTTGGTGTGGCAAGTACTTTACTTCACCCAATGCCTCTAAGCGCGCCTTTTGTTCATCATTGAAGTTAAAATTTCCTACAATAGTTATCTTCTTCATATAATTATTATTTTTTCTTCCCCGCCTGATTCTTCTTAATAATCTCCGCGATTGCCGCCACGACTTCGCGGGGAGTGCAGTCGCGCTTGAAAATGTAGCCGGCGGCGCCGAGTTTTTCGCTCTTCAACCGGTCTTTATGGGTGTCAAGGTTGGTGAAAACCACAATCGGAATATCCTTGGTTTTGGGGTTTTTCTTGACCGCCGTGAGGTATTCCCAGCCTTGCTCGGCCACGGTGTTCTCGGGCTTGGGGATAATAATATCCAAAAGCACCAAATCCGGCTGTTCGGTTTCGGTTAGCTGTAAGGCTTCCTGGATATCTTTGGTGGAAAGAAAATCATAACCATTCATTTCCAAATAATCATGGTAGATATTAACCAGCGCCGCCTCGTCTTCCACCAAGAGAATGCGGCCTTTTTTGGACTTCATAACGCCGGTTAACTTCATATATTTTACCAATTACACTGATTACTTAAATATAATAATTTGCGATGGTTATCAAATTATCCATCCGGCTGGAAGCGATGCGAATGCTACAGATTACATGCGAATCTACGAATAAATTAGCATCATTCGTTGCATTCGTATGTCATTCGTAGATTGGCATCGCACTTATTTCTTGTCGAAGATAACAATCTTTTGTTCACGGTTGGCTGATTTTTCTGCGCTGCGGGTTAGCTTCTGGTTTTTGTAAATCGGCACGGTGAAACTAAAGGTCGAGCCTTTGCCCGCGCCGGCGCTAGCGCAAGCAATCTCGCCGTCATTGCCTTCCACGATTTTTTTGGCAATAAACAGCCCCAGGCCCGAGCCATCCGGCCGCAAATCCGTCGCGCTTTCCCCCCGGGAAAACTTTTGAAATAATTTCTTCTTGTCCGCCGGCGAAATGCCAACGCCAGTGTCTTTGACATTAACTTTAAGGTAGTCTTTGCCCAAGAGCTCAAAATCAACCGTCACCTTGCCTTGGCGGGTATAATAAATGGCGTTATCAAGTAAGTTAGAAACGACATGGGCGGTTTTTTTGTAGTCACACCAAACTAAAGGCATAGGAAAGGCGGGCTTTTTTACTTCCAAGGCTAATTTTCTTTCCACCGCCAACTGCATTTTTTTCTTTTCCGGGATAAGATTAGTGGCGATTGCCAAGAGATCGGTTTTTTCCGGGTTCATTTGCATCTTCTCACCTTCCAGTTCGTAAGCGTTCCAAAAGTCAGCGACCGTCGAACTAATCCGCTCCAACCCGGCTTTAATCGGCGGCAAAGCCTTTTTCATCGGGTAGGAGTTTTCCTCGGCCATGGAAAAATAGCCTTTCATCACTGACAGCGGGGTATTCAGCTGATGGTTCACCACCCGCAAAAAATCGCTTTTCATTTCCAAAAGTTCTTTGAGGTATTTGGTCTGCTCGTCAACTTTTTCTGCCAGTTTGCCGGTCAACTCCTGTAAGGCGACTTTGGCTTGCCGCTCGGAAAAGCTGGAAATGATTATTTTTTCTGTGCTTTGGTTAAAGAAATAGCCGTAGACAATCACCAGAGTAAAAATAGCAATCACCACCAGAGTGGAAATTTTGCCTTCAACTATCAAAAAGGCGCCGAGGGCGAGGATAATCAAAATAATACTAATCACCTGATAATGCAAAAACAAACAATTGCGAAATTTGAAGTCGCAATGTTGGCAGCGCCGATAAGGGGAATAATTGAGGTTTTTTACCAGCCAGCAATTTTTGTTCAGATAACCGGAGTCCCCCACCGCAGTTTTGGCTTTAGGATTCTTCGCCATTTTGGTTTTTAGCGATTAAAAATCTTTTTGAAGAAGATATACATCAGAGTCGCCACGCAGAAACCGACAAAGCAAGCGAGAAAAATCAACAAATCCACAATCAAAATATAAATCCAAGCAATATCAACAAACAGACCGTAATGAACCAAGAAAAAACCGATTAAAAGCAAGACACCAGTCATACCAGCAACAAAATTGATCTCGCCCAGGTCTTTTTGAATCGTTTCCAAGTGGCTTTTACGGGAAATCATGGCATGAAGTTGGTAAGGGATATTAAGTTTCAAAGAAAAAACACCTAGAAGCGTTAAGAGGCCGGCCGCCAGTATCAACCATTGGTTATGAAGCAAGAAACCGAGTAAAGTCATCACACCGTAAGTGGCGCGAGAAAATCTTAAAGACTGATTGTAAATGGTGCACTGGGTCATAGATTGATTTTTATCCCGAAGGGACCCCTTCGGGGTTTATTATTTTTTTATTTTAACACTTTTTTAACGGCTAAACAAGCTTTTCGGACATCCTTAAGGTCATTATAAATATAAAAACTGAGTCGGCAACTGGCTGGCACCGTCAGCAGATAGTAATAATGCGCCAGCGTCGCGCAATGACAACCGGCGCGAGATTCTATTCCCAGCCCGCTCAACTTCTCCGCGATCTCGAATGGGCTAACACTAGGATAGTTAAAAGCCACTAGTGCTGTCCGGGCAGCCGGATCGCGTGGGCCATAAATTTTCAATGACGGTATTTCCTCAAGTAGTCGCAGGGCTTCGCCGATTAGAGTTTTTTCATGTTCGGCCACATTGGCCATCGCTTGTTGCACTGCCGTGGGTGTTAACGGCTTAGCGGTCATAAAGTAAACCTGTTTGCCGGGATTCAAAGAGAAATCCAGGAGTAACCTCAAGGCTTGGGCGGATAAAATTGTGCCCAAGATATTAGGCGTGCCGGCGGTAAATTTCCAAGGTAAGGCATTATACTCCACCTTTTCCGGGCTGACTTTGCCCTCGGCGATCATATCGCCGCCATAGAGGAACGGTCGCATGGTTTTTAGTAGTTCCTCTCGCGCATAAAGGGCGCCCACGCCAAATGGCGCCAGCATTTTATGAAAAGACCAAGCGAGAAAATCGACGCCCAAATCTTGGACATCAATATATACATTAGGCACGGTTTGGGCGCCGTCAATCAGCAAGTAAGACTTCTTTTCGCCATTGGGCTGGCGATAACCGCTGGCGTCGGCGATTGCCCGGATTTTCTTGATCGGGTTTTTGGTGCCCAAAAAATTTGACGCGCCGGTGCAAGCAATTAATTTAGTTTTATTATCCACTAACGATTTCAAATGATCGAGGTCAAGCTGGCCCGTTTCTTGGTCAAACTTAGCGAGGCGGCATTCAACTTTAATCCCGAACTTGGGCAAGATTTCGTGGGTCAGACCGTACCAAGGAACATAATTGGAATTATGCTCCATGTAAGTCGTAACCAGATTATCCCCGTCTTTGAAGTCAGTTAAAAGCGAATACATGACTGAATTAATCGCTTCGGTGGTATTGCGGTAAAGAATGATATTTTTCCGGGAGGGCGCGTTGATAAACTGCGCGATGGTGTCATAAGAAGACTCAAAGGCCTCAGTCGTTAAAATTGACGGCTGAGATTGACCGCGATGGACATTGTCGTATTTAACAATCAATTTCTTTAATAAATCCAACAATTGGACCGGGACCTGCGTGCTAGCGGCATTATTGGAAACAATCCGCCCGGACTTAATCGCCGGGAAATACTTCCTGATTTTTCGGGTGTTAAGCATAGTTTAAATTTCGCCTTTTTAGCCAAAAATAACTAGTTTAATTATACCTTAATATGCGACTACTAGCAATATAGGAAGATTCGGGAATATAACCAAACTAATGTTATTGTGGCAAAATTTGATTAAAAATCCAAAGTTCAAAGTGCAAAGTTCAAATCAAGTTCAAAGATCAAAGATTATCGAAGTTTTGGCATTTGTTCTTGATTTGAACTTTGAATCTTTGGGTTTTGAACTTTAAATGGTATTTAGAGATTTAGACACTGGTTACCGACCTTCTTGATTCTTAATTCATAATTCATGATTCTCTTATAACAAAAAACCGCCCAGCATACTCGTTAGACAGTTTATTATTAGATCGTGCCTTACACCTTATCCAGCTCCAAAAATTCGTCAAACCTAATCTCTTTGACAAAGTCCGGCATGTGGCTGATGAGGATAATCGCGCCTTGATAAGTATTAATCGCCTTGGCTAGAATCGGCAAATGGCGGAAATTAATATGGTTAGTCGGCTCGTCCAGAACTAAAAGGCCCGGCTGTTGCAGGACAAACTTAGCAAAAGACAGCAGGCCTTTCTGGCCTTCGGATAGCTCAGAAATTTGGTGGCCCATCAGATCGCCGGTGATAAGAAAATTAGCGGCGACGGCGCGCAAATATTGGACATCGGTTTGTTCGGATTCATCAAGGCTCGCTTTCAACGAATTAAAAACTGTGGCGTTAAAGTCGAGCGTTGCAAAATCCTGGCTGTAATATCCCACTCTTGTTCCTGGCATAATTTTGGCGCCTTCACTGGTCCCATTAACTAGCGACCGCAGGAGTGTGCTCTTGCCAATGCCGTTCGGCCCGGTGATCAGGAGGCGAGATTTTTGGCGGAGAAGTTTATCCGTGGCTTTAAGGAGCGGCTCGTGATTTTTAATAATCTTGACCGACTTGATGGTGACGATGTCGCCAATAATTTTTTGATTAGGAATAACAAAGTCCCGAATCGTCTTGTCTTCTTTCCGCACTGCCACTTTATTTTCTTCCATTTCCAAAGTTTCTTCTTTAAGTTTAGACGCTAGTTTTCGCATCTTGCCGCCTTTATTCGCAAAAAAATTGACCTTTTCTTTATTATCTTGAATCTGTTTTTCCAGCTGGGCATTTTTCATCTGCTCGCGCTTGATCCGGTTTTCAATCTCGGTAACCACGGAATAATAGTCGCCGGTATAGACTTCGATCTTCTGGTTAAAAGAATTGAGGTATAAAACGCCTTCGGTAAAAGAATTAAGAAAATCCGCGTCGTGAGAAATCACAATCACGGTTTTGTCGTACATTACTAAAAATTGGATTAAATGGTCAATCCCCGCTTGGTCCAGATTGTTAGTTGGCTCATCAAGAAGCAAAATATCCGGATTCTGAATTAAAGCGACCGCCAGGAGCAAGCGCGCTTGCTGGCCGCCGGAAAGTTCGCCCACAATTCTGGCAGTCGGGATATCCAGATTAACCGCCGCCAGCGCTTTACTAATCTGACTCTTTAAATTGGCCGGCACGGTTGCAAACACTTTGGCAAAATATTCTTCCACGGTTAAATCAAAATCGCTTTTGGCGACCATTTGAAACGCCGTGCCAATCGTCGCGCTATTGGTGACATTGACTTGGCCGCTGGTCGGCTTTAATTCCCCATGAATCAAACCAAAAAGTGTGCTTTTGCCGGCGCCATTCTGGCCCATTAGCGTCAATTTAGCGCCGGCGCGCACGCTAAAACTTGCCTCTTCCAGTAAGAGCCTTTTATCGGGATAACCGAATGAAACTTCATTAAAACTGAGAATTACGGCTTCGGCCATAAAAATCTTTAGTGATTATCGCACTATTCTACAGGCTTTAGTTGATTTTGGCAAGGATTACCCTCGCCGGGCAGGCGTTACCCAGCTACAGGGCTCTACAAGTTGAGTAACCAAAGAGTCCCGGGGTGGTCCGCCAACTGGCGGACACCCCGGACCCCGATTCTGGTTGGTTTTGTACTTTTGAAAGGAAAGACACTGTAGAGTGGTACTGAGATAAAACCGCCGGTAAAACAAAAAGCCTGGGGGAAACGGCTTCGGCCAGACTTTTTAGATGTCTGAGAATTTTTTACTTCAAATTATTTAACTACTGCCGAGACGACAAAATTAACAATACTATAAGCGCTCAGGACGACAATCAAGCCGATGACCGCGTTTAATAATATTTTTTTAGCCTCCCCTACTCTTTCCTCGTCACCGCCGGAAAGCATCCAGCGAAAACCGCCAAGTAAAATTAAAATCAAAAATATCGTGCTAATCAGACTAAGGAATATTTTAATCAACCGGGCGGCGATTATCCGCGGATCAGTGTCGGTTAAGTTCAACTTGCTGCCAAAAAACTTTAGGCTGTCTAAAATCACATTGCCTGTGGTTTCTGTTGGCGACGCGGCTAACGCGCCAGCCACCGGCTGATTGGTTAAAGGCGGGGTCTCAGTCACTGGTTGATTAACCAGAGGCGTAACTTCCGCCGCTGGCTGGTTAACTAGCGGCAAGTCTTGGCTAGCCGGTTGATTAACTGCGGCAGGTGGAGTGACGCTAACATCATTAGTATTAACTTCAACGGTATTAACTTCAACGGCATCGGCCACTGACGGTAATAGTAAAATAAATACTAACAACAAACCAAGAGCTAAGGTTGCGGCTTTTTTGAACTGAGATATTTTTGTAATCATATCTAGTCAATCTACACCTTAAAGACATTTAAAGCAAGGAAGATTAATCCAAAGCACCTTAATTTATTATCTATAATTAGTCCTGCGTGGGCGGCGGTTATCCGCCGTGGCGGATCCCAAAGCCCCGGTTACTTGGCAATTATTATCTTTTGAATAAAAGACACTGTAGAGAGGTTCGAAGAAACAAAAACCGCCGGCGATAGGCCAGCGGTCATTCAAAAGGGAGTTTATTTCCGCTCATCGGCGGAGCCGTGAGCGGACCCGCTCGCGCTTCGCGACGAGCGGGCTTAAATCCTAAATCTTAAATCTCTTTTATTAATTATTTTTTCTTTTTCTTGACCGCTTTTTTGGCTGCGACTTTGGCGGTTTTTGGTTTCTTGACTGCCGGTTCCGCCAGAACAACTTCCGCCGCCGGACTCAGGTTTAACGCCTTTAAAATTTTATCGAGCTTGCTATTTAACTTTTCAAATTGATCTTTAAATTGGTCCGGCCGATTAACCGGCTGATTGCCGGGTTTGACGCGGTCACCTTTGTCAAAACATTGGCTGCAGAAAACCGGCTTGTCGCCAATCGGACGGAAAGGCACTTGGCAATTTGTGCCACATTTAGCGCAAATCGCGTCAAACATTCTTTTATCTTCAAATCTCGGTCGACCAGCGCCAGCGGGACGGTCAAAACTTCTACCACCGGTCCGCGCCGGTTGACGGGTAAAATTATCATGATCTTGAGCGCCAAAACACTTGGTGCAAAAAACCGGGCGATCGCCAGTCGGACGGAAAGGTACTTCGCAAGCATCACCACATTCACTACAAACCGCCGAGTGCATCTGCGGCCGACCGCCATCTCGGCTACCAAAACTGCGGGGACCAGAGTCTCGTTTTTTAAAGTCTTTACCAGCGCCAAAACCACCGCCAGTTCGTCTGTCTCGATTGAAATTACCCATAAACTATAGAGTTAATGATTTATACTTAAGCTGGGCTAGTCTAACCCACTTTCGGATAAATAGCAATAGGTAAATATAAAAAATATCACAATTACTGCCTAAAACCAACAAAAAACCACCTTATCAAAGACAAGATGACTTCTTGGCAGGCGTGCCCGGTCTAGTACTAAACCGTCGCCGGTTTTGAAAGGGTTTTTAGGGCGGTTAGATTCTAGCTGCTATAGGGCTCTAGGTAGGCCTAAAACGGGACACCTGCCTGCCGAAGCCTTGGCGTAGGCAGGAATGGAACACGAAAACAGGGTTTTTGAGCTGTACCATTTTTGAGACACCGTGTCTCATTTGGGTTAAAATTTTGGCTAATTTCTGTAGAAATGAGACAAATGAGACAGTGGTTAGGCGTTTTTGGCCAATGTCCCATTTAAAAAATGTCAGACAGCAATACCCTAAATGGAATAATTGCCAATTCTATATCATTTTCTATAAGCAAAATATTGGAATCATGAGCAACAATATCGCCAGTTATCTTCGTGCTATTATCTAACTTCTTTAAAGCCTCTAAAACACTTCTTCCAAAAATATTTGAACTCAGACAAAAATTTATTTTATTTTTTAACCCATTTTTATTTTTTATTTCATCACCTTTTTTATCTAACGATCTTTCTAAAATTACCCTCATTAAAATCCCACACGAATTCCAACAATTTATCGAATCCCAATTTTGATTTAATTCTTTTCCGAGAATGTAAACTTTATTATCAACCTTTTTTATTTTTATTAATAATTCATTTTGTAAAATTTCTTTAAGATCTGCTGGGGTATTCTTATAATTTATAGAATTACTGTACTTATTTTCTTTAATTGTCTTTAAGATAAAATTTAACTTGGTAAGCCACCGCTTTCTAATTAACCTACTGTTAGTTGATGATGATTTTAAACAATCAAGTGCATTTTTACCCTTTTCGTTATTGTCAAAAAATTTATTTAACGAATTATAATAATTTATCAGCCAATTCTCTACCTGCTTCTTTATTTTTTGATCTGATATCGTTTTGGCTGACTTCAAAATTTGTTTATACAAATTTTCCGTGTCTAATATTATTTTGTTCATAAATATAACAAACTACGCTCTATTTTTATAACAAAAGGTAGCCTTTTTATTTTTTATATTTTTTTCTCTAACTAATAATCCAATCTTTACCATTTTTCTTAAGGCATTAGCTATACTCGCTCTTTTTGGCGATTTATCGGTTAATAAATCTAATTCTAATTTTTCTTTCACTTCTAAATCAGACTTACATTCAATAAAAAAATTATCGTTATACAATTTTTTTATTGGCTGAAGTAAGTCAACACCCTTATTTTTCTTTTTTGACTTAGAATCAATTTTTACCGAGCGTTTTTCCTTTATAATTTCGAATTGTCCCAATTCATTTCTAATCTCATTAATTTTTTCCTGAATCTGGTCAACTATTTTTATAATTTTTTCCGTACTCATATTTTTATTATTTAAAATAACTTATCTATTAACATATAACCATTTTGTCTTGCCCTTGTCTGGATTAGGAATCCTTCTTAATATCTTTTTACTATCAACAAAAGTTTTTCTAATTGTCATATCAACTACTTTAGGATTATGGAATCTAGTTTCTTCCTTTAATTTTTCGCAAGCATCCTTAACGGTTTTTGGAATCTTAAAAAAGTCATTCTTAATTAATAGCTCAAGGATATCTCTGCCTACCCCTGTCACGGCTTTATCCTTCCGTTTAGAGCCACTTTTTGTTGACTTTCTTTTTTTATCACCCGCCGTATGCTCACTATTTTCTAAATTGGTTAAAAATTTATCAATAACAAAATATTGGGCTAAATAAACGCCTTTTTTTACTCTTTTTGCGAAGTTTTCATTTTTCATAATCGTTGACAACCTTGATCCCACCGCCTCTAATCTTTCAGATAGTAAATTTGCTAATTCTTTAAGTGTTATTGTTTCGGGAATATCACCATCAAAGGTATGAGCTATGAAGCGTAATACTAAAGCTAACCTTAATTTATCATCCGGAGACAATGAATTGTCGAGAAGTATAATATCGCCATTTTTGCTTATTTTAGCGTATTTTATTATTCTTTCGGCAAATTTCTCGACCGTTTGTTTCGAATAATCGGCATCATCTACTATTAATAAGCTCCCTATGCCTTTATCATTGGACATATTGTTTTAATTAAATTAGTTAGTTATACATCTATTTTAAACGATAAAAAATTCCCTGTCAAGAGAATTAAAATATTATATACTATGATGTATGGAAAAACCCTTATTTTATTGAGTTTTACTCACAAACTACATAATGCAAATACTCGAGCGTTTTATTCGCCGTATAACATCTATTCTCTGACTTATCGGCCTTGAAACGATTATACTCTTTCGTAAAATTCCCGTATTTACCCCGCAGACTCATTATTTCTTTAATATCACCTAAAGTCATTAAACCCTCATTATTATAGCTCAAAAAAATATATTTCGCCTTTGCCCTTAAAATCAAATCCTTAAACGCCTTTTTCACTTGAGATCTTGAACAATAAAGTGATTTTTGGCTTTGATATTCTCGTAAACCGGTCTTCCCGTGAATTTTAGGATTATCATATTTGGCAATAGTTTCAAGCAAATGATAATTGGTCGCGTATTGACGGTGATTATACGGCGGGTCTAAATATAAAATATCCCCGGCAACTTTATTCGATAATTCGTTTATATCCTCATTAAAAACTTCGTGATCTTTCTTGTTAATTATCAATTCGGCGGGTTTCAAGATTAAATTATTTTGAGCCGTCTTTTTTAACTTTTTTAAAAATGCGCCGTAAACCGAGGCGGTATTTGCGTATTTATCAGTTGACTCTATTAAACTGGCAACTAAAAAGTAATATTCATCGTCAGAAATCAATTTTTCTTTTTTCCAATTTTCAATTTCTTGACGGATAGCGTCGCAACGCATTCCGTTTTCATCGGAAAAATATTGTCGCGATTCTTCTTTGTCTTTTGTTCCGCCAAGACAATAATTTTTATAAATAAATCCTTTTACACCTTTTAAATCTGATAAATAATTGCAGACAAAATTTTTCCTATTTTTTACATCGATGCTTTTTAAATCAGGAATTTCTTTTGTTAGTTTTGTAAAATTTAATTCCTTGTGATTTCCAATATAATGCCTATTTAAAACATAGCTGTAATATTGAATATCATTAGCAATTATTTTATAACCTTTTGTTTTAAAATACCTTCCCACAATTCCAGTTCCCGCAAACAAATCGCAAAAAGTATTGCAGTTTTTACCAACCACTTTATTTATGGATTCCTCCAAAAATTCTAACAACGATAATTTACTGCCGATATAATTCATATCAATATTCTATTACTTCAAAAATTAAATCGTTATTTTCTAAATGATATTCAACATGCTTTAAATTTTCGCACCTTCTTAAATTTCGAGTATTAAAATCATTAAAGGTGGTTATTATCCTTTGATATTTTTCAGTTCTTTTATTTTCTATCTTTTTAGAAATTAAAACGGGCTTGATATCACTTTGTCTATTTGGAGTATAATATTGCTCTATCCAATCGATATATCTTTGTATTTGTTTAGCATTTATTACATCAGCTTCTACGGCTTTTAATTCTATTGGGATTAAAACCCTTTGATCATTAACTACACTAGACAGCATTACATCTATTCTTTGCATGCCGACACCGCAGGAAACTTCATTACCTAACCATTCAAAGTTAAGAGTTTGACCTAAAACACATTCATCTAAACTTTCGTTTGTTGCCTTCCCAATATTCTTAATAATATATGACTGTAAATGCGTTTCAAAAGCTTTATTTGTATTATATTTAGCAATTAATCTCGGCAATATATCTATAACCTCCATCCTGCCCGTGTATGTATTGACAAGATCATTGGTTAAAATAATTTTTTGTTCGTCTTTATCAAAGGAAATTTTTTTATTGTCAATATTTAATTCTTGTCTACCATTTTTGTCTCTTATGAGTTGGCATAATCTTTCGGACTCATAAATGGTAATCATTGTATTACCTCTATTTCCTTTAAGTTTTCGATAAATCAAACTCCAGAGCATTTGATTAGGAGAAGTCATGTTTTTTATTTCATCTAAGGCCTCCCATTCCGTTACACCTTCTGCGTAAACTTTTACAGGCTCAATAAGTGTTCTAAAAGTTAAAGATTTTCCTAATTCATTTTTTAAATACTGATTTCCATCGTTATTATCTAAAAATGACCAGTCATCTTTTGCTTTAAAAATACCAAAAAATTTACCCTCAAATATTTTTTCGGCGGATTTCATTTGCAAATAAAAAATAATATTATCGCCTTGCCTTATTCTACTTGCATCAGCTGTCATACCAACTAGCATATTTTCTATCGCATAATGTAATGCGGTGTTAGACGTAGCGTTGAAGTCTATTTTAATATCCTGGGCCCCCGTTCCAGCAAATAAATATTCTAAGTGCATCTTAAAAGTTTTTGAATCAACTATAAATACGTGTGTTGTCATAATGTTATTTTTTGAAAATTAAAATATACTCATGTTTGAAAATATAATAATCACTTGAAAGCGCACGATAGCGCCAAATACCTTCTTTATTCTGTTTGGCGCGATTGCCTGCCATATTCTTAATTATAATACTTTTTAATGTTAACCCCAATTTTTGCGCTTCATTCAAACAATAAAATCCTAATGGTATCCATTTACCGGCCGTGTATTTATCTCCAATAACAATTACCAAGTATCTGCCTTTCTCTAAAATTTCAATTGTATTTTTCAAAACTGCTGAAAATTTTTCTAAAAACTCTTTAAGCGATTTGGCGTTTGATAAATCATCTTTAAGGGTACTAAATTTAATTATATCGGCGTAAGGCGGGTGTAAAAGTGCTAATTGAATACTCTTTCTTTTACGACCTTTTAAAATATTCTTTACTTTCTCAAAAGTTTCAGCTTTTGTACTGTCGCCAGTAATCAAATCCGAAAAATTATTTTTGGGCTCAATATTTTTCCCAACATAATCAATGAGCTTTTTCTGAATATCTACACCAATAAAATTTCTATTCAAACTTTCTGCCTCATAGGCGGTCGTCCCGCTTCCCAAAAACGGATCGAAAACAACCTCATTCTTCTTTGTATATCTTAAGATAAATTGGTGCGGAATTTGCGGGATAAAATTTCCGTGATAAAAACCGTTGTGTTTTCCGGTTTTATCTCTTTCGGGAATAACCCAAAGACTATCAGTCCAAATTTCAGACTCTTTCCAGTTATCTAAGTTTAAGTCATTAAAATTTGGCATAATTACGCTTAAATTATTAACTGAATTATAGCAAAAATAGGGCTAAATTGAAAATCTGGGTTACCTACAGCTTATCTACTACGCCGTCTGGACTCCCTAGCGCCGCTCTGTCATCAATGTTCATAGGACTAACTAATAACCTTAAACTTATGGAACCAAGCGCCAGCCAAGCCCCCATTAATCAATCCCAACCCGTCTCCCCCATTCGTTACTGCCTTTACGCGAGGAAATCAACAGAATCGGACGAACGGCAGGCCCTATCCATCGACGCCCAGATTAAGGAAATGCTTAATGTAGCGCAAAGAGACGGCCTGCAGATAGCGGAAATCCGGCAGGAGTCGCACTCGGCCAAGGATTCGGGCCAGCGCCCGGTCTATAACAAGCTGATTGAGGATGTAAGAAGCGGCATATTCAACGGCATTCTAACCTGGGCGCCGGATCGGTTAAGCCGTAATGCCGGGGACTTAGGATCTCTGGTAGATTTAATGGATCAAAAGTTGCTGACGGAAATCAGAACCTACAACCAAAGATTTATTAACTCCCCTAACGAAAAGTTTCTGCTGATGATTCTCTGCTCCCAAGCCAAGCTGGAAAATGACAATAAAAGTTTAAATGTCAAAAGAGGTCTGAAAGCCCGGGTAGAAATGGGCTGGCGGCCAGGAAGTTCTCCGACCGGCTATCTAAATGACAAAAACGTTGACCATAAATGCCAATTGCTGATAGATCCTAACCGGGCGTCGATTATTAAAAAGATGTTTGAAAAAATCGCCTACGAGGGCTGGAGCGGTCGGAAGCTTTATTACTGGCTCAAAGAGGAAATAAAATTTACCACCAAGTATAATAAGCCGCTGGCTTTGAGTAATATTTATCTACTCCTAAGAAATAACTTCTATACCGGCAAATTTGAATTTCCTAAACACAGTAATAATTGGTACCTAGGCAAACACGAACCGATTATCAGCCAAGCGCTATTTGATAAGGTACAGGAACGGCTCAAGAAAGACGCTAATATAAACCCGTGGGGAGCCAAGGAATTTGCCTTTACCAAGCTGATTACTTGTGGGCATTGCGGAAGCGGCATTACGGCCATGGAAAAATTCAAGAAAACTAAACAGACCGTCCATCGCTATGTTTATTATGGCTGCACCAGAAGCAAGGATCGGAACTGTAAATACCGCTATGTACGCGAAGAAGAATTGATCAGCCAGCTGATTAAGATTATTGGCCAAATGGATTTAGACGAACTGG
This sequence comes from Patescibacteria group bacterium, assembly GCA_041671565.1. Lineage (GTDB taxonomy): Bacteria > Patescibacteriota > Patescibacteriia > JACRDY01 > JACRDY01 > JBAZBH01. The sequence continues at coordinate 43,963 of JBAZBH010000008.1, forward strand.
AAGTAAGAGAAAAAATGAAAAATGAAATTGACCGCTATAATAAATTTCAAGAAATACTGGGCTTGAGTAAAAACGGCAAGCAAGTTGATCTGGATTTAAAGAAGTATGTTATTTATCTACTGAAAGAAGGGACGACTTTTGAAAAGAGAGAGATCCTGTCCTGTCTGAAAAGCAGACTTATACTAGTTGAAAGAGAATTAAAACTAGTTAGCTAACGAAAAAGCCAAGGATAGGCTCCCGGCCTTTTTGTTATCTACATAAAGTTTGGTAGTACTGAAGCAAAAATTGTTATTGATATCACGGTTTACTTAATGAGCTAATACTTTACCATAGTAACTTCGTTCAAGTTCTTCGTCAGTTTCCGCTACTTCTTGGGCAAGTAAATTATGTATCATTTCCTTATTCCAATCTTCAGACCAATTATCAGCAACCCACATTATTCCAGAACTAATATGAATTATATTTAGTTTCCTGACTAATTGCGGGTCTTCAAATACATCACTTAGTTCTTCTCTTAAAACGGGTAATAGGTGATAAAAGTTTTTACCCTTATACTTTGCAAAGTCCTTAGTCCCCTCCACAAACTGCGAAGGATTATCAATAAAACCTAGTAAGGATTGCAGGGTTGCAACTTTAGGAGCTTTAAGTGACCAGTCAAAATCAATCAAGCCAGTCAGCTTATCACCTTCGTGCAGCATATTGCCCATATGCAGGTCAGTATGAACAAAAACGGATTCACCTTGATTGAATATTCCTACTTGTTGATAAAAATATTGCTCGATTCTAGCCAAGTCTTCTTCAGAGCACAGTCCTTCTTTTCTAATTTTCGCAGCGTTCTCGGCAAAATCTGCTTTTAAATATTCGGCATAGGTTGGGTAGGATTTATCTTCCAAATTAACCCAACCAAAGTCATTAAACTTGATATTATGAAGTTCTCTTACAATAGCCAATATTTGTCGGAATAGTGCTGCCTGCTGCTCAGGGCTTAACTCAAAGATATCTTCTAAAAGCATAGTACCCTTAACTCGTTCGGATACCAAAGTTTCAAAAGGCGTGTTTTGAAAAAAGTCATAAGCAACTACTTTGGGTACCGGATAGTCAGCAGATAATTTATCAGCAGCAATTTTATTAGCAATATAATCTGGGTGCTCTCTATCTTGGTTCACCTTGATTGCTAAATCAGGAGTTAGATAAGTTGCATTAACATTTCCCGCCGAAGCCGCTCTTAATTCTTCGGGTACAATTTGTATACTCAGCTTAGCTAAAGCGTCTATTACCTGTTCTGGGGTAAATTTAAAAACCCGATCTTTGTATTGAGCGGCGATCTCTTGCTGATATTTGTCGCTGTCTGTATATTTTTCAGTCATATTTTATAGTTCCGTTATGTTCGTGGTTACAATTATAGCATAAAATATCACTAACCAAAAACGAAAAAGCCGCCCCACTAACGGGATGGCTTTTTCTTTATCTACATAGCGCAAGAGGCCTCTTAGGTCGCTCGCACCGTTCACAGTCTGGCAGGGGCGGAAGGAATTGAACCCTCGCTAACGGTTTTGGAGACCGTTGTACTACCGTTATACGACGCCCCCAGAAAGAGATTTAGAATTTAAGAATAAATGCCCAATACCCAAGCTCCAATGACCAATCAAATCCCAATGACTAATGTCCAATTACCACCTTTGGTCATTGGACATTGATTGGACATTGGGATTTGGATATTGGACATTATAAACTTGATTGGAGGTTTAAATAACACTTATTAACATCCGTAAATCTGATTATCTACTTGGTTTCTTTATGCGGCGTGTGTTTGCGGCAATGACGGCAATATTTACTACTGGCGAGCCGCTCTTTAATTTTTTTGCGATTTTTACGCACGCGGTAAGTAACATTTTTACAAACCGTGCACTCCATTTTTACATAGTGATCATCAGTTCTTTTTGTCATAAATAGCTGTTAGCCGATAGCCCCAAAGGGGCCCCTTTGGGGCCGATAGCGGTTAGGAAATTCTAACCGCTTCAAGACTACTGGCTTATTATATTTAATTTTAAATAATCTTTTTAATAATTAATTAGCCGACGGTCGGGCTTGCCCGCTCGTCGCGAAGCGCGAGCGGGTCCGCTCACGGCAAAGCCGATGAGCGGAAACCACGCAGTTTATAATTTTAGCCTGCCATCGCCTTAGCCGACGGTCGGGCTTGAACCGACGACCTACGGTTTACAAAACCGTTGCTCTACCAACTGAGCTACATCGGCAAAAGCGATAGCACGCTGTCAAAACCGTTGTCCGCCGCGGCGGACTACATCGGCTCAGGCCATGGCTAGAAAGATTAAAACAAAATCATTCTAACAATAAACCGCTCAACTGTCAAACTTAGACATTATTTTAAAAAAGACCCGTTTTGGGTCGTTTTTAATAGTTTAAAGCGAACCCCTTACCGCCCAGAACGGCGATCCCAACCATGCCAAGTTACCAAGCCGGGAGCCGCCAAAAAGATTGAGGAATAAGCGCCAGCCGCGATACCGACAATCAGAGCCAAGGCAAAATATTTAATCGTTTCGCCGCCAAACAAGAAAATTGCCAAGAGCGACAATAAAGTCACCAAGGTGGTATTAATCGACCGCACAATAGTTTCGTTGAGTGATTTATTGACGGTTTCTTCAAAGTCGCCTTGATAGCGGCGCAAGTTTTCTCTGACCCGGTCAAAAATAACAATCGTATCATGAACCGAGAAACCGAGTACCGTCAAAACCGCGGCCACAAACGAGGTGTCAATCTCCACACCCAAGAAGTGCCCCAAGACGGCAAAAACGCCAATAGTAATAGTAACATCGTGGGCTAAAGCAATAACCGCAATCACGCCATATTTCCAAGAAGCCACCGGCCGGCCAACTTTACGGAAGGCAAAGGCGATATAACAAATAATGGCGATTAAGACAATTGTGATCGCGTAAAAAGTCTTGGTTTTCAAGTCACTACTGACGCTCGGGCCGATCGACTGAAAATTGGCTTCGCTAACACGCGGACCGCTCACTACTTCAGTCTGAACGGCAGTCACCATTGCCGCGCCAGCGCCTTGCACTTGAACCGGCGCCGGTGTGGCTGTAACGGCTTTACCCGGAGCAAAAGTGTCTTGCAATTTCTTTAAAATTTCTTGGTGTTTAGCTTCATCAACTTCTTTAAACTTCAAAATCACGCCGGTCTCGCCAGTCGGCTGAGTGATAATTTCGTCTAAATTTAGGCCGTTTAAAGCGTTTTTTATTTTATCATTCTGCGGCCGCGCCATTCCCTCAAAATTGACCTGCAACAAACTGCCGCCGGTAAAATCAACCCCGGACTTTAAACCCCAAAACGACAGGGCTAAAATCGCCAAGATAAACAAGGTGAGTGAAAAGGCGTAATAAAATTTTCGTTTGTAGACAATGCGAAGCATAATTTATTCTGGTTTATTTTCAACCACTGGTTTTGGGCGATGAAATAAGAAATACCATTTTTCCACCCGCGGTCCGGCAATTGACTTTAGTAGGCCGCGAGTCACCACAATCGCCGTGAACATCGAAACCACCACGCCAATAAGGAGAGTCACGGCAAAACCTTTAACCAAGCTGGTGGTGAACCAAATTAAGACGCCGCAACTGATCATGGTGGTGATATTGCTGTCGCGGATCGAGAACCAAGCGCGGCGGAAGCCTTCGTCAATGGCGTTATGAAAATTCTTGCCGGCGCGGAATTCTTCTTTCATTCTTTCAAAAATCAAAACATTGGCGTCGACCGCCATGCCCAGCGACAAGATGAAGCCGGCAATGCCAGACAAAGTCAAAGTAAAGCCAAAGATTTTAAAGATCGCGAGAATCAACGAACCATAAATTGTCAGGGCAATCGCCGCGAGCAGGCCCGGCAAACGGTAGTAAAGGATCATAAACAAGATCACCGCCAAAAAACCAATCAAGCCGGCGAACAAGCTTTTTTGCAGAGAATCCTGGCCGAGCGTCGCGCCAATCGTCTGCTGGGAGATCAAATTAACCGGCACCGGCAAAGCGCCGGCATTAAGCCGCTGGACCATGGTTTTTGCCTCAGTTAAAGTAAAATTGCCAGTAATCACGGCTTTGCCGTTGGGGATTTCTTCATTCACCCGAGGGGCGGAAATTATCTCATTATCCAAAAATATAGCCACCGGTTTGCCGACATTGCGCTTGGTAATCGCGGCAAACAAATCCTTGCCTTCGTCATTAAACTCCAAACCGACATTAGCCGCGCCGGTATTTTGGTCAAACTCCACCGCCGATTTTTTTAGTTGTTTGCCGGTCAGGCCGGTGTATTTCCACTCGCCGCTCGGCCGAATATCTTCGGCGGTTTTGGTTTTAATCAAAATATGGCGGGATTTCACTTCCAAACTGTCGCCCGATCCCCGCTCATCTTCTTTATAAATAATGTGGTAGCCAAATTTAGTGACAATCAGCTTATGGCTGATTTCGCCTTTCTTCAGCGTGTCAAAAATCGCCTGATCAAACTCCGGCACAAAGGTGCCGCGTTTCTGCCAGCCGAGGTCGCCATCCGCGGCCGCCGAGCCCGGATCTTCGGAATTAGCCTTGGCAATCGCGCCAAATTCGCTAAGCGGCGAATTTAAGACTTTCTTTAATAAGCCTTCAGCTTTAACTTTGGCGTCACGGTTATATTTATCCAAATCCGCCTGCTCTTTGGCGGTCAACGGTTCCGCTGTGCCCTGTTCTTTAAATTCTAGGAGCGGCGTTTCGCCGATCATTTTTATCGCCTGATTTACATCTTTGACTCCGGCGAGTTCCACCACAATCTGATAATTGTCGCCGCTGCCGCTAGTCTGGATTGATGGCTCGGCTACGCCAAAAGCGTTCACCCGGCGTTCAATCACATCCCGGACGCCTTCCACCGCCGAGGCGCGGTCGCCAGCCGGAATATTTTTGACATCCGCCTGATAAACCAAATGGGTGCCGCCCTGCAAGTCCAAACCCAAATTAAACGGCAAATTCCAATAATGCGGCAAGGTGATGCCCAGCTTGCTGTTGAGCCAGTCGGCGCTGGTATTAAAAATGACCGGATAAGCTAAAAATCCGGCCAAGATCGCCACAATTAAAACTCCCAAGACTGAAAGCCGTATTTTACTGTTTTCGTTTAAGCTCATAATAACTGGGGATAATTCTATACTCTTTAAAAAAATAATGCAAGGTAAAAGCCGGTTGACTTTAGACTAAATTTATTGCGGAAGAATAACCAGCAGTTTACTCTTTTTTGGTCCGGTCGGCCATCACTCGCAGGATAACTTCGAAAGAATCGCCCGCGGCCGACTTGTTATTTTTGACCGCACCGCATTTTTGGCATTGGTGAGTGATAATATAAGAGTCGCCTTTCGGCGCGACAGCAATCGGCGCCATCAAGCCGCGGCAATGGTTTTGCCGGTCGCCGGGCTGGTTATCAACATGTTGGCTATAAAGGCAAGCCGGGCAATGGTTGGTATAACCGTTGCCGACTACCGCTTGGCCGCAATTTCGGCAGACAAAATCTTCGGGGCAACGGGTGAATTTTTTGGTTAATTTCAACATTTGCCTAGTATAATTTAAAAAGGCGGGCGGGTCAATCAAGGGTTTGTAGGGGCGGACCCATGTGTCCGCCCTGAATTAGTTAGATAGCGGAGTAACGGGGCATCTGCCCCGTTGTGCTTTTCGGAATAACACAGCCTCTGGCTGTGTTATTTAGTCTGGTAGGATAAATTTTTTTAGCTCATCGCCTGCGGCGGGCTTGTTACTTTTGTGACCAAAAGTAACCAAAAGTCCCGGGGTGGCAAAAAGCCCGATCTTCGTGGCATCTTCCTACTTCTCGCCCCGCCTCACCTCGCAGTCGCTAACTTTGGTT
>JBAZBH010000009.1:0-41828 GCA_041671565.1 Patescibacteria group bacterium
ATTCTAAGTGTCTCCTTGTTTGAGAAAATTCCCGTAATTGAGCTGATTTCTAACTCGCCGTCGCAGGTTTTAATTGAGTTTATGCAGAAACAGGCTCGGCTATGGGAGTTTTAATGGGACACTAGTGAGGGGGAGGACAGAAGGGGGTGTGGGGAGTTATCTAACTTTTAAAATAAAAAAAGCCGTCTCTCATGCCGAGGACGGCTTCATAAAATTTGTGACGATTTACGCCGGTCTGCGGCGTTCGCGTGGTCCTTTACGACGATTATCTTTACCGATTCGTCTATCACTGAAGTTGCGGCGCTTTTCCTTGTTCAAGGAGTCAAACTGCCCTTGGGGCAGGTGAAAAAATTGGCCAGACTTATTCCCAACAGCCGATATAAAATCCGGCGTATTACTATTGCCTCTTTGGAGAACCAGGCACTCCTTGGCATCACCCAACCGGACGGCCAGAACAGCCCCTTTACTTTCGGCCTCCGTCATATTGAATAAAAAATTGGCAAAGTCGCTTTGTTCCGGGTCGCAAGCCAATTGTATTGGTTGCAAACCAGCTAACGCCTCACTCGTGACTGTTACCGCCATTTTCTCCTCCGGGTTTGTAATGGGTTGAAAGAACGGCTTAACTTAACCTATTTTTACCAAATAACCAACCCGCTGTCAATAAAATTCCTAGTAGGGACATGCCGTAGGGGCAATTCATGAATTGCCCCTACCCATGTTCTCGCTATTTTCTCTTATTTTACAATCTTTTCCACTTTCTGTGGATATCCTGTTGGTATCCTGAATAGAATATGTTGTAATCAATGTTAATAACCAAGGTTATCCCCAGAGTTATTTATCTAAAATTAGTCAAATTATACTATATTGACTTGTTGCCCCGAAAGCAAATCTATGCTATAATTAACTTGTTAATAAGTTTGCTCTTTTCACAAATTTTTAGGGAAAATGGGCTGAATTATCTAAATTAAGCTAAATTAAGCCTATTTTCTCCTAATTCACTCGATCTATATAAATAAAGCAGAACTCCCTGCTTAAAAAAAACAAAAAATAAAAGCCGGCAGAGGCGCTAAAAACGCATACTACCGAGATCAGGTGGATTAGTAAGAACATTTAACAGGAGAGAAATGTTCGCCAAAAAACAGAATCTCTAGGTCTGGTTTCTGATTCAGCCACGCACAAGTGTAGAAAACCGCGGTTTTCTCCAGTTGCGCGTGGCTAGTCGGACGGCCCGGGGATTCCTCGGGCGCTGTCTAACCATAAAATTAAACATACGGGTTTTGACAGCGCCTTTTTCGTTTACCGAAAATAGTCCGGAGTCCACAGTCCAAAGTCCAGAGAAGCTCAAAGCTAATTAACTGAAAGCTCGCTCTGGACTCCGGACTCGGGACTATTGACTATTGCCACCGTTATGAGATAATATCAGCCACCACAAAGTTTAAGTGGTCATTTCTATCCTAATCCTCTATAATTAACCTGTTAAAAGCTTAACCGGTAGCCCCGGACTTAAATTTATGAAACAAGAAACTTTAGACAAAATCAAAGCCGACCTCTTGGACCGCCAAGGCAAAATTGTCAGCGAACTCCAAAAATTCACTACCGGCGACGACAAGGCCGCTGATGCCACCTTTCCGCAGTTCGGCGACAAAGAAGACGAGAACGCCGCCGAAGTCGCCGAGTACAGCGATAACCTATCGCTCGAAGAAAGCCTGCAGAACAGCCTGAAAGATATTGAGAAAGCGCTCCAGAAAATCTCTGACGGCGCTTACGGCGTTTGCCAATACTGCGGCAAAGAAATTGACGAAAAGCGACTCCTCGCTCGGCCGTCGTCTTCGGCGTGTGTTAGTTGTAAGAATAAATTAAGTAAGGCTTAATTGAGTATTCAGGGAACAGTATGCAGTATTCAGGGAACTATATCCATGAACGGCTGATACGAACCCCTCCCTGATCCCTGAATACTGCTCCCTGAATACTCTTTCTATGTCCCAGGGCAAACTACTTCTAATCAACCTCACGGCGTTAGTCGGGTTTCTCCTCGACCGCTTTCTAAAAAATCTATTTCTCTCTAATCCCCAGTTAGTTTGGCAGCCGACCGTCGGCGGGCATACCTGGGGATTTTTTGATGGCCGCTTTTGGCTCAACTCCGGCGCGGTCTTTGGCTTGCCGGTACCGGCCGCCTTAACTTGGGCCTTAAACTTTCTAATAATCATCGTCCTCGCCGGCCTAGTTTTCTTTCTCTACCAAAGCTATCACCAAAAAAACCTAGCAAATATCGCCGCCCTAACTTTAATTATCCTTGGCGCCTACTCCAACCTCCTCGACCGCCTGCTTTACGGGGGAGTGGTGGACTACCTCAACTTCAACTTCTGGCCGATCTTCAACCTCGCCGACACTATGATCACGGTGGGTGTCGCCGTTCTCGCCATCCAATTAATACAAAACTCAAAATTTAAAATTAAGGAGACCAATACTGTCCATTCAAAAGAATATTTTCTTCAATTAAAAGGTAAAAATGCTGAGGAGTTTATCCATAATTTAGCTTTAAAAAGCTTCCTTACAGATTGGTGCTATTTGAACCCACTTTTACCAGACGGAAAAGAATTATGCGACTTATTAGTTATTTTTGATGACACGGCTATCATTTGGCAAGTTAAAGATCTTAAATCAAATAAAAAGTCCGAGGCAGAGAAAAACTTAAAACAACTCGCTGGAGCCAAAAGACGATTAATTGATCTAAAAAGAAAAATCACGCTTAAAAATCCAAGAAGGGGCGAGGAAGAATTTGATGCCACGCAAATCAAAAATATTTATTTAATTTCTGCTTTACTTGGAGAAAACGGCGATCTTCTTTCTTTCTTTGAAGAATTTAAAAATAACTCAATTCATGTATTTAATAAAGACTTTACAGAAATAGTATTAAATGAACTTGACACTGTCAGCGATTTCACTGAATATCTAAGGATAAAAGAAAACTTTTTAAAACAAGAAAAAACCATTATTATAATGGGGGGCGAAGAAGAATTGCTAGCTTATTATTTAATGAATAACAGAAATTTTAATGGTTTAAACGAAGCTAACAATATAATGATTACTGACGGCTCTTGGCGGCATCTTCAAAGCAAGCCAGAATATAAAGCCAAAAAACAAGCTGATGAAATTAGTTACTTTTGGGATAGTATTATTAACAGGGCACACGAAGGATCTAAGCAATACGAACTAGTTGCTCGCGAACTAGCAAGACCGAACCGATTTCAAAGACGCTTTTTAAGTAAAATTGATTTTGAAGCCCATAAAAATTCGCATCTAGACACCGAACATCCTATATATAGAAGAATCTCGGTTGGAGCCGACACAACATACTGCTTTCTTTTTATGGATGATGTTGAACCAAGAGAAAAAAGAAGGGCGATGCTTGGAGCGATATGTCTAGTTGCGCGAGAAATTTATAAACAGAATAAAAAAGTTATAGGAATAGCAACGGAGAAAAAAATAAATCCAACTTGTTGTTATGATTTTTGTTTAATGAATATACCAGAGTGGGACCAAGATCTACAAAAACAAATGGAAGAGTTACAAAATAAGGGCGAGATTTTTCTTAAACCCGAAATAAAGGAATACCATGAACAAGAATATCCAAAAACCGATTATCAAAACTAAAAATCTGATTATGATCACACTGCCACTCCAAATCTAAAATCTAGTTAAAATAATCATTAAATAATTCTAAACTCGACCTACCCGGAGTTTAGATTTTTTTTATATCTAAAGGTTTAAGATAGAGGAGTGAAATCGGCGCTATGCTTTGGAAAACCAGCAAAAAGCAGCGACTACCCCGGCGCACCTCCTTGTTCCATGTTATGTGTTATGTGATTTTTTATTCTTAAATCTTAAATCCTAAATCTTAAATCTCCTATGTTAAATACTGTAAACTCCTGCTCCCTCCTCGGCCTCGACGGCGCCCCCGTGGAAGCCGAAACCGACATCGCTTTTGGCAAGCCGATTTTTGCCATTGTCGGACTAACGGACAAGGCCATTCAGGAGGCGACCCAGCGCCTGCGCGCCGCGATCAAAAACTCCGGCGTCCGGTTCCCATCCGACCGGCGGGTGATTGTGAACCTCGCCCCAGCCGACAACCAGAAAACCGGCGCCGCCTATGATTTGCCGATTGCGGTCGGTGTGGTTTTGGAGATTTTGAAGTTGCGACTAGATCTCAGTGACTCGCTGTTTATCGGCGAGCTGTCGCTCGAGGGTAAACTCCGGCCAGTTGTCGGCACGCTGTCGGTGGCGCTTTACGCCAAAGAACGGGGATTTAAAAACCTTTATCTGCCGCGGGCGAACCTAGCCGAAGCCGACCTGATTCCCGGCCTCAACGCCGTGCCGCTAGATAATCTGAAGCAGTTGATTGACCACCTGACCGGCGCCTGCGAACTAATTGGCGTTTCCACAACCGGCTTCCGGCAACCGCCTGCTGAGCGGACTGACTGGAGTTTGGATTTAAACAATGTGAAAGGCCAGCACCAGGCCAAGCGCGCCCTAGAAATCGCCGCGGCCGGCGGGCACAACCTGATTCTGAACGGCCCGCCGGGGTCGGGCAAAACCCTGCTTGCCAAAACCCTACCCTCCATCTTGCCACCGCTCTCGGCCGCAGAAATCCTGGAAGTGACTAAAATCTACAGCGTCGCCGGACGGCTACCGGAGGGCCAGCCGGTGATTTGGCAGCGGCCGTTCCGCGCGCCGCACCACTCCAGCTCCGGCGCCGCCCTGATCGGCGGGGGACGAATCCCGATGCCCGGTGAGATTTCGCTCGCCCACCGCGGGGTGCTCTTTCTAGACGAGTTCGCCGAGTTCCCGCGGTTAGTTCTAGAAACTCTCCGCCAACCGCTGGAAGACGGCATTATCACCGTCAGCCGCGCCGCCGGCAGTCTGACCTTTCCCGCCCGGTTTACGCTGATTGCCAGTAAAAATCCTTGCCCCTGTGGCTATGCCACGGATCCGGAAAAACACTGCGTCTGCTCGCCGAACCAAATCAGCAACTACAACCACAAAATCTCCGGCCCGATCCTCGACCGGCTGGACTTGCAGGTGGAAGTGCCACGGCTCAACTTTGAAAAACTCCAAGCCGCGAGTGTTGAGGAGAATTCCGCCACTGTCCGCGAACGGGTTATCCTGGCGCGGGAACGGCAAGCCAACCGTTTTTCCGGTACCAACCTCGTCACCAATGCCGAAATGGGCCCACGGGAGATTCAAAAATACTGTCTGATCGACCAAGCTAGTTCTGATTTACTGAAAACCGCCATGGTCAGGCTCCAGTTGTCTGGCCGGGCTTATCACCGACTACTGAAGACCGCGAGAACCATCGCCGACCTGGCCGGGGAGGAGACGATTAAGACGGAGCATATGGCGGAGGCGCTGCAATACCGTAGTAAATAATTTTTAATTTAAAATTCTTAATTTTTAATGAATATCCAATGTTTAATTTATAATTTTTAAACCTGAAGCCGAGTTCGCGGTTATTTAAAATTAAGAATTATAAATTGATTAGAAATTTTAAATTAAAAATTAAAAATTACTTCCATTTTATGTACAAATACGATTTAGAGGAAAGGGTTAATAAATTTAGCGAAAATTTGGTTGAATTCTGCCGAAAAGTTAGCGTAGAAGATACTTTTAAGTCGGCTATAAGCCAACTATTTCGTTCCGGCACATCTATCGGGGCAAACTACATGGAAGCTAATGGCGCTAGTTCTAAAAGAGATTTTAGAAATAAAATCTACCTTTGCAAAAAAGAAGCGCTAGAAACCAAGTATTGGCTAAGAATTATAGCTAAAATCCAGCCACAATTAAAAAATGAGGTGCTAATTCATTGGCGAGAAACCCAAGAACTAACCCTCATTTTCTCTAAAATTATTTCGAGTTTACAAGATAAAATCTAAGGCAATTTTTAATTTAAAATTCTGGTTGCTTCAGCAACCATCCCGCCCCGGCGGGATGTCGGCAAGGCCGACATTTTTAATGAATGTCTAAGGTTTAATTCTTAATTTTAAGCCTCCAACCGAGTTCGTGGTAATTTAAAATTAAAAATTATAAATTGATTAAAAATTTTAAATTAAAAATTAAAAATTACCTTATATAAGTCAGAGAATTGAGTCTCGCTCCATTCACTCTCACCTCGAAATGTAAGTGGCTCCCCGTCGAGCGCCCGGTATTACCCATCATGCCGATGGTTTGACCGCGGGTGACGGTTTCGCCGACCCCGACAAACAGCTTGCTCAGGTGGCCATAAAGCGTTTGCATGCCATTACCATGGTCAATGATAATATTCTCGCCATAACCGCCATTATAGCCGCTGACTTGGGCGCGGATCACCGTGCCGGCTTCAGCCGCGTAAATCGGCGAACTGAGATTGCCATCGATATCCAGACCGGTGTGCCGCCAACTGTAATACTGCGTCACGGCGCGGCCGGAAGTTGGCCATTGCAGGCGAGTGGAGCTCGGGATAGAGCCGGCTGGCGGCGAACCGACATAGCTTTGCACCACCCGCGCCGCTGGCGGTTTAACATAGGCGGGCGCTTTTTTGCCGCCGGGGATAAACAACTCCTGGCCGATTTGCATGGTGTCTTCGTCAAGTAGATCATTATAGACAATAATCACCGCCGGCTCGACGCCGTATTGCCGGGCGATCGAGGCAAGCGTCTCGCCGCGTTTGACTTTATGGTTGACGCCGGTCGCCGGCAAAATCGTCAGCTGTTGGCCCGGACGGATGTAACTCTTCTCGGTCAAATTATTTTCCCAAAGAATGGTGTTAACTGAAATGCCAAACTTAGCGGCAATCGAAGCGAGAGTGTCGCCCTCTTGGACGATGTAAGCTTCTCGCTCGGTGCGGCCGGTGCCGGTCGGCTCTGCCATATTGGAAATATCCGGCCGGATCAAAGCCGATCCGCCTTGAGTCAAAATCGCCTCATCACCAATCGCTATCATGGCTTCTTCAGGAGTGGTGGCAGCCGGCGCCGACTTGATGCCCGCCTGAAAATCCAAATAATCAACCGGCGGCATATCAATGGTATTGTCGCTGGTTTCTTCAGTCAGCCCTAATTCATCACCGCCGACCAAAGCGTAAAGCATGGTCTGATGGCCGTAGTTTTCATCGCGAAAACCCACCACTTGCGCCCGGATATTATTGCCGGTGACGGCTAAGCCGATGATGATAATAATCGCGTGAATAATATAACGACTGGTGACAATATCCCAAAACTTATTACCGGTCGGGTGGTAAGCAACCGCCAACCGCTTCTTGGCAAAGAGGTAAACTTTGTAACCCGGAATGATAACCAGGCTGACCACCGCGCCGCCGGTTTTGATAAGCGGCCGGCGCAGAATCCGATTATGAAAAATCACCAGGCCGTTCTTGAGGGCGATTAACCCTTTAAAACTGCCGGCGATAGTTTTGACCGCGAATTTTTTGAATAAATGAGAAATATGGTTTGTATTTATTTAGCCTAAAACAGTTGTAGAATATCAGATTTAGGCTTTCCGGTCAATGGAAAGGGAGAGCGGAGTCCTGAGTCCAAAGTCCAGAGACAACCGAAAGCTAAATAACTAAAAACTCGCTCCGGACTCCGGACTCGGGACTCGGGACTATCTAGATTGACCAAAATCCTAAACTCTGCTTAAATTGAGTCAGGTCAGGCTAGAGACAGCTCTTCAGTGTTAAGCTGGTTAGCTACGGTGACTTTTTCGCGCGAATAAACCAACGCTGTCGGACCGGCTCCAAGCCGGCCAAAATACCAAATTTTGCGAAAAGTCCACCGCGCTAATCGACCCAAGAGCCGCTGTCAGAATTCTGATGGCGTTAAGCTTACCCACACATCTCGAGCGGAACGGAAACGATGTGCAGGAAGGTAGCCTGACTTAATTCTGGGGAGGGACGGAATCATACCGCCTCCCTTTTTCTTTGACAACTAAAAACCACAACTGAGCGGAGGGGAAAATGCAACGAAAGTATATCTATAACCCCCTCCGGCGAGCGAGGGGCAGAAAAGCGGCTTGGTGGCTCTGGCGGGAACTGGGTTTATACGATCTGCCAATCAAGGAAGCAATTGACTTTGAGGCCTTCTGTGATTTACTGCGCCAGAGCCTCTGGCGCGAGCCAACGCTCTACTACCGCTCGTGGCGCCGCAAGTCTTCCGGCAAAAAGCGCCTGCTCCTTTGCCCCAACGACGACCTGAAAACCATCCAATGGACAATCAACCAAAAAATTCTGAAAGCGGTTGAGCGCCTGCCCATGGTCAACGGCTTCAGCGGCGGATCTATCCGCGCGGCCTTAGAACCGCATCTGGCTCAAGGCCACCCCATCTTCACCTGCGACCTGCGCGACGCTTTTCCCAACACTCACGGCATCGCGGTCTATAATTGCTTTCGCTGGCTGAAGTATGGCAAAAATGTCTCTTACTTCCTGACCTGCCTGACCACTTGGCCAACCGACCCGCGCTTCCGCTCTAGTCTGCCCCAAGGCGCGCCCACCAGCCCACGGCTGTTTGACCTCTGTCTCCAGCCGCTGGATAAAAAACTCCAACGACTGGCAAAAAAAATCGGCGGCGTTTACACCCGCTACGCCGACAATATCTTCTTTAGCGCGCCGGACTTCCCGGTTCGCGAGGAAGTCGCAGCCATCAGCCGTTGGGCGAGAAAAAAGAGACTGACTGATGAAGACGCCATCCGCCAGTTTAAGGGCCAACCCTTTACCATTGAAAAAAATCAACCAACCTCCTGGCACGCCTCGCTGATTTCAGCCATTTTCCGCATCATCAATGAAGGCTACTACTATAAAACCTGGCCCGGCAAAGGCAAATATCATGGCCGCTGGCGAAGAGACTTTTTCACTGGCGGCAGATATTTGGAACGGCCGGCAATGCCTTTGAACCTCCGCTACGATCTGCACAAATGCTATCTCTGGCGCGCCGGCGACGACCACGCTTTCAAAGCGCTAGGGTTGCAAATCATCAACGGTCGGCTGACCAACACTCGCGATTACAAACAGCGGCTGCGCTTGCTCTCTCATCACTTGGGCTGGCTCCTGGACCACGGCGCCGATTTTGAAACCGCGGTCTGGCCGGTCTATCTGCAACTTAACGGCCAAATGAATTTCGCGGTCAAGGAAACCTTGCCGCCCGGCCTGCTCGCGGCCGCCGAAAACGCCCTGATGCGAGCCGAAGACATTCGTTATTCCGGCGTCGGCCACACCTGGCAACGCCGCATCGACCATTACTAAAAGGCCGCGAACACCGCGGTCTTCTTTTTTTATAAAAATAGTCCCGAGTCCACAGTTCACAGTCCAAAGAAAGCTCAGAGCTAAATAACTGAAAGCTTACTCCGGACTTCGGACTCCGGACTCGGGACTCACAAAACCTTGACTTTCTCCGCCTGATTTGGTTAAATAAAGTCCATTGTCAACCCAAACTGAACAAAACCAAAGGAGATTAAGATGCTCAATAAAAAATCTGGAAGGGACGCTTATTGCCCCACACCAGTTAAAAAACCCAGGGTCGGTGAGCGAACTCTTGCCAAAAGAAACCGGGAAGCGGCGCAACATCGTTTAGCGAATACCAACGCCACCCGTGCTGACAAGCCGGTTGTGCGAGACGAAAAGGGCCGCTTGGTTTCCGTTCAAGTCGCCGGCCTGAAATCACCGGTGGTCATCAGAAAAGGCGATTAACGCTTTCCACTCATATTCTCCTCACCCCATCAACCTCCCTCCGCCTCGCGGAGCGGGGGTTTTTCTTTTACTCGGATTGACAAAATCCCTAGAAAACCCTAAGATATCTGTACTATTTGACTTAGGAAAAACTGTTAACTGCGGTGTGGCCAGAAACCGGATATTAACAACCGAACAAATTAAAATGACCAAATCCCAAGCTCCAATGACCAATAACTTCTAAGCTCCTTTGGTCATTGGGATTTGGTCATTGGACATTTTAAACCCATTTATTACTTTAAATAACTCTATCATTATTATTAACTAAATTAGAACTCTATGTTTTTACCCGTCCTCTTCGCCCTCCTCGCCGCCGTCGCCGCCATTGCCTACGGCCTGATCCTCATCTCCTGGATCATGAAAAAGCCGACTGGCGATGAAAAAATGCAATCTATCGCCGCCGCCATTCAGGCTGGCGCCAAGGCTTACCTTAACCGCCAGTACAAAACCGTGGCCGTGATCGCCGTGGTTTTATTTGTGATTATCTGGCTCCTCTTAGACTGGATGATTGCTGTCGGCTTCTTGGTTGGCGCGGTTTTGTCCGCGCTCGCTGGCTACATCGGCATGAATGTCTCAGTCCGCGCCAATGTCCGCACCACTGAAGCGGCCAAGTCCGGTTTGCGGCAGGCTTTGGATCTCGCCGTCAAAGGCGGCTCAGTCACCGGCCTCTTGGTCGTCGGCCTCGGCTTACTCGGCGTTGCCGGTTATTTTTATTTTTTAACTTTGATTGGGGTCAGCCCGCTTAATGCCGCTAAAACCCTGGTCGGCCTCGGCTTCGGCGGCAGTTTAATCTCGGTTTTCGCGCGGCTGGGCGGCGGCATCTTTACCAAAGCGGCTGATGTCGGCGCTGACCTGGTCGGCAAAGTGGAAGCGGGGATTCCGGAAGACGACCCGCGCAACCCGGCCGTGATTGCCGATAATGTCGGCGATAATGTCGGCGACTGCGCCGGTATGGCCGCGGATTTATTTGAAACTTACGCCGTGACTTCCGTCGCCGCGATGCTCCTCGGCGCTCTGACCTTCAAAGGCTTTGATAACGCCGTTCTTTTGCCGCTGGTTTTGGGCGGGGTGGCAATCATCACTTCCATTATCGGCAGTTTTGCCATTCGCCTCGGTAAAAGCAAAAACATCATGGGCGCCTTGTACCAAGGTTTGGCGGTCGCCGGCGTTCTCGCCGCGGTGGCCTTTTACTTTGTGATTAATTCCTTTATGGCCGCGAACGGCAAATATGACACCTGGTCCATTTACCTTGCTTCTTTAATCGGCCTCGCTGTCACCGCGCTCTTAGTGGTTATCACTGAATACTACACTTCCACTAAATACTCGCCGGTCAAACAGATTGCCGCCGCTTCCCAGTCCGGCCACGGCACCAATGTCATTGCCGGTCTTGCCGTCTCTATGAAATCAACCGCCTTGCCGGTCGTCGTCATTGCCGCCGGAATCTTGGGCGCTTATTGGCTGGCTCAGCTTTATGGCGTGGCGATTGCCGCCATGGCGATGTTAAGCCTCGCCGGCATTATTGTGACCATTGATTCCTACGGCCCGATCACGGACAACGCCGGTGGTATTGCTGAAATGGCCGGCCTGTCCGAAGAAGTCCGCATGATTACCGATGAATTGGACGCTGTCGGCAACACCACCAAAGCCGTGACCAAAGGTTACGCTATCGGTTCGGCCGCTCTCGCCGCGCTCGTGCTTTTCGCCGCTTTTGTCCAAGAGTTCGCTGATCGCGGCCGCGACTTGGTTTTCTTGCTCAATGACCCGCTGGTGATTGTTGGCCTGTTTATCGGCGGCCTTTTGCCTTATCTCTTTGGCGCTTTGTCTATGGAAGCGGTGGGTAAAACCGCCGGCAAGGTGGTGGACGAAGTCCGGCGCCAGTTCCGCGAGAATCCAGGCATTATGGCCGGTACTTCTAAACCCGACTACGGCCAAACCGTGGACATTGTCACTAAGGCCGCCCTCAAACAAATGATCGTTCCGGCTTTGATCCCGGTCCTTGCTCCGATCTTGGTTGGCTTCACACTTGGCCCGGTGGCGCTCGGCGGCGTTTTGGTTGGCAGTATCGTCACCGGTCTCTTCCTCGCGATTTCCATGACCTCTGGCGGCGGCGCTTGGGACAACGCCAAAAAATATATTGAAAAAGGCAACTACGGCGGCAAAGGTTCTGACGCCCACAAGGCGGCGGTTACCGGCGACACCGTCGGCGACCCGTATAAAGACACCGCCGGCCCGGCCATCAACCCGATGATCAAAATATTAAATGTGGTGGCACTATTACTGGTTAGTTTGTTAATTTAAGATACTCAACTCCTACGAATTACGGGAGCCCCTACGAATTACCTGCCTTGCCGTAGCTTTAGCGAAGGCAGGCGAATCAGCTCGAATATACGAATTACGAATCGCCGTGGTGGCTGGATTCGTACATTCGCGCTGATTCGTAATTCGTAGGAGAGCAAAGCGATTCGTAATTCGTAGGAGATATTTTGTAGGGAATATAATATTATGCCATCTAAAACCAACTTCAAAATCCTTCTCGCCCTCACCCTTTACCTCACCTCGCTTTTTGCCTCCAACACGCTGGGGCTGAAACTGATGCCATTCCTTTTTGGCACCCATTTGTCGGTGGCGGTTTTTTTCTTTCCCTTTGTCTTTCTGACTACCGATGTCATCGGCCAAGTCTATGGCCGGCCGCTCGCCAAAACCTTTGTCTGGGCCGGCACGATTTCTATCGCCGCCTGGCTGATTTACTCGGTCATTTCCTTGCTTACCCCTTGGTCAGCCGACGGCCTTTGGGCGCGGGAAAGCTTCAACACTATTTTTGGCGTTTCCTTGCGAATGTCCATTGCTTCACTTCTCGCTTACTTCATCGGCGAATATCAGGATGTTCTGGCCTTCTTTTTCTTCAAGAAAAAACTGGCGGGCAAAGCCTTTTGGCTCCAGTCCAACCTTTCCAACCTTTGGTCCCAGCTCTTGGATTCCGCGATTTTCATGTTCGTCGCTTTCCTGGGCGTCTACCCGGTCAAAACCATTATCCTCATCACCATCCCTTGGTGGCTGTATAAAGTGGCCATGGGGCTTTTTTACACCCCGCTGTCTTATGTCGGCATCTGGCTTTTAAAAGACAAAGATTATGAAAATCACCCCGATCAAAACCCGGATCTTTCAGCCTAAAGAAAAACTTTTGCCTTTTTTAAAAAAATCTCTCCCGCGCCTCCGCGAGCGGGAGATTTTGGTAGTCACTTCCAAAATTGTCGCTCTGGCTGAAGGGCGGTTTCTGAACCAAACCGACAAGAAAACCAAAGAGCGGCTGATTAAAAGTGAAAGCAGTTGGGCCACGCCGACCAAGCATGTCTGGCTGACAATCAAAGACGGCGCTTTTATGGCCGCCGCCGGCATTGATGAAAGTAACGCCGCTGGCCGGCTGATTCTTTTGCCTCAAGACAGCTTCCGGGCCGCCGCCGCCATCTGCCATTATTTCAAAAAACTTTACCGGCTAAAAAACCTCGGGGTGATCATCACTGACAGCCGCTGTTTGCCTTTGCGCGCCGGCATTACCGGCCAGGCGCTGGGCTACGCCGGGTTTCAAGGCATCAAAGACTATCGCGGCCAGCCAGACCTCTTCGGCCGGATTCTGAAAATTTCCCAAGTCAATGTCGCCGACAGCCTGGCGACCGCAGCAGTCTTAACCATGGGCGAAGGCCGCGAACGCCAGCCGCTGGCAATTATTGAAGCCGCGCCGGTAAAATTTACCGCTAAAACCAGCCGCCGCGAACTCGCCATCCCGCCGACCGATGACATCTTCTGGCCGCTGTTGAAGGGGATTAGGGTAAAATAAAACCTTTAACTCAAACTGCCGCCTGATGGAAACACCGGACGGTTTTTTTAATGTAAAATTTAAAAATCAAAAATAAAAATGACAATTTAAAATTAAAAATGTCTGGTAAACTAGCTAATTCATTAAATCGCCGAGAAGCTGGCAATTTTACATTTTACACTGTCATTTTTATTTTTGATTTTTGATTTTTACATTATTCTTATAGTTTATAGGCATTTAATTTAGAACCGCCCGCCCAACTACCTTGTACCATTGACATTTTTGTAATTTATGCGTAAAGTAGGGTAACCATCAATCAAACCGCCGCCAATCCGGCAAAGGAGAGGGAAATGAGCACTGATTTTTATAGCATCTCTATCCCCGCGATTTGCCGTTTGCGCAATCCCGGGGACCAGAAAAACTACTTGCACCGCGGACAGGAGATCAACCTGTCGCTCCGCCGCGGCAGTCTACTGCCGCTAACCACCAAGGATGGCCAAATCAAGATTGATGAAAACACCGAACGCTACGACCAGCTGTCTGAAACCTGGGTCAAAGTAGCAATCTGATCGCTCTCTGACAATTTAACCTAAAACCATATCCATAATGGACCAAACAAGGAGAAATACTGATGACCCAAAAACCGCCACTCTTTGAAGTGATCCTGACCAAAATCGAGGAAGGTCTGGCCGTGTTGGCTCAACCCAACTGCGGCGGCTACTCCGTGTCGGAGGTTCTGATAACTTTAAAAAACGACTGCTGGCGCTTGTCCAGCGGCAGAATCGAGCCGGAAAGTCTCGAACCGACTATTACCCGCATAAGCAAGGCCCTAGCGATATTTCAGGCGTCAGACACCAAGCACTTGACCTATCGAGATGAAAAATCAGCTCAAGAACTTCTTGAATTCCTGAAGAAAGAACTGACCGCCGACCTCGCCGCCAACACCTTACATCTTAAGGAAGGCGACTGGGTCTTCTTCGTGACACCGGTTGGCAGTGCTCCCATCGGCTCATTGGAGTCGCCCCTAAAAGTCACGGCGGTCACCGGCGACAAGTTCGTCGGCAACAAAACTATTATTAAAATTAACCTGGGAGACGACACCCTCGGCGCCATTAGTTTCAATCTCGAGGTTAATAACTGCTGGAAAAATGTCCGCCGTGTGGACTATGTCCGCCAGCCCGACACCGATGTCCTGGCGCCCCGAGCTGCGCTCCTCACCGACCCCTACCCGGAATCAGCCCCGGCTGACGCCACAACCTGATATCCTCATTCTCAACCCGATCTGCCGAACCTTCACCCCATCTTAACGGGACGAAGGCTGGCGGACCACAACCACCAAGGAGAAATCGCTCATGTCCACGACCGACAAAAAATCCGAAGAAAAACCCTATCATGTCTTGATTCTGGAAAGGCTTCAAATAGCCATTACTTATCTCATCGGCGGACCGGAAAACAACCGGCCGGAATTCGAGGTCAACCTCCTGCAATGGCTCTGCCCGATACTCGCCGCCGGCAAGTTGGCGCCGAAAGACATCGGCGGCGTGATCGACCAGCTGAAAAAATTGCTCGGGGACTTCGAGGCTGGCGATGTTGGCCAATTCATGAATGTGGTGCGGGATAGCTTAATCTCCGTCATCGCCACACTGACAACCCACCTCGCCGCCGTTACCCTCTGCCTCCAAGACGGCGACAAGGTCTTTTGTATCCGCGCCGGCATGCTTTATGGCGGGTCGCAGGAAAATCCCAGAGAGGTGGCGGGTTTTAACTCCGGAGGGCCGCAATTCCTCGGCACTACAATTCCTCTTAAACCGACCAAAGCGGAAAATGAAACAGGGGAGGTGCCATATCTGATGGCCACCGACCAAGTCATGCGCGTGGACCTCGTCCGCGAACCCGGCTCCGGCAAAATGGTTCCCGGCAGGGCCGTCACCATCACCACGCCTTACCCCCAGGACGGCGACATCGTCTGACGCCGCCCCTCATCATCACGAACCCCACGCCCCTCGCCGATCACTCGGCCGGGGGCGTTTTTTTATTTAAGATTTAAGAATTAAGATTTAGGATTTAAGAATAAACTCCTTTTTTAACTATTTTAACTTTCTAACCTTGATTTTTAGTTTAAACGCGAATTACCGACATTCTTAAATCTTAAATCCTAAATCTCACTCCCTTGATTTTCTCCCTCCAACCTGCTAAACTATCTAAACTTATTTACTTAACCCTTTAACCTTTTAACCCCTTAACCCCTTGCCTGCCAACTTTCAACTTTACCTGTCTGCCGAAGCCTTGGCGTAGGTAGATAACTTTATAACTTTCAACTATCTTAAACCTATGAACATCTCTAAAAAACAACTCTCCAAGTCCGAAATTGAGCTAACCATTGAAGTCTCGCCCCTGGAAGCCGAGCCCTATTTAACCAAGGCCGCCGGCAAAATTTCTGAGGAAGTCAAGATCCCAGGCTTTCGGCCGGGCAAAGCACCTTATGACATGGTCAAAACCGCGGTCGGCGAAATGGCAATTTACGAACGGGCGCTGGACGCGATTATCGGCAAAACCTTGTTTGCCGCCATGGAGCAGGAACTGAAAGGCGCGGAAATCACCGGCCAGCCGCAGATTAATCTGGAGAAGTTGGTGCCCGGCAATCCGCTGGTTTATAAAGCCGTGGTCACTCTGGTGCCGGAAATCACCTTAGGCGACTGGCAAAAGATTAAAGTCGCCAAGAAAGAAGCTAAGATTGATCCAAAGGAAATCGACAAAGTTTTGGAAAACCTCCGCCAACTGCGCGCTAAAGAAGAAGTGAAGCTGGGCAAACTGGAGAATGGCGATAAGGCGGTTATTTCTTTTGACGGCTTTTTGGACCGCGTGGCGTTGGAAGGCGCCTCAGCCCCGGAATACCCGCTGGTCCTCGGCGAGAAAAAGTTTATCCCGGGCTTTGAAGAACAGCTGATAGGCCTGTCGACCGGCGAAGAAAAAGAATTTGAAATCCGCTTTCCCGAGAATTATCACCAGAAGAATCTGGTAAATAAACTCGTTACTTTTAAAGTTAAAGTTAAAGAATCTTTCCGCCGCGTTTTGCCAGAACTAAATGACGACTTTGCCAAAGCGCTTGGTGGCTACGACAGCCTCCTGAAGGTCAAAGAGGGCATTGAGTCCAACCTCAAACAAGAAGCCGAGGAAAAAGAAAGCCAGCGCCAAGAAATCGCCATGCTGGACGAGCTAGTCAAAGCCACCAAGTTCTCCGACCTGCCCGAGAGCCTGGTTAAAGCCGAGGCCCACCGTATGGTCCACGAACTGGAACACAGTATTGAAGGCCAAGGGCTGAAGTTTGAAGATTACCTAACGCATATTAAAAAGACTGAGGCTGATCTAGAGAAAGACTTTATGGTTGAAGGCAAGAAACGGGTCCAGACCGCGCTCATCACCCGCGAGATTGCCAAAACCGAGAAGCTCTTTGCCAGCCCGGAAGAAATCGACCACGAATTGGAAGACCTCAAGAAAACCTATGGCCAAAACCCGGAAGCGATGGAAAATCTCGCCTCGCCCAGCTACCGCGCCTACCTCGCTAACATGCTGACCAACCGGAAAGTGATTGAGTTTTTGAAGGGGAAGATAATTAAATAGATTTAAGATTTAGGATTTAAGATTTAAGAATAAACTCCTTTTTGAACAACCGCCGGCCTATCGCCGGCGGTTATTTTATTTCAGCACATCTCTACTACTTAGTAGCTATAACTAATTCAGCAGGGGGTCCGGGGTGGCAAAGGCCCGAGCTGAGCCGACCGGACTGGTGGTAGTTAAAGGGTGTTGCGTCAGAAGAGAAGATGGATATAGGAGTAAAGGAACCGAAGCACAGGCGAAGTGGGGCGAGAAGAACTAAGACGCCACGAAGATCGGCCTTTTGCCACCCCGGGACTTTTGGTTACTTTTGGTCACAAAAGTAACAAGCCCGCCGCAGGCGATGGGCAAAGGTTAAAAAACTTATTCTTTAAACAAAAAAATAGCGTGCAGCGCATAAATACTCCCTGACGAGAATACTTACTTTGCTACACGCCCATGAAATGGACCTAGACCTTTACTTCCCACCGAAGAGGTCGTAGATCTTGGCGACAATCGCGGTGACCGCAATCTCCCGCAGGAGAGAGAGGCCATCGTTATGTTTGCCAAGCCACGACCCGCAGTGTACATAGTAAATTTCCAGGCCGGATTTCGGCGGCATCGCCTCTTTAGGTATTTGCCTACCCATAGAGTCGACGCGGTACCAGTTCGGCGCCTGGGCGCAAATAATGCCCAAGGTCTCCGGCCGGAGAGTGCGGACTTTCCGCCAAATCTCCGCCGCTCGCCGCTGGTAAAGAACCTGTGCCGAAAGCTGATGCCTCTCGTCTTCCGGGCTGATCAAATCATCAGTCCCGAGACGGAGCGCGTGGATCAGCTCTAGCGCGATTCTCGTGGTCAGGTTCTGGGTCTGGGACATGGGGCACCTCCTCACAAGGCCATTTCTCCAAGAGCGGTCCAAATTTGGGCCATTCATCTTCGGCAACCCTTGCCGTCGACTATTCTTAAAGAAATAGGCGGGGTTTTTGTTAGGGCGGTTGTATGTGTTTCTTGCCCTCTTTTTTTACCCCGAAAGACCTCGAAGAATGCCTTGGTCTCATAACCTAAACTGACCACTCGCCGATTATCCAATATACTACATAAACAAAATTATGTCAATAGTTTGCCTTATAAATCCCTAACTTTTTAAGCTTTTTATTCAAATTTAGCTAAGAATACGATAGGTGGCAGACCCATACCCGCCTGTAACACTATGTGTAGTATTGCGGGCAAGCGTTCGCCCTTTTTTGGTTTTAGCGGTAAGGTGGTAGGGGCAATTCATGAATTGCCCCTACGGGAATCTACTGCTTGAACGGCGGTAAACGAGATTACTCTGATATTTTATTTAAGGAAGTTATGAAAGAATTGAATGACATTCTAACTAGTAAAAAGAAAAGTACATTGGTAGAGACGCGCCGCGGCGCGTCTCTACGCCTGTACACCTCGTTTTAACTAAACGGACTAGTAAGAGCGAAAAACAAGCTACGCCTTTGTTATTTCCTCCTTTCCCTGCTAAAATAAATCTGTGCCCATCTGTATTTATCTGTGTTAATCCATGCTTTTATGCTCTTCGGCGCTCATATCTCTGCGGCTGGCGGTGTTCAAAATGCCCCAGAAAACTCCGCCCGTGAAGGCGGAGAAGTGTTTCAATTCTTTTCCCGCCCGCCCCAAGGCGGCCCGGCGCCCAAATTAACGCCTGAGATTATTAAACAGTTTAAAGCCAACTGTCAAAAATACGGCCAAAAAGAAAGCTACCTCCACGCGCCCTATTTTATCAACTTCGCTTCCGCTAACCCGCGGATCAAATACGGCTCGATTGCCGCCATTCGGGAAGAGCTGGAGCGGGGTACAGCCTTAGGCGCGAAATATCTGATGACCCACTTGGGTTCGGCGAAAGATCTAGGAATTAAACCGGCCTTAAAACAAACCGCCGAGGGCGTGATTAAAGTTTTAACCGGCTACCGCGGCTCTTGCGAACTCCTGCTCGAAAACTCCGCCGGCTCCGGCGAAATTATCGGCGACGACTTTGCCGAGCTGGGTACTATCATCAAGGCGGTGACCAAGAAACTACCTAAAATCAAAATCGGCGTTTGTCTGGACACCTGCCACGCTTTTGCCAGCGGCTACGGTTGGCAAAGTCCGGTCGCCGTTAGCGCCACACTCAAAGAGTTTGACCGCCAGATTGGTTTGAAATATCTAAAGTTAATCCACCTTAACGATTCCCTGGCCGAATTCAACTCCCACCGCGACCGCCACGCCGATCTCGGCGACGGGCAGATCGGCCGCGAGGGGATTATTGCCATTGTTAAAAATCTGAAGTTAAAAAAACTCAGTTTTATCCTGGAAACCCCGGGCGAGGCCGAGCGGCTCCGCGATTTAAAATTCCTAAAAAACCTCCGTTCCTAAACTCTTAATTTATGCTTGCCAATTTATGACTAAAAAGTTTTTAATTTTTCTTAATGTTGTTCAAGCTTTAAATCACCATGGCATTGTGCCAATTCTTTATGGTTCTTTGGGTGTAGCGCGTTATGTCACAGTTAAAGATGTCAATGATATTGACATTATAATTCCCGACCGCTGGCTTAATTCAAAATTTTCAAAATTTAAAAAGATCATGGCGTCCATCGGTTACCGGCAAGATCATCTCTACCCTCATGAATTCACTAAGAACCGGCAACAAATCGGTTTTGAACCAGCAAGTGATTTAAAAAATTGGGACATCAACCCTAAAGATGTTAAAATCACCGAGATTAAAGGGATTAAATTCGGTGAGCTCTCTGCCCATGACTATCTAAACATTTATCAGAAATACCTAAAATTATGGGAAAGAAAAATAGCCAAAATGAAAGCTAAAATTACTTCTTTAAAAAGTTTGGATATTTAAAAAGTAAACAAGTTGGCTTATCAGATATAATTATGAAACCCCTAAACAAATTTCCTAAAAAATTCTTTGATAAATATAAGGAAAAACCGGTTAAACTGCAGAAATACAGTCCTGGAATGCGGGTCTTGGCGGACAAATATGTCAGCCTCTTGAACCAAATGTTGGCGGGACAAAACGCCCGGGTCGGCGTCATTGGTTCGGTGGCTTATGAAATTCCCACAGCTGATGTTGAAGTGGCTGTGTATACAACTAAAAGCAACCGAGAGGCCGTCATAAATATACTGGAAAGCAAATTCGGCCAGCCGCTCCAACGCGAAAAAGAGTTTGCCCGGTTTGAAATACCGGGCGAAGAATGGGAACTTGATATCCATGTCTATTCCGGCTACGAAGCGCTAGTCAGCGAAAAACTAACCAAATTCATGCTAGCCAATCAGCGGCTGATTAAAGAATACGAGAATTTAAAACAACAGTCTTCTTTCTCCCGCCGAGAGTACCAATACCAAAAGGATCTGTTTTTAAACCGTATCACCGAAAGTATCCCCGAAAATTTCTAGCCGAAACCTGCCCGGAATGACGAATTGAGCGGAGCGAAATTCGTCTGTAAACAGCACGGACGAATTTCCGTCCGCTTCGCGGCCGTCAATTCGTCACTCCGATACTAACACCACTAACTCTCTGACTCTCTAACTGTCTAACTCTCTACCCTATGCTCTTCGCCATCATCTCCGACTCCCACGACAATGTCCCCAACATCGACGAAATGCTGACGCTAGTCAAAGCCGCCGGCATTGAAAATATCCTTCACTGCGGCGATGTTTGCGCCTCCAGCGTTTTAAAATATCTAGCCGAAAACTTTGACGGCCAGATTCACTTGGTCTTTGGCAATGTGGACGGCGACCACGGACATTTACAGGATAAAGAAGCTGACTTCCCCAAGAAAATAAAAATCTACGGCGAGACCGGCGAACTGACTTTAGATAAACTAAAAATCGCCTTTACTCATCACCCCGAACCGGCTAAACTACTAGCAGAAACCGGCAAATACGACTTAGTCTTTTACGGCCATACCCATAAACCTTGGGAAGAAATGGTTGGCAAAACCAAACTCCTCAACCCCGGCACCCTCGCCGGCCTTTTCGCCCGCCCGACTTTCGCCATTTACGACACCGCCACCAATAAAGCCGAGTTGAAGCTACTTTATACTTAAATTAATAACCACCATTAAAAATCCAAAGTTCAAAATCCAAAGTTCAAATCAAGTTCAAAAATCAAATGCTATTCTTGGCTAACCATGAAACCGCTTTTGGCCTTTGAACTTGATTTGAACTTTGAACTTTGGGTTTTGAACTTTTAACGATACTTATTGGGTTAAACACGGAATACCCAATTCTTAATTATTAATCCTTAATTCTTAATTTTTTATGCTCACCTCCACCCTCCTCTTCCGTCTCCTCCTCGCTGCCATCCTCGGCGCCCTGATCGGCTGGGAACGGCAAAAGCTCGCCGAAAAGCCGGCCGGCACCAAAACTTACGCCTTAGTCACTGTCGGCTCGGCCTTATTCACGCTGATTTCGCAGTTCGGTTTCCTCGGCCGCACGGTTGACCCCAGCCATGTCGCCGGCCAGATTGTTATTGGCATCGGCTTCCTTGGCGCCGGCATGATTCTGACCCACGGTGGGAAAATAGCCGGTCTAACCACTGCCGCCGGCCTCTGGGTCGCCGCCGGCATCGGTATGGCAATCGGCGTCGGTTGGACCGAAGTGGCGATTGTCCTCGCGCTCTGTATTTTCGCTTCCTTCTTCTGGTCTGACGGCTCTGATCTGATTAAACCGAAGGTGCGGGCTATTCTCGCCAAACTTCTCAAACCTAGGACGGAGAATAACAAACAAAATGATATCTAGAAGAGAATCAAGAAGCTAGAATCATGAATCAAGAGGGCTTAATGTCAGGTTAATCTCTAAAGAACCAAGCTAACTTAGCAGCCATATACCATATACGATATACCATATACCAAGTAGTTATTAAGAAATCAGAACTAGAATTAAGAATAAGAGAATAAAAAGAGCTTCTTGATTCATGATTCTTAATTCTTGATTCTTCTTTTATGTTACTCCGTATCCGCGCCAAAATCATCACCAAAGCCGGCAAAAACCAGATTGCCAAGGACCCCAGCGGCGCCTGGAAGATTTGGGTTAGCGTGCCGCCGGTCAAAGGCAAAGCCAACGACCGCGTGATTGAGCTGGTCGCCCAGGAATTCAAAACCGCCAAAAGCAATGTCGCCATTGCCCAAGGTTTGCGGGGTAAAAACAAGGTGATTGAAGTGAATCTTTAAAAAAGTATTCAGGGAACAGTATTCGGGGATCAGGGAACTATATCCATGAACGGTGAATACGAACCCCTCCCTGATCCCTGAATACTAATCCCTGAATACCATTTTCTTCCCCGGCGACCCGCTGTCTGATTTGTAACCAAAACCCCAAAATTTGCCTTATTTACTTAACTTTGATAGTATTTAGTTGTAATAAAAACCTATGAAAAAATTAAATTTTACGGTCTATATTGAGCAAGATGAAGATGGCGTCTTTATCGGCTCAGTTCCGACTATTCCCAGCTGTTACGCCCAAGGTAAAACCCAAGCGGAAATGCTTAAAAATCTGCAAGAAGTCCTGGCAGTTTGCCTCCGCAACACCAGCCGTGATAATTTGGAAAAAGCTAAATTTGTGGGCATACAAAATCTAAACATTTCTTATGCCTAAACTGGTCCCGATTAAACCCAAAAAGCTAATAAAAATTCTCTTGGGACTAGGCTTTATTGAACGGGACGCCGAAGGTTCACATGTCTTCTTTTGCCACGCTGATGGCCGCACCACAGTCATTCCGGTCCACGCCAAAGAAATCAGCCGCGGCCTGCTCCGCAAGATTCTCCACGATATCCAGTTACCAGTGGAAGAGTACGATAAACTAAGAAAATAAGTTTTAGATAAAAACCTCGGCATCAACCGAGGTTTTTTATTTCCAGAACTCCACTATGGTGGGGCGATTTATTTGGCTAAGTTAAAACAGTCCGCAAAAGCGAACTGTTTTTTGGCAGGGCCAATCAAAGGATTTTACGCCGGCAAACAGTTGTCGGCTTCATAGCAATCCTGATCGGATTCCTGCTGTCTGGAGCCGTGCTCCAGTGAACAAACGCCACAGACTGGGCAATGGTACCAATGGCAGTCCGGACATCTGGTAGTGGTCCTGCTATCAACATTACTGCCGCACTGCCAGCAATGGTTGTCATACCACTTTTTATGACAACTGGGGCATTCAACCAAACTTGAACCGTTAACAGAGCGAGCGCTAGAACCGCAAACACATTTTTTGGACAATATTTTGTCCTCCTCAAAATGTTGGCTCGGAATTGAGCATTATTAAGATATCATTTTTTAAGATTATGGTCAAATTTAGCCATATTTTTAAACCTTGACTCTATCTTTAAATTCCTCTAATCTTCAATCATTCATCAAACAACATAATTTCGCCAACCTTGAAAGGAGATAATAATGAACTGGCGACGGAAGCTGGCCGGATTATTTCGTAAGGTGGTAAAAATCTACCACAATGTATTCAACCTCAAACTGGCGGTTATGTCTTTCTTCTTCAATGGCATAGCCGCGATGGTGGTGAATGCGGTCCACCCCAAAGAATTCCTGCTCGCCGGCATCGGTTCGGCCATCGTCGGCTTTTTTTCAACCGGCGTCACCGGCCGAGTAGTCCAGCACTTTTCTCCGGTCAAACCGGAAATCAAATCGTACCTTCTTGGCAGTTTCGTCCCGGCGAGTATGACCTTAACCGGTTATCTCCTGATCCATTGGTGGCTCGGAACGACTCGTTTAGCCCTGACTGTCGCTATCCCGACGCTTCTCAGCTTCGGCACCAGCTTCCTCACGAATCTGGCGACGAAAAGCGACCACCCCTGGCTCAAAAAATTCGTCCGGCCGCCAAACTACCCGGACAACTCACATTAATCCCGCGCCAACCTACCAACAAAGTTGCCGCGGGATTTTATTTTATCCTTTAAACTTACAACTATTTGACTAAAATACCTAAATAATTTAAACTAACTGTAACAATTAAGTAAAAGGAGGGCAAGCCATGCTCCCACCACTCACTCACCGTTGGACCTGCCAAGATTGCGGCGAAGAAATCTCGGCGGCCATTGATGGAAGCGATCCGCACCAAGTCGCTGTCCCACCATCAGAATGCCCGAAATGCCACGGCAAAAATTTTGAAGGCGGATCAATCATGCACAAAGGGCCGGAGGGTGAAAACCCTTTCATAAAATACTAACTCCCGACCGCCAGTAATCAACTTACCCCCAACCGAGACCCTCGCGCCTCGGTCTTTTTTTAAAAAAAATAACCCCCGGCACTAGCCGAGGGATTTTGTTGTTTGAGAAATAAGTTAATGGCCGCGCCGGCGCTGGGGGTGACGGCGGATACTGGTGTGCTGGCTGAGATAAACCCGCCGCTGACCGCCGACTGATCGCAATCTGACAGTCGTGTATCGTTCTTTGAGTAAGTAGCTGGAAGTTCTCAGATCTTGATCATGACTGACTGTTCGGCCATCAGTCTCTTTAATCCGGGCAACAATGTGGTGATTTTCCTTGAGTTCAACGACGAGCACTCGACCGCCGAACAACAGCTGGGCAGTCTCCTTGGCCGTCAACTCCAGAAAGTAGCAGTCTACATCTGTTTCATCCGAATCCTCGTCGCGCCGCGGACAACGCGAAATTTTAATCGCCACCTTCTTTTTTCGCGGCCGAACAAGGACACCATAAATCTCAAATACCCCGCCACGACCGTCAACTAAATCTTGCCTTTTTCCAACCACCCTATTTCCAATCATTTTTAATCCTCCTCTGGTTTTTGCGCGCTTCCAAAGATCAGCGTTCTGGCGCCATGGCTGACCCGCAAAACCGTTCGCTTGCCGGCCAGATCTTCAACCGCCAAATCTAACCGCCGACGCCTTAACCGGCCGTCGATCAAGCAAACAACTTGATTATTCAGAAACTCAGCTCCGGCAATCCGGCCGCCGAAAACCAGGCGCGCCAGTTCTTCCGGCTTCAATTCTTTTAGCAGATACTCGTTGCCCGGACCATGCCCGGTCTCGCGTCGCAGATGAAGAGCAATTGTTTCTCCTTTTTGGCTGATATTGGTAATTGTGAATGTTCCGCCCTCGCGCAAC
This sequence comes from Patescibacteria group bacterium, assembly GCA_041671565.1. Taxonomy (GTDB): domain Bacteria; phylum Patescibacteriota; class Patescibacteriia; order JACRDY01; family JACRDY01; genus JBAZBH01. The sequence goes on from JBAZBH010000009.1 coordinate 25,267, forward strand.
GCTCGCCGCGCCTTAACTTTCGCCTTTTTCGCCATTTTCCCCTCCTGAAATGGTTTAAGGTTTGGTTGTTAGTTTAATTCTTAATTATTAATTCTTAATTTTTAATTACTTATGCCGGGTCATTCCCACCCCGTGAAAACGGGTTGCACCGCAAAACCCGCCAGGCGGTTTTTAGCCCGCCCTTGATTAAGCCATATTTCAGAATCGCCTGCACGCCATATTCCGAACAAGTCGGGTGAAATCGGCAAAAGCCGTTAGAAAAGAAAAGTTTGCCGAGTGGGCCATGGTCAAAAGATATGGTTTTCTGATAAAGCCGAATCGCCCTAACCGCCGCCTGCCGGGATAGGTTGTCTAATAAAGAAAACATTTCGATAACTATTAAAGTAACTTTTCTAATTCTTTAATTTTATACTGTATTTTAGTCATTCTTCCATTATACAGTTGCGCGGTTTTATTATAAACCTTAAGATAATCTTTAGCCGATAATTCGCCAAATTTGATTCCATTAATTTTAGTTATTTTAATGTTTTTAGAATTAACACCCATATCTTTTTTGAGTTCGCTTTTTTTCTCAAAACCAACATGCCCTTCGCTTTTAACTCGATTAAATTCATGCGGATATTGTGAGTCTTGCTTAAAACCAATTCCCGCCATAATTCTTTTAAATTTGGCAAATCTATTAGTGAGCCAAGTATCTGAAATAATAATATCTATGTCATCAATATCTTTAACTTTGATCAGGCGAGAAGCTCCTAACGAGCCGTAGATGGTTGGCAAAATCCCATATCTATTTAATTCTTTAGAAATTTCTATAAAAATTGAAAATTTTTTATTCATACACTCATTTTACTTACAGCTTAAACCTTACAGCTTACAGCTTATCGCTAATTTTACATCAATTTAACCTTTTTAAACAACCAAAACAGCTCACTTTCCAGATCCTTATACTTTTGGTCTAGAACCTCTTTGGCTGGCCGAGCGGAAATCACGATGTCATTATTTCCTTTAATTTTAGCTAAATTAAGCTGAACCGTCTCCCGGAGCTGACGTTTGAGGCGATTGCGCGCCGTGGCCTTTTTACTGACTTTATTAGAGATGACAAAACAAAACCTATTGTTTGTCAACTTATTAGGTAAAAACTTCAAACCCAGGTAACGGCCATAGAAATTGCGGCCTTTTTGCCAAACCGCCTTAATTTCTTGGTCTTTTTGCAGACGATATGGTTTAGAAAGCATAGAAAATAGCTCAAAACTCAAAGCTCAAAAGTCAAAACCACAAGTCAAAAGGTAAAACTACAGTTCTTAACCCATTATTCAAAAGATTAACTTACCCCTTTGAATACCTTTAGCATAAAGTACGGAGAAGGTTAAGCTTTGCGTTTTTAGCTGTGGTTTTGACTTTTGACTTTTGACTTTTGAGTTTATAATCTAATTTTAGCCCTTTTTTGAGTTATTGTAAAACCCCCGTTTCCGGGGGCTCAACATTTTTCTGGTTAACCAGAGGCGGTTAATTTCTTCCGGCCTTTATCCCGGCGGCGTTTTAAGACGATCCGGCCGGTTTTGGTGGCCATTCTTTTCATAAAGCCAAACTTCCGAAACCGGCGTTTGACCTTAGGTTGATAGGTTCTTTTTGGCATAAAAAAATGATTAGTAACCGAACTGGTCAAAGTTTATCATAAAACCTAAACCAAGTCAATTATCTGGCATCCAAAAACCGAGCTAAGATATTATTTTTGTCCGGCTTTTGGGAGCCGAAAAACCAGCGGGCAATTAAGCAGGTTAATTTAATTTTACTTTTCCCCACCTCCTCCACAGGCCATCAACATTTACCATTAACCGACCATACTTTAATTGTGGATAATGTGATAAAATAGTCTGACATCGAATCCAAAAATCCAAACAACCTAATTCAAAAATTGTCGTTTAAACTTTCAACCAAGTTTAAAATGTCCAATATCCAAATCCCAATGTCCAATCAATGTTCAATGACCAAAGGTGGTAATTGGACATTGGTCATTGAAATTTGATTGGTCATTGGAGCTTGGACATTGGGCATTTATTCTTGATTCCTAATTCAAAATTCTTGATTCTCGCATCTATGACCAACCAACAACTCTGGCAAGCTGTCCTCGGCGAATTAGAGCTCAGCCTTTCCAAGGCCAGCTTCACCACTTGGTTTCAAAAAACTTTTATTCTCGAGGTTACCGACTCGCTAGCGGTGGTTGGCGTGCCGAATACTTTTACCAAAACTTGGCTGGAAAAAAAATTTCAATCTGACATCACTAAAACTTTAGACAAAATCACCAAAGGCCAAATCAAAAAGGTTGATTTTCGTGTTTCTACAGCCCGGCCGGAAACTCAAGAGTTTTTCCCGGCTGCTGGCCAAACTGCCGCGCCAGTTGCCGCGCCAGCCGCGCCGGAAATCACTTACATGTCACCGAGTATTGAAGAAAAGGCCAGCCGCTTCGGCTTGAATCCGCGCTACATCTTCAAAAACTTTGTCGTCGGCAAAAACAACGAACTAGCTCATGCCGCCGCCCAAGCAATTGCCAAAAATCCCGGCCGGACCTACAACCCCTTCTTCATTTACGGGGGAGTGGGCCTTGGCAAAACCCATTTGATGCAGGCGATCGGCCACAAAATCCTGGAACTTTTCCCGCACAAGAAAATTCTTTATGTTAATTCCGAAAAATTCACCAATGACTTTATCAAATCCATTCACGAGAACACGGTGGACGACTTTCGCCGGGTTTATCGCTTCCCGGATGTGCTCCTGGTCGACGATGTCCAATTCTTTGCCGGCAAAGAAGGCACCCAGGAAGAATTCTTTCACACCTTTAACGACTTGCACCAGGAAAATAAGCAGATTATTGTCACTTCCGACCGGCCGCCCAAGGCGATTTCTTCTCTGGAAGAGCGCCTGACCAGCCGGTTTGAATGGGGGCTGATCGCCGACATTGGCGCGCCGGATTTTGAGATGCGGATCGCGATTCTCGAATCCAAATGCATTGAACGGAGCATTCAAATGGATAATGAAGTCCTGCATTATATCGCCAATAACTTTTCGAGTAATATCCGCGAGTTGGAAGGCGCCTTAAACAAGATCTTAGCGCTGATTGAGGTCAATAAAATGGAGCCGACACTGGAAAACGCCAAGAAAATCCTGGCTTCCTGGACCACCAGCGGCTCAAAAAAGAAAGCTATCACGGCCAAAAATGTTCTGACGGTGATTTGCGATTTCTATGATTTGTCTTTAACCGACCTGATCGGCGCCTGCCGCGAGAAACGGCTGGTAGTGCCGCGCCAGATTGCCATGTATCTGCTCCGTGAAGAATTAAAGGCGTCATTTCCCGGCATCGGCCAAGAAATGGGCGGCCGCGACCACACCACAGCGATGCACGCCTGCACCAAGATCAAACGGGAGTTGGAGACGGATGAGAAGATGAGACAGGAAGTAAGTCTAATTAAACAGAGGATTTACAGCTAAAAATACCTAACCGCTATTCAAACAAACAAATACTATTAGAAGTTCAAAATCCAAAGATTCAAAGTTCAAATCAAATCCAAAGGCCAAAAGCGGCTTCACGGCTAACCAAGAATAGATATTTGATTTTTGAACTTGATTTGAACTTTGGGTTTTGAACTTTGAACTTCTAGCCATAACAGATAAACTATATTAACAACCTGTTAATAAAGTCTTAAGAAGTTATTAACTACTATCTTCGCCATCAACACCTTCCCCCCACCTTTTTCGCCTTCCCCTCTGAACACATTTCTTATCCACCTTCCGCCCCACAACTTACGCTAGTTTCTTTCAACAGCTTTTTTCATTGCCCACTTGGCTAGAAGTCGCTTATTAACACTTTCCACAGCCCTTACTATATATTACTGTATTTATATATAAATTATTTATAATAATAACTCCCGCCCCCAAGACAGAAAAATCACAAACGGGGATCGGTTAAACTAATTAAAAATATGCGCTTCTCCTGCACCCAAGAAAATCTTACCCAAGGCTTAATGGCGGTCAGCCACCTTGCCACCAAAAATGTTAACTTACCGATCTTGAATAATATTTTAATTAAAGCCGAAGCCGAAGGGATAAAACTTTCTGCCACCAACTTGGAGATTGGCGTCAGCTCAGTGGTCCGCGGCAAGGTGGAGGAAGAGGGTGACTTCACAGCGCCGGCGCGGGTGCTCGCCGATTATGTCGGCTTTTTGCCCAAAGAGAAAATCGATTTGGTTTTGAAAGAAGAACAGTTGGAAATCAGTTGTGGCAGCCATAAGACCAAAATTAAAGGCGAGGCGGCTTCCGAGTTTCCGGTTTTGCCGCAGATGCAAAAAAATCAGCCGCAGGTGGTCGCGGCCTCGGAATTCCTCAACGCGCTCCAGCAAGTAGTGTTTGCAACCGCAATGTCGGAGTCGCGGCCGGAGATTTCAGGTGTGCTTTTAAACTTCCAACCAGCGGAAAAATCGCTAATTTTAGCGGCGACTGACAGTTATCGCCTGGCCGAAAGAAAGGTGAAAATCAATTCTGCCGGGGGTGAAAACCGCAAAGTGATCGTGCCGGCGGCGACTTTGCAAGAATTACAGCGGATTTTATCCGGGGTGGCGCGCGGCCATGACACCGAATCCGCCACGGCGGACGGCAACTTGGAAATTTACCTGAGTAGTAACCAAATTCTCTTTGTTTTTGGCAATGTCGAGCTGATTTCGCGGCTGATTGAAGGCCAATATCCGGACTACGCCGCGATTTTACCAGGCAGTTACCGGACGCAGATTATTGCCAATGTTGCTGATTTAACCAAAGCAGTCAAGTCGGCGAGCCTTTTTGTCAAAGCCGGCATCAACGATGTTTCCTTGGAATTTAAGCCGGAAAGCGAGGTGGTGGTCTCGGCCCTTAACGCTCAGGTGGGTGAAAATGTTTCGGGTCTGGAAGCGAACATCAATGGCGACCCGAACTCGATCGTTCTCAATTTTCGTTATCTTCTGGACGGACTGCAAGCGGTTGGCACCGGCGAGGTGGTGCTGGAAGTGGTCGACAACAACACGCCGGTGGTTTTGAAGCCGGTCTTAGCGTCGGCGGAGGAAGGGGTGGATAGGAACTACTTATACCTGATCATGCCGATTAAACAATAGGCGTCAATGATTGGTGTTTAGCCTTTGAGCTTAATTAGAATGACCAATTTCCAAATCCCAATGACCAATCAATCTCAAAGGCTAAAAGGTGGTTATTGGACATTGGAGCTTGAGCATTGGTTGTTTATTTTCTTAAAATTTTATGAAAAAACTAAATTTAGTGTTTTTAACATTGTTTTTAATCGTCGTCCCGTCTGGTTGTCAGACCCTCGGTGACCGCCTCCAGTCCAAGTATTCAGTTAATGGGCCGCTGACGAGCGCCGAGGTGGCGGTCAACACGCCGGAAGCCACCGGACCGGAGTTGACTATCCAAAACGAGCCAGCGGCGGTGGCGGGCGCGGTGAAGACCGTCGGCGGCGGTGAGTCCGGGCAAGTCGGCGAAACGGAGTATAACAACATCTTTTTTGCTTCTACTCGTTACGATCCGCAGAACAAAAATTGTAACTTGGTCTCTTGGGTCAGTCTGCCCGGTGGCGACCTCGGGGCGAGCGCCGTGGAGCGAAATTTGGGCCTCCTGCTAGCCGGCCCGGGAGACAAATGGGCAGCCGAAGGTTACTACTCTTCGGTTCCCGTTGGTACTAAACTCCTCGGCATCCGGACCGAGGGCGACACGCTTTATCTCTCGTTTTCCGGCGAGTTAAAATTAATCGCCGACACCTGCCAAGCAAAACGCGCCCGCCAACAAATCGAGCTGACCGCCAAATACGCAGTTGACGGCACCGGCGAGACAATCAAACAAGTCGAAATCACTTCCGGCGGGGAGAGGTGGTAAGGGGTGACGAGTAAAATTAATTTTTTTATACCTCGCGGGCTTACCCTGTGGTTTAATACCTTTTATTTAATCTTTATGTATTATATATATGAAAATTGGGTAGCAGATAAAAAGGCGAAGATTCACAAAGCAACCTGCGCTTATTGTAATAATGGTAACGGGCGCCATGAGGAAATACATGGAGATAAAAATGGTAGATGGCACGGTCCTTTTAGTTCTTACAATAAAGCAAAAAAAGCTGCCCTTGAGTTAGAAGATCGTAAAATTTCAAATTGCGGTCATTGTGTTCCGTGTGCTTAAAATAATTTAACCAAGTAATGCTTTTAACTTTATAGTGGGTATGGTCATCGAGGTCATAACTAATAAAAAAGAAATTGAGATTTTACGCGGCCGGGCGTCGTTTAATTATATCTATGATGATGCCACGATTGAGTTGCTTAAGAAAAATTGGGCATTAAAAGACAGTTTATATTTAGTTGCCAAACGAGGCGCGGAGTTTGTGGGTTTTTGTTCGATTGACCGAGATTGGTGGGAGGAAGGTTATTTTTTTCTCCGAGAAATACTGGTTGACTCGAGTTTTCAGAAATTAGGAATCGGTCAGGAGTTAGCGGTTAGATGTCTGGAGCACGCTAGAAATAAAAAAGCTATCGGCGTGGTGACGGAAACGGCTAGAGAAAATATCCCAATGCAAAAACTTTGTGCCAAGTTGGGATTCCAAAAATGGGATAATCCCAAGTGGCGAGAAGGAATAACTTATAAGTTGATATTTTAATATGCCGAGTATTCCCTACGACCCCTGCGGCCACACCAAAATCGCGGTGGCGGATTTTAAGAGAAGCTATTTGTTTTATAAGGCGATTTTTGAGGAGTTGGGGTATAAACAAGTTTCAGCTAAAGCGGACCGCGCCGGCTGGGCGAGCCGGGAGGGTTATGGGGTTTTAATTTCTCAGGCCGCGACGCCAAAATATAAATACAAGTTTGACGCGCCCGGGCTTCATCACCTTTGTTTGAAAGCGCGCTCGGTAAAGCAGGTGAATCAAATCTATAAATTACTGCTGAAGCAGCGCGTTTATATCTTTGACGCGCCGCAGAAGATTCCGGAATACACGGATAAATATTATGCCGTCTATTTTGCCGACCCGGATGGCATTAAGTTGGAAGTGGCGTATTATTAATTTTTATGTCCAAAGAAGAAAGATTCAAACCCTACGCCGCCGCCTATTTGGTGTTGCTGAAAGGTGGGCGAATTTTACTTTCACGGCGATTGAATACCGGTTATCAGGACGGCAATTATATTCTGGTCTCAGGGCATTTTGACGGCGGGGAGACGGCGAAAGAGTGCATGATTCGCGAAGCCACCGAAGAAATCGGCATTATTTTAAAGCCGGAAGATTTAGCAGTGATTCATGTAGTTCATCGTCTATCAACCACCGGGCGAGAATATTTTGATATTTATCTCCGCGCCGAGAAGTGGTCTGGTGAAGTGGTTAATCTGGAACCGGAGAAATGCAGTGAGTTGACTTGGTTTGATCTGGATAATCTGCCGGAGAATGTTTTGCCTGATGTCCGGCGGACTTTGGAGAAGATTAAAAAGGGCGAGCATTATAGCGAGTTTGGGTTTAATAATTAGTAAAGAGCGTTCTTCAAAACTAAAAAAATACTTTTAGGAGGTCACAACCACCACCAAGGAGGATGGCATGAAAAAGAAATTGCCTCTTGAGTTGCGTTATATCGGAGTTGGCTCATGGTTCGGCCCCAAGGCCTGGTTATTCAAAGTCAAAAGGTTGGTTTGGAACCGAGGCGTGAAGCTGTGTTGGCAACGGCTTTGGATCAGGCGAGATGAGTTTCACGACTCGCTTCATGGTGATCTCAGCGCTATCCTTGCCATGAGCAGGAAACAGCGCCGCGCCTACCGCATGGGCTTGATCCAGCGCCGGCAAGTCGCTCACGAAGCCGATTATTAGGCTGTTTTATTCTCATTCAGGGGATGCAAATCATCCCCGCTTCCTAAAAGTATTTATTTTTTTAAGTTAAAAAAACACGCCCTGCCAGGTCTGACCCGGCGGGGCGTTGGTGTTTTGAAGTTGGCGGAAGTAGATTACTTCCAGTCATAATGCGGCGTGAATCGGCGCAAGGCCTTCCGGAGCTCTTCTCTCGCTTCGGCGAAGGTGAGGCAGTAAGGCATTTCACCTTTCGGACTGACGGGTAGGCCGAGGGACATTACCTCTCCATTGGGTAAATGACAGCCGCCAAGAAGGCTGGGGATTGCTTTTGTCACATTGTGGATGCAAAACGATTGCACTTTGGGAAATGATCCATCCATTTTGTTGCGTTTTCTCGGGATTTCCACGAGCCAGAGTTTGACGCCGACCGGTAGCTCATCCCACTTCTTTCTGGTTATAAATGGCATTGTGTCCTCCTCATCGGAGTTAGATGTGAAAATTCTCGCCGTGATTACACTTTGAGATCTTTGGCTTTCAGGCCTCCGCGCGGCCGTCGTCGGTATTCCATCAGAATGCAGGCGACGCTGGCACAGAATAGGGCAATGGAGACGCCGCCGCCGAGATAAAAGGCGAAAAACTTTCCCGGATGCCCGAAGTGGGCGAGAGTCATGCTTATGAAGAGAGTGAGAAGCACCACCACCCCAGTTACGACGGACAGATTTAGCCCTAACATTCTTAACTTATGCATTGTTTTTTCCCCTTATTGGTTGTTCGATTTTTGGCTCGGTCGTCGGCCAGGTTTTTGGACGACGGCAAAGGAAACTTCGAAGCGGTAGGTGCCGTCCCAGTCGATTTTGATATTGACGATTCCTGCCCAGGCGACTTGTAGCCGTTGGAACCTTTTTTCGAAATCCTTCAAGTTGGTGTAGCTGTAACTTCTTTTGTCATCATCATCGTCTCGGTATTTGCGGCTTGCGGTGCCGTATTCAAGCAGATTTTTGATCACCGTTTCGCCGCCTTCTTCGAGCCACAAATCGAGATTTTTGGGTACAACTGCTATCAGTAGCGCCGTCAGAGATTTTTCACGCCGCGCGATTTCGGCTTTTTGTTCTTGTGCCCAAGTCCTCAGTTCCGCGATAGCGCCGGCTTTCAAGTCTTTCGACATGGCAATTCTCCCTTCGTTGAGTTTGAGTTTGATATTTATGCGGATATTTTCAATGAGCCTTGGTCTTTAATCTGGTGTTAAACCAGACTTTTTATACTAGCAGATTAGGGGCAAAAGTCAAGGATAAGCGAAAGTTCGTTTCGTAGGGGCAATCCATGCCTGCCCGCCTCTGGAGGGAATTGCCCCCACTCATTTTATTCAGGAGATGTAAATCACCCCCGCTTCCTAAAAGTATTTATTTTTTTAAGGTAAAAAAAATAACGCCTCGCTAGGTCTGACCCGGCGGGGCGTTGGTGTTTCGTGGTAGATGTTTGATTGGACCTCAGCCGACGCACAGATCTTTGGCTCTCAGTCCTCGGCGCGGCCGTTGCCGGCATTCCGCAATAATACAGATGACGCTGGCGCAGAATAAGACAGTGGAGACGCCGCCGCCGATATAAAAGGCAAGAAACTTTCCCGGATGGCCTAAGTAGGCGAGGGTCATGCTGACGAGGAGGGTGAGGAGCACCACAACCCCCGTCACGACAGATAGATTCAAACCTAATGTTCTCAGCCCGTGCATCTTTTCCTGTGTTTTTATTATCGAACTCATCTCTTTCGCCTTCATGGTTTCCTCCTTCAGTGAGTTTAATTTGGCGATGTTTGGTATTTTGACTCTAGCAAAATTGGTGAAAAAAGTCAAGAATAGCGAAAGTTCGTCTTGTAGGGGCAATTCATGAATTGCCCCTACCCATCGTTGGTTCTAACTCAAAACGCCCAATATACATCGGGCGTTTTTTTGATAGATTGAAATTAAAGATTAATTAATCAGGAAATTTAAATCAACGGATTTAGAGGCGGAGGTTTCAGTGTTGTCAAAAACCTTGGCGGTGAGGGTGTGAATGCCGGAAGTGAGCTCCGGCACATTGCCGTTGAGGTCCCAAGGCGCGCTCATGATGGTGCCGATCGGCTGATTGTCCAAATAATACTCGACGCGGCGGATGCCGCTAGGGGCGCTCACAGCGACGCTGGTGGAAAAACTTCGGCCGGTGATAGTTTGGCCGTTGGTGGGGTAAAGGATTTCAATTGTGGGCGCGTTTTGGTTCGCGGGCGGATTGTTATCAATCGGCAGGGGTTCGGAGCCGATCGCGTAGCCCTGCTTTTTGGCCCAAGTCTGCACCGCGTCTTCCCAGCCGGCGTATTGCGGGTCGCTGAACGGGTCAGCTGGCGCCGGGCCGCGCGGATCGTCTTTGTTAAGGTAATAAAGAATGCAATGGAAGTTAGCCACTTTTCTTTCCACAATATTTTCCGCCGGAGTAGATGAATTCGCTTCCAGACCGTTGGTTTTATCAATTCTGGTTGTTCGCGCGGCCGGAATGACGCCTTGTAAAACCGGCTTGTTGGCGTCGTTCGCCGCCGGCGCGTTAAAGGCTTCAACCGGCTGGCCGGCGGTAATGGCGCGCATGTACTCATTCCAAATTGGCGCGGCGACCACACTGCCATCAGCACCGCGGTTCATTGCTTCGTTGTCGCTGTTGCCCACCCAGACGCCGGTCGCGACCGAGGGCGTGTAGCCCAGAGTCCATGCGTCATGGTAATCGTTGGTGGTGCCGGTTTTGGCGGCAACTGGCCGGTCAGGCAGGGTCAGGTAATTTTTTTCGCCAAAAATATAAGCGCGGGCAGCGTTGTCAGAGAGAATGCTGGTGAGTGACCGGACCGGTTCAGCCGGCAAAACTTCGGTTCCTTGGTTTTCTTCCGGTTTGTATTCGTAAAGGGTTTTGCCATCCGCGTCTTCAATTTTCAATATCGCCACCGGCGCGTGGTAAACGCCTTCGCGGGCGAAGGCGGCATAACCGGCCGTGTGTTCCAGGAGTTTGACTTCACCGCCGCCCAGCACCAAAGAGAGGCCAAAGCGGCTGCGGTCATGCAGGGTGGTGTAGCCCAGCTTTTCCGCAAGATCAAGGACATTAGAAACTCCGGCGAGGTAAAGGGTTTTGACCGCCGGGATATTTAAGGAACCGGCGAGCGCTTGGCGCATGGTCACCGGGCCGTGTTCTTTAGTATCGTAGTTTTTTGGGGCATAGTCTTTGGTGTCGGTTTTAAAGGTAGTCTCCACATCAAATAAAACCGTTTCCGGGGTGTAGCCTTTGTTAAAAGCGGTGACATAGGCGAGCGGTTTGAATGACGAGCCGGGCTGGCGCGGGCGGAGAGCCACATTCACTTGACCGTCAATGTCTTCGTTGTTAAAATCGGCCGAGCCGACGAGCGCCAAAATCTGGCCGGTTTTGGTGTCGAGGGAAACGAGCGCGGCGTTATTGCCGTTGTAGCGCGTCCGGTTATTTTCCCAGTGGTCGGCGACGGCTTTTTCCGCCAGTTCTTGGTAGTTAATATCAATCGTGGTGGTAACTTTTAGGCCGGCTTCCTCGGCATAGCGTTCGCCAAATTGGTCGGCGAGCAACTCGCGGATATACATGACAAAGTGGGGAGCGAGCATAGCGTCGCGCCGGGGGACAAACTCAATCTTTTCCGCTTTGGCCGCCGCGGCGTCTTTTTCGGTCGCGTAACCCAGATCTACCATTTGGTTAAGGACATAACGCTGCCGTTCAAGCAGTTGGTCGACATTACTGCCATAAGGCGAGAAATAGGTCGGCCGTTGGGTCATGGCCGCGAGAACAGCCGCTTGCGCTAGGGTTAGGTCTTTAGCCGGTTTGCCAAAGTAGGCTTCGCTCGCCGCTTCTACGCCATAAATCACCGAGCCGTAGGGGATTTCATTAAAATACATCTGGAGAATTTCATCTTTGGTGAATTTTTGTTCTATCCGGTAGGCGAGGATTAGTTCTTTCAGCTTGCGGACATAAGATTTTTCGGTAGTCAGGATGGCGTTTTTAACAAACTGTTGGGTAATGGTGGAACCGCCGACTTTGGTGCCATAAAAAAAGTTGGAAAAAAACGATCGAGCAATGCCGCGGATAGAAAAGCCGCTGTGGTTATAGAAATCATGGTCTTCGGCCGCGATGGCGGCCCATTTAACATAAGCCGGCAAGTCGGTGAGCTGGATAATTTTGCGGTTGGTGTCGCCGTGGAGCTGGTAAAGGATATTCTCGCCCTTGCGGTCATAAATCGTGGTGGTTTGTTCCACCTTTCGTTCCAAAAGTTTATCCGGCGTCGGCAGGCTGGAAGTGGTCCAGATGAAGATAATCAGGAAAAAAATAAAACCGAAAATCGCGGCGAGAATTGCCAAACTGCCGAGGTAGTTGAAGAGCACTCGGATTTGGTTTCGCCGTTGGTGGCCGCTGTAAGACAGGCGGTGGAGCGCCAGCCGCCGGTGGAGCCGCGGAAAAATCCGCCGCGGGCGGTTGAAGTCTTTGCTGGATTTGATGTCGTGGGGAAATGTCATAAAGAGTATTCAGGGAACAGTATTCAGTATTCAGGGGAGGGGTTCAGATCAGCCGTTCGCGGATATAGTTCCCCGAATACTGAATACTGTTCCCTGAATACTTATTTGCAGATATTATACTGAATTTTGGGAAATAAAAAAAGCCCCGGGAAATTTTGGTAAAACAAAACTCCCCGGACAAGCCAAGGGAGTTTTAGAGTGTTTAGTGTAATTTAGGCAGCTGTCTGATCGTCACTGGCAGCCGGGGTTTCCTCGGCTGGAGCTTCGTTAGAAACTTCCTCGGTCGCGGACTCTTCGGTTGAAGCGTCTTCGGCCGGGGCGGCAGTCTGTTGTCCATCATCTTGAAAAATCATAGTTTTTCTTTATTTTTTAAGTTTCAGGGCTACGAAGCGAGCCCTTCTTTATTGGGTTAAGTCTATCATATCCGTATTTTTTTGTCAAGGATTTAGGTTAGAAGATGGCTAAATTAAGAGTTTTTTGGCTAGGTTTAGGGGAATAAAAAATCACATAACATGGAACATGGAACAAAGCCTAGGTAGGCGTTTTGCTTGCCTCGCGCACTTGTCCCGCGTAACTTGTCCGGCGTATTCCGGATGCTGGGGTTATGCGTTCTTAGTTCGGTTGAAATTATTGACAATAAGCCAAGTTTAGAATAAGCTATAAATCAATTATAAGCCCTTGAGTTGAGTAATCAAATTGGTTCAAATCAAAAGGAGGAAACTATAATGTCTGCAGAATGGGTGCGCCTATTACCGACTTACCCGGCCCGCTTAAAGATGTTCTTTTGGCCACTTTATGTCAGGTATTACTTCGTCGACAGGAGGGGTGAAAGATTTTACCGCTGGATTTGGGTATTCCGGTGGGGTAAGTGGCCTGGAATTTTTGAGCGGCAAATTGTAAATAATAAAAGCCTTTACGACAGACGAAATAGCTACCCGTGGGGGTCAGGTTGCATTAACCGGACAAAAATTTCCCCGAAGGAAATGGGGGATATCGTCCAAACCGGGGCTGAGGACGCGTGTAGCAATTTTTGATGTAACAAAGTGATTTACACAGCAGTGGCGGCCCGACGGCCGCCTTTTTAATATTTTTTTATTTAGTTATTTCAAAGTATTCTTCGCAGTAGTCGCCGTAAGGCCGGAGTTGGGCGTAATTGCGGGAGAAGCGAATTTTGGGGTTGATCAACTTGGCCATAGCTTCCACTGAACTTTCCCAGCCTTGTTGGCAAATTTTTCGTGTGTCTTTGCCCAGCCGCTGGCAGGCTTCCAAAACCGGACACCAGTTATAGGAATGCCAAACTATTTTATTAGCGGTTTCTTCAACCACCAAAACTTCTTTGGGGTTAAGACCGAGATAGCGTATTATGACCATTTCAAAGGCCCGGCGCACATCACTGCCTTCAAGGCTGTTTAATAAATGGAGATTTTGTTTCATCCAGGATAAGCGTTTATCCAGCAGGTATTGGTTAATAGCGCTATAATCATTTTTTTCTTCAGCGGCGGAAATTTTGGCAATTTGTTTGGCAATATCTTGTTCTTTATCCATATTTTTTACCTTGCGCCGCGCAGATGGCAATCGCCAACGCGTCGGCGGCGTCGTCGGGGCGAGGGAGTTCGCGGAGATTAAGCAGGCATTTGACCATTTTTTGGACCTGTGTTTTGTCGGCGCGGCCGTAGGAGGTGACGGCTTGTTTGACTTGGAGCGGAGTGTATTCGGATAAGGGGAGTTTCGCTTGAATGGCGGTCAGGAGAATGACGCCGCGGGCTTGGCCGACGACCAGCGCGGTTTTGACATTTTTAGCAAAGAAAAGTTCTTCCACCGCGACCCGATCGGGTTTAAACTTCCGGATAATTTTTTCCAGTTCTTGATGAATGGTATTCAACCGGTCGACGAATTTGGCTTTCGCCGAAGTTTTGATTACCCCAAAATCAACCAAACATAGTTGGTGGCCGGTGACTTTGATGACGCCCCAGCCGGTGTCGGCGACGCCGGGGTCGATGCCGAGGATTAACATAGCACACAGGCCGACATGCCGTCAGGCCGACAGATAGGCCGACAAGCAGGTAGGCGGGAGTTTAGAATTATTTAATGTTTATTTTAGAATTCGTTAATGTGGGTTTTGCTAGGCTGGGGTTAGGTTAATAAATAAAGCAAAATCTATGATCCAATCCTACAAAGACTTAATTGTCTGGCAAAAGGGCTTTCAGTTAGTTATTGCTGTTTACCGGCTAACTAAGGAATTCCCTAAAACTGAGCTTTTTGGCCTGACCAGCCAGATGCGCCGAGCGGCGGTTTCCGTGGCGTCTAATATCGCCGAGGGCTATAGTCGTCGATCAGACAAAGAATTTAATAGGTTCCTTTTAATTGCCATCGGCTCAGCGTCGGAGTTGGAGACGCAGTTATTAGTGGCTAAAGAATTGGGTTTGTCTAGTGTCGACTCCTTCGTTGAGTCGGAAAAATTGATCAAAGAATCCATGAAGTTGATTAACTGTTTCATTAATAAATTAAAAAATTAATTTAGCTCACAGGCCGTCAGGCAGACATGCCGACAGTAGCTGTCAGCTCGCTGTCGGCCTAACGGCGTGACGGCATGTCGGCCTGTTTACACCGCCATATTACTCCAAAAATTCTGCACATCTTCAGCCTCGTCTAGCGCGTCATACATTTTTTCCATGGCCGGGCGGAGAGTATCCGTCACCGGCAGAGCTTCTTTTGGCTTATAGCCGAGCTCACTGTCGGTGATGGTAAAATTCCTCGCTTCCAGCGCTTCTTTCACTTTTTGCAGTTCGGTCGGCTTGGTGTAGACCCAGACGGTAGCTTCATCCAGCCATTCCAGATCATCGGCGCCAGCGTCAATAACCGCCAGCTCGGCGTCTTCTTGCGGTTGACTGGCCGGTTTAACCGCTTTAATGCCGCCCATTTTATGGAACATCCAAGAGACGCTGTTGGCTGAGCCGAGACTGCCGCCGTGATTATTAAATAAATGTTTGATTTCCGCGGCCGCGCGGTTATGGTTGTCAGTCACCACCTCCACGATAAAGGCGCTGCCGCCCGGGCCAAAGCCTTCATAAGTCAGTTCTTCTAGAATCGTGCCGTCGCCGGCCCCCGTACCGCGTTTAATCGCCCGATCAATATTGTCTTTCGGCATGTTGCCTTCTTTCGCCTTATCTACCGCAATCCGTAACTTAAAATTCATCGCCGGATCACCGCCGTCTTTAGCCGCCAAGGTGATGTTCCTGGCGAGCTTGGTAAAAAGATTGGCGCGTTTGGCGTCGGTCACGCCTTTGGCGCGTTTGGTGGTGGCCCATTTGGAGTGTCCGGACATAGGGGGTAGAGAGTTAGAGAGTTAGAGAGCCAGAGAGATAGCATCGGAATGACAAATTGAGCCGCTAGCAGGCGGGGAAATTTGTCCTTACTATAAATTAAGGACGAATTTCGCTCCGCTCAATTCGTCAGTCCGAAACTCCGATATTATTAGATAAAACAAATTAAAACTTTAAACTAAGGTTAGCTTAGCAAAAAAGAGGCGCAAAATCAAGGGAAAAATCACATAACATGGAACATGGAACAAAATACCGGTTTAGTACCTTGTTATGTGTTTCATGTTATATGCTTTGTTCCGCCCTCTTGCCAAAACAAAAAGAATAACTTAAACTGGGAGGACAAACAATCCACGCCCCAATTTTTTCCGCTTTGGCGGGAAAAAACTGGGGCGGGACAAGAAATCTTTATGTCTAGCCTGGACAACGCCGCCAAAATCAAAAAGCTGGACCAGCAGAATATGCTGGGTTCGATTATTGAACTGCCGTTGCAGTGTCGGCAGGCTTGGCAGGAAAGTCAGCAGGTTAAACTTCCGGTTAGCTATAAAGGCGTAAAAAACATTGTAATTAATGGCATGGGCGGTAGTGGGCTGGGTGGCGAAATCATCCAGTTTTTATTTTGGGAAAAATTAAAACTGCCCCTGCAGGTGATTAATAGCTATACCCTGCCGGCGAGTGTGGGTAAAGACACTCTATATCTCGTTTCCAGCTATTCCGGTAACACCGAGGAAGTTCTCGGTACCTTGCCGGCCGCCAAAAAGTGTGGGGCGAAAATCATGGGCATCGCCACCGGCGGCAAACTTGGCGCGATGATCAAAGCTGGCCAAATCCCCGGCTATATTATTACG
>JBAZBH010000010.1:0-30415 GCA_041671565.1 Patescibacteria group bacterium
CCCTTAGAGGTTTTAAAGAAAAACAACCAGTTACAAACTGTTAGATACTTTGATATTATTAATCTTAAGTTACTTAAACAAAAAACCGCCCAAGTGTTGCGCTTGAGGGTTTAATCTAGGTATTTTTATGTACAATACTATATCATAAGTAATTATTTCTGTCAAATTGTTACACCTTGAGTTCAAATAGTAAGAGCAACGCCATAGAGGTTCTGTCCGCCGCGGCGGCCACTCCGGACCCCTTGCTGGATTAGTTATAGCTACTAAATAGTAGAGGAGTGCTTAAATAAAAATTGGCTATAATAAGAGTAGTTCGTTTTTTGTTATTTTGTTATACTGGAGTTGCGGACCTCAAGCCGATACCCTTATATTACTAAATAGTTTGGGGTTTAAATCGCTTGAGGCCGCTTTTTGGAATAGCCGATAGCTCATAGCCGATAGCTGTTAGGAAATTTGCTATGAGCTATGCGCTATCGGCTATGAGCTATTTAAAACAGAAAACTCCTCGGAAAAACCAAAGGAGTTGTCTGCGTTTGAGAGTCTATTAGGACCCTTATATTACTGCCTCTATTCTAGCACTATTTATTTTTTTGTCAAGCCCCGAGTTGATTTTTTTGGCGTTTTATTATACCTTTGTAGTTATGATATCACTAGATTCCCTCAAACAAATTTTAAAGCAAAATTATCCCGAAGCCGATCTGGCGCCGGTAGATAAGGCTTATGCCTTGGCCGCCGAACGGCTGGCGGGAGTGAAGCGCGGCAGTATGGATTATTTTAACCATCCAGTGGAAACCGCTTTGATTGTGGCGCAAATGAAATTGGGCCCGGAAACCGTGATAGCGGCTTTGCTCCATGATTTGCCGGCGCGAGCCGGTTATTCGTTAGCTGATGTTGGGCGGGATTTCGGCAGCGAGATTGGCGCGACGATTAAATCGCTCGAAGACTTGGGTGGGATTGAAAGGCGCTATCGCGGCACGGACAAATATGTGGAAAGCGCCAAAAAAATGTTTATGGCGGTGGCCAAAGATTTTCGCGTGCTCTTGATAAAATTTGCCGAACGGCTTAATAACTTGCAGCATCTAGAAACTTTTTCACCGGCGCGGCAAAGAATCTTGGTGGAAGCGACCGAGAAAATTTTTGTGCCGATTGCCGGCATTTTAGGCATTTGGCATCTCCGTTGGCAAATGGAAGACATTTGTTTTAAATTTCGCGAGCCTGAGCTTTACCAAAAAATTTACCATAAAATTGAAAAAGGCTATCATCATCGCCGTCAGGCAATTGTCAGCCAGGTGAGCAAGCAAATTTTAAAACGGGCCAAAACTTATGGCATTAATTGTCAGTTGAGCGCGCGGTTTAAACATATCAGCAGTATTCGCCGCAAGATGGAAGAAAAGAAAGTCCGATTCAACGAAATTTATGATGTTTTTGCGGTGCGGGTGGTAACTGATAAAATAGAAAATTGTTATTTGCTTCTGGGGGTGATTCACGGCCTCTGGCGGCCGGTGCCGCGGCGGGTTAAAGATTATATCGCCGCGCCCAAACCCAATAGTTACCAGTCGCTTCATACTACGGTCTTTAGCAGTGACGGCCATCCGATGGAATTTCAGATCCGCACCGAGGAGATGCACGACGAGGCGCAGTATGGCGTGGCGGCGCATTGGTATTATAAGCGGTCTTTCGGCGGCAAGAAAATCCCCGAGTGGATCAAAGATGTGATGGCGGCGAGAAAAATTTACGAAAGCTCCAATCGCCTGGCGGAAAAAATTAATCTGAATGTTCTGACTGACGATATATTTTGTTACACCCCCAAAGGTGATATTGTGGAACTGCCGCGCGGGGCGACGCCGATTGACTTCGCCTACGCCGTGCATAGCGAACTAGGCCATTATTGCCGCGGGGCGATAATTAATGATTTGGTGGCGCCCTTAGAAACAACTTTAAAAAATAATGATGTGGTGGAGATTATCAAAGGCGAGAAACGCCAGCCTTTAAAAAAGTATTTAAAGCTAGTCAAAACGGAAAAAGCCAAAGATAGCATTAGAATATTCTACCGTGATTTATAATCTTTATGGATAATGATTTAAAAAAATTATTAAGCAAAATTAAAGAACAGCGCCCGGGCGCCGATTTGGAGTTGGTGGAGTTGGCCTATGATTTCGCCAAAAAAGCGCACGAAGGGCAAAAACGGTTTTCCGGCGAGCCTTATTTTTCGCATCCCTACAATGCCGCTTTGATCCTTGCCGAAATGAAAATGAGCCCGGAAATGATTGTCGCGGCGCTCCTCCACGATGTGGTCGAAGAGACCGAGATTACGGTTAAAGATCTGGAAAAAGATTTTGGCGCCGATGTCGCTTTTCTAGTGGAAGGTGTGACTAAGGTGGGGCGAGTAAAATATCGCGGAGTGGAACGGTATTTGGAAAATCTTCGTAAAATGTTTATTGCCATGGCAGTTGATTTGCGGGTGATTATTATTCGCTTTGCCGACCGGCTCGATAATCTGCGGACGCTTTTCGTCCATCCGCGCGAGAAACAAGTCCGCATTGCCCAGGAAAGTTTGGAAATCTACGCGCCGATTGCCAACCGGCTAGGCATGGGCGAGATTAAAGGCTTGATTGAAGACGCCGCTTTCAAATACGCTTTGCCCGAGGAGTATAAATGGGTGGTTAATCTAGCGGCCAAAAAACAAGCCGCCCACGCGCAGTATTTGGAAAAACTTAAAAAACAGCTAGAAAAAGAATTAACCAAAAACGGCATTAAGTATATTTTTGTGGAAGGCCGGGTCAAACATTTCTACAGCCTCTACCTCAAACTCCTGCGTTATGAGCGGGACCTGACCAAGATTCACGATCTGGTGGCCCTGCGGGTGGTGGTTAATGATACGGCTGATTGTTACCGCGTGTTGGGATTAATCCACCAGCTTTGGGCGCCGATCCAAGGCCGGATCAAAGATTATATCGCCCAACCCAAAATCAACGGTTATCAGTCGCTTCACACCACGGTTTTTACTGAAGAAAAAAAAGTGGTGGAATTTCAGATCCGCACGCAAGCGATGCACGATCTGGCCGAGTTCGGCGTGGCGGCGCATTGGCATTATGACGAGAAAGGCAAGGCCTCGTACCGGCCGAGCAAAGAAATGAGCTGGGTGCAGGAGCTTTCCAAATGGAAAAAAGAAATAGACGCCAACCGCAAAAACCTGGAGCGGCTGAAAGTTGATGTCCTAAAGAACCGGATTTTTGTCTTTACGCCCAAAGGCGATGTGATTGACCTGCCGGAAGAGGCGACGCCGGTGGATTTCGCTTACGCCATTCATACTCAGATTGGCGACAAATGCAGTCGCGCCTATGTTAATGATATTATTGTCAACCTTGATCATACGCTAAAGAACGGCGACATTATCGAAGTCCTGATCGACAAAAATCGCAAAGGCCCGAACCCGGCGTGGCTGAAGTTTGTCAAAAGTTCGGTTGCCCGGACGCACATTAAGAGCGCGACTAAGGCGGAGAGGGAGGGTTTTCTTAGCAAGATACTGAAGTAAATTGGGATAGTTATAATAAGGGCGGTCTTCAAGGGCCGCTCTTTTTAAATCACATAACACATAACATGGAACAAGGGTGGTTATAGGTCTCTTGTTATGTGTTCCATGTTATGTGATTTTGTTATAAATAAGCTAAAATATAGTATTTTAGAGGGATAAAATAGAAGAAAAGGTTGACAGAATTTGGGTTTTGTAGTAAGTTAAATCGGCGGCTAAGGAGCCGCAATACACCGGTGAGCCTGGGGCCCGAAAGCAATTACGCTATTAGGGTGAGGGGCGAACCAAAGTTGGAGGATGCGAAAAATGAGTGGCAACAAGAAGAATGTGGCGGCAGTAGTCACGGCGATGGGGCAGCTCTTGTCTATTATCATCGCGCTGGTGGCTGCGATTAAAAAGCGTGGCGCGGATGTCGGCGAGGTCTTTTGCCGGCTGGCGAGCGAGGAGGGCGCGGCGGTGCTGGAGAAAATCGCCGAACTAATGGTTAGCACCGCGAAGCCTTATCTTCGGCTCGTTTCCACTAAGCCCTTGATGATCGGCGCGGTCGACGGCTCGGAAGTTCTGGCCGATGCGGCCGATGTGTTCACCGGCTATGTCGATCCGAATCTCCGCGGCTGGAAAGCCGATGAGCGGGGGTCAGCCACCAAAGAAGCGTCTGCGCAGGTGTATGAAATAGTGGAAGACGCAACCTTCGCGCAGATGTTCGGTTTTCTTTCGCCCGACATGGCGAAACTCTGTTTCACCCAGGCCCAGATCAAGGCCTTCGTGAAGACACATCGCAATTGGTTGCGGACCGACGGCTATGCGACTTTCTTCCTTTTTAAGTCGCATAATCATTTCTTCGTGGCCCGCTTGAACTTCGGCGACGACGGCTGGCTCAAGGTCAGCGTCGGCCACTTCGAGAACGGCGTCGTCTGGTTTTCCGGGTTCCGGCATCGCCTGGTTGTCCCGCAACTGGCGTAACCTTAGACCCCTTGGGTCTTTGGTCTCTTTGACACTTTTTCCCTTGGACTCTTATCTACACCGATTAACTTCGGCTCTGGACTAGGGTCCTTTTTTTTTAGACCAAAAAAGCTCCCGAGGGAGCTTTTTAACTTGAGCTAGTTGACAAACTGTTTTTGTCGTAATTTGTCCTTTTCGCCCGAGACTTCGTCAAGGTAGCGGCCAAATGATTGTCACCGTAGCGCGGCTACGCCGCCAATCATTTGGCCGCCCTTTCCTCGTCTCAGACGAAAAGTCCTAAATTCCGCCTCAAAACAGTTTGACAACTAGCTCATTTTATTTCTTATTAAACCGGCTATTGAGGATGATCGGTGTGCCGGTAAACTGCCAGTGGAGGCGGATTTGTTTTTCTAGGTATTTGAGATATGAAGGGTGGATTTCGGCTTTGGGGTGGATTAATAATTCAAAGCGCGGCGGGCGGATGCCGATTTGTTTGAGGGCATAAATTTGGGGGTAGAGGAAGCCGCTCGCTTTAACCGGCAGATGCTTTTTGATTGCGTGTTCCAGAACGCGCTGTAAGTCCGGCTCACTGATTTTTTTCTCCCGTTCTTTTTTAACTGCCAGCGCCAGTTCCAAGATTTTTGGCACCCGTTGGCCGGTTTTGGCGGAGACAAAGATAATCGGCGCCCAGGCAAGGGCCGGGAAGAAGTTATAAAAGTATTTGGCAAACTTTTGGGTGACACTAGTGTCTTTGTCGCCAATCAGGTCCCATTTATTGGCAACCACAATCAAGCCGCAACGGGCGGCGATGATTTTCTCGGCGATTTTGGCGTCCTGGACAGTCAGCCGTTCGGGCGTTTCCCAGAGGAGTAAGGCCAGGTCGGTTTCTTTCAAGGCTGAAAGCGAGTCATTAACGCCGGCTTTTTCCAACCCGGGCTGAATCCGCGCGTGGCGGCGGATGCCGGCGGTGTCCACCAGGACAAAATCTTGGCCTTGATAATTAAAACTGCCGGCTTGGGCTTCCCGCGTGGTGTGAGCGATAGGGGAGACAATCGCCCGTTCCTCGCCCAAAAATGAGTTTAGAAGCGATGATTTACCGACATTGGGCCGGCCCATGATGGCGATTTTAATCGGTTCGGATTCGACTGCCGCCGCTTTGCGGCCGGGCTTAAACTTTAATTTTTTAAAAACCTCGTCCAGCATGTCGCCGGTGCCGGAACCATTGGCGGCAGACAGCGGAATCGGGTCAGAGAGCCCCAGTTTATTAAACTCCCAAATCTCAGACCGTTGCGAGAGTTTATCAGCTTTGTTCGCCACCAAGACATAGGGCTTGCCGGATCGGCGCAAGATGTTAGTAATGGTTTTATCTTCCGGCTGGAGGCCGACTTGGCTATCCACCACGAAAATTAAGAGATCGGCTTGTTTAATGGCGACTTCGGCTTGCTTGACCACTTGTTTGGCGATTATATCTTCGCCTCTCAGTTTTTGGTTAAGCTTCATCTTCCGCGGCAGTTGGCCGTGAGGCACATAGCCTAAGTCTAGGCCGCCGGTGTCAACCAGGGTAATTTTCTTGCCTTGCCATTCCACAATACCAAAATTACGGTCGCGGGTAGTGCCGGATTGTTTGGAGACTAAGGCTTGCGGTTGGCCGATCAGGCGGTTAAACAAGGTTGATTTGCCAACATTGGTCCGGCCGATGAGGGCGACTTCGGGGAAAGTTTTAGGCATAAATAATAATTTTTAATTTAAAATTTAAAATTTTTAATCAATTTTTAAGATTTAATTTCTAATTTTAGGCCTCAACTCTGATTACCGGCAATTTAAAATTAAGAATTATAAATTCATTAAAAATTTTAAATTAAGAATTAAAAATTATTTATATTTTACCAGGTCATCTTTTCTGCTTCTTGGCCCAGAATAACCACCAGGTCGGCGGTAGAAAGGTTTTTCAGCCAGCCGGGAATAGTCTGGTCAACATCGGCGGCGGTCTCTTCCTTGATGAAATTTAAAGTTTGGGGGAATTTGCCGCCGGACAAATCATAAATTAGATTTTTTTCATAGTCGCGGAAAGGGGTGTTGCCGGTGGCAGGGACATTATAACCGAGCGACTGCAAATAAGTTTGCAGGTTGCCGGCGATGCCGGAAAAAAAAGTGCCGTTGCGGATTTCAATCGTGGCGTTTTCTTTGACCGATTTTTTTACTTCTTTAGAAGCGGCTTTAGCGGCATCAGCCGCCTTTTCCTGCGCCGCGATTTCCTCCGGTGTCATTTCAGAAAAGATATTGGCGACTAATTTTCTAATTTCGCTAAAATCTCCACCCGGTGGCTGTAAAAGGAAGGCGCCATCTTCGCCGATCAGTGTTTCCAGGTGGCCGCCCGGGCCTTCGGTCAAACCGGTGGTGACGATTTTATCCCGATTAATGCCTTTGCCTAGCTGGAAAAGGCGCAGCATTTCCCAAATTTCCATGTCAGTGGCGATATGATTGGTGAATTGGCCGTAGAGGCAGCTGAGCGCGATCGGGTTGGCGAGGGTGGAAAAAGACAGGAGTTTTTCTTTGGCGGCGAGCAGAACCAGTTGTTGGCGGCGACTGCGGGCATAGTCCGAACCTTCACCATTGTCGCCATGCCGCGAACGGACAAACTTCAAGGTTTCGTCGCCGTTCATAATTTGGCAGCCGGTCGAAAAGGTAATAGTTTGGGTTTTATAATCATCGGTCGGATATTGATCATCGGAAAAACTCTTTTCCACGCAAATTTTCAGGCCGCCGAGCTGGTCAACAAACTCTTTAAAACCGGCAAAATCGGCGCGCAAGTAATAATGAATTGGTATGCCCAATACCGTGGAAATGGTTTGCACCGCCAACTTGGATCCTTGGCCCGGTTCGGCGACTTCGCCGTAAGAGTTGGCGTTATTGACTTTACGCCAGCCATAACCGGGAATCGGCATGACCAGATCTCTTGGGATAGACAAGAGGGCAATCTTTTTTTCTTGGGGCTGAAAACTCATCAAGATAATGGTGTCGGTCAAAAACGGCCCGTCATGGCCGACGCCGCCCATGCCGAGCAGGAGAATATTAATGCGGTCGTCGCTTTCGCCGCGCAGAGTTTTGTCACCGCTAGTTACCAAGTGGGCGAGCTGGGTCCAGAAGCCGGCGGGTTGGCCGGCGGCTGGCTTGGATAGCAAACTTTTGCCCCAGAATAAAACCACGACGATTAAAAAAATAACCAAGCAGTTTCTGATTTTTTTACTGCCGGTTCGATTGGAAGGTGAAGGGTGAATTATCGGCCGAGACGGCAG
This sequence comes from Patescibacteria group bacterium, assembly GCA_041671565.1. Taxonomy (GTDB): domain Bacteria; phylum Patescibacteriota; class Patescibacteriia; order JACRDY01; family JACRDY01; genus JBAZBH01. The sequence continues at coordinate 7,771 of JBAZBH010000010.1, forward strand.
GGGCGCGTCTTCAGCTTCCAATTCTTCTTTAATTTTAGAGAAGTCGATTTTGAGATGCGGCATGGCCGTATTATAGGCTGAAAGGCGATAATTGGCAAGGATAAAGAGATTTAAGATTTAAGATTTAAGATTTAAGAATGGTGGTAATTGGTGTTAAGACTAATAACCAAGATATCACATAACATGGAACACATAACAAGAGACCTATAACCACCCTTGTTCCATGTTATGTGTTATATGATTTTAACCAAGTTATACCGCAAGATGCTAATCTAAAGGCATTCTTAAATCTTAAATCTTAAATCTTAAATCTACTTTTTAAAATAGAAGACATAGTTTTTGCCGCCATCTACGCTGGTCCAGCTGGTCGCCTCGGTCTTAGCGGCCGAGATGATTTTGTCCGCGTCGGTCCAATAGTCATTAATTACCAAATAAATTTGATTAACACTCATCAGTTTCATAGTAGTCGCCGCTGCGGCTTTAGTCGGCCCGGTATAAACCATTTGCAGGTAAGATTGGTAAAGCGGGCTAGCGGTTGGCAGGGGATAATAAAATAGGTTGCCGGTCGCAGTGGTAAAATATTTTTTAAAACCCAAGCGGTCAATCGCCGCCGCCGAGACTGATTGGTTGGCGAGAACAGCGTAGTCGCCAGTGGTTTCCCGATCAATATAATTAACGGTTGCCAGGTCAGCCGCCGAAACCGAATAATAGTGGCTGAGATAATAACTGTCGCTATAAGGATAAGAAATATAAAGCGAGGCGGTCAGAATCAGCGATAAAAGAATCAGCCAAAAACTTTTAACGGTTGTCGGCTGATTTTTTAGCCACGAACCGAATTCTGCTAGCGCCACGATAACTAGCGGCAAGAGGAAATAAAAACTTAGGTTTAAAATCCGCGCCGGATAGTCGCCTTGTTCGTAGTTAATCAATGTTGTCCATGCAATAAAGATTTTTAAGAAAAAATAATTTCCCAGTAAAATCAAGAAGAATATTGGATAAAGCCAATATTTTTTGTCCTGGCGGCGGACGGTTAAATATAGCCCGACGGCAGCCAAAAGTAGAATTAGCCAACGGCTGTTGTCGCCCAAAAGATGCCAATAATCGGTTAAAAGTGTAAATTGCGAACCAGCGGCCGGAAGGACCGGCAGGAGCGTCGCCGTTAGATTATCCCAATTGAAATTAGCTAGAGTTACTTGATTGCCAGCATTGCCAAGCTTACCTTGTCCCCAGAAGACAAGCGGCAAAGAGATTAAAGTTAAAATTATTAATCCGGTTAAAATAATTTTCTGTCGTCGTGGTTTTTCTGTTGGTTGGTGCAAAAGCCAAGCGGCCAGGCTAAAAAGAAAAACCGGAATGCCGGTGAGGGGGTGGACGAGAATTGTCGCCGCGCCAAGAAAAATCAGTAACCCACCGCCGAATTTTATTTTTTTTCCCGAAAGTAAAAGACTGCCAAAGACGACAATTAAAGCTAAAAAATTAGCGAGCCCTTGCGGCGTGGTGGCAATAAAGTCATTAAACGGCAGGATTAGGATTATCAGCGGCCAAAGATAATAAAAATGTTCAGTCGCGTCGCTCCGAGAATTTAAAATTATTAAAGACGATGGTCGCAATCGGCGATAAATGAAATAAAGACCGGCCGGGATAAAAACTGAAAATAAAATCGGTAGGAGCCATTTGTCGATCAAAACTAAAGGCAATTGCAAGAGGCTAGTTAAAATCGCCACCAAAGAATACTGGCCGATGTAATAAGGCGTTTTGGGCGTGACGACACCAACGGCGGCGATTAGTCTTTCCGCGGCGCGGTGGATAAACGGGTCAAAGCCGTAGCCGACTTGATAAACAACCGTTGCCACCGAGAGTGTCAAAAAAATTTGACCAATCACCAAATATAGATAAAACTTTTTTTGCTCTCGGCCGGTAACCAGCAGGAGCAAAACTAAAGTTGCCAAAAAATAAGTCAGAAGAAAATTTGGCGTTAAGACTTGCCAGATAGAGTTAATTGACTCGGTTGTGGCGCTTTGTAAAACCAAGAACCAATTAATAATAGTTAAAAGCAGGAAGGCGGCGGTTAGGCCGCTGGTTTTAAATAAATTAGCGAGGAAAAGTTTCTTGCCATATTTCAGTTGCCAGATTTTATTTTGCAACCATTGATAAGCGTTTAGCCAATTGCCGAGTTGGTTGATAAATTTCAAGTAAGCCGGTTGGCTGTTATTTTTTTTATTTAGCCGGTTTAAATAATAAAGGACAATCGGCGCCACGGCGATAAGGCCAATTATTATCGCGAGCGTTAATTTATAAAGATAATAAATAATCGCCCCGCTGGCGCTGAAAAAGATTAAAAGAAAAAATAAGCCGAACCAGGTTTGTTCGCCCCTTTTTTCGCCTGGGAGGAAAAATTTGCCAGTCAGATAGCCGTGCCAGAGCAAGTAGCTGATGCCAAAAATCAGGCCCCAGAACGGGGAATGCCAGACGGCGAGGTTGGCGACAACCAAAGCGGTAATAATTAGGGAGAAATAGCGGGACATAATAAATCACATAACACACAGCTAAATCACATAACACATAACATGGAACAAGGGTGGTTATAAGTTTATTGTTATGTGTTCCATGTTATGTGATTTAATCGTATTAGAGCGCGACCCTTTATTAGTAGTACTCTTTATTTTATCATAGAAATAGCTTTTTTGTTTAATTTTGCTATAATTAAGCCATGAAAAAAATCAGCCGAGAAACCATATTTTTGCTAATTTTAGGGGCATTTTTTTTATTGGTTTACAGTTGGCTGGCGCTAGCTACGCCGCCCCGTTTTAATTCGCCGGATGAGACGGCTAATTATTTTTGGCTCTCGCGCGTCGCGATCGGGCAGGAGTTACAAGTTAAGGAGCTGTTTAGCGCCGCTGCCGGTAGCGCGATCCACTTGCGGAGTGATAACATCAACGCCGCTGGCAATATTGTGCCGGGCGGATTCTTAGGTTTAATTTTGCTTTACGGCTATATCGCCAAAATTTTTGGTTTGTGGCTCTTTAAATTTTTAACGCCGTTTTTTGCGGTCCTTGGCGGTTGGTGCTTTTACGGTTTAGTTAAAAAAGTTTTTGACCGACGGACTGCTTTAATTTCTTTGATTTTACTTTTCGTTAATCCGGCTTGGTGGTATTACGCCAGCCGGGGACTGTTGCCAAATGTGTTGTTTGTCAGTTTGTTGTTGATCGGAGCGTGGACGACATTAGGAAATTACGAATTACGAATTACGAATTACGAATTAAAAACCGTAAAATACCTCATTGGGGGATTATTTGTTGGGTTAGCGTTAATGGTTCGGACTTCGGAAATAATCTGGGTGAGTGGAGTGGCGGTGATTTTAATTATTGCGTATTGGCGGAAAGTTAATTGGTTCGGTTTGGTTTGGTTTGTTTTGGCCGGCGCCGCGGTATTTATCCCAGTGCTATTTTTAAACCAAAGTTTATATGGCAGTTACTTTAGTTTTGGCTATTCGCAATTGGGCGGTGGCGTTGCTTCAATCGTCGCAGTTAGCCGTTGGCAGGAAATAAGCAGTTTGATTTTGCCTTTTGGCTTTCATCCGCGCGCGGTCTCTATTAACTTTTGGCATTATTATATTGTCATGATGTGGTGGTATTTAATTCCGGTGACAGCGGGATTAATTTGGTTTTTTATAGCAGCCGTCAGATCATTGGTCACTCAACGGTTCAAGGGCTTAACGGTTCAGCAGTTTAACCAATGGGTTTATTTTTTTATTTTTGTTTTCGTTGGCGTTTGGCTAAAGATTTATTATGGCAGTTGGCTAGTCAAAGACAATATCTCTGGCCATTACACGATTGGCGTTTCTTATTTGCGTTATTGGTTGCCAGCGATAGTTTTAGATTTACCGCTGATCGCTTGGCTAATAAGCAAAGCCCTGGACCAATGGTCGGAGAAGAAAGAAAGAATTGTTGTTGGCGTGATTATTTTAAGTTTAATGGCCGGTTTGTCAGCGAGGTTGGTTCTGACTTCGGAAGAAGGTTTATTCTCGGTCCGCGACAATCTGGTTAAATATGAAAGAATTAATCAGGCGGCGCGCGACCGGCTGGAATTAAACGCCGTGATTATTTCCGACCGGAGTGACAAGGTTTTTTATCCGGAGTTTCGGGTGGCGACATTTTTGGGCGACTTTTCAACTTTTGAAAAACTAGGCAAGACGCTCCGTTGGATCCCGGTTTATTATTATTCCCACAACCAACTGACGCCGGCAAATTGGCAATACTTGAATGACCACCTAAAGCCGCTGGGATTGGAGTTGAACATGGGGGAGAGTTTGATCGGGGAGGACGGGATTTATCAATTAAAAATGACCAATATCCAAGCCCCAATGACCAATAACTAAAATCGACCATTGGGATTTGGTCATTGGACATTTATTACTTATGCCTGCTTGTAAAAACTGCCAATCCACCTTCACCATCTACCCCGAGGACCGCGCGTTCTACGGCCGGATTGGCGTACCGGAGCCAACCTGGTGCCCGCCGTGCCGGGAAATGCGCCGTTGGGCTTACCGCAATACCAAAACGCTTTATCCGCGAAAGTGCGATTTGTGCCAGAAAGACATTATTTCAGTTTATCCGGCCGGCAGTAGCTACACGGTTTATTGTCCAGACTGTTGGTATTCGGATAAATGGGATGACCGCGCTTTTGGCAGGGATTTTGATTTTAACCAGCCGTTTTTTTCACAATTTGCCGAATTGCAAAAAGCCGTGCCGCGCATGAGTAATTATAACCGCAATTCGGTTAACTGCGATTATTGCAACGCCGCGGTGGAGTCAAAAAATTGCTATTTATTATTTTCTTGCCGCGCCGAGGATTGTTATTATGGCTATAAAGTGATTGACAGCCGCGACTGTGTCGATAACCTCGGCATTAATAACTGCGAGCTGTGCTATCAGTCTGTTGATTGCATCCGCTGTTTTAATGTAGCGTTTTCCCGCTACACTTATGACAGCCGCGACTCGGCGTTTCTTTACAATTGTTCCAATTGCCATGATTGTTTTCTTTCGGCTAACCTGAAAAATCAAGAATACTGTTTTCTCAACCAACGATTGTCGCCGGCGGAATACGAAAAGAAAATTGCCGACTGGCGGTCAGGCAGTTATTTGGCGACGCAGAAATATTTGGCAGAGTTTGCTAAGTTAAAATCAAATACCTTTCATCGCTATGCCGAGATTCAGGGCTCGACCAATTGTTCGGGTGATAATATTCATAATTCCAAAAATTGTTTTCATTGTTTTGACCTGGGCGGCGGCAATGGCGACCGCTATTTTTCTGATTCATCACTTCATACTTCTGATTGCATGGATAGTATTGTCGGTTCCATTGATAATGAATTGATTTATGAAAATTTAAGCACCATTACCGGTTATCAAATTCTATTTGGCACTTATTGCTGGAGCGCCAATTTTCTTCATTACTGCGACCAGATGCTCGGCGGGGGCAGTTATTGTTTTGGCTGTGTGGGGCTAAAAAAAGGCAAGTACGCGATTTTTAATAAGCAATATACCGAAAGCGAGTACCGGAAATTATCAGGGAAAATTATTGAACACATGAAAAAAACCGGGGAGTGGGGCGAGTTTTTTCCGGTAGAATTGTCGCCGTTTGCTTACAATGAAACTTCGGCCATTGACGAATTTCCTTTGACTAAAGAGGAAGTTTTACAGAAGGGTTGGCGCTGGAAAGACGATTTGCCCGGAGTTTTTGGCAAAGAAACTCTAACCCCCAAAGACTTGCCGGATAAAATCAGTGAAGTTGATGATAAAATTTTGGAAGAGGTGCTCGCTTGCGTGGACTGCGGCCGCAATTATAAAATCGTTAAGGCGGAGTTAAAGTTTTATCAAAAGCAAAGTTTGCCCCTGCCACGGCAATGTTTTGACTGCCGTTATCTCGGCCGGCTGAAACAGCGCAATCCGCACCGGTTATGGCGCCGGCAATGCATGTGTGAGAACGCGGAACATAACCATCAAAACCGGTGCTCGAATGAGTTTGAAACGAGTTATGCACCAGATCGGCCGGAGAAGGTTTATTGCGAAGAGTGCTACCGAAAGGAAATCTATTAAAGGCACAGATTTACACAGATAAGCACAGATTAGCACGGATCTGTGAGTATCTGTGTTAATCTGTGAAGATCTGTGTTTATGCAATGTAAAAACTGCCAAACCGAGTTTAATTTCTTAGACAAAGAACTGGCCTTCTACCGCCAACATGATTTAAGTTTGCCGCAAATTTGTCCCGTTTGCCGCCAGCTTTACCGTTACGCCTCGCGGAATGAGATTAATCTTTATCCGCGGCAGTGTTCGGCTTGTCACAAAGACATTATTGCCATGTATTCAGCGGATAAGCCGTATTTAGCTTATTGTTCTGATTGTTACTGGGGAGACAATTGGGACAGGCTGGATTATGGTATTGATTATGATCCGGCCAAATCAGTTTTTGAGCATTTAAAGCAATTGCACGCCGTGACGCCGCATCTGGCGAGCCGCGTGATTCAGTCGCAAAACTCCGACTACAACAATTCAGCGAGCCATGATAAAGATTGTTATTTGAGTTTTCGGACGCATTATTCTGAAGGCGTGTTTTATTCTTATTGGGCGATAGAAAACCGCGATTCGGTTGATTGTTTTAAAATCACCAAAAGCGAATTATTATATCAGTGCGTTGATTGCCATCAGAGCTATCATTGCCAATATTGTTTGAATTGCCAAAATTGTTTGGACTGTATGGGCTGTGTGGATTGCCGCAATTGCCAGTCGTGCTATTTGTCATCCAATCTTCGTAACCAAAAATATGTTTACCAAAATCAGCAACTGAATCAGGCGGAATATGAAAAATTAGTCCAGCCGTTTTATACGCGGGAAGCCGAGAAAAGTTTTCAGCAAAAGTATCAAGCGGTGATTGATGGCGCGTTTTACGCGGCGACCAATAAAATTAATTCTCCGGGTTGCGTTGGCGACAATCTCTTGAACTGCAAGGATTGTTATGGCAGTTTTGAGGTGATTGGTTCGGAAAGCAGCTTTTTTGTTTTGGACGCGCTGAGCGTTAAAGATTCGGTCGATGTCTATAGCGCCGGACTGAAAACCGAAATTACCAATGTCTATAATTCTTGGGGCATCAGCAACGGCGCCGCCAATATCGTTGCCTCCTATGATTTGCAAGAGGGGGTCTCCGACGCCGAGTATTGCCAGCATTGTTATGCCAGCCATGATATTTTTGGTTGTGTTAATCTGCGACACCACGCTTTTTGCATTTTTAATAAACAATATAGCGAAGAAGAGTATTTTAGAATTAAAAATAAAATCGTGGCTAAAATGAAAGTCGAAGGAATTTATGGCGTTTTTCCGCCGCCGGAATATAGTTTGTTTGGCTATAATGAATCGCCGGCGGCGTTTTATCACCCAATGACTAAGGAAGAGGTTTTGGCGCGCGGTTGGCAATGGCGCGAGGTTGATAAAAAAGAATTTCAGCCGTCGGATTTTATTTTACCCAATGATATTCGAGAGACGACAGATGAAGTCACTAAAAAAATTATCACTTGCGTTGAGTGCGGCCGGAACTATAAAATTATTAAAGAAGAACTGGCATTTTACCGCCGAATGTTTTTACCGGCGCCGGACCGCTGTTTTTATTGCCGGCACGGCGAGCGGCTAAAACTGCGCAATCCCTTTCGCCTGCGCCGCGCTGTTTGCGCTAAATGCGGTGGCGAGATGGACACGGCTTTTCCCGTCGAGACGAAAAAACGGATTTATTGCGAGGAGTGTTATCGGAAAGAAATCTACTAAGGGATCAGGGAACAGTATGCAGTATTCAGGGGTTCATATCAGCCGTCCGTGGATATAGCCCCTGAATACTGAATACTGTTCCCTGAATACTATTTTTATGAATTATTCTAATTTATACAAAGCTACCCGTTTATTCTTGATCATTTTGCCGATAGTATTCCTTGGCTGGTTAATGGCGCAAGATTTGGTAGTCGGCGGGCGGCTCGCGGCGAGTTATGATTTTTGCGCTCCGTCGCCGTTGGTTTTGACTTTAGCGCCCAAGGCGCGCATCAGCGAGATAAAAAAAACGGCCGGAGATTGCTATCAAGGTTTAACTGACAGCCCGGTTTATTTTGATGTTCGACTACCACGCCAGTTTAAAACTATTCAAGTCTCGATCAAATACCGCGCGACGGCGGAAGAGAAAGTCCAACTAGCGGTATTTTACAATAAGGACGATTGGCGGTTTGAAACTAAAGACTTCGGTTTGATCCAGGATTTAGGCAACGGCTGGAAAGTCGGCGAAGCTTCGTTTGATTTAGCGGATAAAAGATTTGCCTACCAAAAATATCAGCTGATGATTTCTTTGCCGGAAATTCGGGGGAGCGGGCGGGAGGTGGATATTTCGGAAATCAAAATTTTAGCCACGCGCGAGCCGCTGACTTGGCAAAGGATTTGGCAAAGGTTGAAATAGTCGAAAGTTCTAAAAGAATCACATAACATGGAACACATAACAAGGTACTAGACCGGTATTTTGTTCCATGTTCCATGTTATGTGTTATGTGATTTTTAAACTTTATAACTTTCAACTTTATAACTATTATGGCTTTGTCTATTTTAATCAAGAACATTATTAAAGATGTTTTTACCGTCTCGGCCGTGTCTTGGTTGGTTTTCTGTTTGGCGGAATTATATAAGACCGGCTTGGTCACTAATTATCTAAACTTGAATTGGTTCTTGCTTTGGTGTATTTTTGTTGGTATTATTCAGTTAATAGACAACTAGACAGCCAGAGAGCCAGACAGTTAGAAGATTTTCTAGCTTTCTGGCTTTCTAACTATCTAACTTTCTAATTATGATAGCCGGTGTAATAGTTAAGCAGCTACAACAATACGATGACAGTCGAGGCTGGCTCGCCGAATTTTGGCGGAGCGATGGTGATGCTTATCGGCCGGCGATGGGTTATATTTCCGTCACTGAGCCAGGCGTGGCGCGCGGACCGCATGAGCATGTTAAACAAACTGATTGTTTTGTTTTTGTCGGGCCGGGCAGTTTTCGCTTATATTTATGGGATAACCGAAAAGGCAGTCCGACTTTTGGCGAATATTATGAAGCCGAAATGGGGGAGAATAATAAAGCGGCGGTGATTATTCCGCCGGGCGTGGTCCACGGCTATAAATGCATTTCCGCGGTTCCGGGCCAGGTGATTAATTTAGCGGATCAGCTTTACAAAGGTGAAAATAAAAAAGCAGAAGTTGATGAGATTCGTTGGGAGGGCATGGCCGATTCGCCATTTAAAATTTAACTTATGACCGAGGCAGAAACTAAAATTAAACTTCATCCGCACGATTGGTTATTGAAGTACACAATTTTGTTATTAATTCCTTATGCGATTAAGCCGAATCACTTTACTTATTTGCGCCTAGCTTTAACCCCGTTGGTGCTTTATTTAGTGACGATCAGTAATTATTATTGGGCGCTGATTGCTTTTGTTTTGGTGGCCTTGACCGACGCGATTGACGGGTCACTCGCGCGCACGCGCAACCAGATCACGGAGCTCGGTAAAATCCTGGATCCGGTCGCCGACAAGTTTCTGATCGCTTCCACGGTTTTTGTTTTGATGCTCAAACACATCAATGTTTTTATTTCTCTCGCGATTATCGCCATGGAAGCGGCGTTTCTCCTCGGTTGGTACATAAATAAAAGAAAAGGGCGGGAAGTGCGGGTGAATGTTTGGGGCAAACTTAAAATGGATTTGCAGGTGATTGGCGTGGCGATTTTGCTGCTCGGTTTAACTATCAATAAGCCATTAATGTTCCGTTACTCCGAAGGCACGCTGTTTTTTGCCATTATTTTTGCGGGACTAAGTTTGTTCGCAGCCGAAAGAACGATTTAAATAGAATTTAGAATATAGAATTTAGAATTTAGGGCGAGTAATTCCTAAATTCTATATTCTAACTCCTAAATTCTATTTATGAAGTTATTAGTCACTGGCGGCGCGGGCTTTATTGGTTCTAACTTTATTCTTTACTGGTTGAAGAAGTATCCCCGCGACAAAATGGTTAATTTTGACAAACTGACTTACGCCGGCAATTTGGAAAATCTTAAAGCGGTGGAAAAAAATAAGAATTATCGCTTTATTAAAGGCGATATTTTGGATTCAGTGGCGGTTAGCCAGGCCATGAAAGGTGTGGACACAGTCGTTCATTTCGCCGCCGAGTCGCATGTTGACCGGTCAATTCTCGGACCAGCGGTTTTTGTTACCACTAATGTGGTCGGCACGCAAGTGCTGTTGGATGCCGCCCTGAAAAACCAAGTCAAAAGATTTCACCATGTTTCCACCGACGAAGTTTTTGGCGCTCTGCCGCTCGGTACCAAAGACAAGTTCAACGAAAAAACTTTGTACGATCCGCGGAGCCCGTATTCGGCTTCCAAGGCCGCGTCTGACCATTTGGTTCGCGCTTACCAGCACACTTTTGGCTTGCCGTTCACGATCAGTAATTGTTCCAATAATTTCGGTCCGTACCAATTTCCGGAAAAACTTTTGCCACTCGCCATTACCAATCTACTGGAAGGTAAAAAAGTGCCGGTTTACGGCGATGGTCTCTATGTCCGCGATTGGCTTTTCGTTGACGACCATTGCCGGGGGATTGATTTGATTTTGAAGAAAGGCAAAATCGGGCAGACTTATTGCCTCGGTGGCATGACCAAGGATGTCAATAATCTGGCGCTGATCAAAAAACTTTTGAAGCTTTTAGGAAAAGACGAGAGTAGTATTGAATATGTTAAAGACCGGCCCGGCCACGACCGGCGCTATGCCATTGACTGGTCCAAGGCCAAAAGGGAGCTGGGTTATAAACCGCAATATGATTTTGATGTTTATCTCAAAAAAACCGTTGACTGGTATGTTAAAAATCAGGCTTGGTGGCAGAGGGTGAAAAGCGGGGAATATCAGAAGTATTATAAAAAGCAGTATGGGAAGTAAAAAATAATGTAAAATTTAAAAATCAAAATGAAAAATGACAATTTAAAATTAAAAATGTCTGGTAAAATAGTTGGTTCATTAAGCCGCCGAGAAGTTGGCAATTTTACATTTTACACTGTCATTTTTCATTTTGATTTTTAAATTTTAATTTATTCCTATGCCTGTTTGTAAAAATTGCCAAAAAGAATTTATTGTTTCTGATTTTGAGACCAAGTTTCTCGACCGGATCAGTCCGGTTTTTGGCGAGCAGAAATATCAGATCCCGGCGCCAGTTTTTTGCCCGGAGTGTCGGCTCCGTTGGCGGACGATTCACCGCAACGAGCAATATCTTTATCAAAATGTTTCGGCTAAAAGCGGCAAAAATATTATCTCGCTTTATTCGCCGGAAGCCGTTTGTTCCCAGGGTTTAAGTTTATATAGCCCGGAAGAATGGTGGCAGGATGATTGGGATGGCTTGAGTTATGGCCGCGATTTTGATTTTAACCGGCCGTTTTTCTCGCAGTTCAATGAATTAGCTCGATCAGTGCCGCGGCTCGCGTTGATGATTAGCAACTGTCAAAACTCTGACTACACCACCGACACTGGTTATTGCAAAAATTGTTACCTGATAAATTATTCGGAGAATGACGAAGACTGCTATTACGGCAAGCTGATCCAAAGCAGCCGCGATATTATGGATTCAGATTTTGTTTACAAATCCGAGCTTTGTTACGGCTGTTTTAATATCACCGAATGTTACCATTGCCTATATCTTTCCTACGGCCTGCATTGCCATGATTGTTATTTTTCCGAGAATCTGCATGGTTGCAGTGATTGCCTTTTTTGCACCAATCTGGTTAACCAAGAATGTTGTGTGCGGAATAAAAAGGTGACGCCGGAAGAGTTTGCTAAAGCCAAAGAGGAAGTTTTGGGTTCGCGGTCCAAGGTCGCGGCGGCGGTAAAAATCCTTGATGAGTGGCGGCGAGCGCGGATCCATAAATACGCCGCCGTGGTCAAATGCCAAAATTCCACCGGCGACTTTTTGACTAACTGTAAAAACTGCGCTGGTTGCTATGATTGCAACGACAGCGAAGATTGCCAGCATGTAGTGGTCGGCGTTAATGTCAAAGATCTGCTGGACTGCTCCAACATGTATTTAAAGCAGGAATTAGGCTATCAGGTTCTGGGCACTATTGATATTTATAATGTGATTTTCTCGCTGTATGTTTTTTACAGCCAGCAGATTATTTATTCCGAGAGCGTTTGGAGCTGCAAAAATTTATTCGGCTGCTCTGGCCTGCGCAATAAAGAATATTGCATTTTTAATAAACAATACACCGAAGAAGAATATAACCGGCTGGTGCCAAAAATAATTTTGCACATGCAAAAGACCGGCGAGTGGGGCAATTATTTCCCGGCTGAATATTCGCCATTTCCTTATAATAATACCGTCGCCCATGATTATTTGCCCTTAACTAAAGAAGAAGCAACGAAATTTGGCGGCGCTTGGTTGGAAGTTAGCCCCAAAGAAAAATTGCCGCCTACCGCCGTTCTACCGGACAAAATTAGTGAAGTGCCTGATGATATTACCAAAGAAGTTTTTGCCTGCGCCGAGTGCGGCCGCAATTACAAAATAATTAAGCAAGAATTAGTCCGCTTGCGCCAGCTGGCAATGCCCGTGTCGGACAAATGTTTTTATTGCCGCCAAGCGGAACGGATGCAAAAGCGCAACCCGCGGCGTTTGTATGACCGCAAGTGTGACAAATGCGGCGCCGAAATCAAAACCACTTATCCGCCGGAACGGCCGGAAAAAATTTATTGCGAAGAGTGTTATCGGAAAGAAATATATTAAGGCACAGATTTACACAGATCAACACAGATTAGCACAGATCTGTGAGTATCTATGTAAATCTGTGAGTATCTGTGTTTATGCAATGTAAAAACTGCCAAAAAGAGTTTATTGTTTTCCCGGCCGAGCTGCCTTTTTTTGAAAAAATGGATTTGCCTCTGCCAAAACTTTGCCCGACCTGCCGAGCGCAGCGCCGGTGGTCCTTTCGCAATCAAAGTCAGCTTTACAAAAGAAAATGCGATTTTACCGGCGAAGAAATGATTTCGCTTTATGCCGCTGATTCGCCGTTTAAAGTATATCGGGAAGATGTTTGGTGGAGCGATAAATGGGATCCGATGAGTTATGGCCGTGATTTTGATTTCTCTCGGCCGTTTTTTGACCAGTTTCAAGAGTTGCGCCTAGCGGTGCCGCGACGGGGGATGCAGCAGGATGGCACTAACACCAATTGCGATTTTACCACCTTTGGCATGAGTAACAAAAATTGTTATTTGGCTTTTGCCTGTTTTTATTGCGAAGAGGTCTATTATTCCGCCTGGGCCGGTATGACCAAGGATTCCTTGGATTGTTTTATGACTATTAGCTGTGAGCTGGTTTATCAGTGCGTTGATTGCACCAAATGCTATCATTGCTTTTATTGCCAGGACTCGGTTAATTGCCTGGATAGTTATTTTTTGGATAACTGTTTCAACTGCCAGAATTGTATTGCCTGTAAGAATTTACAGAATAAACAATACTATATTTATAATCAACTGGTAACGCCAGAAAAATTTGCGGTGTTGAAACAAAAACTGGAATCCGGCCAAATCGAAGAGACGAGGAATAAATTTAATCAGCTTAAATTAAAATTTCCCGTTCGCTACGCTCATGTTGTCGCTTCAGAAAACTGCGACGGCGATTATCTGGATCACGGCAAAAATTGCCATGATTGTTTTGGCATTTCGTATGGCGGGACGGAAGATTGCTGGCACTGCCAAATGGTTGGGGCGGGCGGCAAGGATATGATTGATTGTTGTATGGCAGGCCAAAACTCTCAATTAATTTATGAAATGCAGGCCATTTTGGGGGCGTACCATTCAGCCTTTACCAATTTTTGCCGTTTTTCCAATAATGTTTATTATTGCGATTCGATCGGCTATTGCGATGATTGTTTCGGCTGCGTCGGATTAAATCATAAGAAGTTTTGTCTTTTGAATAAACAATACGAGGAAGAGGAATATAAAAAGTTACTCCCCCGAGTAATTGAACATTTAAAAAATACCGGGGAGTGGGGAGAAAATTTTCCAGTCAAACAATCGCCCTTTCCTTATAATGATACATTATCCCAGGAATTTTTCCCCATCAGTCGGGAGGAAGCGTTAGCTAAGGGCTACTCTTGGCGCGATAATTCCAGCGCAGTTTATCAAGAGCAAACTTATGAAGTGAACGCTAATATCGAAAAAGTCAGGGACGATATTTTAAAGGCAGTTTTGGCTTGCCAGAAGTGCGGTAAAAATTATAAAGTTATTCCGCAGGAATTAAAATTTTACCGGCAAATGAAAATAACGGTGCCGCGAGAGTGTCCCGATTGCCGTCATCTGCGGCGGATGCGGCAGAGAAATCCGATGAAACTGTATAGCCGTAAATGTCAGTGCATTAATTCATCGCACGGTCACAATGGCGGTTGCTCTATAGAGTTTAAAACCACCTACGCGCCGGATCGGCCGGAAAAGGTTTATTGCGAAGAGTGTTACCGTAAGGAAATCTACTAACGGCACAGATGGGCATAGATTAACACAGATCAGCACAGATCTGTGAGTATCTGTGTTAATCTGTGAGTATCTGTGTTTTATGAAAGTTCTCGTCATCTACAATCCCGTCGCCGGAAAAAAGAAAGAGATAGAGAAGTCGGTCAAGCAAATTTTGGCCGATGTTGATTATAATTGGCTGGAGACAAATAAAGCCGGAGATTATCTGGACGGGGTTGACGGTGGGCAGTATGAGCGGGTGATAGCGGTCGGCGGGGACGGCACGGTTTATCAAGTGGCCAATTGGATACTCAAAAATAATTATAATTTGATTTTGGGTATTGTGCCACGGGGGAGCGCCAACTTACTCGCCAATTGTTTTAAAATTCCGGGCAATCTAGGGACGGCGATCAGTTTAGCTTTAAGCGGTCAGCCACAAACAATCGATGTCGGACTGATAAATAAAAAAACTTATTTCTTGATTGCCGCCGGCCTGGGTTACGATGCCTGGGTGATTAAAAATACCGAGCGCGCTTGGAAGCGGTTGTTTGGCTTTTGGGCTTACACCATTGCCATGCTGCAGGGGCTGCTTAGTTTGCGGGAGAATAATTTTTCTCTGACGATTGACGGTGTGCGCCATCAGGCTCACGCCAAAACAATTTTTATCATGAATTTTGGCCGGTTTCTCGGTTTTGACTTTGGGCCGGATATCTCTTATGATGACGGATATTTAAGTTTAGCCGTGGTGCGGCCGGTTCACTTCGGCGATTATTTCCAGATGTTTGGCCGGCTGGTGGGTAAGAAGTTTTATTGGCAAAAACGGCTGGAGTATTATAAATTCAAACGACTGCAGATTAATTATGACCGGAAAGTGCTGGCGCAGGTGGACGGGGAGACGGTTGATTTGGGCAGTCCGGCGGAGATTGAGGTGGTAGAGAAGAAGCTGAAGGTAGTTAAAAGTTGAAAGTTTAAAATCACATAACATGGAACACATAACAAGAAGCTTCTATCCACCCTTGTTCCATGTTATGTGTTATGTGATTTTTTAAATTTTATGAAAAAAATACTTATTGTCGGCGCCAAAGGCATGCTAGGGCAATACCTGGCCAAAGTTTTTAGAGGCGAAGATTTATATCTTTGGGACCGGGCGGAATTGGATATTACCAACCAGGCGGAAGTAGAAAAGAAAATTGAAGAGTTAAAGCCGGAAATTATTATTAATGCCGCGGCTTATAATGATGTTGACCGGGCGGAAACGGACAGCGAGACGGCTAATCTGGTTAACGGTTATGCTGTCGGGTATCTCGCCAAAGCCGCCAAAGCCGCGGGCGCGATCATGGTCCACTATAGCACCGGCTATGTTTTTGACGGCGAGAAAGTTGAAGGTTACACAGAAGGCGATCAGCCCAATCCGATTTCCAAATATGGCCAGTCTAAATTTTTGGGCGAGCAGGAATTGCAAGAGAATTGCGAGCGGTATTATCTGATCCGTTTGTCGCGGCTGTTTGGCGACACGGGCACTGGCGTCGGGGTGAAAAAAAGTTTCGTTGACAAAATATTGGAATTGGCGGAAACTAAAGAAGAACTGGAAGTGGTGGATGAGGAAATCTCCAGTTCGGCTTACGGCGCGGATTTGGCGGAGTTTACCAAAGCGCTCTTAGACGACGGCCAACCGTTCGGCATTTATCATGGCAGTAATAGCGGCGCCTGCACTTGGTACGGCCTGGCCGAGGAAATATTTAAAATCAAAGGCCTTAAGAAAAAACTGATTCCGGTTTCGGCTGACAAATTTCAGCGGTTAGCGCGTCGACCGCGATACTCAGTTTTACTTAACACTAAATTTATTCCAATCAGAAGTTGGCAAGAGTCTTTAAAAGAATATCTCGCTAATTAATTTATGGCTAAAGGTTGGCAAAAAATTAGTAGCAAAATAATTCATCAAAATCCGTGGTATCGTTTGCGCGAGGATGATGTTATACGGCCAAATGGCACGGAAGGAAAATATTTTTTAGTTGACGGCATAAACAGTGTGGCGGTTATTGCCGAAGATAGCGACGAGAGATTGTACTTAGTAGGGCAGAGCCGTTACCCGATTGGCAATTTATACTCCTGGGAAATAATTACCGGTGGAGTAAAACAAGGTTTGGACCCCTTAGTAATAGCTAAGCAAGAATTAGAAGAGGAAGCCGGAGTAGTTGCTGGAAAATGGACAGATTTAGGTTATGTTTATCCGATTAATGGTTATGCCTCCGAAAGATGCAGCTGTTTTTTGGCCCAAAAACTCACAATAACTCAGGCTCAACATGAAGATACGGAAGACATTTCTATCAGAAAAGAAAATCTTGATAAAATAATTGAGATGATAAGAAATAACAAGATAACTTGCGGAATTTCGATTGCAACAGTTTATAAATATTTACTATATAAAAATAAATTCTTATGAAGGGAATCATCTTAGCTGGCGGCAAGGGCACCCGCCTGAGCCCGTTAACCAAAGTCACTTCCAAACAGCTTTTGCCGGTTTATAACAAGCCGATGATTTTTTATCCGCTGGAAACCATGCTCCGCGCCGGTATTAAAGAAGTTTTGATTATTATCGCGCCGGACAACGCCGGGCAGTTTTTGCATCTCCTCGGCAGTGGCCGCGAGTTTGGCGCCAAGTTTTCTTATGAAATTCAGGAACACCCGAACGGTTTGCCCGAGGCGTTTATTATTGGCGAAAATTTTATTGGCGACGACGATGTGGCTTTGATACTTGGCGACAACATTTTTGAAGATGATTTAGCGAAAGACATCGCTGATTTTCAGAAGGGTGGTCGGATTTTCTGCAAAAAAGTGCCGGATCCCGAGCGGTCAGGTGTGGCGGTGTTTGACGAGGCCGGCAAAGTGACCCAGATTGTGGAGAAGCCAAAAGACTGGATTTCTGACTACGCCATTGTTGGCGCTTATATTTATGACCGCCGAGTGGTTGAGATTGCTAAGCAATTAAAGCCGTCAAACCGCAACGAACTGGAAATCGTTGATCTCCACAAGGCTTACATGGCGCTCGGTGAGCTGGATGTTAAATTTATTAAAGGCGAGTGGTTTGACGCTGGCACGATTGATTCGCTCCTCGAGGCGGGTAACTTTATGGCAAATAAGGTGAAGGTGGCGAAGTAGTTGTAATAAAATTAAAAAAAATAAAAAGGAGCGGCTTCACGGCCGTCCTTTTTAAGTATTCAGGGAACAGTATTCAGGGATCAGGGAGGGGTTCATATTTAGCGTTCGGGGATATAATTCCCCGAATACCTACCTGCGCAGGCAGGCTGAATACTGACCCCTGAATACTTACTTTTGGATATTAACCTTAAACAACCCCGTCTTTTCGCCCAGCTGGCCGGTGAAAAAGATATTCTGCCCCTTTGGCTCGATCACTAAGTTACTTATTTTATCGGCATTAATTAGTTCAATAACATTTCTCTCACCGCGGTTGTCGAGCTCAATAATTTTTAGAGAATTATCAATCAAGAGGCAGAGATAATCTAAATTAGGCAGGAATTCGGCCGCGGCGATAACTTGGCCATAACGGGTAATCAGTTCGTTATTTTTGGTTGCCAGATTATACTGTCCGACCTCCCAGTCGTTATAATAAAGTAATTTTTGGCCGTCAGCCGACCAGCTAAACTGTTTAGCATTGGCGGTCAGCAGATTTTGGCTGAAACTTTGGTCCACCAAGTAAAGCTGGTTTCGGTTTTGGTCCAAAAGGACAATTGTGTTGTTTTCCGGGTGAGGATAAAAAAATAACGAACTATTGCTGCCTAACTTCAAAATTTGTTCGGGCGTGGTTTGTTCGGCGTTGAGGTTGATTTTTTTCAGCCACCAGCCATCCGCGGCGAGCTCTGTATAATAAAGTTGCTTTTGCCGATAAAAAAAGTCTGGGCCGAGTTTACCGGCCGTCGCCGGCAGGCCTGCCTGCGCAGGCAGGCGATAAAGCAATTGCGATTCTTTGGTTAATAAGTTTAATTGATAAAAACCGTCACCGGCTTTAGCATAAAGCAGATAATCGTTAGTTTCCGCCCAAGCCACTCGGTCCCAGTTAAGCGGCAAAATGCTTTTGAGGGGTAATTGCCAAGCCGGCGTGGCCGGCTGATAAAGGACAAATTGCCCGGCGGTATTTTTGACTAGCAAATAGTTGCTCTCGGGCGACCAAGAAACTAATTGCCAATTGTTGCCAGCCGGAGCCAATTTGGCAGATTGTTCATTAGTCAAGTTGAAAATTTCTAATTGGTTGTTAGTTAGGGCGGCGATATTTTTACCGTCAGGGGACTTTAAGATTTGGCTGATTGGCGCCGCCGAGAGGTTCACGGGCGCTGATTCCAAAAATAAAACCGCTTGGTTGACAAAAGTGTTGGCGCTGGAAGAAACTTCCAAATTCTTTTGCCAAGGGTGATAGCCGGCTTCCTTGATCGCCAGTTGGTATCGTCCGGGCAGAAGATTGTTGATCCGCAAAGTATTATTTTGCCGCGAGCCGGTTTGCAGTTGGCCGTCCAGATAAATTTCCGCGCTTGCGGGCCGAGCCTGGACGGAAATCGCGCCGACTCTTTCCATGGAATTTTTTTTGAAATTATAACGGTAGCCAGCGGTGTACAAAACCAAGGCCGGAGCGGTAACTAAAAATAGGACCAAAAAAATCAGGAAAATTACGCGGCGCCAGTTTTGGGAAAGCATAGATTAGGTTGGTTTTACAGCCAGTCCATTATAACCTAAAAGTTGATTTTGTAAAACTTGTCGGGCGGCGCCAAATGATCTATAATTATAAAAATTAAGCCGATTTTTTTATGCCTAAATTTATTATCAATGGGGGCCGGCCGCTACGAGGAACAGTTAAAGTCTCCGGTTCCAAAAACGCCGTCTTGCCGATGCTGGCGGCGACGATTTTAACTAAAAATGACTGCCTTTTGACCAATGTGCCGGATATCGCTGATGTCCGGACAATGATTGGCCTTTTGGAATTTCTGGGCAGCCGCGTGGTTTTTAAGAATAATCGCCTTTTAATTAATAATCGCAATTTAAAAAACCATCCTTTGCCGCATGAGCGGGTAAGTAAGATGCGGTCTTCGATTTTACTGCTCGGTCCGCTCCTCGCGCGTTTCGGTTCGGTCAAGATGGCTTTTCCTGGCGGCTGTGTTATTGGCAAACGGTCGGTCCGCGCGCACCTTAACGCTCTTCGCGATCTCGGCGCCGAGTTAATCGAAACCAAGGATTGGCTGTATCTCCGCGCCAAAAAATTAAAACCCAGCAAGTTTTTAATGTGGGAGACTTCTGTTACTGCGACTGAGAACGCTTTAATGGCGGCGGCGTTAATACCGGGCAAGTCAGAGATTCATTTGGCGGCTGGCGAGCCGCATGTTCAGGCGCTCGGCGAAATGCTGAAGAAAATGGGCGCCAAAATTGACGGCCTAGGCAGCAGTATTCTGAAAGTTCAAGGCAAAAAAAGTTTGAAAGGAGTTAAACACCAGGTGATTGGCGATTATATTGAAATGGGCACTTGGGCGGTGGCGGCGGCGATTGTGCCGGGAAGTAAGGTGACTATTACCGGCTTAAATCCCGAGCAGTTGGATTCTTTTTGGAGCAAGCTCGCTGAAGCCGGCGGCAAGTTCACTTTGCAAAAAAATCAAGTTACGGTTGAATATCGAAAAGGTTTAAAGGCCTTTTCCAAACTAGAAACCCGGGTTTATCCCGGCTTCCCCACGGATTTGCAAGCGCCGTTCGCTTTGATTTTAACTCAAAGCCAAGGCGTGACCAGAATTTTCGAAACGCTTTACGAAGGCAGATTTGACTACCTCTTGGAACTGGAAAAAATGGGCGCTAAGGCTGAAGTTTATAATGAGCACCAAGCTTTGGTCGTTGGCCCGACTGTGCTAAAGGGCAAAGCGGTTAGCAGTTGCGATTTGCGCGCCGGCGCCACGCTGGTGCTCGCCGGCCTCGCGGCTAAGGGCCGGACGGAAGTGGATAACATCAATTATATCGACCGCGGCTATGAAAATTTTGAAGGCAAACTGCGGGCTTTGGGCGCGGCGATCAAGCGCCTTAATTAAAATTAACATGAAAAACTTTTTTCAAAAATATCTGGCCCTGTATCTGGCGGCGGTTTTGTTAATTCTAAGTTTTACCGCCGGGCTGTGGTTTGGCCAACGGACGATTATTGGCAGCGGCCGCGGGCAAGTGGTTAATTTGCCGGCCGTCGGCGCGAAGCCGGCTTTTCTAGGCAAAGATGTGGATTTCAATTTGCTTTTGGAAACCTGGCAGATTATCAAACAAGATTATGTTGGCCGGGGCAAGACTTTGGATAGTGAAATGTTTTATGGCGCGCTCGAGGGTTTAGTCGCTTCTCTGGGCGACCCTTATTCGTCATTTTTTGATCCGCGCGCCACGACGGAGTTTTCCCAAGAGCTGTCCGGCAGTTTTGAAGGTATTGGCGCCGAGATCAGCATCAAAAAAGACCAATTATTGATTGTGGCGGCGTTGCCGGAAAGTCCGGCCGAGAAAGCCGGCTTGCGGGCGGGCGACAAAATTTTGGCGATCGATAGCCAGCCAACCGCGATTATGACACTATATCAAGCGGTGGATAAAATCCGCGGAACCAAGGGCACTAAGGTTAAATTATTGATTGTCCGCGACGGTTGGAGCGAGCCAAAAGAATTTGAGATTGTCCGCGACGAGATTCATTTTGACAGTGTCAGTTGGCAGTTTCGGCCTGACGGGCTGGTTTATTTAGAAGTGGTCAGTTTTAGCGATGATACGCTGAAGTTATTTAATCAAGCGGTAACGGAGATTATAACTAAAAAACCGAGAGGCATAATCTTGGATTTGCGCGGTAATCCGGGTGGTTATCTGGATGAAGCGGTCGCCATGGCTTCGGAATGGATTGAGACCGGCCCGGTGGTTCTGGAGGCCTATGAAGACCGTCAGGAACCGTATTTAACGAACGGCCAAGCGCGGTTGAAAGATTATAAGACTATAGTTTTGGTTAATGGCGGTTCGGCTTCCAGCTCGGAGATCGTTGCCGGGGCGCTCCAGGATTATAAAAAAGCCTCAGTAGTCGGTGAACAGACTTTTGGCAAAGGCTCAGTCCAGGAGCTTAGACTGTTATCCAATAATTCTGCCATTAAATTGACGATTGCCTATTGGCTGACACCTCAGGGCCGGCAGATTAATGAAACCGGCATCACACCAGACATAATTGTTGAGCGGACTAAAGAAGATTATGATAATGACCGCGATCCGCAGTTAGCTAAAGCGGTCAGCCTTTTGCTTACCGCTAAGTAATTATGAAAATAGTTTTACTTAAAACCGTCAATCAGTTGGGGCGGGTTGGCGAACAGAAAGAGGTGAATGAAGGTTATGCCCGTAATTTTCTTTTTCCGCGGGGGTTGGCAACGGTGGCAACGGCGGCGATAGTTGAAGGTTTTAAGGCGCGGGCGGCGGCCGCTGAACGGGCCAAGGAACGGGAGCTCGGTCGAGCGAAGAAAATCGCCAAGGCTTTAAACGGCGTCAAAGTGACGGTTAGCGCCAAAGCGAGCGAGAGCGGCACGCTGTTTGGCGCCGTGGCTCTTGACCAAATAGTTGCCGCGCTCCGGCAAAAGGGTGTAGAATTGGACGGGAAATACCTGGTTTATAGCGAGCCGATAAAGAAACTAGGTGAGCATAAAATAGCTTATAAACTAGCTGACGGTAGCAGTGGTCAGTTTAAATTGATTGTTAACAAGGAATAATTTTTAAAATAAAATCTTTGTATGCAGAAATTCATTTTTGTCGTTGGTGGGGTGATGTCTTCAGTGGGTAAGGGCATTGCGGCCGCTTCTATTGGTAAAATTTTACAATCTAAGGGTTACAGCGTCTGTAATGTTAAGTGTGATATGTATGTTAATATTGATGCCGGGACCATCCGGCCGGCTGAGCACGGCGAGGTGTTTGTCGGTGAAGATGGCGTGGAAGCCGATCAAGATCTGGGTAATTATGAGCGTTTTACCAACAAAGATTGTATTAGAGATAATTACATTACCACTGGTCAGGTTTATCAAGAAATTATTCGGCGCGAAAGAAATTTAGA
>JBAZBH010000011.1:0-28776 GCA_041671565.1 Patescibacteria group bacterium
ACAATCTTTCTTAACTGTTTTTTAATCTTGGCTTCCGAGGGGATCTGGTTTAAAAAAGCAATCATAGAACAAGGGTTATTAATTATCTTTCTATTCTAATCTTGTTCCAACAGGGTGGGAATACCCGCTCTCGTCCTAGTTATTAATGACTCAACAAAATCCGCTTTCCGGCGGATTTTGTTTTTTTAACCCTTTAACCTTTTAACCTTTCAGCCCTTTTATTCAACTTTCAACTGCTTCTCTTATCCTTGACCGCCCCAACTAATTATGCTAAGTTGCCTTCATCCGCCAATCCGGCGGACCACAACCATCCGGCCCGTGATGGGCTTCAAAATGGAGGTTACTCTCATGGCCCAGAAAGAAGATCTCAATGAACGAAAACTGCGCAAAATGTTGAGGGAATTTCCCTGGCTCTGGCCTACTCGATCGGTCTGGCAATATTGGCGCCACTCAGTGGAGGTTCGCCGGTTTGAACCAAATGACTTACGAAAGAAAGTCAAACAGTTTAGAAGTTTGGATAGCGGGGTGTTCGCTCTGTTGGAAATAAAGCTTCATCGGCTGGAATTTGAAACTACCAGACGCATCAATGAAACCATAAGATCCAGCAACAAATCCGATGAGTGGCTGGCCGACTTCCTCAACCGACTAATTAAACAAATAGGGGCTCGGCTCGACGCTGATCCAGAACAGGCTGAAGTATCAGTTAAAATTAAGTTCTTAGTTCTGAGCGGTTACAATATCACCACCGTGATCAAACCGCCGCAGAAAGGTCAACCCAGTATTCTGGAAGCATTGGCACAATATAACGCCAAGGCCGTCAAAACAGTATAACATTCGTCACAACTCAAAACCCCGTTCGCCATCTGCGAACGGGGTTTTCTTAATAACTATGAAACAATTGAACACTTTGTGGGCGGACACGCGGGTCCGCCCCTACAGAACCCACGCAACCTTTTTGTACAAACTTTAACTTTCGGCTTGTTTTAATGTTTTAATGTTCTTGTGTTTTAATGCCCTACACCTCAATTAAAACGGGCAAAATCATCGGCCGTCTCTCTGTCTTCTTCCACAAAAACTCGCCGACATCATTGCGGACTTTATTTTTGATGTAGTTCTCAAAAGCTTCCGAGTTATGGTCGCCTTCTTTCATCAAGGCGCGGACGAACTTGCGGGTCTCCTCCACCAATTTCTTGTTTTCTTTCATATGGATGAAACCGCGGGAGATCAGGTCCGGGTTCTGGACTAGTTCGCCGGTTTTTTTGCGGAGGGTGATAATCACTACCAGCATGCCGTCCGCCGCCATCAGTTGCCGGTCACGAAGGACCACATGCGAAACATCGCCAACACCCAGGCCATCAACAAAAACATAATCAGTCAACGCCCGTTCAGTGGTCGCCCGGCCGCCTTTAGTGTCAAACTCCGCCACTTGGCCGTTATCCAGTACGAAAATATTTTTCTCCGGAAAGCCAATGCTTTTAGCGAGTTTAGCCGCCTCCACCAGCATATAGTGATAAGCGTAGACCGGGATATAATAGTCCGGCCGAATCTGGCGGAGAACCTGAACATTATCCTCGCGGTTAGCGTGGCCGGAAACATGAATATCCATAATTTCGCCGTGAATCACATGATCCGACTGCCGGTAGATATTGTCTTTCAGCTTCTGGATATTCCGCTCATTACCCGGAATAATCGAAGAAGAGAAAAGTACGGTGTCGCTCTTTTTAATCTTCAGGTTGCGGTGCGAGCCGGTGATAATCCGCGAAAAAACCGCGTTACTTTCACCTTGCGCGCCGGTGACAATCACCACCAGTTTATCGTCCGGATAACGGCTGACTTCGTCAACCTTGATCAGCGTGCCTTTCCGCAGTTTAATATAGCCGAGCTCTTTGGCGATCTCCACATTCAGCTTCATGCTGTAGCCGTCGATCGCCACTTTTTTGCCCAGCCGCTCGGCGGTGGAAATGATCCACTCAATCCGCTCGATTTGCGAAGAAAAAGTGCCAATAATCACCCGCCCCTTGGCTTCGGTCAAAATCTTAATCATGTTCCGCTGCATGGTCGGCGTGGTGGTGGCGGTGCGGACATCAATCACGCCCAGGCTTTCACTCATCAAGACGATGGGCCGCGGCAAACGCGACAAAAAACTATAGTCAATTGTGGCTTTGCCGTTATCATCTTTCTCCAGCGTCCAGTCGCCTAGATGAACCACGGAAATAACCGGCGTTTCAATCACCAAGCCGACAGCGTCCATGATCGAGTGCTCAATCTGGAAGAATTTAATTTTAAAAACCCCAAATTTAAAGGTATCTTGAAGGGTTTTAATCTCCGCAATTTTCAGGCTTTTCAAACCCTGTGGTTTGTAGTCGTCCTGGCGGTGCTTGATCATGGCAATCGTCAACGGCCGGGCAACAATCGTCGGATAACCCAGCCGTTCCAGGAGAATCGGCGCCGCGCCAATGTGATCCAGGTGGCCGTGAGAAAAAACCACCGCCCGAATCTTGTTTTCTTTGCCTTTAAGATAATCAATGTTCGGGATAATATAATCCACGCCCGGGGTGTCGTCTTCCGGGAATTGGATGCCCATGTCTAGAATTAAGATGTCGTCGCCATACTCAAAAATTGTCATGTTGCGGCCGACTTCTTCCATCCCGCCAAGAGGAATAATCCGCAATTTATTAACCGCCGACTGATGGGCGCCAACCATGGCCCGCTGAGGCAGGTTAAATTTCGATTCTCTGCCGGGCGCTTTGGGCGCGCCAGTCGGTTGATGTTGGCTCTTGGGCGCGTTAAACCGCCGGCCGGAGTTGTGGCCGCCGTGCCAATGATGTTTTTTGTCCGCTCCGCCGCTCCGCCGCTGTTCGGGCTTTTTAACCGCTGACTGTTGTTTTTCTGTCATAAATAAAACGCTTTAAAACCTGAGTTTAACTTAAATAATTAAAGAGGTTTTGAATTAAGATTTTGCCGGGGCATAGCCCCAGACAAGTTAATTAAGAGAGAAGCATGAAACAGCCAACAGAAGCGCGTTTACTGGCTCTTTTATGGTTCTCGCCGCTAAAGATTCATTTTTAAGAAACTTTCCAACGCCGCTAAATCCTTTTTGTCATTATCGTAGTAATAAGTTTTTATACCGACTGACTCGGCGCTTTTCACAGCATCTTCATTATGTTCAAAATAGATAACATCATTTTTATCTAAATCAAAATGTTTTAGCATTATTTCGTAGTATTTAGGGTCGGTTTTCTCGGGATTATGCTTCAATGTGAAAACCTCATAAGGCATATTATCCAAGCCGAACTCTTTAGACTGCTCCTCGTTGGCCCCGGTCAAAATGATTTTAGGATTGGCAAAGGTTTCAAGTAAATCGTGCATTTCTTTAAAGATTTTGAAGGCGCCTTCTTGTTCTATTACTAGAGCGTCTACCGCATCAACTAAAATTGTTTTCATAGTTTTAGTTCTAAACTGACTATTTAATTCCGCTTTATAATTTTCGGATGATTACCAATTCTCACTACTAAATTAAATCTCAATTTTCATTAAATCCCGCGCTAAAATAGTTTTTTTGAAAATCACCTTGACTTGTTTTAGTCTAATAATTTCTGGCAAAACCGGATACAAATGGGTCAGAATCAACTTTTTCACTTGAGCTTTTTGAGCGATCAAGCCACATTCCTTAGCAATTAAATGACCTGCCGTTTTTCTGCTATTAGGGAAAGAACATTCTAATAATAAACAATTAACATTCCTAGACAGCCTAATTATACCTTCATCAAAATCACAATCGCCGGAAATAACTAATGATTTACCTTGACTCTGAAATTTATAAGCGACACTATTTTCAGAATGAATTGTTTTGGTAGCCGTTACGGTAAAACTCTTAAACTTTAAATTATTTTTTATCTCTTTGATCCTTAAGGGATAGACATGATCTAAATTTAATTTTCCGGAAGTTAAACTAAAAAGCCTTTGGCAAAACTTCTTAAAACCAACTGGCCCAACTAAAACTAACTCCTTTCTCCGAACAAAGTCCGGCGTCCAGTCTAAAGCCTGAATTAAGGGCTTTAAATCATTAATATGGTCAGCGTCAAAGTGAGTAAAAAAAACAACATCAATATCTTTATAACTCAATCCAACTTTCTCTAGTTGCCGCAAAGTTCCAGATCCACAGTCAACTAAAATATTTTTATCACTAATTTTCAAAAAATTGGCTGGCGAAGCGCGTTTAATAGAAGGAACTCAAGTCCCCGAACCCAAAATAGTTAACTTCATATTTTTAGCTCTAAACCAACTACTCAATCCAACTTTCAACTTTACAAACTTTATAACTTTTAACTTGTTTGTGGTGCCGGAAAGAGGACTCGAACCTCCACGGGGTTGCCCCCACACGGCTCTGAACCGTGCGTGTCTACCAATTCCACCATCCCGGCTTAATTACTACTTCCTAATTCTCAAAAATTTAGCTTAAAAACTATTCCCAAAGTCTTTTTTTGTTAATCTCTTCTTTATCGCGGAACGCTTTCTCTAAATCAACACCAAAATAATTACAAATATCTAAAAGATAAATAAACACATCGGCGGCTTCATGGTCAATGTGAAATTGCTCAGAGTTTTTATCGGATTTGATATTCTGAGTTTTGCGTGCGGCTTTTGCCAACTCGCCACATTCTTCAAGAAACAACATAAAAATTTCGGAAATACTCTCTTTATCAAAACCTCGTTCTTTCACCAACTCCGCCACATATTCTTGAAAATCATGGAGGGTTGGATTGTTTTTAAGTGTTAAATTACTTTTGTCCATAAATTTTGAAAGTTTTCGCTCAAAATATCCGCTAAATCGCCTTAAAACTATTTTTGAGATGGATTTTAGTAGAGCGGAGCGACACGCCCTCTGGGCGTGTTATTCTTAATCGCTGATAACACAGCCAGAGGCTGTGTCGCTCCGCTATCTAACCCCTTAACCTTTTAACCCTTGTCCACCAACTTTATAACTTCTTCCCCTAACGACTTAACTACCTAACAACCTATCGACTTGTCTTACCAACTCTTACTCGTTTTCAAATACCGCCCCCCGAGATCGCTCAGCCGATCCGCCGGCAAAAAAATCTTGGTCATCGTCATCCCTTGAACCGAACTGGACACGGCGTAAGGATATTTTGGTTGGTACAAGAAGATGGCCGGTATTTCCTGGACTAAAATCTCTTGAAATTTTTTGTAATTGGCCGCCCGCGTCTCCGGGTCGGAATTCTGCCGCGCCACTTCCAGCCAACGGTCCACCCGGCTGTCTTTGAATGACGCCAGATTCAGCCCCGCCTCGGTGCTTTGGGAAGAATGCCAAAAAGGATACGGATCCGGGTCGCCGCCGACAATTTCGCTGTAAAGCAAGGCTTGAAAATTACGCGGCTTGATCGCCTCGCGGCGCACCGCGTCCGGCGAGATAATATTTAAATCAACCTTAACGCCGATCGCCTGCCAGTTAGCCTTGATAATTTCACCGACTGCCAAACTCTCGGGCTGATCAACGACTGTGAGCGCCACTGCCAAAATCTG
The DNA here is from genome assembly GCA_041671565.1 of Patescibacteria group bacterium. Classification (GTDB taxonomy): domain Bacteria; phylum Patescibacteriota; class Patescibacteriia; order JACRDY01; family JACRDY01; genus JBAZBH01. Next base: position 5,545 of record JBAZBH010000011.1, read on the forward strand.
GCCGCTCTTTTGCCGAAAATACTCTTGGCCGGTAATCTCGGCCAACCGGTCAGCATCCGACCGGTCAACCAGCTCCTCACCTTCAGGCAAATTTTTCTTTTCGGCCGCGCGCTGGGCTTCAATATATTCATTCGGCGTTATCGCCTGCCACTTGGCTTTGTCCAGAAGCGCTGTCGCGGCGGTTGGGGCGTAGTCATAAGCGGTTAAATCAGGCTGATAACCCACGACGCCGTCTAAAATCGGACTATTAACCACCTTACCCTGACCGGCCAAAACTTGCGCCACTATTGATTGGCGGTCTAGCGCCTGATAAAGCGCCTGCCGCACTTGGCGGTCTTTCAGCGCTTCGTTATTGCTTTGGTTGAAAAAGACAGCCGAATACTGAGGCAAATCCAAGGCGTGCAAAGTCAGGCCCTTGGCCGCGGTCGCCGCGCCAAAAATCTTTTGCCAATCAACGCTCGGCAAGTAGCTCGCCGCCAAGACATTTTTATTGAGTAGCGCGTCATTTAAACTGACAAAATCGGGATAAAATTTGAAAACCGCTTTAGCCAAATACGGCCGGCCGGCATAATAATCTTTATTCGCCGCCAGTGTCAGCGACTTGATATTGCCTTGGCTATCTTTAGTCAGTGATTCAAACTGGAAAGGACCGGTGCCGACTGGCTTCAAATTGCTGCCGGCCAGTTTGATATTGGCTGGATCAATACTGCCCCACAAATGCTCGGGCAAAACGCCAAAGGTCAGCGTGCTGAGAAAAGGCGCGAATGGCTCTTTCAGAATAAACTTCAAACGGCGGTCATCTAACCTTTCGGCGTTAACGCCTTTAAAAGTCAGATATAAGGGCGAGCCGACACTCGGATCTTTGATCAAGTCAAAAGTTAAAAGCACATCATCAACCGTCACCTCGCGGTCGGCGCCATCTTGCCACTTAACTTCCGGCCGGAGAGTAAACGAGTATTCTTTTTGGTCGGCAGAAATCTCATAACTCTCGGCCAAGTCAGTCGTTAGCCCGTCCGGCCCGCGTTTCATTAAGCCGGAAAAAATCAATGAAGAAATATCCAGATCAACATCGTTAGCCGGAGCGAGCACCGGATTAAGGTACTTGGGCGCGCCGACTAAGCCTTCGGAATACTCGCCGCCGTAAGCCGGACCGGATTTCAGGATAAAAAACCAAAAATTTAAAATCAGCGTGACTACCGCCAAGCCCAAAATTCCGCCGGCAATTTTCAAAATCAACTTTTCCCGTTTTGACAAAAAATTTCCCAACCGCTGTAACTGCCGCCAATCGGGCAACCGCTTGCCGCCTGTCTGGTTCACCGCCTGCACCAACTGATAATCAAGGTTGGTTTGTTCTTCGGCCCGCGCTAAACCGGCGTTTTTGCCAACCGGCTTAAAACGCAAAAAAAAGTCTTTAATTTTTTGCTTAACCGGGGAAACCACCGCGGCTTCTTCGGTCTTTTTTTCTTCAGTCACAAAGAGAATTTGAGATTGTCGTAAAACTGTTTTTTACCACCACCTCATTTAGATGACGAAGCGAGTGAGGGCGAGTGCCAAAAATAAAAAGGCGAGGACTACTGTCGCCCAAAAGATAAATTTTTCTGCTCCGCGTTTGGTGCGGTAGACATTGCCTTCCCCGCCAAAAACCGCGCCCATGCCGGTACCGCGGTTTTGGACCATCACGCCCGCCACCAAGAGAACCGACACCACGACTTGAGCAATAGAGATGATATTTTGAATAGACATATAAAATAAAAGGCTACCAATAGTCTACTACAACTAGGGTTTTATGTCAATGCGCAGCACAGAATTTTTCTACAGTGTCTTTTATTTTATTCAAAAGTACAAAAAGGAATAGCAACGGGGTCCGGGGTGGCAAAGCCCCGAGACGAACCGACCCTTTCGAGTAACTAGTAAATATATGTTGCCGCAAAGCGATATATAGGGTAATAGAACCAAAGGTAGCAACTGCGAGGTGAGGCGGGGCGAGAAGTAGGAACACGCCACGAAGATCGGGCTTTTTGCCACCCCGGGACTCTTTGCGCTACTTTCTGGTCACAGAAAGTAGCAAACCTGCCCCGCAGGGGCAAAAATGAATTAAAATATAAAACCTTTTGATTAGGGCGGACACATGGGTCCGCCCCTACGCCAAATTCTGGCGCTTAACCCACCAAATTGTTATAATACCTCCATGAACACTTACCCGCCGATTAAAAAACTGACTCTGCCTAGCCGCCCGCGCCATTGGAAAAAATGGCTGCTCTTAACTATCTTGGCGATTTTTCTCGCTTTTGCCTTCGCGGTGGTTTTCCAAACCGTTGATTTGGTTTTGCAGGTCAAACGCGGTGAAATTTCTCTGGAGTCGCTAACCAATCAGCCAGTGGCAACCAAAAACACGGTTAATCTGGCAACCACGGACGATCCTTGGCTCGGCGACCCGAACGCGCCAATCACCATTGTCGAGTTTGGCGACTTCACCTGCCCCTTTTCCCGCGAATCGTCTTCCGTATTAAAACAACTAATCCAGCTTTATCCCCAAAAAATTAAGCTAATTTTCCGCGACTTGCCAATTATCAGCGAACAAAGCCTGCCCGCCGCTTCAGCTGCCGCCTGCGCCAAAGAGCAAGGCAATGTCTTTTTCTGGGCCATGGCCGACCGCCTCTTTGCCGGCCAAGAAAGCCTGACCGCCGAGTCATACGCCAATCTAGCTAAAGCGACGGGGTTAAAAATGGACCAGTTTAGCAGTTGTTTTAATAGCAACAAATACTACGATGAAATTAAAGACGACTTGGCGGTTGGCCAAGGCGCCGGCGCCGTCAGCACGCCGACTTTCTTTGTTAACGGCCAAATGGTCACCGGCTTTCAGGCGCTCGCTAACTGGCAAAAGGCAATTGATTACTATTTGCAAAACAATCCTTAAAAATCCCTACAAATAACAAATTACTTCGTTCTCCTACGAATAACGAATTAGCGCGAATGTACGAATGGCTTCCTACAGTTAAGGTGTCATTCGTAATTCGTACATTCGCGCTAATTCGTTATTCGTAGGGAACAAGAACTAACACGACTATTCTCTATATGATCTCGATCCGTTTTCACGGCCGCGGCGGCCAAGGCGCCGTCACTGCCGCCGAGCTTTTAGCCCTTGCCGCTTTTCATGAAGGCCAGTTTGCTCAGGCTTTTCCTTCTTTTGGCGTGGAACGACAAGGCGCGCCGCTAGAAGCCTATTGCCGCATTTCCACTAAACCAATCACCCTCCGTAGCCAAGTAACTGAGCCGGATTTTCTAGTGATTCAAGACGCCAGCCTGCTCGCCGACCCCAAAACTTTTCAAGGAATTAAGCCAACCACGATCGCGATTATCAACTCAATTAAATCGCCAACTGAACTGCAACTGCCGCCGAAGTTAAAAGTTAAAACCGTAGCGGCAACCAGCGTTGCTCTGGAGTTTCTTGGCCAACCGCTGATCAACACCGCCATTCTCGGCGCTTTATGTCAGACTAGCAAACTATTCAAATTGGAATCCTTAAACCTGGCCATCAAAGAAAAATTCGCCGACAAAGGCGAGGCTGTGGTGACGAAAAATCTTCAAGCGGCGCAGAAGGCTTATGAAATAGTCTAAATGCTAGTTATTTGTTATTTGTTATTTGGCTAGGTTTAGATGCTTTGGTGGAGTAGAAGATGTTAGATGAAATTTATATCTTCAAGATAAAACCTCTATTTAACCAGAACTGACTGATTTATCACCGTCCGCTGATTACAGCCTTTCCTCCCCCAAATACCAAATATCAAATAACAATTACCTACTAACACCTTCAACTTATGAAATACCCACCCTCAACCAAACCCGGTGAAAGTTTAAAGAATAAAACCGGCAATTGGCGAACTTTCCGGCCCATATTTCTGCATGACAAATGCACCGCCTGCGGCATCTGCGATAATGTCTGCCCCGAGGGCATTATTTACGCTACCGGCAAAACTAATGCCGCCGGCAAAAACTACCGTGATTGCGATCTCGACTACTGCAAAGGCTGCGGCCTCTGCGCCAAGAATTGCCCGTTCGCGGCGATTAGGATGGAACGGGAAGAGAAGTAAAGAGAATCAAGAAGCTAGAATCATGAATCAAGAGGGCCTAACGCCAGGTTAATCTCTAAAGAACCAAGTAAACTTAGCAGCCACATACCATATACGGCATACCATATACCAACCTAAGGTGATTAGAAGTTAAAATGGGAATAAAGAATTAAGTCCGCCAGCTGGCGGATCTTGATTCATGATTCTTAATTCTTGATTCTCCTTCTACTACCAAAAAACACGGCTCCTCACCGTGCTTTTTTAATTTAACCAACCAATAAACTAACAAACTAATGAACTAATGAACTAACTCAGCCCGCGACTTCCGACGACGGCAAACTGGCGCCGGAGATTGCCATAAAAACAAAAGTGGTAATAGCGTAAGCGAGGAGAATAATCCCGAGACCAATCACCGCGTTGCGCATCAGGTCTTTCGCTTCTGTCACCTGTTCCTCATTGCCCGCGGCCGTCATCCAGCGAAAACCGGCGTAAATCACCAACACTAAGAAAATTGTGCCCAGTAAAGTCAGGAAAGTCCGAATAAGCGAAGTGATAATAAAAGGCAAATCTCGCTGTTCTTTATTTTCCGCGCCATAAGCTTTGTCGCCAATCTCGGTCAGACCGCCAACTTTCATCGCCCCCCAAATTTTGGAGCCGATAAACTCGGAATTATCGTCGTTTATGGCCAGCGCCGGCGCGGCGGAGAGTAAAGGCAGGAATAAGGCCAAGAGGCTTAATAAGATAAAGGTTTTTTTCATATATTAGTGGTTAGGTTGATAGGTTGTTAAGTTGTTAGGTTTGTCCCGCGTAACTTGTCCGGCGTATGCCGGATGCTGGGATGTTGTGATGCCGGATCATAACGACCTAACGACCTATCAACCTATCAGCTGTTTAAAACGGGTACCCCGCCGTTCCCGCCATCGCCAGCGATCGCCCGACAAAGTAAGTGATGGCAAAGCTAAAAACAATAATCCCGAGGCCGATCACCGCGTTGCGGATCAGGTCTTTCGCTTCTGTCACCTGCTCCTCATTGCCCCCGGCGGTCATCCAGCGGAAACCGGCATAAACGGTTAAGATCAGAAAAATAATCCCAATTACGCTAAAAAATACCATCAATCCCCGCGCTACCGCGTAAGCGAGCGGATTGCCGGTGGTAGTATCTTGACCGGTCTGGAAGCCGATCTTGCCCGCGACATCATCCAGATTGCCGCCCAAAGTTCCAGCCGCGGTGTTACTTTCACCGCCGAAAAAATTTTGACCTTCTGCCAAAACCGGCAAAGCAGTTAACATTAAACTAACCATCAACAAACTAACGGTTAAAAAATTTAGTTTCTTCATAAATTTATTAGTTTTAAAATTAAAATTCAGAAACCGTGGCGCCGGGCACTTGCGTGTCATAGCCTGATCTGAACTGGCTGGCGGCGCCCAAGCCTTTGATAATTGTGAAAGTGATAATATACGCGCCAAAGATAATCGCGAGACCAATTACCGCGTTCTTGATCCAGGCTTTCGCCTCGGTCACCTGCTCCTCATTGCCCCCGGCGGTCATCCAGCGGATGCCGGCGTAAACGGTCAGCAATAAAAATGCCACCCCGACCAGGCTGAGTAGCGCCAAAACCACGGTAGAGATTATAGTTAAAGGGTCGCTGGCTTCCATAGAATAACCGCTAATATTAAGAAAATTGGTCAGACTATCTTTTGCTCCTTCAAAAGCCGCCGCTTGGCTAATCAACGGTAAAAAAAACGCCACTAAAATTATAACTACTAAAAACTTTTTATTTATATTTAACAACATAAATTAAATAGGCTGAGAAATAGCTATGGTCAGGATATTAAACGCCGCCAGAGAAATCACCCCGGCCGCCAAAATAATCGCCATACCGATAATTCCATTTTTTAATAAACTCTTGGCCTCGGTCACCTGCTCTTCATTGCCGCCGGCGGTCATCCAGCGAAAACCAGCGAAAATTATAACCAACAAAAAAATTATCCCCAAAAAAGACAACAAATAACCAATGATTTCTCCAATATAATATATTATTACTCCATTATTTTCTGCTCCACCGGACGAAACAGGAGAAAGATCAACTATATAACCCTCCCCAGCCGCTTTATTTAAAGAGTTAATCGGTGTGTCAGTAACAGCTAAAACCGTACCAACTAATGAAAAACTAATTAAAAAAATTAATCCTCCTAGAAATATTTTTCTAAATTTATTTTGCTGTTTCATAAAATATTAAAACTAAGAGGTAGGGGGAGGAACAGTTGCGGCTGGCGGGTTAACCTGATAGCCGGTCGCTCCGCCCACCTGTGAAATCACAAATGAAGTGATTAGATAAGCCCCAAAGATTATCACCAAGCCGATCACGCCGTTGCGAAGCCAATTTTTAGCCTCCGTCACTTGCTCTTCGTTGCCGCCAGCCGTCAACCATTGCCACCCGGCGTAAAGAATGATTAAGAAAAAAGCTACACCCAGAAAAGACAAGAGATACTGAATAATTTTAATTGCTATTTGGCTGGGGCTAAATTCAAATTCATTAGAATAACCAGCCCCTTTAGTCACTATTTTAGCAGAATTAATAATTTTATTCTCATCTTTTAATAAACCGGGGTTAGCGGTGTTAGTGGCCTGAGCTAAAAAAGGAAGGACTAAAATAGCCACAAGTAAAAAAACAAAAATCACTTTAATTTTCATAAAAATTTAAAAGAAAGACGCGCCGCTGGTTAGATTAATCACCAACGCCGTGATTACCCACGCGCCTAGAATAACCGCCAAAGCGATCAGCGAGTTCAAAAGAATCCCCTTGGCTTTAGTTACCTGTTCCTCGTTGCCGCCAGCCGAGAGCCACAGCCACCCGGCGTAGATAATAAAAATCGTTAGGACAATCCCGACAAAACCAACTGTTATTCCGATAAATTGACCGATTTTGGTATGAATCCAATACTCATAATAATCGGTGGTAGAAATTGGTACGGTATAGCCAGCCCCTTTCCATGTATCAACTATTTTTGTTTTTATATTAGACAAATTTGAAGGTTTATCAACCGCCAAACATTGACTAGTAGAAAAAAATAAAATTGCCAAAAGTGACATTAAAACTATTCCATTAATAAAAATAAGATTTTTTATTTTTTTCATAACTACTTTATCTTTGACCTAATAATTGACTACTATATAGGCATGAAGTGGCTAAACGATTGATTCTGCCACCTTACCAACCACAAACGCCGAGATGAGATAAGCCGAGAAGACAATAATCAGCCCGATAACCGAGTTGATAATCAGGCTTTTGGCTTTGGTGATTTTTTCTTCCTCGCCCGCCGCGGTCAGCCACTGCCAACCGGCGTAGACGATGAGCACAAAAAACACCACGCCCAGAAAGGACAAGGTGTAGCCGATAATCTTGCCAATCACGGTTTCCGGCGCTGGCACAGTGGCAGTAGTGTAGCCGGCTTTAGTGGAAAAATCATTGGTGAGAGTGACGGCATCGTTGAAGTTCTTCAGCGTATCTGTTGCCACTACTGGCGACGGAGCCACGGCCAGAGTCATAAACGCCAAACTACTAACCGCGACCGCTAGGCTCAAAAACCATTTTTGGTAATTATAAAAAATTTTCATAAATAATCTCCGCTTAAACACCTGCTAAGCAGCTTTGTTAATAACAATCGCCATCAGATTTGTGAGAACAAAGTTAACAATCACAAAAGCCCCGACCACGATCACCAGGCCGATAGTGGATTGAAGAAGGTTTTGTTTGGCTTTGGTAATTTTTTCTTCCTCCCCGCCGGCGGTCAGCCAAGCAATGCCGGCGACAATAACTTCGACAAGGAAAATCACGCCAAGGACCGACAAAATCACGCCGACAATCTGGCCCGCTAAGCTAGGCAGAGTGACATCCTTATTCGGCTGAGTGCCATAAGTGGCGGTTGCCGTGGCGTTTAAACCAAAATCGTTTTTATCATTCGCGGCCAAACAAAAAATCGGGACAATCAAAAGCCCGACTAATATCAACGAAAGGATTATTTTCTTGGATTGAGCCATAAAACGGTCTATAAAATGGGTTAACCAACTCTTTTATCTAATTTGCCAATCGCGCTGATTACTTATTCGCATCATTCGTAGATTCGAATGTAATTAGTAGTATTCGCATCGCTATTCAGACAAACGAGGCCTTGTTTCCTAGAGCCTTGGGCCGCGAGCGCGGTCCACCCCATTTGGCGAAACAAGGCCTCGTTGTTTAAGCTAAAATACCTAGATTCTGTCTTAGATCGTGGTGGTCGCCGACACCAAGCTGTTGATGACAAACGCGGCGATGGCGTAAGCGCAGACGATAATGATCAGGCCGATAATGCCGGCGCCGATTAATTTCTTGGCCTCGCCCACCTTTTCTTCGTTGCCGCCGCCAGTCATCCATTTAAAGCCGCCGACCAAGATAATCACCACGGCGATGATGCCGAGCAGGCTCAAGGCCACATTGATGATCGAGGCCACGGTCACGCGCAAGTCAGCCGTCGGCAAATTGGTGCCGGTGCCATACTCCAGGCCAAGGCCTTCGGCGGTGATGGCGCTGGCGAACGAAGGCGCCAACATCAGGCCCAAGAGCAAGACCAAACTGGCTGCCACTAATGCTTTTTTCATAGCGTTGTTTTGAGAGACTGCCGCCAGGTTTAAATATTTGGCGCCGGCCTCTTAGTTATTTAAGTTATTAAAAATTTTAGAAAGTGCCGGTACCGCCCGTCGCCGTCACCAAGCTGTTAATGACAAACGCGGCGATGGCGTAAGCGCAAAGGATAATCACCAAACCAATCACGCCCGCGCCGATCAGATTTTTGGCTTCGCCGGTTTTTTCTTCATTGCCGCCGGCCAGCATCCACTTCACGCCGCCAACAATCACAATCACCACCGCAATGATGCCGAGCAGGCTCAAGGCAATGTTAATGATACTGGAAGCGGTTGTCCGCAAATCCTCGTGAGTTAAACCCGTGCCCGTGCCGTAATTCAGGCCCAAGTCATAGGCGTTAATGGCGCCGGCGACATTTGGCAGGACCAGCAAGCCCAAGAGCAAAAATAGGCTTGAGGCGGCTAATAGTTTCTTCATAGCGTTACTTTTAATTAGTTTTTTATTTAAAAAGTTAATAAATACTAGCGGTTCTCGTTTAAACTCTACTCAAAATTAGAAGTTCAAGGTTCAAAATCCAAAGTTCAAATCAAGTTCAAAGATCAAATGCTATCGAAGTTTTTGGCATTTGAACTTGATTTGTCATTTGGATTTTGGATTTTGTCATTTTAATCATGTTCTGCCATTAGAACATCGGACCATCAACATTCTAAAATCACAAATTCCAAACTCTAAACTAATGATATTATACTATTTTTACCCGCCTCTGGTCAAGAAAATTGCTAGGATATTTATTAACAGCCACTAAATTAGGCTTTGCTTAAGTCGCCGTCGTCGAAGTTGTCAGCGTCGCCGCCGTGATATTACTGAGGACAAAACTAACTATCACATAAGCAGAAAAGATGATAATTAAGCCCAAAACCGCCCAAATTATCACTTTTTTAGCTTGCCCCACTTTTTCCTCGTTGCCCCCGGCCATTAGCCAAGTAATGCCGCCATAAACCACCATAATAAACGCCGCCGAACCGACCAGGCCGACCACGGCGTTAAGCAGTCCGCCGACAACCGTGAACGGCAGTTTACCTTTACCTAAAGGCAAATCGCTACTGAGCGGCGTGTAAGCGACCGCCGGCGCGGCGAGCAGAATGCCGAGCGTCGCCCAACTCCAGACTTTTTTACAATAATTTTTAAATCTCAACATATTTTAATCACATAACACATAACATGAAACAAAGCCTGTATAGCAGTTTTGTTATGTGTTCCATGTTATGTGATTTATAAATTTCCAATTACTAATTACCGGCTACTCGCACTTCGGATCATCCCACGGCCGGCTAAACAACTGCCCTACAAAACCATCGCTCCTTAACTGCTCCACCGGATCGCCCGGCTGTAAAAAGACAATCACCACATGGACCAACTGCCAAGCAAGAACAATAATCACCAACCCCCAGATTACCGCCACAATCGTGTCTTTGGACGCCTTAATCTTTTCCGGATCGCCGCCCGCCGAGATAAAACCCGTGCCGCCCCACATGAACATGGCAAACGCCACCGCGCCCATGATACTGAAAATAATCTTGGCGAGGTTATTGGCAACCGTCAGAAAGTCGCAAATCTTGCAGTCCCCACAATAAACACAATTCTGCGAAATGCCGCTAAACAACCCGCCGGGCATGTCGTTGGTATTATATGAACAAGTCGGCGCGGTTTTGGCAGATTTGGGCGTACTGCTACCATTGCCTAAATCATTGACCGTGGTGTCACCGGTGGTTGAAGAATTTTTACATTCACAAATTGAATCATAATTCCACCCTTGCCCTTGGCTAACACATTGTTGATCTTGCTGAGATTGCCCTTCCGAATCAAGCACATCACCAAAATCTACACAGTCTGCGCCATTCACACAACAACCCGCCTTAACTTCCTTAACAGAAAACAACCCCGTTGTTAAGACTATGACGAGAAAAACCGCAAAATAACTTAAACCCAGTTTTAACTTCATAATTATCTTCATTGAACAATTCGCAGTATTCGCATGTAATTAGTAGCATTCGCATCGCCACTTACATGGTTTGTTGCAGCTTGCCCGAAGCGAGATTCAGCGCCTCGCGCGTGGTTAGTTTCGCCTTAACCACATTATCAATCATTTCCTTGAAAATGCTTTCCGCCGCTTCGGCGTCGCGGCCATGATACCAACTTCTAGCGGTCAGGAGCTGGCTGACAAACGGCAAGAGATCCTCTTTAGTGGTTTGGTAATCTAAGAGCGACTTCAGCGCGGTCGGCTTGGCGGTTTTATCCAAATAACTTTTGACTTGATCGGGCGCCGCGGCAAAGTAAAGGAAGTCCCAAGCCCAGGCCGCGTTCGCGCTTTTCTTGGCGACTGTCTCCACCCAGTAATTGGCGTAATTCACCTGCGGATTATCTTTAATCTGCGGCAGGGCGGTATAGCTGAAGTTCAAATTGCCGGCGCGATTTTTGATGTCCGCGAGATGATAAGCGTAGCCGAAGAAAAACGCGGTTTTACCGGCCAAAAACGCTTCTAATGAGTCCGGCATGGTGTCATTCCAAGTATAGACTTCTTTCGCCGGGTAAGCAAAATCAGTGTAAAAAATCAAAGCTTCCTCGCCCGGCGGCACCTCGCGACGCGGCAGATTGGGCGGGAAAGCCGCCATGGTCACACTGTTGCCGCTGGCGATCGGCGTGCCGTTTTGCATCATCAAGACCGAGAGAATATCAAAACTCCGCTGAACATTACTGGAAGTGCCGAGCGCGGCTCCGGCCTGGACGATATTACCCGCTTTGTCTTGCTTAACAATTTTTTTCACTTGCTGTTGAAATTCCAGCCAATCGCTCGCCGGCGCCGCCAGGCCAGCGGCATTCAGAATGTCGCGGTTGTAAAACATCGCGAGCGTATCGACGCTGAGCGGCAAGGCCATAATTTTATCCTGGCCGTCAGTCGGGTCCGGCCAAACCACATCGCCATAAACAACATCGAGAAACTTATCTTTGAGTTGCTTGGGGGTAAGAAATTTGTTAGTCCGCAGTTCAACTTTGATTTCTTCCTTGATTCCCAAAACTTTGACTTTGGTTTGGAAAGGCACAGTCGCCTCGAGCGGCGCCGGACTCATCTTGGAGCGGTATTCATTTACCCAAGTATTAGGGATAGCAAAAATATCCGGCCCGCGGTCTTCGGCAAAAGCTTCGAGCAAAGCATTCTGGTATTCTTCATAACGAAAAGTGCGGTATTCAATATTAACATTCGGGTGCATCGCCCGATAAGCGCTGATGATGGCGGCAAAATCATCCTGGCTATCCCAGACGCGCCAATATTTCAAGGTCACCGGCTTGGTCGCCTCCGGCGGCACGGTTGATTTGCAGCCCAGTCCGGCGGTAGTTAAAAAGACAAATAGAAGAACTAAAACGGAAAGTTTAATTTTAAAATTTTTGTTTTGAAACATAGACGAAGAAGTTATAAAGGAATCACATAACATGGAACACATAACAAGGTGCTAAACCGGTATTTTGTTCCATGTTCCATGTTATGTGATTTTTTTCAACTATTTGACCAAATCTTTTATAAATTTCCGTAATTCCGCCTTCATCTCCGGTCGCGCCAACCCGACTTCAATATTGGTTTTCAGAAGGCCAAGCTTGGAACCGGTATCATGGTATTTGCTTTCCACCAGGCAAGCGTAAACTGGTCGCGTTTTCATTAATGTAGCAATTGCGTCAACAAGCCAAATCTCGCCGCCCCGGCCGCGTTTTTGTTTTCTCAAAATTGGGAAAATGTCCGGCGTCAGAATATATCCGCCCACCGCGCCCCAACGAGATTTTGTCCGGTCCGGCCCCGGCTTCTCGACAATCGACCGCGCTTGCAAAAGATTCTTGCCGATCTTTACCCCTTCAATCATACCATATTTTTTGGTGCCCTCGCGGTCAGTCTGGATAGCCGTCAATACCGGCTCGCCGTATTCTTCGTAAACTTCAATCAACTGTTTTAGCCTTGGCTTCTCACTAATAAATAAATCATCGGCAAAAGCCACCGCAAATGGCTCATCACCAATCAGCTCTTCACAGTTCAAAACCGGCGTGCCATTGCCATATGGCCCTTTTTGGCGGATATAAACAAAATGCGCCAAATCGGCGATTCGCTTCACTTCTTCCCGCTCCTGATGCTTGCCTTGTTTTTTGAGCCAATTTTGCAGTTCGTAGTTATAATCAAAGTGGTCTTCGATCGCCCGCTTATTACTGCCGGTGACAATAATCACCTCCTCAATGCCCGAGGCGACCGCTTCTTCCACCACATACTGAATCACCGGTTTATCAACCACCGGCAACATTTCCTTGGGCATGGCCTTGGTCGCCGGCAAAAGCCGCGTCCCCAGTCCCGCCGCCGGAATGATAACTTTACGAATTTTTTGAGGCATAAGATGAATGTATTATAACAAGAATTACTCTTTAAGACAAAATCTAACCTTAAACCACATTTAATATATTTATAAAGCTCAAAAGTCAAAGCTCAAAAGTCAAAACCACAGCTCAAAGCTAAAAACTTAATCTTCTCCGTACTTTATGCCAAAGGTATTCAAGGGTACAAGTAAATCTTTTGAATAAGGGGTTAAGAACTGTCCCGAAGGGATCACTTTGTGATAGTTTTACCTTTTGACTTGTGGTTTTGACTTTTGAGCTTTGACTTTTGAGCTTTATAATTTCCGCCCCCCTTCCCGGAAACTCAAACTATTCATCCGGCCTTTATTCTGCCGCAGGAATTTGGTGATCTCCGCCGGCCACTTCTCCGACATCTCGCGTAGACACCAACCGATCGCTTTGCGGATAAAAAACCGCCGCTTGGGCAAAGAATAATTGTTAACCGCGTAGCCCCAGTTTTGCCAAGACTCGTCCATCAGCTTAACGGCCAGGCGGTAAAACAGCTTACGATCGCCTGATTTCTTCCGAAATAAATAAAGAAAGGGTAAAATTGACGCCCGGCGGAGCCAGAATAATTTATCTGTATTCCACTTCTTAAGATAGCTAGCGGTCCGCTGGTCTTGCGCTAAGAGGTAACCAACCAAATGAACCGAAATTTCGTCCACTGTCCCCCAATCGTGCGATTGGCGCAGAAATTTTTCGAAGCGAGGCAAATCGGTATAACCGAGCAAGCGGCGGTATTTTATCAATAAATCCGGGACTGAACCGCGAATTTCGTGATAATCTGATTGCCACATCCGACCGGCCAACCGCCAGAGATCCGAATGGCGGAAGTCGCGATGTTCGGCGACAAATTGCTTTAGGATCAACTGCCGGTCAGCCGCGCGAATACCAAAGAGCTTCAGCTGGCTTTTCATGTAATTTTTATCCCACACGGCCGCGGCGGGTTTGCCCGCCGCCCGATATTGGCGTTCGAAATTTTTAACTTCTTGTTGGATATTCATAAGAAAGAATGACAAAATCCAAATGACAAATGTCAAATAGTTGCTTAGACATTTGAGCTTGATTTGTCATTTGTCATTTGGATTTTGTCATTTTAACCATAATTAAAAGTTTAAACAACAATATTCTACATTCCCAGTTCATCCTTAATTTCCTCCGGAATCGGTATTTTCTTCCCCACCGGGCTTTGCCCCGGGTACCGCCAAGCCGAGATAATTGTCACCTGGCCGGACTTCTTGTCTTGCTGGTACATCAGCCAAATTTCCGAGGTGTGTTTCGGACTCGTTGGCTGCATCATAGCCGTGGTTTTCGGCGCCACGCCGGCTTCGGTCCGCGCCGGCGATCGGAAAACTCGCGCCACCCGCGCTTTAGATAAACCATAATACCGCGCCTTGCCCTCGGCGTGCGCCGTCCAGATAAACTTGCCGGAGGTCTTGGCTAAACCGAAAGGTGGCATATTATTTTAAATCAATTAAATGATCAGCTAAAAACCGAACAATCAATTTTAAGGTTTCATCTTTAAACGAGGCCGGGCTTTGAGCCACCCACATGGCAAACTCATACAGCTTCCGCTGGTCAACTTTGATCCACTTCCGGTTGCGAAAAAGAAAAACCAGCAAACTGGCCATGGCAATCCTTTTATTGCCATTCTGGAAGGGATGATTCTTAATCAGGAGATAAAATAAAATCGCCGCCTTAGCTAGTAGCGTCGGATAAAGGAACTGCTCGGCAAAATTCTGCCGCGGCGCGGCTAAACACCGTTCCAAAACATTGGGAAAGCGGGTGTCAAACGCCGGAATCGGCTCAGCGCCGGTCATTTTAGTTTGCGCCAAGCGATAAGCGATGGTTTCGATTTCTTGGAGGTTTAAGTATTTCATTACTGGCTGCCTAAAAGTTTTAAAGTTTCGCCATAATCCTGGACGGTTTTGGCGATCGCCGCTTCAATCTCTCTGCCAACTGCCGGCGACATTAAACCGAGGGCCGGAGATTTAACCTCATTTTTATCAATCACAAAATTCCGGCCATTTTTAACGGCTTTAAGCTTACCTTGTTGAATCCTTTTAAACACCGCGATTCGGCTAATTCCCAAGGTTTTGGCCGCTTCAGTTGTAGAAATATATTGATTTTTTGGCATATTTTAAATAAAAACCTATGTTAACCTAACTTTTGACTACCTAGCTATAGGTTAACATAGGTTAACTAACTAATCAAGTTTAATTCTGTTTAATAAACTCAAACTCACCCTGCTTCAACCTTTCCGCCACCGCCGGCTCGACTGCTGACCAAGAGGCAAAATCAGACAAAAATTTAGTTTTAGCGTCTTCCGGCATCAGCTCCACTTGGCTGGCGCTGGACCGCAAAGGTAAAAGCTGGAAAACAAATTTCTCCGGAAAAGCGTTAATTTTCACCGCCAGGCCGGTTTGGGTGTCCGGCGAGAAATACTGGTCAAAAATGAAGTTGCCGAGCGAATAAAAAATCGGCCGACCGCGGTAGACTTCCACGCCTTGCACCACATGCGGGTGGTGGCCGATGATTATGTCGGCGCCGGCGTCGATCAAGGCGCGGCCCACCGCCTGCTGGTAACGATTAAACTGATGCTCATATTCATTGCCCCAGTGCAGATTGACTATCACTAAATCGGTCTGGCTTTTTAAATCTTTAACCAGCGCCTCGGCCGCGGGCAGATCAAAATTATGGTAGACCATACTCAGCCCGACCGCGCCAACCGTTAAATCGCCGACCGATATTATCCGGCTGGAACACGGGCCGCCAGCGACCGCGTCCGGACAACCGACAAAGTTGAAACCGAGATCGGCCAGATTCTTCTCTGTTTCTTCCACTCCGGCGGACCCCTGGTCGGTCAAATGATTATTGGCGATGCTAAAAAAATTGAAGCCATAGTCTTGAAATCGAACAACCAGCGCCGGCGCAAAAGCAAAATCATAAGGCACCGCCGGCGAATAATGCGCGCCGCCATCCGTCACCGCGCCTTCCAGGTTGGCGCCGACCAGATCCGCTCCCTGAAAAAATTGTTTATCCTCACCGGCGAGTTTGGTGAGTAAGTAGTCAAAGCCATTTTCCTTAATCTTTTTGCCGACATTGCGGTCAATCATCACATCGCCAAAAAACAAAAAAACGCCCTGTGGCGGCCGAACACTGGCTAAAGGCAAATGGCTAAAATTGTCTAACTCTTGCCGTTGGCCGAAAATCAGCTGCTCCTGCCACTCCACCGCCGGCCTGATCAAACTGCCAAAATTCCAACCCAGCACCAGCAAAAAAAGCGCCACGCTCAACGCGGCGCCAAAAGCCAAAAGCAGGCTATGATATTTTATACCATTAAGCTTGACATTTTTACTAAGATTTGATAACATGTTAAATTGTTTAAAGAGAAAAATAATTGTCAGGACCCACACCCCACAACACAAGGAGTACTCCATGAGCTTATGCCCTAAATGCGGTCGCTATTTATGTGATCATACCGAAGAGGAAAGAGGTCAAACCTACGAAGAAATGATGAGGCCTCTTTCGCCCGAAGAAGAGATGGCAAGGCAAAATGAACCGGCCGACTCCCCCATCAAGATAAAGCTTGCCATACAACACGCCCACGACCCGGTGTAAAACTCACAATCGTCTACCACTGCCCTATATTAGAAAGTTATTTAAAACAATCTGATATAGGGCTTCTTTTTTTTCAAAAAAACTTTTGCTAAATAAAATTTTTATAACTAATTACTCACCGCCGGCTGGAGCTCGGCAAACCAGATTAACTGACCACCTTTAATCTGCAAAATCACTGCGCCCTTAACCGGGTCGCCGCTGTTTTTGGTAAAACTGATTTTGCCGGTGACGCCATTGTAATCAGTTAAACCGGACAATGCCCCGCGAATCGCGCCTCGGCCGGGATTTTTGATTGTCGCTACTGCCGCCTGGAGTAAGCCGAAAGAATCATAAGTCAGCGCCGCGACATCATCCGGTGTGGCGCCATAAGCCGCGCGGTAAGCGGCGACAAATTTTTGGGTCACCGGCGAAGTGGAGTCAGCCGCGTAATGGGCGCTAAGATAATCGCCTTCGCAAGCCGCGCCGCAACGGCTGAGAAGCTCCGGCCCGACCCAGCCGTCACTGCCCAAAAACGGCGCGGTTAACCCCATGGCTTTGGCTTGTTTGATAATCAATGCCGCCTCTTGGTAATAACTCGGCAAAAAAATCACCTCGGCGTTCGCGGTTTTGATTTTCTGTAACTGGGCGGCGAAATCGCTACTACCCGCCTGATAGCTTTCATCCGCCACAATCTGACCGCCATCGCGGACAAACGACCGGCGAAAAAACTCGGCTTGGCCTTTGAGCACTTCGGCGCCGGCATCATAAAAAATCGCCGCCGTTTTGGCTTTTAATACTTCTCCGGCAAATTGCGCCAAAGCCTGCCCCTGGAAAGAATCGAGAAAAGCCGCGCGAAAAATATATTTTTTGGGAAAACCTTTGCTGTCCAGCGTTGTCTGCGGATTGGTAGACCAAGGCGCCAAGAGCGGCGTCCGTAATTCTTCCGCCACCTCGGCCGCCGCTAGCGCGTAATGGCTGGCATTCGGCCCGATAATAATGTTAACGCCATCATTTTTGATCAGACCCCTGACCGCCTGGCGCGTTTGTTCTTCATTGGAACCATTGTCTTTAACAATCAATTTTACCGGATATTCCCGGCCCGAGAGCTGCAAACCGCCGGCAAGATTAATTTCTTGGACTGCCAGCTCGGCCGCTTGCCGGCCGGACTGGCCAACGGCCGCCATTTCGCCGGTCAACTCTTCCACCAAACCAATTTTAATCACTGAAACATAAGCCGCCGGATCAAACGGCCAAACCTCCAGTTTAACCGCCACGACCAGCGCCACCGCCAACAACAAAATTATAGCTAAAAGCCAAGGTTTGAAACGGGACATATTGATAGATTTAAGATTTAAGAATAGTGAATGACGAATAGTGAATAGCGAACCACTTTCTTCACTTTTCGCTATTCTCTATTCGCTATTCGCTATTTTAGTTTAGCTTTCAATCAATCCCCGGTCGGCCAGCGCTTTAACTAAAGCTGAATATTTTTCCCGATCTTCCAGCCAAGTCTTTTCGTCGGAACCGTTAAACCAATTTATTAATACATCATCTTGATGCTGATTCATTAATTGTTGGAAAGCCTCGGGCATCGGTTGCCGACGACGGTCGCTTAAATCAACCACCTTTTGGCCCAGCGCCAACGCCTCTTTAAACCGATCTAGCTTAGCTAAATCTAGTTTTAACTTCGGCCGCTCGGTTTTCGGCGCTTCGGGTTCTAAATTAATTTTTTTGCCATCAGGAAAACGAAGAATATCAGCCATATATAACTATTTAATTACTTGGCTTAATTATAGCAAAAATCGCCCTCAGGGGCGACAAGAAGATAAAAACGAAAGGGCTCTAAAAAGGCAAAGCCGCCGGGGTAGTAGAATTTTTAGCTTCCTGCCTGCGCAGGCGGGTGCGCCGTGGCTTTACGCTTTTAACTTTAAGTTTTGGGCTTGGTTTGACATTTGTCATTTGCCTGCCTGCGTCCGCCGCGGCGGACTTCGTCAAGGCAGGGATTTTGTCATTCTGCCCCACCTTCCCCGCTTCTTCAACAAATGAACAGTATTCGCACTCCGGAGCCGCCGGTGGCACTTTATCAGATATTAGACACTCCTTCGCGTCCGCTAGCGCGCCGTCCACCCAAGAGGCATTGCCGGTATAAAGGATAATTTTGATATCAAACTCCAGCCGGGCGTCAAAAGCCGCGCGGTCGGTGGTGCCGTTGCAATAAACAAAGTAGCCGGTGTCCGAAACTTTAAAGCCGTTCTGCCGCAGGAGCCACTGGTAAACTTCCATCTGCCGCTTGTAGCCAATCTGCCAGTCAGCGTCCAGGTTAACCTCACTCGTCTTGCTGGTGGCCTTATAATCCACCACAAAAATCGTACCTTTCCCGTCAGTCCAAAGGTCGTCCACCGCGCCGGTGACCAGGAAGTTGGTCGAACGGTGGAGAAATTGCACACCTTTAAAATTTTCCCGCCACTCGTCCAGCTTAGCGTGGCTGAACGGGATTAATTTAAGCTTGTAAGCCTTCATCAGCGGATGGGCTTGCTCGCGAGCGCGATGGATATCAAATTCTTTTTTGAGCAGTTTATCAACCGCCGAGTTAAGGTTAAAAGGAAAACCCTCCGGCCGTTTCACACCCAGCCGCCGGTCGAGATAGAAACACCGCGGGCAATTCAAAAACAGGTCGATCTTGCTCCGGCTCAGTTTAAACGGCTCCGTCGCCGCCGGGTCAAAACTTTTGCTTTTCCAACTCTTCTTAAAAATCATAAAGCTAAATTATTTCTAGAAATTTTTTTAGTTTTAGATCAAGGTACTTTCTGGTTCACCATCTATGGTAACATTTTTGATAAACTTTAAAGGTAGCGATTTGGGAAACATTATTTCGGGATGCAACCCTCTTAATTGTCTAAATAATTCCGGCTTATCACTGTCTTGTTCCATTAAAGCCTGGCCTAATAATCTACTACGCTCCTGGTCGTTCTTGCCCCAAAACCATTCAGCATCAGGAAGTTTTGGTAAAAAAGTTACCAAATATTTTATGAATTGCGAAGCGGGAATAGTGGAATCTTGATGAAATTTTCGGCCTTTTTCGTCGGCAAATAATAAAAATTCTCCAGCAGTAGCCACTTTTGCTTCTGGAATATTTAATGCTTCTGGACTGATTTCCAGGAGAACATTGCCATAACCGGCTGGCAGGTGGCTGGCAAAAACATATTGGTCACGCCCAACTTCTCGATCAAATTCACCGGTATTAGTTGGACTGTCTATATCATCCAACTTCTCTGGTTTTATTAACCCCCTGGCCAATAATTCGCTTTCGCTTAAAATTTCACCGGTTCTTTTTATCAATTCCCATTTATTCTTAGTCGTTTGATGATATAATTTTAAGCGTTGGCGAATCTCTTTTTCTAATCTATTTTCCGGAGTCTCAATATCTTTCGACGGTATAAACCCTGGCTGTATATCTTCTTTCATATAAATTTATACTAACAAAAACGGTAAATATTTACAATAACACCTCTTATTTCTAGAAGGTATTTTTTTCTTTGCTAAAAAAATAAACTTTAAAAACAATGCATTAGCTCAACGAATTACCATTAAAACCTCAGATACTTCTGCCACTTTTCATAAAGCTCTTTGGTCGCCCGCAAATCGCCGACATTATACCGCGCGATGTCCAGATATTTTTTGGCTTTGAAGAGTCCCGCCACATCGTCGCCGGTCACACCGTCGGCTTTGGGACTCTTGATGCCAAAAGCGCGGCTGGCAAGGTGCAGGCTGGGTCGGCGGGTCCAAGCCGCGCCGTAAAAAGTCAGCTGATCCATCAGGTCAATGTGCTTCGAGTCAAACTTTTGGCTATTTAAATAACGGTTGGAAAGCAGGTCTTTACTCGGCCGGACGCCGTTGACCACCGAACGGATCATCAGAAACGGCACATCAAAAGACCGGCCGTTAAAACTGACAAAATCCTGATACTTGGCAACACCTTGCCAGAAATGTTCCAGCATTTCTTTTTCACTGAGGGCTTTAAACTTAATCCCGTCTTCTTCCAACTCGGCGACTTCCTTCCCGGGCGCTTGATAATAGACCGCGCCTTTGTTTTTCTCCGCGTCCAGAACGCCGACTGCCACAATCTCGCCGGTGAACGGCGAAAAACCGAGCTCGTTTTTGAGGTCGGCCAGTTTCGCCTGATAGACCGCCTCATCTTCGGCGGTTTTTTTGATCCAGTGAGTTAATACTTCTTGGGTGGTCTCATCTAAAGCCTCCCAGTTTTCGCCGACGGTTTCAATGTCAAAGATTAGAGTTGGCATAAATTTATGTTTATTTATTATTTAAGGCCATAACCGAAATCCCACCCTCTTCTAAAATATCCGTTTCAAGAAATGTCCGGCATTCTTGCAGGGCCATATCACTCCAAACTTCCAACCCCCAATCGGGTTTTTGATTGTATTGCTTAAGCGCCTCAAAAACATCCGGGCGGCCAACATGAGCCAATGAAACTAAGGCTTTTTTCTTATTCTCAATATCAACCTTGGTTAAAAATAGGTTCTTTTTCATAACCTCAATTTCGCTCAAAGGCATGACTGGGTTAATTTTTTTGTGGTATTCAATATATTCTACTGCCACCCGGCCCGCCTCGCTATTTGGATCAACCGCCGTAATCATTCCTTTTAATCCCTTACCTTCCATGGCGGCGATTAACTCTTTTAATTCATCTTCATTTAAATCGTCTTTATTTAGAATTTCTATCAACTCCTCCTCGGTTAAATCAATAAATTTAGACATAAAATATGGTTAATTATTAAATGAATTCAATTTTTAACTCGCGGTCCAAGGCTTTAGCGATTTTGTTCATCATCCCGACGGTAAAATTTTGGTTGCCGGCCTCCAGCCGCGCCAGATTGCTCTGAGTGGTGCCGATTTTCTTGGCGAGCGTCGCCTGCGACATTTTTTTCTGCCGCCGCAACTGCAAAATTTGGTAAGCGGTTTCCAGTTGCTTGCCATAATAGTCATACCATTTTCTGAACTCTGGATCTTTAAGTTGTTCAGCTAAATAGTCATCAAAATCAACCGCGTCGATTGATTTAAGTTTCGTAAGACTCATATGATTCATTGTTAATTATGAATTGGCAATAATTTTGCTCCGCTTTGACAATTTCTTGAGGCGGAGTTTTACCGGTTTTCTTTAAAAAAGCATGGAGTAAAATTATATTCTTGCCAACAAAAGTAAAATAAAATATCCGATTGTGGCTTCTCCTGATGTCAACTCGTAGCTCTCGAATTTTGCCGCTAATATGCCGAGAGTACGGCTCATCAAGGTATCCTTGGTTTATTTTTAACAACTTAATATATCTGGCGACTTTAGCCCTTTGTTTGACATCCAACCCCAAAATATATTCTTTAACTGGCGTCCGGCCAGTCTTTAAATCTTTATAATACTTGACTGAATATTCTTGATTATCATTATATATCATATATGATATATGTCAATTTTAAATTATACACAACGCCTTTCTCGACTTAACCTTATTAAACCACAGCCTAGATTAACTAAATCTAAAATCTCGGATGGCCGAGTTTAGTCCGCCAGCTGGCGGATTAGATTTCTGGCCCTAAATATTATTCAAAAAGCCGCCCGGGGGAGCGGCTTTTACGGACTGGCCTATAATTTTAATTTTTACTTTGCCTCCAAAAACCGTCGGGCGGCTTCCGGCCAATTAACCACCTGCCACCAAGCGGCCAAATAATCAACACGGCGATTTTGGTTTTTAAGGTAATAAGCGTGCTCCCAGATATCTAAAGCGAGGAGCGGCGTTTGGCCAAAAGATAACGGATTATCTTGATTGGGTAGGTTGACAATTTTCAGCTTGCCCGCGTCTAAAACCAACCAAGTCCAGCCGCTGCCAAAAAGCGAGGTGGCGGCAGTATTAAACTGTTCTTGAAACTGCGCCCAAGAGCCGAAGTCCCGGTCAATCGCCGCGGCCAGGTCGCCGGTGGGCGCGCCGCCGCCGGTCGGCGAAAGCATTTGCCAAAACCAAGCATGGTTAACAAAGCCGCCGCCGTGGTTACGGACTGCGGTCCGAATGTCTTCAGGCACAACCGATAAATCTTTGAGTAAATCTTCCGGCTTTAACTCAAATAATTCCGGATGTTTGGCGAGCGCCTCGTTGAATTTATTAGTGTAAGCCTGGTGGTGCTTTTGATGGTGAACTTCCATGGTTGACCGGTCAAAATGCGGCTCCAGGGCGTCGTAGCCATAAGGCAACGGCGGCAATTTATGTTCGGGCATATAGTTTTATTGATTATTTATTAACCTAATCTAATTATAGTCAATTTTTCATTAAATGCCTAGCTAAACAGTATTCAGTGAACAGTAGACTTGCCTCAATTTGGCGAAGCGGGCAGTATTCAGTGGGTTATATCCATGAACACCAAATACGAACCCCTCCCTGAATACTGAATACTGCTCCCTGAATACTCTATAAAAAAACCACCGGCGTTTTTACACCAGCAGTTAGAGA
>JBAZBH010000012.1:0-27910 GCA_041671565.1 Patescibacteria group bacterium
CGATCTTCGTGGCATCTTCCTACTTCTCGCCCCGCCTCACCTCGCAGTCGCTAACTTTGGTTCTATTACCCCGATATATCGCTTTGCGGCAACATATATTTACTAGTTAGCCGAAAGGGTCGGTTCGGCTCGGGGCTTTGCCACCCCGGACCCCGATGCTAATCTTTTCTGTACTTTTGAATAAAAGACACTGTAGAGGAGTTCGAAAAAAAAGAAGGGCGTTGCGCGCCCTTCGGTGTGAGGTGAATAAAATTGTGATCTGGTCAGGCGGTTTCGTCGCACCAGATCCTGGCGTTCTGAAACATCCAGAGCCAGGGTGACGCCGGTAATCGGCTCCAGCTTCGCGGCAAATAAGGCCACTGCCGCAACTGCCAGCCGCGTTCGGGATGCGGCATCATGGCCAGATGGCGGCCGGTCGGGTCGCAGAGTCCGGCGATGCCGTAGGGCGAACCATTGGGGTTGAACGGATACATTTCCGTCGGCCCGTTGTCCGGTCCGAGATAAACCAACGGCACCAACTGTTGCCGCCAAATGTCGTCCATGACACTCGCCGACGGCACGAGCAAACGGCCTTCGCCGTGCGCCACCCAGACGCCGAGGCGGGAACCCGCCATGCCGCGGAGCATGATGGCCGGGCTGTCCAGGATTTCCACGGCCACAAACCGTGACTCAAATTTGCCCGAAAGATTGTAAGTGAACCGCGGCTGTTCGTGGTCCGGCAGGCCGCGCCAAGGCACCCAGCCGAGAAGGCCGTCATTCTGGCAGCCGTTGCAGGGGCTGAAAGAGAAAGTGTCCGTCCGGTAATAAAACCGGTCAAACATCTCCTGCAGTTTCGGGTGGAAACGAATCATCATCGCCCAACCCATAGCGCTGCCCAAGACATCGGCGTAGGAGAACCCGCCAGGGAAACCCAAGCCGCGACAGCAGTCCAGATCGAACTTGCCAGCCAGCAGGTCTTTCATGTTGACATCGATGGGGTCAAACCCGGTGGCCATGAATGCCGCCGCCAACTCGCGGTCGCCGTTCGTGCCTTCGGCGCGAATAATCGCCACCTTGGGCTTATCAGTCGCGATCAAGATTTCCGGCGCCGTGGCTGTCGGCTCAAACGACAGACCGAGATTGATCAATGCCGATTGGCCGTGAGCGCGGGCTTGCTGTTCGGCGCATTCCGATCCGATTTGTTCCTGTTCCAGTCGGTCGCTGGTCCGATTGAACCAGCTCAGCAAAGTTGTAACACTTTCGTTTAGCACCTCCTCATTGTTGTAGTCAATCGCCACTTCCGGCTCGATCGTGGTCGTGCCGATTTCTCGGACGGCCAGTTCTAAGCCGTGTTTTGTTGCCAGTTCGCGCACCCGTTTCATTGACTCGGGCAACACGGCCAGCACCAATCGCGGTTCCTGGCTGAAAAGTGTCGCCAGTGCGCCGTCACTGCCTGAGAGGTCGAGGAGACAGCCGCAATTACCGGCCATCGCCATCTCGCAGACCGTGGTGATCAGGCCGCCGTCGCTGACATCGTGGCAAGCCTGCAGCAGATTTTCGTCCAAGAGCGCCAGAGTAAAATCAACTGTCAGTCCGACTAAAGCCATGTTCACATCCGGCGCTTCATCGCCGATCTGGCCGTCCAAAGCCTGCGCTAAGGCCGATCCGCCGAGGCGATTTTTACCGTCTGACAAGTCAACCAGCAACAGAATACTGCCGCCGCTGATTTCCGGGGTGACATAATTTTCCACATCCGATATCGGCGCGCAGAGCCCCACCACCACTTGGCCGGGACAGTTCACTATTTCACCGTCGTCGCCTTTCGCATACATACTGGAGGAGTCTTTGCCGCCGATGCAGGGAACATTCACTGCTTTTAACGCCGCTACCAGCGCTTTGATCGTACGCCAGAAACGCGCGCCCTCCCCCGGCCTTTTTACCGGCCACATCCAGTTAATGGTCGCGCCGACAGTTTCCAAACCTTTAGTTCTCGCTCCGCAAAGATTCAGCACCGCTTCGGCCACGGCTAAACGAGCCATGGCTTCCGGTGACACTAAACCCACGATCGGTTGTTCGCCCAGCGAAGTCACCAGACCGCTCTGGGCAAACATATCTTGGGCCGCAATGGCGCAGTCCGCCACTGCTACCTGATGCACGCCAACGCACTGTTGCTGAATGATCAAGCCGGTAACACTGCGATCCACATGATTGACTTGCGCCCCTTTGGAACCGACTGCCAGCAATTGCCAAACCATTTGCACCGCCTCTGATACTGTCAAATTCGGCGGCAAACGCAAGGATTCTAATGGCCAAGCCACTGTTCGGTCTTTAAAGGTCTTTCGGGGCAGATTTTCCAATATATTCGCCAGCGGCAGATCCACCGGCGTGCTCTCACCATCCAAACCCACCACCGTAATTCGGCCGTCGCCGGTTATTTCACCCAGTACTTCACAAGGCGCGCCTTCACGCGCGCAGAGGAAGATAAATTCCGCCAGTCGGTCAGGCCAAATTAAGAGGCCATGTCGCTCCTGGTACTCGGCTGACCAGACTTCCAATTCTGACAAGGTCGGGTCGCCTAAGTTAATGCGCGATAGATGTAACCGCGCGCCGGCCGGTGTTACTAATTCAGTTAGGACATTAGCCGGTCCGCCCGCGCCCTGGTCATGAATACTGGCGATTGGATTTCTTTCGCCCATTTCCACACAAGCGCGGATTACTCGCCAACCTCGTTGAGCCATTTGCGCATCGCCGCGTTGGACCGCGTTAAAATCCAATTGTGCGGACTGGTCGCCTTGGCCCTGGCTGGAGGCGGCGCCGCCACCCACGCCAATGCGATAAGCCGGACCGCCAATCTGTACCACGATCATGCCTTTTTGGGGCGGTTCTTTATCTTTCTGTTCGGCCGGCAAAAATCCGGCGCCAAAAGTGTACATCACGGGCTTGAACCAGGCAACGCGCTGGCCGTTTGGCAAACGCAAATCGCAGGTTCGACTAAAGCCCAGTGGTACGGGTTCGCCGAATTCAGTACCAAAACCGAAACCGCCAGCCATCATACCCAAGAGAATTTCCAAGGGCGAGGCCAAATTGCTAGGATGCGGTTTGTCCTGGTGTTCGCCCGGAATAACATAACCGGGCAGATGCAGGTCAGCCACACAAAAACCGCAGGCTCCAAATAGGAGTAAACTTCCGCGGCCAGTAGCATCACCATCACGCTCACGACCATTCGTACCTGTGGCCGAGCCAGGATAGGGCGATACACCTGAAGGGAAATTGTGCGTTTCTGCCGTGAGTAAAGGATGTAATAGCCACAACGGCAGGATAATGAACGAAGAAGGTTGACCGGGATACTCCGGTCGGAAAATCGGCGCCGCCTCACCCAAAATCGCGCTGGAGTTGTCGTGAAAAGCGATTATGCTGTAGTTGGGGTTGGCTTCGTAAGTAGAACGGATCAAATCCATCGGCGAGCAGGTCATTTCCTGGTCGTCAATTATCCATTTGCCGGTGAATTCATGATGCCGCGAGTGGCCGGAAAGCATCTGGGCGAGCTGGAAAAGTTCCACATCGGTCGGATTGCGGCCCAACTGGCGGACGAACAAATCTTCATAGAACGCGATATCCTGTTCGTCCCAGCCCAGCCCTAATTTGCGGCTGATTTGCCGCAAAGCGTCCGGACCTTGTTCCAACACCGGTATCACTCGTGTCGGTTCGCGTTTAATATCCAGCGTGAAACTTTTCAGTGGCTGGATATAGACCATCTCGGTCATCCGGTCATAGCGGCTTGCCGCAAACACTGCAGCGTCAACTCCCGGCGGTATCAGATACCGCCGCGAGCGCTCTAACCGCGTCACCGCGGTGAGCTCGCAGATCTGGCAGATTGCCACCGAATTGCTGGAGTCCTTAGTCGCGGCATTCAGCCGCGGCCCGACTTCCACCACTTGGCCCTGAGCTGAAGTAAAGAACGACTCGTGGTCGAACTTCGCCGGCTCCCATTTGGCGCCGAGCAGAGTTTCTAGTCGGTCGGTCTCCTCGGCCGTCAGCGGTCGAGATAACGCGACATAAAAACAATGTTCCAGCGTCTCACTTATCAGTTTGAAGAATCTTAGCACGATAGACATGACTTTCTCCTTTTCCGTGAGTGGTTGATGGTTCGGTTGAGGTTAATTGTCTCCTTTCTTAAGATTTAACGATTTTAGATAAGTTTTTTTGAATTTTAAAAGAGCTATCCCTCCAGGAATACCTCCCCTTTTCCTAGGGTTATCCTAGCATTAAATGGGCTAAAGTCAACTGGTAATGGTATAGATTTAAGATTTAAGAAGACTGGTGTTTAGCTGCTAAAAGTTCAAAACCCAAAGATTCAAAGTTCAAATCAAGTTCAAAGATCAAAAGATGCCAGAGTTTTGACTTTTGAACTTAATTTGAACTTTGGATTTTTAACCTTGAACTTCTGTCTGTGGTTTAATCTCGCAACTACAGTTTTCAGCCCCATCTCCTCCCTTGCTTTTTCTCCCATTTTATCTTAAGGTACCACCCAGCACCTAAACAATTTATCCCCAGAAGGAGGGCAGTAAAATGCCAAAAAAACAAGCAGGCGACGGCCAAGGCATGACTTATGCCGCCGATGGCGGAATTAACTACTTTGACATGGACCCGTTCAAAATAGCGGCGCAGATGGCCGCAATGAAGACGGACCAGGAGGGGCCGGCGGACTGCCGAACGGTGGCATGGAGCCGCGGTGAGAGCGCGTTTCTCGTTGAGTTGCCGGATCGATTTCTGGCGCAGGTTGAAGAAGGGCTCGGCACGAAAAATCTGGTGGCCGACGCGATGTATCGCCTGACTCGCCGGTTGTTTTATGACAACATCAGCCAAGATGGCGTGGCGATGATCGTCAACGACCTGATCACTCTGGGCGCTTTGCCGATTTCCGTGGCCATGCATCTGGCCGTCGGCGACTCCGGCTGGTTCAAAAATAAAAGACGCTATCGCAATCTGGTCAAGGGTTGGAAAGACGCTTGTATCCTCGCCTGCGCCAAATGGGGCGGTGGGGAAACGCCGACGCTCAAAGACATTATCTTGCCGGGAACTTTTGTTCTCTCTGGTTCGGCGATTGGCCAGGCGGAGCCTAAAACACACCTGATCAACCCGGAAAATATTCAGGACGGTGATGTTATCCTCTTCGTGCCTTCTTCCGGTGTTCATTCCAATGGCCTGAGTTTGGACCGCCGCATTGCGGAAAAACTGCCGCAGGGCTATCTGACTCCGGTGCCCGGCGATGGCCGGACTTATGGCGAAGTCCTCCTGGACCCGACCATTATCTATGTTCGCCTAATGAAGGCGCTCATGGAAAATGACATCGTGCCGCACTCCGCAATCAATATCACCGGCCACGGGTTGCGCAAACTGATGCGCGCCACTCAGCCGTTCGCCTATGTTGTCAAGAAATTGCCCAAGCTTCAGCCGATTTTCCGTTTCATTCAGCAGAACGGCCCGGTGGATGACTACGAGGCTTTCAGTACCTTCAACATGGGCGTCGGCTTCGCGCTGATCCTGCCAAGAAATCAAGTGTCGAAATCCCGGCGAATCGCCACCGCCTTGGGCTACCCGACCCTGGAGGCCGGTTCGGTCGAAGCGAATACCGAACGGTTGGTCGAAATCAGGCCCCAAAACATAACTTACCGGGCCAAGGATCTGCAGTTGCGCTGACACTCGGCGTCCAGTATCTCAATCAAAAAACACACGGCGTCTGGCTCAAAACCACGACGCCGTTTTTATTAGTGGCAATCAGTAACCGGTAATCAGTAATCAGGACGCCTTTTAGTTTCCGATTACTGATTACCGATTACTGATTGCTCCCCCCCCCTTGACACCATTTTCAGATGATATATAATAATCACGCTTATTATTAAGCCTCAAAAAGTTCCTCAAAACACTTAAAGACAACTAATTTTGACCTATACTACCGGGCAATAAAAGCCGAGGTAAGTAGCGAAAAAACAGTGATGGCTGAGTAGGTTTCCAGAGACACATGAATCTGAAAGGGAGACCGCCAATTTGGCCCGCACTGTTTTTTCGTTGCCAAAAGAAGGAAGTTATAAAGTTATAAAGTTGAAAGTTATAAAGTTCGCTTTTAGCCTTAATTTGGCTAAAATTAAACCTTTTAAGCTTTCAACTTTATAACTTTCAACTCGCAGTGAGATAAAAGCTATAAAGCTGTTAAACTGGAAATTGTTGTTAGCTGGTTGTACTGGTAACAAGTTCGTTGACAACTTAAATGTGATAGAAACCATCACAAGTGCGAAATAACCTATCTTTTCTAGAGTTTTTAGGCGAAAGCCTTTACTTCTATAGGTTTTGCCAGTTTTTCCTTAAAAATTGGTGGATTTCTTCGGAGTTTTTCCTAGAAACTCTGACAAAGAGCTAAGAACTCTATAAATGAGAGTTTGACCCGCCGAATCGGCGGATGAACGCTGGCGGCTAATGTTGCAAAATATTGGCCTAAGGTGTTTATAAAATCAAGCGATTATTATAAATGAGAGTTTGATCCTGGCTCAGGATGAACGCTGGCGGCGTGTCTAAGGCATGCAAGTCGAATGGGTTTAGACCCATGGCAAACGGGTGCGTAACACATTGGTAACCTACCTTCAACCCGGGCATAACCCCGCGAAAGCGGGGCTAATTCCCGATGGCCACGAGGGGACGAAAGTCATTCTCGTGTAAAACTCCGGTGGTTGGAGAGGGGCCTATGGCCTATCAGCTAGTTGGTGAGGTAATGGCTCACCAAGGCAACGACGGGTAGCGGGTGTGAGAGCACGACCCGCCTCACTGGGACTGAGACACTGCCCAGACACCTACGGGTGGCTGCAGTCAAGAATATTCCCCAATGCGCGAAAGCGTGAGGGAGCGACGCCGCGTGCAGGATGAAGGCCTTCGGGTCGTAAACTGCTTTTACTAGGGACGAATTTATGACGGTACCTAGAGAATAAGAGGTTGCTAACTCTGTGCCAGCAGCAGCGGTAATACAGAGACCTCGAGCGTTATCCGGATTTATTGGGCGTAAAGCGTCCGCAGACGGTTCACTAAGTCTTTGGTCAAATCCTGGGGCTCAACCTCAGGACTGCTTAAGAAACTAGTAAACTAGAGATCGGGAGGGGCTAGCGGAATTGCTGGTGTAGGGGTAAAATCCGTTAATATCAGCAAGAACACCAAAGGCGAAGGCAGCTAGCTAGAACGATTCTGACGTTCAGGGACGAAAGCGTGGGTAGCGAATGGGATTAGATACCCCAGTAGTCCACGCCGTAAACTATGGGCACTAGGCATTGGAAGTATCGACCCTTTCAGTGCCGCTTCTAAAAAAGCAAACGCGTTAAGTGCCCCGCCTGGGGAGTACGAGCGCAAGCTTAAAACTCAAAGGAATAGACGGGGACCCGCACAAGCGGTGGAGCATGTGGTTTAATTCGACAATAAGCGAGGAACCTTACCAGGGCTTGACATCCTAGGAATCCTGTGGAAACACGGGAGTGCCTTCGGGAGCCTAGAGACAGGTGCTGCATGGCTGTCGTCAGCTCGTGTCGTGAGATGTACCGTTAAGTCGGGAAACGAGCGCAACCCCTATGTCGTGTTACAAGTGTCACGACAAACTGCCCAGCCCCTAGCGCGTTTACTTCGTAAACGCTCAATTAAGAATTAAAAATTAAGAATTAAGAATTGCCGGCTATTAGCTGTTCCATTCTTAATTATTAATTTTTAATTCTTAATTAGCGCGAAGCGCGTTAAGGGCTGGGAGGAAGGCGGGGATGACGTCAAGTCAGCATGGCCTTTATGCCCTGGGCGACACACGTGCTACAATGGTCGGCACAACGGGTAGCCAAACCGCGAGGTGGAGCCAATCCCTTAAAGCCGATCTCAGTTCGGATTGCAGGCTGCAACTCG
Organism: Patescibacteria group bacterium; assembly: GCA_041671565.1. Classification (GTDB taxonomy): domain Bacteria; phylum Patescibacteriota; class Patescibacteriia; order JACRDY01; family JACRDY01; genus JBAZBH01. The sequence goes on from JBAZBH010000012.1 coordinate 7,906, forward strand.
CCTGCATGAAGCCGGAATCGCTAGTAAACGCGTATCAGCCATGGCGCGTTGAATACGTTCTCGGGTCTTGTACTCACCGCCCGTCACATCAAGGAAGTCGGCAACACCCAAAGTCCACGATCGTGGGCAAAGGTGGGGCTGATAACAGGGATGAAGTCGTAACAAGGCATCCGTAGCGGAAGCTGTGGATGGATCACCTCCTTTCTAAGGAGTAATATCTTTTCCTGAATTTATTCAGGTGGAGACAATCTGGTCGACGGTTATGAGCATGAGGGGTGCGTTTCTATCACATTTTAGTTGTTAATATTTTAAAAGTCTCATCCGGAAGGGTGGGATTTTTTTAATCACATAACACATAACATGGAACACATAACAAGAGACCTATATCCACCTTTGTTCCATGTTCCATGTTATGTGTTATGTGATTTAACCCTTTCAACGACAAAATAAGGTTAAAAGGTTGAAGAGTTAAAATAGACAAAACGGGGCTTAGCTGATATATTATTGTTAATATGAATGAAGAAAATCCAAATTGGCCTCTGGCGGTTTCGGAAAAGCATTTTGACAGCGCCGCCGCGGTGGTCGCCGGACTTTATAAAATCCCGCGCACCGGCTGGGTGAAACGGGGCGTTAAAAATCCGGAAACCGTTGGCGAGCATACCGAGGCTTTGATTGCTTTAGCCGAGGAATTCGGTCCCCAGGTTGAAGGTTTGGACCAGAAAAAAACTTCTAAGAATGCTGCAAGTCCATGACTGGCCGGAACACTTTGTCGGCGACCAGATAACGGTTAGCGCTTCGACGGCAACTCGCCAGCGGTTAAAAGCCGATAAATATATCCAGGAAGACCAGGCGATGAAACGCATTTGCGCTGATTTGGGTCCCGAAGGGAAAATTAACTATGAGCTTTGGTTGGAGTTTGAGGCAGGCGAAACCCCGGAAGGCGACTTCGCCAAGCAGCTGGATAGATTGCAGGCAATGCTCCAGGCTGAGAAGTACGAAAAAGTCGGCGAACCGGTCGTTGCCCAGGAGTTTATTGACTACGACCGGGACGAGATTACTCATCCTCTGCTTAAAGAGATGTTGGAAAAGATTGATCGGAGAAAGGTTTAATTTTGTTGGTTTATAGACCGTCCGAAAGGGCGGTTTTTTGATGTTAAAAGCTGTTATTGCTATATTCTTTCCTTTGTTATAGTATAAAAATATCCTTATCCCCCAGAGGTTTAATTATTTAAATATATGCCGCTTCTGATTATGGTCATGGGACTGCCCGGTACCGGTAAAAGCACTTTAGCCAAGCTATTGACTCAGAAGATACCTAATTCGGTTTTATGTTCGTCGCTTCAGGTTAAAAGGGATTTGGGCTACCAAAGATTCTCTGACCGAAGAAAAGATAGGATTTATTTTGAGCTGAAGCAACGGATTAATGAAGGGTTAGCTAATAAAAAAAATGTAATTATTGACCGCGGCATCTGCCGCGCCGCCGCCAGACAAGAAATGCTTGAGCTGGTTTTTTTGTATCACTATCAAGCATTTATACTGGAATGTCTTTGTTCGGTTAAGACTGCCGAGCGGCGGATCAGGCAAAGAATTAAAAAAGATAAATTAATCAATGATCCGACTGATCCGCGCGTTCACCGGCGAATCGCTAAAATTTGGGAACCGATTAAAGTCAGTCGCCGCCGTAAAAATTATCCGCCGGTAGCCTATTTGCAAGTCAACACCGAAAAGCCAAGTATTGCCGAAGTGGTTGTCCCGGCTAAACTGTCGCGGCCGGCAAAGCAAATCGAGAAAATTATTCAGGATTATTGGCAGGGTTAATAGTTGGCGCCGAATAAGGGTTTTGTTAATTTTATAGATTTAGGAATCGTCCTAAAGGGCGGTTTTTTAAATTGAAATCACATAACATGGAACACATAACAAGAGACCTATATCCACCTTTGTTTCATGTTATGTGTTATGTGATTTTTCTGTGATTTCCTCCATCTTGACTAACCCCTATTTAGTGGTAAGCTGTCAGCAGTTCTTCAAAAAATATAGCGCCATTTGGCGCATTACCAGGAGGTACGCGATGAAACCCATGAAAATTTTGGTCGTTGGTTCTGGCGGACGCGAGCATGCTATGATTCGGCAATTACTTAAGTCGCCCTTAAAGCCGAAAGTTTTTTGCGCGCCGGGCAACGGCGGCATCGGGCAGGACGCCGAAATTGTGCCAATCCGGGCAGACGATATTCAGACACTGCTTAAATTTGCGCAGCTGCTGAAGATTGATCTGACAATTGTCGGGCCGGAGGCGCCACTGGTCGCCGGTATCGTAGACGAGTTTCAGGCGGCCGGGCTGAAAATCTTTGGTCCGACCAAAGCGGCGGCGCAACTGGAAGGCAGTAAGGCCTTTACCAAGAATTTACTTTTGCGACTCGGCATCCGGACGCCGGCGGCAACGATTTGCCGGTCGCTGGGCACATTGACCCGAGCGATGGAAAGCCGAACCTTGCCGATGGTTATTAAGGCTGATGGCCTCTGCGGCGGTAAGGGCGTGACGGTTTGCCAAAACGAGAGAGATCTTGACGAGGCTTGGGAGAGAATCAAGGCTGACGACTCCATCGTCACGGCTCTGGTGGAAGATTTTATTGCCGGTGAAGAAGTCACGGTCATGGCCTTGGTGGACCAAAATGGCGGCATCAAACTGCTCGCCAGTTCGCAAGACCACAAGCGTCTGCTCGACGGCGACAGCGGCCCGAATACCGGCGGCATGGGCGCCTATTCTCCGGCGCCGATCATGACACCGGCGCTGACCGAACGGGTGATGCGGGAAATTATCCGGCCGACGGTTAAAGAAATGTCGGCCCGGGGCAATCCCTTCGCCGGCGTGCTCTATGCCGGACTGATGATTGACGCCGAGGGCAACCCTTGGGTTTTAGAGTACAATGTCCGCTTCGGCGACCCGGAAGCCGAGGTGGTTCTGCCGCGGCTGAAGACGGACCTGCTTTCCGTGATCCTAGCGGCGGTTGACGGCCGGCTGGACCAAATTCCGGAACTGGAGTGGGATCCGCGAGTAGCGCTCGGTGTGGTGATGGCGGCTGAGGGTTATCCGGGTAAGCCAAAGAAAGGGCAACTGATTAATGGCCTAAAGGAAGCGGTTGATGCCGGCGTTATTGTTAATTACGCCGGCGTGGAACGGCATCCCGATGATCTTGGTTTTATCACCGCCGGCGGCCGGGTGCTCTGTGTGACGGCGTTGGGCCAATCATTTGCTGCTGCGCAAAAACGGGCCTATGCCGGCGTTAGCCAGATTAGTTGGCCGGGCGAACATCATCGTTTCTACATCGGCGACCGGGCAGTCGCCTGGGAGAAAAAGCAATCGGCCTAATTTCAATTTCACAAACCAAAAAGTCGTCCGCCAACTGGTGAACGACTTTATTTTTTTCTTAGATATTTTTTTAGTTTCCTGGGCGATTTTAGGCGGATGATTTTATTTTCATGGCCTTTGATCGCCTCTTCAATCTCCATCCGTTCCATCCGGAGCCACATTACCTTTAGATATTTCCAGTCCAGTTTTTCCACACAACCGGCAGGCATTTCTGGCCTTATTTTATCGTGGTGTTGCCACCAGCGTTTCAGCCCGCCCCAGGCGGCGCGCGGTCCGGAATAGTCGAGGTATAAAATCAAGTCGGCTTTTTCCAGCTTCAACTTAGCTTCCGGGCTGATAAATCCTTCGATAATCCAGCTGTCTTTCTCAACAATACTTTTAATCCCCGCCTCAACCTCGGCCGCCGGCGCTTCCACCCAGTTTTCTCGCCAGATGAGTTTGTCCAACGGATAAACTGGCAGATTCAAACTCGCCGACAACTTTCTCCCCAAAGTAGTTTTGCCGGTGCCGCTGATGCCGATAAGAAGAATCCTTTTTGGTGAGTTCATAATTTTTATGGAGCGGGTAGTCCGCCGCGGCAGACATCTCCAGTTTGGTTGATTTGGTCTTAGCGGGTAGGGGGAATCGAACCCCCATCTCCAGTTTGGAAAACTGGAATAATAACCGTTATACGATGCCCGCCTACGCTAAACTAAAACTATTTGGTCGGGGTGACCCGACTCGAACGGGCGTTCCCGGGCAGCGGCCAAAGCTCCCTTTGGTCGCTTCGGTCGATCGTTCCCCCGCATTCTGCGGGGTCACTTCTGCCCTCGCCCTTATTTATTTAAAGCGTTGCTTTCAACTGCTTTAAAAGTTTGTTTTTGGTCGGGGTGACCCGACTCGAACGGGCGACCTCCTGCTCCCAAAGCAGGCGCTCTAGCCAACTGAGCTACACCCCGATATTATCTTCCAAACCGATAATCCAACCTTTAATTTTGTTAAGCAATTTTACATTATCTATTTTAATCCGTAAAGTTCCGTAAGGCAAGGTGTTACCCCGCCTTAGTTTACTTCTTCTGCTAATTTGGATATTAGGTTTTAAAAATTGTTTCAGCGGTAAATTAATTATTTTAGGCCAATAATCTAAGGCGGCGGCTACCTGATTTTGATGATGGAGTTGAATTTGCGCTTTTATCTTGTCTTTTGGGATTTGGCAAATTTTAGTAAAAAATATTATCATTAAACGATTCATCATTGGATCGGAATTAGAAAAAACTACATTCCACTTGCCTTTTTTATAGCCTTCAGCCCAGTATAACGCCGTGCCGATTAACAACAATTCTTGGCTAGAGATAGTAGTTATTTCTTTAGCTGCCATTTTTTGGTCAACCAGCCATTTTTCCCGCGCGGTAGCCGCGCGCTTTTTATTAAAAGCCGTGATATTGGCGGCCCAAACTTGTTTAGCAATGCGCAAATTTTTTTCCTTAATCTTGTCAAAGCCAGCGAGGCCCTTAAACCAATAACTCAAAGTTCCTTTGGCGACAGCTAATTTTTTAGAGATTTCATTGTAAGATTGGCCGGCTTGGCGCAGCTTGATGGCTGTTTCTTTTTTATTTAGCATATTTAAAACCCGTGATAATAATTACAGATTGATTATATCACGGGTTTTAATAATATTCAAAATGCCGAGGGGCAGAATTGAACTGCCGACGCAAGGATTTTCCTTTTACTGTCTGCTTAGATTTTTCTAAGGATCGGACTATATCTTCATCCCGTTTCAGTTTTTTTAAACTGGGGCGGGATGTCGGGCGCTGGCGCAGGATTATTGTTGGAGCTCACCTGCTAGTCTCTACACCTGCCAAAGAATTTTAATCCTCTTTGGATTGGCTCGGTATTGTCTTGTCCCGCTCCAGTTTTTGAAACTGGAGCGGGATTTAGATTCCACCGAATTCACCCGATTTTTAATTCCGCATTACTGCGGAATGGACCGAAATTCAGTCCTTCGCTCTACCACTGAGCTACCTCGGCAAAGGTTTTGTCATGGTGGGCATACCTGGACTCGAACCAGGGACCTCGTCATTATCAGTGACGCGCTCTAACCAGCTGAGCTATATGCCCTTATTTTTTCTATCTTAGATTATAGCAAAGTTCAAGATAGATTAGCCAAAAACTACGGTTAGTTTAATATAATTAAGAAAAAAAATCAATGCCTAGCATTAATTTACCTTGACCATTGACATAATTTAATCAGTATGCTATAGTGTTTGGTTAATGATTGAGATGGTTGACGATGATCATTAACCATGCTAAGTTACTCCTACAAATTAAAACCCGTATGTTAAGTGGGTTTTTTTATTTAAAATTAGACGATTTTAAGTAAAAGAATCTTGGTTAGACAGCCGAAAATCACATAACATGGAACATGGAGCAAGAAACAAAAGCAGTAATTTGTTCCATGTTATGTGTTCCATGATTTATAACTATATGACTAAAATTAGCCAAAAAATTGAGCAGTTAGGTAAAAGCCTAGAGCAATTGGCCGGCCATCTTAGCCTAAAAAAATGGGAAATCGCGCTACTGGCTGTGTTCACCCTTGAGTTTGCCTTTCCCCATGTGACTCTGGCGGAAATTTTAGGCGCCACGGCCGCCGCGGTTACTCCGGAAACCATTATGTTTGATACTCGTCTAGTTAATGCTAGCCCTGATGCCGCGCCCGACTACAATTCTTTGCCGACGGCTGATGCGAAAAAGCCGAAACGGACGATGTGGGTGACGGTGACGGCTTACTCCAGCGCCATTGACCAGTGCGACGCCGACCCGTGTGTCACCGCTTCCGGCCTGAATGTCTGTCGCCATAATCAGGAAGATGTGGTGGCCGCCAACTTTTTGCCTTTTGGCGCGGTGGTCAAAATGCCCGAGATTTTCGGCAACCGGATTTTTACGGTGCAGGACCGGATGAACGCGCGCTATACCGAGCGGATTGATGTTTGGTTCCGTAGCCGTGAGGCCGCGCGGGAGTTTGGGGTGCAGCGGGTGCTGGTGGAGATTTACTAATTTAAACTTGATAACTATAAACAAAAACCCTGTCTAACGACGGGGTTTTTAAGTTAGTAGCAATGAATAGCGAATAGTGAATAGTGAATAGTGAACGACGAATAGCGACCTCGCTATTCACTATTCGCTATTCGCTATTCTTTCTCTTTCCTACTTTCCCCAAATCCGCTATAATATATCCATGAACTTCAAAGCCGTAAAAATCATAGGCCTGCTGGCGATTACGCTGTTTTTTGGCGGTTTGGTTTTGGTGCAGACGGCCGATGCCGCTAGTTGTTGCGTTGTTTATGATGCTTCCGGCGATAACTTTACCACTAGCGACAGCAACAGTGAAGCCGATTGTTTAAGTAGTCATGAAGGCGAAGATGTGATGTTTTCTGAAGGCACGAGCTGCGCGGAATTTACCGCCGACGAAACCAATGCCGCTAGCAGCCAGGAAACTAATCCTGGTTCTGCTTTAGAAAAAGAAGACACGGCTTGCTGTTCCGACGCTGACCAAAAAGCCAATCGAGTTTGCTTATGTAATCCTTTATCAGTTGATGGTAGTGAGCCGACAGACCTAATAGTGTTAATCGGCCGGATCAGCAAGTTTTTGGCTTTGATGGTCGGCATGGTAGCTTTTCTCTTTTTCGTCGTTGGCGGTATTTATTGGATATTTTCCGCGGGCAATGAAGAGCGGATCAAACGCGGCCGCGATATGATGATGTGGTCAGTAATTGGCACGATTATTACTTTTGCCTCTTACGCCATATTGGCGTTTATCTTCAGGGCGTTGAGTATTATAACGCCGGCGGTGTAAGGATTTAGAAATAAAGAAATAAAGTAATAGAGAAATACGGCCTCAAGGCTGTATTTTTAGTTTTAGGCTGTAAGCGATAAGCAATAAGCTATAAGCTATAAGAAACTAATTTTAGTTGTTCGTGGCTTACATACAGCTTATAGCTCATTGCTTACTGCTAAAAATAGCTTAATTTAGCTATTTTTTGATTATACGGAAAAAACCGGTGAATTGAGGCTAATTTTCCTTGACTTAAATCTTCAAATATGCTATTGTTATGGGTTAGAGTTCGTTGACAACTAGCAGATATAATCAGGGTTAATCCCCTGTTTTCGATAAATCAATTGGACGGACTTCGGGTTTGCTATCTTTCCGCAAGGGAGGGTGGCAGATTTTGAAGTCTAACAATAACAATATCCTTCAACAACGAAAGGAGGCCAGAGATGGCCAAAGAAAGCACGGGGGGCAACCCTCAGAAAAAAGAAAGTAAAGGCGGCGGAGTGGCAACTGCCCTGGAGGCTGCTGCTAATCTCGTATCAGGCGAAGGGAAAAACAGTATGCTTGATTTCGTTGAGCCGCACCTTCGGACAATTCTGGAAAAGTATATCTATGATCCAACTTTTAAGGGGTCTCGTGGGCGGGCGATAAGAGCCTTTTATAAGGCGAACCCTATGTTTTGCAATCTTATAGCCGGCCTTGCCAGTTTAGGATTGCAGAAGTTTGAGCCCCGCCCCGGCCTTTTAAGAACAGCCCACGAGTTGGCGGTCGATTCGATTAGCGAATTTTTGCGTCGTTCTCGAGGCGAGTTCGTGTCGGCCGAGGATTTGGAAGAGGCCAAAAAGGGTGCGCCGGACGAGAAGAAGAAAGATGACGATCTTACTCCCGCTGACTTCGTTAATGCCTTCGCTTCAATTAAAGTCCCGTCGAAAAAAGGAGACAAACCTGATGAGATCGAGACTCGGATAGAGGAAAAACGGAAAAAAGTGTCCATTTGGTTGGCTGGTCTAGGAGAGGAAAAGCTTAAAGTGGTTATGAAAAAAGGAGTTTTCGATAAGCTAATCCAAATCAATGATGAGGCTGTTCGTGAACAAATCATTGATAATATGATCAGTCGCCAAAAGACCGTCAAGGCACAAGAGAAGAAAGGTAAAAGCGGCTTGGAGCTTCATGCCGAGAGACTGACGAAGCATCAAGATCGCTTAAATAAATTGCGCCAACAGCACCTTGGTAGGAGATAATCATGGGATACATAATTGAATGCAGTAACTGCGGAAAAAAGAAAGAGTTTAAAACGCTGGGCGTTTGCCCCTGCTCTTGCGGGGCCATTACTCTTGCCTCGAAGGTGGATGGAGAAGTCGTTCGTGATTTACTGTCCACTCCCGAGGAGCGGGACCACCGGATCGTTAATAAGTTTCTAACCCCGATATTCGACTGGCTTGGTGAGAATCGGGTTAAAATCTGGGACTGGACCGAGAAAAAGGCCTGGCCCAAGACCAAAAAAAATACCAAGAAGGCCAAAGAGGCCGTGAAAAAAACCGGCGACAGTATGGCCACCAAGGCGGCGGCGGATCGCGCTGACGCCAAGACGAAGTATGATGCAGTGAAGAATCAAAAACGCGGTCTGGCCGGAAGGGTTCTGGCTAAGATCTTTTGGGAATAAGGAGAAGAAAAATGGAAGCGACAGAAAAAACAGCGACGACCCCAGCGGCTATCGTCACCCGAGGCAATGCCTTGAGTCTGGTGTTGGCCCTAGCCCTTTACGGAATTTTGAGCGAGCTCGGTTTTTCCGGTGGTTACACCACCGCCCTGCGCGACCGGCTGATGGCTCGCGGCTATGACGGCTTGCGTCTTTCTCGTGAAATGGTGAATTGGATCGGACGCCGACTGTTCTGGTTTACCGTAGTGGATATGATTTTCATCGGTATAGCCTTAGCTCTATTGATCATCAACATCTGGGCCCAGAACGACTGGCTGGCGGCAGTTTCTATCCTTTTTGCTTTGGTTTCAGGCCTGCCCTGGCTCCTCAGCGGATCGGTGGTTGACTGGGCGCGGCCGTTGGCGACCGAAGGCACGGAATGGCCGAAAGAAGTGGTGGAAGCGATTTCAGAAGTGATGGCGATCGTCAGCTACTGGTTGTTCTTCACCATCAACATCATCGTACTGACGCCGACGCCGTTCCGTAGCCCGCTCTGGGCGGTAATGTTCCTCGCTATGGTTCTGGTGTGGGCGACATGGAATGTTATGTCCCACCAGAAGGTCCGGTGGACCTACTACTTCGGCGCCACCATCGTCACTTTACTACTCCTCGGCCATGTCGCCTGGTTTGCAACCAAGAACATCGGTCAAAACGACCGGATTGAGCAGCGGGTGGCGCAATGGATGGGCACCGCGCCGCAGGCTTACCCCGTGGTCGGAGATGACCGTAAGACTGACAAAAATGTTCCGCTGGCAAAAGACAGTAAGGTTTTGGCTGTTCCGGCTGGTCGAAACAAAGATGGGGTGATGATGATGAAAATTGTCACCTCGGACGGCGAGAATCTGGGTCTTATCCGGCGTGGCTGTCTGGGTGAGTCTGAACCTGAAAAGGTCGTTGACGCTCCCACCCCCATTCCATCCACCACCGCGCCGGCGTACTATCCGACAATACCGTCGCCGGTGACGGTGACGATTCCGCCGAAGCATAATGTCGGTGTGGCGGATAAAGATTTAAGTAAAGTGGCGGGAGTCCTGATGCACGCCGGTGATGAGGTCGAAATTTCGGCCGACATCACTGGGGCAGAGGTCTTCCTCGGCACTTTCCGTCAATGGTCGCACCCAGTGGTTGCCGGCAAGGCAAAGGGCCTCTCCTATGACGCCAAGGGAGACTTGGTTATCCGCAATCCGACCGACCAACCGGTCAAGTTGACCGTCACTTGGCTGGAACGGCATTCTTAAACCACTCACGCGGTCTATTTCCTCCCGCAAGTTTGAAGAGGAAAAATTCACATGAGAATCACAAAAACAGGGAAGTTGGTCACACCGACAACCCTGTTTTTTATTTGCGCGGAGAGGAAATAAAAAACCGTCCAGCATTCGCCGGACGGGATTATAGACAAAAAGGTCGCGACCGGATTTGAACCGGTGGTGAGGGTTTTGCAGACCCTTGCCTTACCACTTGGCTACGCGACCGGATTATTTAAAAAACCTTTCAGACCCTTGCCTTATCCGCCAGCTGGCGGACTACACGACCTGGTAAAATAATGGTTTTACTATAGCAAAAAGGGCTAAATAATTCAAGGTTTGGAGTTTAGAATTAGTTAATGAAAAGTTTAGAAATATTTTAACTGCCTTGTTTTATAATGGTTTTGACATGGCCAAAAGCCATTGCTATAATAACTAAACCTTTAAACTTATGACCAAAATCAAGCCACAACCAAAGCTGTCGGAAATTAAGGAGGATCTATCCGGAGTTAAGAATGACCTATCCGGGGTCAAGGAGGATTTAGAAGCCATTAAGTCCACAATGGCTACTATGACCACTAAGAGAGAATTAAGCGCTTTTCAAGAAGAAAGCGAGGAATTCTTTGTTGCTATTAAAAAAGACTTGGACAATACTGCCACCAAAGATGACTTAATTGTTTTAGGCAGCGGGCTGGAGAGTAAAATTGATAAATTGGGCGAAGAATTGAGAACGGAAATTAGCAGCACATTTGGCCAGATTTTAACCGGCCAGGACAAAGTTGTTAAAATGTTGATGGATTATCAGTCAGAAGGCGCGGCTAACACCTCGGCGCATAAAAGGATGGATGAAAGTCTAGAAAACCATGGCAAGAGGATTGGTGTCTTGGAAACGAAATTTAGCCATTAAAATAAGAAAAAAGGCCGTCCAGTCATGTTTTGGCGGGCGGTTTTTTTATTGAGTGGGAAATGGTAAAATAGGCAAATAGGAGGATAGGAGGTTAGGATGTTAGGTAATTTTTACCCTCCTACCCTCCTACCCTCCTACCCTCCTATTTTATGACATCTAAACAACCAAAACTAATTATCATCGACGGCAATGCCCTCATCCACCGCGCTTTCCACGCCCTGCCGCCCCTGACTTCCAAGTCCGGCCAGCTGGTCAACGCGGTCTATGGCTTTGCTTTGATTCTCCTGAAAATCTACAAAGATCTGAAGCCGGAATACCTGGTTTTGACCCTGGACCGCGCCAAAAAGACTTTCCGCCACGAGGCTTATGCTGATTATAAAGCGACGCGGGTGAAACAGCCGGACGAGCTTTACGCCCAGATTCCGCTGGTCAAAGATTTGGCCGCGGCTTTTAATATCCCGCTTTATGAGTTGGATGGCTATGAGGCTGACGATTTGATCGGCACTATCGCCCACCAAACCGCCGGCAAAGTAAAGAATGTAATTGTGACTGGCGACCTAGACGCGCTCCAGTTGGTTAACGACGACACCGAAGTGTTCACCCTGAAAAAAGGCATCACTGACACCATCACTTACGACGCCGCGGCGGTTAAAGAGCGATATGGCTTGGAACCGGGGCAAATGATTGATTATAAGGGACTCCGTGGCGACGCTTCAGACAACATTCCGGGGGTCAAAGGCATTGGCGAGAAAACCGCGGTGGAGCTGCTACAGAAATTCGGTTCGTTGGAAAACATTTATAAAGAAATAAAGAAACAAAGAAATAAAGAAATAGCAGGAGTAAAGCCGAGAATTCAAAAATTGCTTATTGAGCAGGAGAAAGAGGCTTTTATGTCCAAACAACTGGGCACGATCATGACTGATGCGCCGATTGAGTTTGATCTCGGCGCCACTAAAGTTACCGGTTTTGACAGCCAGGCGGTTTTCAAATTATTTCAGGAGCTCGGGTTCAAGTCTTTACTTAGCCGGCTCCCTGAACAATCAGCTAGTGGCGCGATTAAGGCCGAGAAGAAGCAGGGAGATTTGTTTGGTGGGCAGAGTCCGGAGTCCAGAGTCCAGAGTCCGGAGAGTAGAATTCAAAGTGGAGAATTTAAAATTAGGGAAGGTTATCATTTGATTAACGACGAGAAAAGCTATCAGGCGTTTGTTAAAGAGTTAAAAAAACAAGAAGTGACGGCGATTGATACCGAGACAACCGGCCTCGATACCTTAACCGCCAAACTTCTCGGGATTGGCTTTTGCTGGCAGGAAGGTATTGGCTATTATCTGGCGATTAAGAAAACCGTGCCGGCGGAGGTCAAAGAAATTCTGGCGGATGATAAAGTTAAGAAAATCGGACATAATCTAAAATATGATATAGAGATTCTTGAGCAAGCCGGCGCGCCGGTCTACGGGCTTTATTTTGACACCATGATCGCTTCTTACCTTTTGGACCCGGGTACCAGGGCCCACGATTTAGATAGCCTGGCTTTTTCCGAGTTTGGCTACCAGATGACCCCGATTACCGATTTAATTGGCGCTAAAGGTAAGGACCAGATAACTCTGGAAACCGTGGCAATGGAACGGGTGGCGGATTACTGCATTGAGGATGCGGATTACACTTGGCGCCTTTACCAAAAGTTAGATAAAGAAGTTGAGAAGAAGAATATACTGGGATTATTAGAGAAGATGGAAATGCCGCTAGTTTCGGTGCTCGCCCGGATGGAGCTCGGCGGGGTGAAGATTGACACCCGGTTTTTAAAAAAACTCGACACGCGGATCGAGAAAGACCGCCAGGCTTTAGACAAAAAAATTTACCGTTTAGCTGGTAAAAGCTTTAATATCGACTCGCCTTTACAGCTGAAAGAGATACTCTTTGACCGGCTGAAAATCTCAATTCAGGGCCTAAAAAAGGGCAAAACCGGCATCTCCACGGCCGCGGCTGAGCTGGAAAAGCTCCGCGGTGTCCATCCGATTATTGACCTGATTTCTGACCACCGCGAGATTGCTAAACTCCAATCTACTTACACTCAAGCCCTGCCCGAGCTGGTTAATCCGGCAACCGGCCGCGTCCACACCAGCTTTAATCAGACGGTCACGGCAACCGGCCGGCTATCTTCTTCAAATCCCAACCTCCAAAACATTCCTATCCGCACCGAGCTGGGCAAAGAGATTCGCAAGGCCTTTGTTGCCGAGTCAGGCTGCCAGATTCTCGCCGCTGACTATTCCCAAATTGAACTGCGGATTGTCGCTTCGCTCGCCAAGGATCAGAAAATGATGGAGATTTTTGAGGCCGGTCTAGACATCCATGCCGCGACCGCCGCGGAAATTAACGGCGTGCCTTTAGCTGAAGTGACTTCAGAAATGCGGCGGAAAGCAAAAGCAGTTAACTTTGGCATTCTTTACGGCATGGGCGCTTACGGCCTGTCCTGGCGCGCCGGGATTTCACGAGAAGAAGCCCAAGAGTTTATCAGTAAATATTTTGACACTTTTACCGGCGTGAAAGATTATCTGGAGGAAACGATTCGTCTGGCGCGGCAAGATGGTTTTGTGGAGACACTCTTCGGCCGCGTGCGGTATCTCTCGGACATCAACTCCGGTGTCGCCCAAGTCCGCAATGCCGCTGAACGGATGGCGGTCAACGCGCCGATTCAAGGCACGGCGGCCGACCTGATTAAGCTCGCCATGATTGAAGTGGACCGGAAAATCAGCGAGCGCTGGTCGCCCGCTGATGTTCGGATGGTTTTGCAGGTCCACGACGAATTGGTTTTTGAGGTGAAAGAAAAACTAGTGGAAGAAGTCGGTCAGCTGGTTAAGGAAACTATGGAAAATGTCTATAAACTACGGGTGCCGGTGGTGGTGGATGTGGAGGTGGGAGAAAACTGGGGGGAACTAGAAGAATTAAAAATTAAAAATTAATAATTAAGAATTAAGAATAATTGAAAGACCGTGTTGTAGGGGCGGACCCGTGTGTCCGCCCTGAATTAGTTAAAATGCCGAGCGATAAAATTTAGGGTAAAGCGCATTTTGGCCTGGCTGGCTCAACTAGCCGGGCCTTTAATTTTGTTGATTTTAACAGGATTCTGGTTTAAACTGTAGGAATAGCGGTTAGGTAGTTATGGCGCCCCGCGAAGCGGGGCGCGTCTTAAACCTAACTACCTATCAACCTAACTACCCATCAACCTGCCCATGATATTTTTTCTCTACGGCCCGGACACCTACCGTAGCCGGCAAAAATTAACCGAAATTAAACAGAAATTTCTTGTCGAAGTCGACAAGTCAGCTTTGAATTTGGCAATTTTGGACGGCGCCAAACTGCGGCCGGCGGATCTCAATTCGGCGCTAGCCACGCCGCCGTTTTTGGCGCGCAAGCGGCTGGTGGTGGTCACCGGCCTCCTTAGCCGCAAGAAAAACAAAGAAGAAAGCGAAGGCGAAAAAGAAGATCGCGAGGCGATCATTGAAATATTAAAGAGAGATAATCTCCTGAAAGATGTCATTTTGATTTTTTGGGAAGGCGATAAAGTGGACGAACGGACGGCTTTGTTTAAACGGCTTAATAAAGAGCAGTACGCCCAAAAGTTTGACCTGCTTCGCGACGCCGAGCTTCTTACTTGGCTGAAGGTGGAGACCAAAAAGCGCGGCGGTGTTTTCGCCCCTGGCGCCGGCGAGAAGCTGGTTGAATCAGTTGGCAGTGATTTATGGCAGATTAGCTCGGAACTGGATAAACTGATTGCTTTTGCCGCCGGCGAGGCGATAACCTTGGCGCAGGTGACTAGTCAAGTCAAAGGCAAGTTGGACGACAATATCTTTAATTTTGTTGACGCCATTGCCCAGAAAAATCAGAAACTGGCGCAGAAATTGCTCTCCGACCAGCTGGACTCTGGCGCCAATGAGCTTTATTTATTGTCAATGTTGATTAGACAATTTCGAATTCTTTTGCAATTGCAGGATTTGGGCAATGTCAATAAACAACAGGCGGCAGTAGCTCTCAAACTCCACCCTTTTGTTATCCAAAAAGCTTTACCGCAAGTCCGCAATTTCTCCCCGCAAAAACTCCGGCAGATTTACCGCCAGCTTTTGGAGACGGACATTAAAATCAAGTTGACCGTCGCCGAACCGAGGGTGTTATTTAGTTTGTTGTTAGTAAAAATAATGGAGTAGGTTAAAGTGAATAGATAGTGAGTCTTGGAATGACGAATTGAGTGAAGCGAAATTCGTCTTTAAATAATACGGACGAATTTCTCCGCCTGCTGGCGGCTCAATTCGTCAGTCCGAAAGAAAGTAATTTTTGCTAAATGGCGCGAATTTTTTTGAAAAATAGCCAAACCCGTCCGTTCAGTTAAAACGAATTGTACAGCCGTAGAGACGCGCCGCGGCGCGTCTCTATCGATATACTTTCCTTTTTGCTAGTAAAGAGGTTATTCAATTCTTTCAGTGCCTCTCTAAAAAAGAAAAATCCCATCCGACTAATGCGTCGGACGGGATGTTGTTTTTGGAGAGGGGTTGGCGGTGAAACCGAATAGAAAGAGGTTGTTCCCCAAAAGCTCTTTCCTCATTGGTTGTCGTTGACAACTTGGTTGCCGAGAGACAACGAGGCGCTGCGTCAGCAGCTGGCCTCCGAACCCCCAAGGGCTCGCCGTTTCTTCACCGGAATCGGTAAAGCCAATCCCCCAAGAGCGCGTTGCTAGCGTTCTCATAACAATTGTAGGTGGGTTATGTTAGGTTGTCAATCATCAATAAAAAAAGCCCGAATCGGCTAGAACATGTCGTTGAAAACGACTGACCAAGGCGGCTAGCTTCCTCGTGACGCTGCGGCAAGACGGAGAATGCCGGCGCACAGGAATGTTTAGCGGCCCGCCGATCGGGCTGGTTTTGCGAAGGGGGAAGGAAACTCAATGAGATATTATTGGGAAAAGTTAGAATTCCCCTCCCCCTTATTTTTTGTGAAAAGGCCAGGAAGAAGCAGAGTTTTTGTTGTCTGGGGGGACGAAGATTGGTTGAAGGGATTTGCCTCTCCCTGGCCTATTAAAGCTTATCGCGGCGGCTTTGGTTTGTCAACGAGGTTTTGAATAAGAATAAATCCCGCCCCAGTTGCCGCGGAATACAAGTTTTATAAAAAATAAAAGCCATAATTACTTATTTAAAATAATACGAAATTATTTAAGCAACTGGGGCGGGATAAAAAAACCCGACTGGGCAATGGTGGTGCTTGGGTGTGGCAGCCGTTTTTTTACCACCAAAGATACAGTCGGGCTCATTGAGATGGTTGTAAAATTATTTCGTTACGGAATAATTTTACAACCATCTCATCGTGTTTAAAATGTAAAAAAGTTTACTTGGCCGAGCTAAGCCGTTTATAGAGGCGTGATTTCAATCGCGCCGCTTTATTCGGCATAATCACTTTCGCTTTTGCAGCTTTATCCATCGCTTGCTGTAAGCCTTGAAATAATTTTTCCACTTCGGCGGCGTCTTTGTTTTTTAAAGCGGCCTCAATTTTGCGGAGCAAAAATTCAATTTTTTTTCTTTTGTCCAAGTTATTCGCGGTTTTTTTGATCGTTTGTCTGTGGGCTTTGCGGGCCGAGGCGGTGTTTGCCATAAATAGGAGGTTAGGAGGTTAAGTAGTTAAGAGGTTAGGTAATAATTAAAGGTGAGGCTAGTTTAGCGGATTTGAGGGAATAAGTCAAGGACGGGGGGATTTAAGATTTAGGATTTAAGAATAAATACCCAATGTCCAAGCTCCAATGACCAATCAAATCTCAATGACCAATGTCCAATTACCACCTTTGGTCATTGGACATTGATTGGACATTGGGATTTGGTCATTGGACATTCTAACCGTGGTTAGATGTTTAAACTCTGGTTACCGACCATTCTTAAATCCTAAATCTTAATTCTTAAATCTTCCTGTTATTCCTCTTTCGGCTTCTCAATCTCCGCCAGATCGAGCTCAATCCCCGCTCCGGTGATTTTCAAAACATCCTTGTCAATCTGTTTAAATTCATGCTGGCCTTTGTTAAAAGCATTAACCGTGGCGCCGAGATTTTTGCCGAGCGCGCTCCAATAAACTTCGTAGTTGGACAAGTGTTTAGTCAGCTTCTCCACTTGTTTGATAATCTCCTGGGTCTTCTCTTCAATCTGTAAAGCGCGCAGGCCCTGCAAAACGGTTTGCAGATAAGCGAGGAACGAAGTCGGCGAAACAATAATCACATGCCGTTCTTTGAAAGCGTATTCGATCAAGTCGCGGGTGTTGAGTTTGACCGCGCCGACTTGGTTGATGAGGATATCATAAAAGATTCCTTCCGACGGAATAAACATAAAAGCGAAGTCCATGGTGTTCTCATTCGGCCGGACATACTTGGCGGTTTCGTCGACGCGGTTTTTCAGATCTTGCTTAAAAAGTTTTTCCAAAACTTCACGGCGCGCCGGGTCCCGTTCCTCGAGAATTTTGTTATAATTATCAAGGGAGAATTTGGAATCAATCGGAATGATTTTATCTTTGACAAAAATCACCGCGTCCACGATTTCGCCATTTTTAAATTTGTACTGCATCTGGTATGATGTTGGCGGCAAAACATTTTTGAGAACCGTTTCCAAATAATACTCGCCGAGTATCCCCCGCTGTTTCGGGTTCTTGAGAATGTCTTGCAGATTTTGCAGTTGGTCGGCGAAGTTCACCACCTGGCGATTGGTCTCGTCCAGCTTGGTCAGCTTCTCGGTGATGCTGGCAATCATGCCGGCCGAGCGCCCGGCTTCCTTCTGCACAAAATCCAAACTGTCTTTGATTGAAAGCTTCATTTCTTGGCGAATTTCTTTCAGCTCTTGGCCGAGAAGGTTCAGCCGTTCGTTTTGGCCCGTATCCACCTCTTTTTTATTAAAAAAATAGAACATTAAGCCAATAATGAGGCAAAGGGCAATCAGAATGATGCCGAGTAGTATCTCCATATGGTTGATTTTTATTTAGATTTCAGCTAGAATTATATCACAAATAGGGAGAAGTACGAATTTAAGCGAATAAATTGCGAATAAAAGCGAATGATTGATTTTTGACATTAAGTTATTTTACGACGCTAGAAGTACTTTAAAATTAGAAGAGAATCAAGAATTAAGAATCATGAATCAAGAGTGTTGTTCCACATGGAACAAAGAAGAAATAAAGAAATAGAGAAATAAAGAAATTGGATGTAGACGATAGAAAATCTTGATAGCATAACTACTCACTAGAACTATTTCTTTATTACTTTATTTCTCTATTTCTTGTTTTCTGCCCCTATCGTTCAACGGATAGGATGCAAGCTTCCGAAGCTTGTGATGTAGGTTCGATTCCTACTGGGGGCGCTTTGCCCACGCCCGGCATCCGCCGGGCAAGTAGCTTCCGCCAAAGGCGGATTTTGCTTCGCTCAACAATGGATACCCGCCCGCCAGCGCCTATGCCCCTGTAGTTCAACGGATAGAACGAGGGACTCCTAAGCCCTAGATAGTGGTTCAATTCCGCTCAGGGGCGCTGCATTGCGGGCAGGTAAGGAAAAGGTTGGGGGTTTTCCGCTCATAGCCCTTTGGGCTTGAGCGGACCCGCTCCGCCGCGGCGGACGAGCGGGCGATTCCTCGCGGGGGCGAAAGATAGTTGAAAGTTATAAAGTTGAAAGTTTAGGGAGTTTATTAACTTTAAAACTTTATAACTTTCAACTTTATAACTTATTCCGGGCCTATAGTCTAGTGGTATGACATCGCATTCGCATTGCGGAGGCGGGGGTTCGATTCCCCCTAGGTCCACCAAAATTTTTGATTAAAAAGCAGGGGAGTAGTAAAAGTGAGCAAAATACGGAGTTTTACTTTTGACTTTTGCCTTTTGAGTTTTGACTTTATTCCCGGGCGCATAGCTCAGCTGGTTAGAGCGTACGATTCACATTCGTAAGGTCCGTGGTTCGAGCCCACGTGCGCCCACCAAAGAATCCCGTTAACGCGGGGTTTTTTGTTATAAAAAATAGGGGAGATAGCTATGAAGTTGCGGTTTTATTTATGATTTGTTAGTATAAAGTTACCTCAGGGGTTGGCTAAAGTCAGAAATGGCCGTGCGAAGTTAGCGGTTTCAGCGGTAAAATCGCTCGGGAGAACTGCTAAAGGTGGTTGGAACCCGTCCCGTTGCTTAGCAGTGCATAATCGGGGTTCTTTGCGTCAAATCAACGGCCTCTGTACCAGGATAACCGCAGTTCAGAGTACAGGATTAGGTAGAGTTAGTTCGTCGCTAATCGTGCCTAAAAATGACTTTGCCGCACCTCTTCCGTTTAGCGCCGGCCTTGCCAAACACCGGCGCCTTTTTTTATCTAAAAATAGGGGAGGTATTCATTTAAAATCACATAACATGGAACACATAACAAGAAACCTATAGCCACACTTGTTCCATGTTATGTGTTATGTGATTTCTTCTAATTTTATGATAAAATTGATTAAGAATAATAAATAATTCAGCCTAAAATCTATGGACAATCAAGAAATTAACCTCAAAAAAGAAATTCGCAGCCAAACTGCCGGTTATATTCTGGCGGCCTTTGGGATAGTCGCTGGCCTCGCCTGGAATGAAGCGATAAAGTCGCTGATCGCCTACTTATTCCCTTTTCAGGCGTCTTCCCTCTTGATGCAGTTCATCTACGCTATCGGCATTACTTTGGTAGTAGTAGTTGTCTCAATCTATCTGACCAGAGCGCAGAAAAATTAGCCAAGAAATTTCTACCGCCACCTTGTTTTAATGTTTTAATGTTTTTATGTTTTAATGATCCTATGTCCTACCACTTCCCTACTACCTCAAACCTCTGCTATTTGCTGAAAAACGGCGAAGTGCTTCTAGCCATGAAGAAAAGGGGATTCGGAGTTGGCAAGTGGAACGGCCCGGGCGGCAAGGTCGGCAATGAAATTAAAGGTGAAAGTCTGGACGACGCGGTGCGGCG
>JBAZBH010000013.1:0-27718 GCA_041671565.1 Patescibacteria group bacterium
AGAGGTTTTAAAGAAAAACAACCAGTTACAAACTGTTAGATACTTTGATATTATTAATCTTAAGTTACTTAAACAAAAAACCGCCCAAGTGTTGCGCTTGAGGGTTTAATCTAGGTTCCAATTTAACAATATACTATAGCATAACATTAATCTACTGTCAACATTTATTACCAATTTTAAACCTAAATAACTAAAAAAACAGCCAAAAATGGCTATTTCCTTCTTCCTAACTGTCTAGCTTTCTGGCTGTCTAACTATCTAACCTCCACCTCCCGCCCACCTTTCTTCAACTTTAAAACCACCTTAATCACCTTCATCCCCGCCAACCGCCCCAACCGCTCACCCCACTCCACCGCCACCACCGTGTCCGCCCGGCCGCAGTATTCCGCCAGCCCGGCATCCAAAATATCCCCGCCCTTTGCCAAACGATAACAATCAGCATGAACCAGGTATTTGACTTGTTCTCTTGTTCTCTTGCCTGCCCCGCGAATGCTGGGGTTCTCTTGTTCTTTTGCTATTGGATAAACCTTAAACAACACAAATGTCGGACTAGTTATTATCTTCTTAACCCCCAACCCCGCCGCTAGTCCCTTCACGAACACCGTCTTACCCGCGCCCAAATCGCCGGATAGCAAAATCACCTCGCCGCCATGAAGTTCTTTGGCAAACTTTTTGCCGAGGTTAAAGGTTTGTTTTTCAGAAGTTGTTTGGTAGAACATAAAAGGTAGAAATAAAGAAATAGAGAAATAAAGAAATAGTTCTAGTGAATAGTTATTCTATCAAGATTTTCTATTGTCTAACTCCGTCTACCTCCAGTTTCTTTATTTCTCTATTTCTTTATTTCTTCTTGTTTTTCTTTATTTCTTCGTTCGGATCCACCGTTATCTCTCGCCAACCGTCTTTCTTTGGCTTTTGATAATACCCGGCCAGCGCCACCATCACCGCGTTATCCCCGCAATATTTGATTTCTGCCATTCGTAATTTCCGCTCATCGGCGGAGCCGTGAGCGGACCCGCTCGCGCTTCGCGACGAGCGGGCGTAATTCGTAATTCGTAATTTTGAACCACCAGTTCGACTGATCAAACTTGCCTTTACCAAACCTTCTTGCAAGCGTTTTCTTAGTTCCCCATTCGCCGCCACCCCGCCACCCAACCAAACTTCTTTAACTTTAAATTGTTTCGCCGCCCTCAGTGTTTTAATAACCAACACTTCCACCACCGCGTTCTGCACCGTAGCGCAAAAGTCATTCAGCGCCTGGCCTTTGGGTTTGCCTTGCTTTTGGACAAAGTATAGCACCGCGGTTTTCAGCCCGGAAAAACTGAAGTTCAAGTCAGCGCTTTTAATCATCGGGCTGGGCAGATTGAACCGGCCCAACCGGCCATTCCGCGCCTTAACCGCAATCGCCGGCCCGCCCGGATAACCGAGCCCCAAAATTTTAGCAACTTTGTCAAAACACTCTCCAGCCGCGTCATCCAAAGTTTGCCCGACTTTCTGATATTTGCCGATTTTCTTAACCAAAACTAACTCCGTGTGCCCGCCAGACACGATTAAACCCAGAACCGGGAATTTACTATTTACTATTTGATTTTTGCTATTTGATATTTGTCCTGAAAGAAGGTGCCCAACTAAATGATTTACTCCTACCATTGGTTTGTTATAAACATACGATAATGTCCTGGCCGTCTCCACGCCCACCCGCAAGGAAGTGATCAGCCCCGGCCCGGCGGTCACGGCAATCTTATCAATCTTCGCCATTTTAACCTTGGCTTGTTTTAAGGCTAAATCTATCACCGGCAAAATATTTTCCAAGTGCTTCCGCGCCGCCACTTCCGGCACCACCCCGCCAAACTTCCGATGAATCGCCACCTGCGACAACACTACATTGCTTTTGACCACTATTCTGCCACCCTTAAACTCGACGACCGAAGCCGCTGTTTCGTCGCAGGAAGATTCAATGCCGAGGATTAATAATGGCTTGTTTTTATTCATATCAAGAAAGAATCAAGAATCAAGAAAATGATTTATTACCAGTTACTAGTTACTAGTTACTGATTTCTGCCTACCAATCTACCAAAAACCGCGCCAAAAGACAACCTTTTACCCTTGCATTTAACTTTCAACTTTACCTGTCTGCCGTAGCTTTAGCGAAGGCAGATAACTTTATAACTTTCAACTTTTTTTCCCCGCACCATTGCTTTAACTCCTTTTTTATGATTAGATAGCTAGAACCACCAAAAGGAGGCCGCTAGCATGAAAGCTTTAACTAAATGGCTAGAAACCGCGCCCCGTTGGCGGTTAATCGCCCTGGGCGCCACACTCTGGGGCGTTTGCTACTTTCTCGCTAACCACTGGCCGTTCAGCCAGCCGCGTTTTCTGCCCTACTTCTTGGGCGAAGAAAAAATTCCGTTTGTCGCTTGGACCTTGCCAATCTACTGGTCAGTCATTCCCCAAATTCTTTTGGGCCTGGGCCTGATCAAAAGAGAACTTCTGCCCAGAAGTTATCTCGCCGGCGCCGGACTGATTATCGGGCATTCACTGGTTTTCTTTTTCTACCCGACCACTTATCCGCGGCCCATGGTCGCAATCAACAACCACTTGATTGGCTGGACCTACCAACTCGCCTGCTGGCTGGAAACCCCCGGCTGTTGCCTGCCCAGTCTCCATGTCGCTCTGTCCACACTCTGCGGTTTGGTCTTCTACCGCCAGTCCAAAAAATCTGGCCTTCTCTGGCTTCTTTGGACCGCGCTGATTGCTATCTCAACTCTAACAACCAAACAGCACTACCTCTTGGACATCGCTAGCGGCTGCGCTACCGCCGCCATCAGCTACCGCCTCGCCTTCTTCTCCTCACACAAAACCTAAATCTCCCGCCGCGAAGCGAGAGATTTTTTTATCAAAAAAGATGAAAATAGAACCAAGGAACGGTAGGGGCGACCCTTGCGGTCGCCCTGAACAGTGATATTTCCAGCCATAACAAATTTACTACCGTTCATTGGCATCGTTCTGATTAAACGGACGAGTTGAAACAAATATCTCGTTCAGGGCGACCGCAAGGGTCGCCCCTACACCACCTATCGGCTATTTCATTTCATCCCCCCACTCAACCGCCCAAACTCGATAAACACCAAGGTAAATACCACTGCCATCACCACCGGCGCGATTAGCGACAAATAATTTCTCCGACCCGGCCGGAAACGGCGGAGTAAGAGCGAATTGCTAACGACCGAAATTGAGCTAAACGCCATGGCGAGGCCCGCGAGCTCCGGCTTCAAAATCAGCCCCCAAACGGCAAAAACCCGCGCGGCGATCGGAATGCCGATGATGTTATAGAATAAAGCAAAGAACATATTTTGCTTGATTTTGCCCATGGTTTCCCGGCTCAGTTGAATGGCAGTCAAGACATCGCGCAAATCGTTTTTGATAATCACAATCCCGCCGGTTTCCATGGCGACATCGGTGCCCGAACCCATCACCAAGCCGAGATCGGCCTGAGCGAGCGCCGGCGCGTCGTTGATGCCGTCGCCCACCATGGCGACTTTCAAACCGGTGGCCTGGAGTTTTTTGATTTCATTCGCCTTATCTTGCGGCAAAACTTCCGCGAGAATATTCTTAATCCCGGCCTGCCGGGCAATCGCTTCCGCCGTCCGGTGGTTGTCACCGGTAATCATATAAACGGCAATTCCGCGGTTTTGGAGCGCCTGAACGGCCTCGACTGTTGTTTCTTTAATCGTGTCGGCGACCGCGATTAAACCAAGTATTCCCTGGCCGGTTGCCAAAATCATCACGGTCTTGCCACCGTTTTCCAATTCGCTAATTTCTTTTTCAGTCGAAGTTAAATCCAAACCGGCTTCGGAATTAATCAGTTTGCGGTTGCCCAAATAATATTTATTGCCGTCAATCAGTCCGACCACGCCATGGCCCGGCACGGCTTGAAAACCAACCACCTCCGCCAAAGCTGATACTTGGGCACTAGCATATTTAACTATCGCTTCGGCGAGCGGATGTTCGGAAAGTTTTTCCAGGCTGGCGGCGAGTTTAACCACCTCGGCTTCATTCAACCCGCCTAAACTAACGATGTCAGTCACTTCCGGCTGGCCCTTGGTCAGTGTGCCGGTTTTATCAAAGACTACGGCTTTAACCTGGCAAGCGGCTTCGAGCGGCTCCCCGCCTTTGATCAAGATGCCGTGTTCCGCGCCTTTACCCGTGCCGACCATAATCGCCGTCGGTGTCGCCAGGCCGAGGGCGCACGGGCAGGCAATCACAATCACCGAGGTAAACGCCATCAGCGCAAAAGCAATGCCGGCGCCGAGGATAAAATACCAAATTAAAAAGGTCAGAATCGCGAGGCCGATCACCGTCGGCACAAAGTAAGCCGCAATCCGGTCGGCAAAATCCTGAATCGGCGCTTTAGAACCTTGAGCTTCCTCCACCACGCGGATGATTTGGGCGAGAGTAGTTTCACTGCCCACTTTAGTCACGGTAAACTCAAAACTACCGTGTTTATTGATAGTGGCTCCAATAACTTTATCGCCAACGGTTTTTTCCACGGGAATACTCTCGCCGGTAATCATAGATTCATCGACTGCCGATTGGCCTTTGCTGACCGTGCCGTCCACCGGAATTTTTTCGCCCGGTCGGACCAAAATAGTGTCGCCGGCGACCACTTGGTCAATTGGTAAATCAACCGTCTCACTGCCCCGCACGACCCGCGCGGTTTTCGGTTGCAGGCCCATCAGTTTTTTAATCGCGTCCGAAGTGCGGCCCTTGGTTTTCGCTTCCAGCCATTTACCCAAAGTCACAAAAGTTATCAGGAAAACGGCGGTCTCAAAGTACAGCTCGGGAATTTTCTCGCCATTCAAACCAAACAAGCTGCCGGTTGTCGCGGCATAAGCGGCTAATTGAAACAAACTGTAAAAAAGGGCAGTCGAGGTACCAATGGCAATCAGACTATCCATGCCAAAAGTTTTCATTTTGAGTCCCGACCACAGCCCGCGGTAAAATCCGGCGCCAATGATAAACTGCACCGGCAAAGTGAGGAGAAATGAAACTAAACCAAAATAAGGACTTAAAGTTCGCCCAGGGAGAAAAGCGAAAAAATCCAAAAGCATCATATATAAAAGTGGCAAACTCAAAAGTAAACTCCAAAGAAACTGAGCTCGATAGCCTTTAAGCTCTTTAGCTTGTTTTTGCCGCTCGGCTTCCTGGTTTTGCGGGTCGTAAACCGTGGCGCTATAACCCGCGCGCTTCACTTCAGCGAGAATTTCCGGCACGCCAACTTTTGTCTCATCGTATTTCACCCGGCCCTTTTCCGCCGCAAAATTAACCCGCGCCTCGCTGACGCCCGGCAGTTTCCCGACCGCCGACTCAATCAGTTTGGCGCAAGAAGCGCAGTGCATGCCTGAGAGCGACAAATCCACTGAATTGCTTTTATTTTCCGCCATATAATTATAATTAAGTAAGTTGAACGGCTGTTTTATCAACGGTTTTCAACGCCGCGGTAATCTCCTCCCAGCCGACTTCGCGGTCAGCCGTTAGCTCCGCCAAACCGCTGTTTAAATCAACCGTCGCCTTAGCTACGCCGGCGATGCCTTCCAGCGCCATGGTTGAGAGTTTGATGCAGGCCGGACAATCCAGATTGGTGATTTTGAATTTGATAATTGGCATATTGATTAATATGATATTCGCATCATTCGCATGTAATTCGCAGATTCGCATCGCGTTCCAGCCAGGTGACTAACGCAACCACTGTGAATTATTAACGAAAGGTGATAAATAATTAGAGTTATATTAATTAACAACATGGATTAAGCCGCGCTTGACGCCCATAGCGCAAGTGATCGGGTAATCTCCCACCTTAGTGGGAGTAAAAGTCATCACTATACTACTGCCGGCTTTGAGCGGCTCGGGAGTATTGTAAAGTCCGGGGATCATGATGGTGCTCATACAGCCGGAGCCGTTTTCTTTTACCTCAACCGTTAGCCGCACCGGCTGACCGACCTTCACCGTGAAAGTATTTGGCACAATATCTTTAGCATAAGTATAGGTGGTTTTAATCACTTGCTCAGCCGCCGCCGCAGTGCCGGAAGCGACTGGCGTTGACTCTACCGCGCCAGTTACGCTCGGCAGATTCCGATTGCCGCCGCCGCTACCACTGCAACTTACGCCCGAGGGAACTGAAGCCGCCTGGGCCGTCGCTATGCCCAAAGTATTGGCAACGGTATTGCTGGCTGATTTGCCCGGCTCCACCACAATAAATTTGCCCCGATACATACCCATCGAGCAAGAGAAAGGTATTTCGCCCGTCGCTGTCGGCGTAAAGTTGATAATATTTTCTCCGGCCTGAAGTGACTGGCTAATGCCGTATTTGGGCATCACAATCGACGCCGCGCAAGAGAAAGATGAAGTGGAATTGATAATCCATTTGACCGGTCGGTCTTTTTCAATGGTAAAAGTATTCGGGCTATAGCCGGTGGCGTTCTGCGTCATTCGCACTTCTTGCGCCGGCTGATTGGGATCAATAATAACACCACCCCCACCGGTATTGCCGCCACCCAACAGGCGGCTGCCATTAGTGATATTGAACCAGCCAAAAAGCAGCACCGCAATACCGGCCGCCATGAAAAATAAGCGCGCGCGCCGGCCTTTAAACACCGCTGTCAGACCGCCGACACCCAGCAGTCCGACCGAAGTGCCGAGCGCGAACAAGCCCATAATCGCCGCGCCCTGCCAAAAACTGCCGGTGGAGACGGCGTAAAGCTGCATCGCCTGAGTAAAACCGCAGGGGAGAAAAAAGGTCAGCGCGCCCAGCGTCAACGCGCTTTTATGACTGTATTCTTTTACTTCTTTATTCAAGCCGAAAAATCGCGCGATACCGGAAGGCAGAGTGATACTTTTATCCCGCAAAGCCGGAAAAATCTCAACCAGTTTTAAGCCGAAAAAAATCATCACCAGACCAATCGCAATAGTCAAAATCCCCAGCACATTGCTGGACGGCCTTAAGGCTTGACCGATTAGGCCAATCAAACCGCCGAGTACGGCATAGCCGACGATGCGGCCAAGGTTAAAATAAAGATGCGGGCGGAATTTCTCGGCCGGCGTCGCTTCCGGATGCAGCTCGGCGTGGCGCGCCGCGAGGCCAAGGACCAAACCGCCGACCAATGCCATGCAGGTGGAAACCCCGGCGATCAGACCGACTAAAAGCGCCACCGCGACGCCGGAATCGGCCGATCCCACATTAAGATTGAAAAGATTAAGCCCGCGAGCGGCCAGGTAAAGCACCAAAATAATGGCCGCCGCTTTCAGTAAATCCTGATAATCAGTTAAATTTCGAGAAAACCAAGGCAATTTTTCTTTTTCGCCAACTTCATAACCGGCTTCCTGCACGGCTTTAACAATCAGCGCGCCTTTCAACGCCGCGCCGGTATAATTAATTTCGGCAACCGCTCGCCGGTGGTTGACTTTGACGCCCTGCACACCCGGAAGCTTTTTCAGCTGTTCGCCGATCAGCAGTTCGCAAGAGGCGCAATGCATGCCCCGGATGGGCACATTTATTTTTGCCATATTTTTTTATCAATCGCGCTAAAAAAAGTCAGCGCCTATTATTTATTATTCAACTTAAAAGCTTTGGTCAATTCTTTGACAAAATCCAACCGTTCATCCGGCTTCTTGGAGTTCAGTTTCTCGGCGCCACAAGACAGCAGATGGCCTTCCAGAATATAACTATTTGCTTGCTTCAGAAGGCCGATCGCGGCGTTAATCTGCTGGGCAACATCCACACAATAGCGGTTATCATCCACCATCGCTTCAATCGCCGCCAGCTGGCCGGAGGCCTTCTTGAGGTTGGTTTTGACTTGGGAAATGTAGGGCTCGATCATACAAGGGGAATTAAGAATTAGAATTTAAGATTTAAAAATGGTAGTAGTTGATGTTTTAACTTAAAAATAAAGGTTAAATGGTTCTATGGTTTTATGGTTAAATGGTTAATAGATCCCAACCATAAAGCCATAAAACCATTTAACCATATAAACGGATCAAAACTAAATATATTAGAATAATCAAATAAATCAGCTTTCAAAAACTATCGTCTCCTACCTACACCTAGGGTATAGGTATATCATACTCCCCACCTTTTCTAGTGTCAAGAGGTTAGAAATAAAGAAATAGAGAAATAAAGTAATAGTTCTAGTGAATAGTTATTCCAGCAAGATTTTCTATCGCCTAACTCCAATTTCTTTATTTCTCTATTTCTTTATTTCTGGCATCTTGACTAAAACCCCAAAATAACCTAACTTTAAGCTATCCGACCTATTCAACCCCTGGAGGAAATCAATGCCCATCTGTTCTTTAAAAGACGGCAAGCTGGAATTCAACGAGAAATTCCTGCTTGGCGCTTCCCTATTGGCGGCCGCAGTCGTTGTGGCCGGAGTGATTTTCACGATTATCAGTGTCCAAACCTTATAACCCTTGAAGGGAGAAAACTCATGGCCAAATTTTTGCTGATCATCGGCGTCGTGGCAGTGGCTCTCATGCTTGCCGCCGCTAAAATCTGCGTTTACCCGGTCGCTTTTGGCATCACCACCGGCGCGCTATATCTGGCGGTCGCGGCAGCCATCATTGGGAAACAATGGCGCACCAATAACCGGGAGAACCGATGTCTTATAGCGATATTGCTACTGGCAATATCCATGGATATCTTCTTCACTTTTGTAGGCGTGTCGGCGCTAGATATCGCCGCCAATCAAGAAGCGTATCCGCAAATCTCCGGGACTACCTCTCTCATCAAATAAAATCTCGACTCACCCACCAAAAAACCCAGCCACCGCCTACCCCGGAACTGGGTCTTTTTTTTAGTATTCAGGGAGTAGTATTCGGGGATCAGGGAACTATATCCGCAAACGCCAAATACCGACCCCTCCCCTGAATACTGAATACTGTTCCCTGAATACTAATGCTTGAATACTCTTTCTCTGGACTCCGCCCTCCCCCTGCGGTATGATAATTCCAGCCTATGAAATTCTTTCAGAAAACTCCAGCCGCTAAATTAACCATGGAAGAACTGGTTAAACAGTACCTCAAACCCATCTACGGTTTTGTTTTTTATTATGCCAAAAATCGGGCTGACGCCGAAGATCTCACCCAGGAAGTCTTTTTGCGAGTTTGGAAAAATTTTAAGAAGATCGACCCGGAAAAGAATCTGAAGGCTTGGCTTTTCCGCATTGCCAAAAACACCGCCCTAGACTGGCTGAAGAAGAAAAAAGCCGTACCGTTTTCCAATTTTGAAGATGCCGAAGGCGATAATCCGGTTCTGGACCAGTTAACCGACCCCGCGCCCCTGCCGGACGAACTCTTCGCCCGCGCCGACCTCGCCGAGCAGTTGAACGCCGCTTTGGCAAAATTACCCGAGAATCAACGGGAAGTTCTGACCCTTTATTACCTCGGCCAGTTAAATCTGCCGGAAATCGCCGAGAGCCTAAAACAACCGCTTAACACCATCAAAAGCCGCCACCGCCGGGGGTTAATCGCCTTAAGACAATATCTTACTAAAATTTCTGACCAGGCTTTATAACATTCTTGCGGTAAAACATGGCTAAAAACCCAAAGTTCAAAGCTTCAAAGTTCAAATCAAGTTCAAAAGTTAAAACTCTGGCACCTTTTGATCTTTGAACTTGATTTGAACTTTGAATCTTTGGGTTTTGAACTTTGAATCATGTTTAGAGGTATAAACGCCGATAATCTTTATAGGACAAGACAATTAAATTGCACCTATTATCACCCCCCACTCGTATTAACTAATAATCGCCCCTATTTATGTCTGGTAACTATCAAAAACTGTTCAACTTTCTAACCGCGCCGGAACCGTCCGCCGGCCTGGAAAACCGCATTATCAACCGCCTTCATCAAGAACAGCGGCTGGTTGGTGTTAAACGGCGACTGGTGGCTTTTTTCTTGGTGGCTGTCAGTTCTCTGGTGGCGCTCCTGCCGCTTGGCCAATTAGTTAAAACCAGCCTAATCGAATCCGACTTTATACAATTTGCTTCCCTCTTAATCTCTGACTTTGGCGTAATTTTGGCCTCTTGGCAAAGTTTTAGCCTAACTCTCCTGGAAACCTTGCCAATTATCAACCTGCTGGCAGTTTTGGCGGTTATTTTGCTTCTCTTGGAATCTCTCAAATTTTTGGCGCGAGAGCTTAAATCCTTCTCTTTATTAAATCATTATAATTAATTAAAAATATGTTTGATTTCAACAAAATCTTTCAAAGTAAAGCGTTTAAAACAGTTAATGTTTGTTTAGTTGGCTTAATTGTTTTTCTCTTGATTTTCGGCACGGGTATGGCGGTCGGTTTTCGCAAGGCCGCTTTTTCGTTTAAATGGGGCGAAAACTACCACAATAATTTTGGCGGACCGCCAGGCGGCATGATGGGCGAGTTCCGCGGCCGTGATTTGATTGACGCTCATGGCGTCGCCGGGACGATTATTAAAATTGATGGCAATTCGTTGGTAATCGCTGGCCAAAATAATGTGGAAACCATCGTGCTTTTAACCGACAAAACCGTAATCAACCAACTTCGGGAAAATATTCAGCCGGCCGATCTAAGGGTTGACGAGAATATCGTGGTGATTGGCGAACCAAATGACCAAGGCCAAATTGAAGCTAAATTGATCAGAGTTTTACCGCCCTTGCCAACCGGCGAATTGCCACCAGCCCCTGGCCAACAACCGCCAGCGCCTTTGTCTCTTTAATCAACAATATTAAAATATGCTACAAAAAATATTGGCAACCATCCGCGGCCACAAAATCAGCGCCGCTATCATACTGATTGCCTTCCTGGGCGGCGGCTATTACCTCTATAGTTCTCTAACTGGCGCGGAAACTACCACCAGTTATGTTTTGGCAGCAGCGGAAAAAGGCTCTATCATTTCTTCTATTTCCGGTACCGGGCAGATTTCCGTCTCCAACCAGGTTGAAATTAAACCTAAAGCTTCGGGTGAAATTACTTATTTGGCCGTTAAAAACGGCCAGGAAGTCAAAGCTGGCGCCCTCTTAGCGCAGATCGACAGCAGTGAAGCCCAAAAATCAGTCCGTGACGCGGAGGCCAATCTAGCCTCAGCCAAAATTGCCTTGGCTAAGCTGGAAACGCCGGCAGATGAACTTTCGGTTATGCAAGCTGAAAATTCTTTAGCTTCAGCCAAAGAAAGCCAAATTGAAGCGGCTGCCGACCTGCAAAAAGCTTATGAAGACGGATTTAATGATGTCGCTAACGCCTTTCTTGAATTGCCAACCGTTATGGCCGGGTTGGAAGATATTCTCTACAGCCAAAACTTTAATGTCAACCAAGACAATATCAATTATTACACTGATAGCGCCTATACTTATGATACCGGGGCTACTCTCTACCAAACCAGCGCAGATACTTCCTATCAAGCCGCCCGAACAGCTTACGACGATAATTACACAGATTATAAATCTACCAGCCGCCTCGCCGGCAGCGACGCCACTTTTGCTTTGATTATCCAAACCTACGAAACCACCCAAAAAATTTCTGAAGCGATTAAAAATACCAATAACTTGATCCAATTTTACAAAGACAAATTAGTCGAACATAATCTAACGCCGCCAACTCTCGCCAGCACCCATCTAACCAGCTTAAATTCTTATACTAGTAAAATTAATACTCAACTTTCCGCTCTCTTGGCAATCAAGCAAACTATTGTTAACGACCAACAAACCATTACGACTGCCCAGCGCACGATTGCCGAAAAAACCCAATCGCTCGCCGACCTAAAAGCCGGCACTGATGAGCTTGATTTGCAATCACAAAAAATTTCGCTCAAACAAAAAGAAAACGCTCTTTTGGACGCCAAAGAACAGTTGGCTGATTATTCCGTCCGCGCGCCGTTTGCTGGCGTCGTGGCAACCGTGAACGCGGCTAAAGGCGATACTGCCTCCAGCGGCGCTTCAATTTTAACTCTGATTACCAAACAAAAACTGGCGGAAATCTCGCTCAATGAGGTTGACGCCGCCAAAGTCGCCGTCGGCCAAAAGGCCACTCTAACTTTTGACGCGATTGAAGATTTGACCATTAGCGGCGAAGTAGCTGAAGTCGATGCCTTAGGAACCGTCAGTTCTGGCGTGGTAACTTATAATATCAAAATTAGTTTTGACACACAGGATGACCGTATTAAGTCCGGCATGACCGTCACCGCCGCCATTATCACCTCGGTGAAACAAGATATCTTGATGGTCCCAAACGCGGCAGTTAAAACCGATAATCAAGGCTCTTATGTCCAAATGCCAAATGAAACTGTTGACCAAACTGCCGCCACCGCCAATAGCGGCATAACCTTAAATAACACCCCCAAACAGCAAACGGTTGAAATCGGCGAAGCCAATGACACGACCACGGAAATTACCAGCGGACTTAATGAAGGCGATCTGGTGATTACGCGAACCGTCACCGGCAGCTCCACAACAACAACTACTACAAACGGCGGCACTTCTAGAAATTCTGTCAGTAATATCTTAAATGGCGGCGGTGGAGGCGGCCCCAGATTCTAAAATTTATCAATTATGATTGAATGCCGCGGCCTAACTAAAAAATACTACAGCCTGGCTGGCGAGACAACCGTCTTGAAAGGCCTGTCTTTTACTATTCAAGACGGCGAGTTTGTCGCCATTATTGGCCCTTCCGGCAGCGGCAAATCAACTTTGATGCATATTTTGGGGGCCTTAGACACGCCGACTAGTGGCGAATATCTCTTAGACGGTAAAAATGTTTCCGAGCTGACCGGCGACGAACTGGCCGACATTCGGAAGAATAAAATCGGCTTTGTCTTCCAATCATTTAACCTTTTGCCGCGCGCCACGGTTTTGCGCAATGTTGTCTTGCCACTAATCTATGCCGATATTCCCAAGGCCGAGCGAGAAAAACAAGCTAAAATCGCCCTCAAAAATGCCGGCTTGGATGAAGAACATTTTCATCATCTATCCAACCAACTTTCCGGCGGCCAAATGCAGCGGGTCGCCATCGCCCGGGCGCTAGTTAATAATCCCTCTTTGATTCTCGCCGATGAGCCGACCGGCAATCTTGACACCAAAACCGGTGAAATTGTACTGGAAACTTTTCAACGGCTCAACCGGGAACAACGGCGGACGATTATTTTAATTACTCACGAAAAAGATGTCGCCGACCACGCCGACCGCATTATTTCCATCCGCGACGGATTGATTATTGAAGACAAATCCAACCATAAAAATAAACCGGCCCAACCCGGACTTTAAATTATTATGAAAACTGAAGATTTATTTGAAGAAATATCGCTGGCGTTGCTCGCCAACAAAGTTCGCTCGGGCCTTACGGTTTTGGGTATTGTTATTGGCATTAGTTCGGTCATTGCCATGGTAGCCATCGGCCAAGGCGCCACCGGCTCGGTGCAATCCCGGATTGAATCTCTGGGCTCTAATTTATTAACTATCCGGCCCGGCGTTCAGCAGAGCCAGGGCTATACGGTTAGCGCCGGCCGCGGCTCAGCCCAGACCTTAACTCAAGCTGACGCTGAAGCCATCGGCCAAGAAATTAATTTGATAAAAGCCGTAGCCAGCGAAGTCTCTGGCCGCTACCAAATTACTGCCAAAGGCACCAACACCAACACCCAAGTTATCGGCAGCACTAACTCATACCTGGATATTAAAAATCTGGAAATCGCCGAAGGTTCTTTTGTCACCGACCAAAATAACAACAATTTGGATAAAGTGGCGGTCTTGGGGCCAACCACCCGCGACGATCTCTTCGGCGAAGGCGCTAATTCTTTGGGACAAACTATCCGCATCAAAAGCATCAACTTTAAAGTTATTGGCGTCACGGTTGCCAAGGGCGGCACCGGTTTTGGCAGCCAAGACGATATGATATATATTCCCTTATTAACCGCCCAGCGCTATTTAGCCGGTAATCAATATGTTAGCACGATTGATGCTCAGGCAATCAACGGCGAATCAATGACCGTCGCCCAAGAGGAAATTACCGCGCTGTTGCTTCAACGCCACAACATTAGCGACGCTGCCAGCGCCGATTTTAACATCATGAACCAGGCCGATATTCTTTCCAGCGCTTCTTCAATCACTCAAACTTTAACTTATTTACTGGCGGCGATTGCCGGCATTTCTCTGTTGGTTGGCGGCATCGGCATTATGAATATGATGCTGACGACCGTGACCGAAAGAACCCGTGAAATCGGATTGCGTAAAGCCATTGGCGCCAAAAGAAAAGATATTAGCCTGCAATTTCTGACTGAAGCGATTATGCTGACTTCCATCGGCGGCGGCGTCGGAATTTTTATCGGCTGGCTGGTGGCGCTGGGCGTGACTAAATTTAGCGGCATCACCACACAGATTTCTTGGTCTTCGGTTTTATTGGCTTTAGGTGTTTCCGGGGCGATTGGTATTATCTTCGGCTACTACCCCGCCCGCCGCGCGGCTCGGCTTAATCCGATTGACGCGCTAAGGTACGAATAATAATTTCCAATTCTTAATTCAAAATTTTTAATGAATTTATAATTATTAATTTTTAAATTACCACAAACTTGGCTGGAGGCTTAAAATTAAGAATTAGTCCTTAAAAATTGATTAAAAATTAGAAATTTTAAATTAAAAATTATTTTTTAAGCGTTTAACAATTAACAAAAATTCTATGAGAAAAATTGCGTTGATTATCGCTGCCACGGCGATCGTGGCTGGTTGCGGGGGTTTCTACGGCGGTCTGAAATATGAGCAAATTAAAGGCCCCGCGGCCGCTTTTGCCGCCTTTCGTGACGGCAACGGCGCTGGCGCTAATTTTGCCGGCCGCGTTGGCGTTAACCGAACCGGCCAAGCCGGCGCCGGTCTAGTCAATGGCGATATTATTGCCGCCGACAACCAAAGCATCACCGTTAAAACGCGTGATGGCAGTTCCAAAATTATTTTTTATTCCCCTACCACCAGTGTCGGCAAATTTGTTACCGGCGCCGCGAGCGATATGAAAATTGGCGAGACAGTCATGGCCACCGGCAAAACCAATACTGACGGCAGTGTCACAGCCGACTCGATCCAAATCCGCCCGGCCATGCCCGCCGCCAATGCCGTTCCGCCAGCTGAACAGCCAGTTGCCGCGCCAGCGCAATAAAATCAAAAATAACTAAAAA
The DNA here is from genome assembly GCA_041671565.1 of Patescibacteria group bacterium. Lineage (GTDB taxonomy): Bacteria > Patescibacteriota > Patescibacteriia > JACRDY01 > JACRDY01 > JBAZBH01. The sequence goes on from JBAZBH010000013.1 coordinate 15,174, forward strand.
ACCGCCTCAATATACTTCGAGCGGTTTTTGTTTTTTTAGAAGGAGAATCAAGAAGCTAGAATCATGAATCAAGAGGGCTTAATGTCAGGTTAATCTCTAAAGAACCAAGTAAACTTAGCAGCCACATACCATATACCATATACCATATACCATATACCATATACCAAGTAGTTATTAAGAAATCAGAACTAGAATTAAGAATAAGAGAATAAAAAGGGCTTCTTGATTCATGATTCTAGCTTCTTGATTCTCCTTAATTATACCTAATATCCGTCGAAGTCTTGCTAAACGGCTTTTTGAAAAGCAAGATCCAGAGGTAATTAATCCCGTATTTGGCGCCGGAGACCAGCACGCCCTCTTTGGAGAGCCGGCGACCGGAGCTGAACATCGGCAAGAAAAAAGTAAATTTAACTCGGCCGACCTTTTGCAGGCGCCGCGCGATCTCGGTGTCTTCGCCGTAAAAGGAAATTTGCGTGTTAAAACCATTAATCTGCTGGAGGACCGAACGGCGGATAACAAAATTGCCGCCCTGCAGCATGCCGCCTTTACCCAAAAGATAACGGTCGAAAATATAAGTGGAATAAGCTATCAGATAAAAAATCTTTACCTCTAGATTAACCAGCCAGGAAAGATCGTAGTAAACATAAGGCCCGGAAAGCGCTACCAAATTATTATTCTCGGTAAACTCCGCTAAAACTTTTTTAGTCCAACCAGTCGGCAAGACATTATCCGCGTCAACATTGGCAATCAGCTCGCCACTCGCCGCCAAATAGCCGGCTTGGCGCGCTTTAGTCAGGCCCTTTTGCGGCTCGTCCACCACTTTCACGCCGGCGTAGCTAGCGGCAATTTCCCGAGTGCGGTCGGCGCTGTTGTTATTAACTACAATAATCTCCGCGTCGAGCGCCTGATTTTTTATTTCCGCCAAAATCGAAAGCAAACATTTATCAATATAGGCTTCTTCATTGTAGGCCGGCACGACAAAACTGATTTTCATAAGATAAAAGTGGTTGGTTTAATTATTGATTACTTTGTGCTAATAATTCAAGTTGGTTATATTAGCCGTATGGCTTAATAGCGATGCGAATGCTACAAATTACATGCGAATGCAACGAATAAAGACCAATAAATTAGCACCATTCGTATCATTCGCATGTAATTTGTAGCATTCGCATCGCTTCCAGCCGGATGGTTAATGCGACCATGATAAATTACCAACAAAACATGCTAAACAATTAATACATTAAAATTCAACGGACTTCATGCCATTCTTTGGTGGCCGACTTTTTAAATAAGAAAACCGACAACCAATTAGTCAGCCAAGAAAACAACAATTTTGGCCAACCAACTTTATGCGCGCGCCGGCCGGTGTGGTAGGCAGTCAGACCCCAGACTATTCTGGTTTCGCCGATTTTACGAAGACGGTGAAAAAAATCATTGTCTTCTGCCACCACCAGCTTCTCATTAAAACCGCCCACTTGCCGAAAAGCGCTGGCGCGAACTATTTGAAATTCGCCTGAAGCGCCGCCGAAAGGCAAAACATTATTGATCAAGAAAAAAACGGTATTAACCAGTTTGAAAATAACTTTGTCCGCCCAAGTTTCATCTTCCGGCAAAACTTTCAGGCTGACGGTTAAACCAGCTAGTCGCGAATTTTTTTCAAATTTATCCAGCAAAACGCTGAAAAACTCATTCGGTTTGTTAATTATAACATCCGCGTCCATAGAAACCAAGTAATCGCCACTCGCCGCCGCCGCGCCCAGATTACGGCCATTAGCGATAGTTTGGCGCGTCGCGCCGCGGTAAACCACCAATCGCGCGCCGAGGCGCGTGGCAATCGCTTGAGTTTGGTCGCGGCTATTGCCATCAGAAACGATAATTTCCGCCGGACAAAAAGTCAGCCGCTTTAAATTGATTAAAGTTTTTTCTAAAACCGACGCTTCATTCAGAGTCGGAATAACGAAAGAAATCATAGTTGATTCATCTTATTCTTCAAAAATTGTCCCCGGATATAACGGTTAAAGCCATAAAGCGCCAAAACTACCGCTAGGACAATAAAAACAATAAAGCCGACGCGCAAACCTTCGGAGATTAACAGATAGACATTGCTAAAGAAATAACCAAGCGCCATCAGTAACGCCGTCCAGATTAGCCCGCCCAAAAAATTCATGGCAATGAACTTCTTGATCGGCACGCGGGCAAGGCCGGCGGTCACCAAGGTGGCGACGGCAAAACCAAAGCCCATAGTCATTTTGGAAATCAGGAGAATTTTATTATCATGCCGGCGGAAAAAAACTTTTATCTTTTCGCCCAATTCTTCAGTCAGCCCGACGAACCGGCCAAACCGGGCAACAAACTGATGGCCGCCGAAATAACCGACATAATACCAAATGATATCACCGACGAGATCGCCAAATAAAAGGCAAAGATAAGCCGGCAACAACTGAAAATAACCCAAATGCCAAAGAAAGCCGGTGGCGGCCATAGTCACCGGCCCTTCCAAAATTGAAGCGATAAAAATCGCGAGGTACTTGCCGGCTAGTAAATAATCAATGATGGGCATAAATCGAGGTTTATCTACCTAAACTAATAGTATTATAGCAGAAAACCGAGCCAATTGAATAAATAACCAATGATTATAATACCGGCGGCAACGATACCGACAAAAATCGCCAAAAGTTTAAAGGAGATAACTTTTTTGAGCATTATCATTTCGGGGAGTGACAAACCGGCCACTGACATTAAAAGAGCCAAAGCCGTACCGAGCGGCACGCCTTTCACTGTTAAGGCGAAAACCACCGGCACTAGGCTGGAACAGCCGGCGTAAATCGGGATACCGATGATTGTCGCTAGCGGCACGGCGAGCCAAGAATCAACCATTAGATATTTCTCAAAAAAATCCGCCGGCAGATAGCCGTGAATTCCCGCTCCCAGCGCTACGCCGGCCGCGATAAACAGCCATAACTTTTTAAAAATCTTTACACTTTCCGCCAGGCTGTATTGCAATTTGCCTTCCAGAGTTTTTGGCAAATAACCAAGGCCTAAACCACTCCCCGCCTGATCGGCGCCAAGCCGCAGGATGACTTCTTTTTCTAACTTTAACCGGCCGATAATCAAGCCAGAAATAATGCCAAAAAACATGCCGGCCGCGACATACAACAAAGCCACCTTCCAGCCGAACAAACTGCCCATCAGGACAAAAACTATTTCGTTAACCAAAGGCGAAGTAATAATAAAAGAAAAAGCGAGGCCAAGGGGAATCTCGGCTTCCAAGAAACCGATAAATATCGGAATAGAAGAACAAGAGCAAAATGGCGTCACAGCGCCCAGAAGCGAAGCAAAAAAGTTACCCAGGCCAAATCTCTGTTTGCCGAGCAGCTCTTTAATTTTGTGCGGCGGCAAATATGTCCGGATAAACGCGACCACGGCGATAATAATCAAGGTTAAAAAATAAATTTTAACCAAATCGTAAATAAAAAAATTAACGCTCTGCCCCAGCTTAGTTTCCGGGCTGAGCGACAGTAGAGAGTAAGCAACGGCGTCAGCTAGTAGTTTGAACATAGATACTTAAATAATAATTATCCGCACTGACAACCACCGGAAGAACAACAGCCGCCGGCGCCTTTACCGCCGTCATCTTTAAAAATATTTTTGACAAAATTGGCGGCGGAAAACTGCTGGCTGATTTTCTGTGACTGGCATTTGGGGCAGTGGAATTTTTTGTCCGATTTTTCTTCCTTTTCTTTGAGCGTCGCTTGAACCTCAAATTCCGCCTGGCAATCTTGGCACTGATAATTATAGTTTGGCATAATTTTAACAATTATTCTTAGTTAGTTTATTAGTAAAAGTATTAAACCCTTTTAATGTCTGCCGAATAAATTTTTTATTTAACGAATAATAAATCCATTTACCTTGCCGCCGGCCGACAATCAACCGGCTCCGTTGTAAAATTCCCAGATGGTGTGAAGCGAGATTCTGAGGCAAATCTAAACACTGATAAATATCACAAACGCACTTCTCGCCAGAAAACAGGCATAAAAATATCCGCAACCGCTTGGCGTTACTCAATACTTTAAGGAGTTTGGCTAGCTCTTTTAACTTGGCTTCGGTCATACATATCAAATTATGTTGATATATTAACAAATCAAAAAACGCCCGTCAAGAGCGGCTATTAACATATAGAGAGGTTTTATAAACGAAAAAACAGATCCAAACTGTTACCCACCCGTCTAACCGCTTACAAACTAAAAAACTAATAAACTAATTCAACTTATTCCTCAGCTCCCCAATCGCCGCGGTATAAACCGCCAAATTCTCCGCCTTGATCCCCGCGGTCGGCGGCAGGACTTCTTTCATGGGATTAATTTTCACCCCATTTTTTTCCATTTCATAATGGACATGCGGACCGGTGGAAAAACCGGTCGAGCCGACATAGCCAATCGTCTGGCCTTGTTTGACTGTTTGGCCGCGTTTGACCGCCAGCCGCGACATGTGGCCGTAATTGGTCCCGTAAGTGCCATTATGCCGGACCTTAACCATATTGCCGTAAGCCCCGTTCCAACCGGCAAAAGTCACCACGCCATCGCCGACCGACTGGATCGGCGCGCCATAGTTGGCGGCATAATCAATCGCCCGATGGCCGGTCGAGACATTAAACGCTTTGACATAACGGAGGCCGGTCGTGAAGCCGGAGCTGATATAGCGAAAAGCCACCGGCGCTTTCAGAAAAATCTTTTGGGCTGACTCGCCCTTTTCACTAAAAAATCCGCTGTTGCCCGGCGACTCTTCATAATAAAAAGCGTAAAACGGCTTGCCTTGATTAATAAATTTGCCGGCAAGAATTTGCCCCGGCATAACATACCGCCCGTTTAAATACCGTTCCTCATAAATAAACTTGAAGCTGTCGCCCTGCCGCACTTCCCAAGCGAAATCAATCGTCCACTGAAAAGCATCGGCCAGGCCAATCACCGCCCGCTCATCAATCCCCTGACCGAGTGCCGCTTCATAAAGCGAAGTTTCGATTGTCCCGGAAACGGTTTTAATTTTCACTTCGTAAGGAATCGCTTTCCGCTCGGCGACCCAAACCGGCGGGCCGTCGGCTTCGGTGGCGGCAGTCAAACTAACAAACAATTCTTCCTCGGTATCGATCTGATAAACCAATTGTTTCAGCTCGTTGGTATTTTTGTCATAAACCAGTTCCAACTTCTGTCCGAGTTTAATTTTACTTAAATCATAAAGTGTCTCCGCGGCGTCAAAAATCTGCTGGCTAGCGGCGGCGCTGACGCCAGCCTCGGTTAAAAGTTTACCGTAAGTCGCCCCATCAACAATTTCTAATTTCTTCTTATAAGTAGTTTCCTCTGGCGGTTTAACCGCTTGGCCGGCTAAGCCGATAAAGCCTTTTTCTCGCCAAATAAAAACCGCCGCCGACACGGCGACGAGAATTATTATGGCAATAATTAGCATTTTTGGCTTTTTATCCATAGTTAATAGTCTACTACAAACCACCAGACAAGGCAATTTGGAATGGTCACATAACACATAACATGGAGCAAGGAACAAGGGTGGATATAGCCACTTGTTATGTGTTCCATGTTATGTGATTAATAAATTTCCGATTACTAATTACATTTCGGACTATCCCGCGGTCGGCATAATCGCCTAGTAGACGACCACGGCGCGGTTATCGAGTTTCGCCCAATTTTTCAAAAAATCCGCGGCGGCTAATCTAATCTCGCCGTAAACCGGGTCTAAAAGAATCATCAGTTTCGGCTGATTTGATTGGCCGGTGTAACCGATTAAGGTTCGGGCGTGCTCATTCATTTTGGCGCTGATAGTTTTTCCTTCAGCGGTTTGCCAAGAAATATCCCGACCCGTTCCGGTCACACCCCAAACCACAATCGGATTGCCGTTGCCTAATTCTAAAAGTAAATCATTCAACGAGGCGTTATTAATAATTTTAGCGTCCCGATATTTGATAGCCAGATCATAAATCGGTTGTTCATAAACGCCATAGCCGGTGTTGGGCATTTTGCCGTTGATATTGCCAACAAAGCCGAGATTAGGATCGCCCCAGATATTATCAACACTGCGCGGAGCCGGATCGGAAACAGGCATCTGTTGAATTAATTCGTTTTCTGTCACCGCTACGCCTCGGTAATTTAAAGCCATTAAAAGCGAAGCGATTTCACAAGAAAGCAAATGTTCCTGCCGACGACGGGCAACAGCCAGCCTAACTGCCGGTTTAACCGGCAAAATATTGGTAACTTGATAGTAAGCCCTTTTGACTATATTTTCTTCGCCTTTAATGTCATCAAGCGACAACTCAAATATCACCCAGCCAATAAAAATGGCCAACGCTAGGATTAATCCTAAAATAGTGAACAGTTTGGTTTTTTTAATCATAATCAACCTTAGTTAACTTACTCGGTTACCACTAATCGCCCGGTCATGGTTTTGTGTCCCTCACCGCACAAAACCGCGCAACGAAAATTAAACTCGCCAACTTGGTCGGCGACAAATTCAGCCGTGACCGTTTTGCCCGGCAATAAATCCAAATTAACCTTGAACGCCGGCAGACTCAAGCTATGTTCCACATCAACACTGGTAACCTTCAATTTAACCGTCTGACCGCGCTTGACCGTGATGACTGCCGGTTCAAATACCCATTGCTTGGCAATAATGGCAAATTCTTGGACCTGACTCTCACTCGTAACCGCCGGAACAACTGGATTATCAACCGCATTAACCGCGGGCGCGTCTGGCAATATCGCGGTCGGCGCTGGGGTGGTTGACTGGGCGCAACCGCTGAGCGCCAGAGCCAATAATAGCAGAAAAAATATCTTGTTCATAAATTAAAATTTAATAATTAAACGCCTAATTATTATACCAAAAAACCGCCTTTAAAGCGATCTTTTGGTTTTTTGAAAAAAACTTCTGCGGTTAATAGTAAATTAGCCCTTTCGCCTTTAATTCTCTTCTGATATCCAAGTAATCCGGCGCGGCCCGCGCCACCAGCTGCCAAAACTTTTTAGAGTGATTAAACTCACCCAAATGGCAAAGCTCGTGAACAATAATATAATCGGCGGCTTCGGCTGGCAGAAAAACCAGTTTATAATTAAAGTTCAGATTGCCTTTCTGAGAACAACTGCCCCAGCGGGTTTTTTGGTTCCTGACGCTAATTCGCTGCCAAGAAAAATTGTATAACCAGTTGAAATAGTTCAGCCGCTCGTTAACCAGCCGCAACACTTGGCCTTTATATTTCAAATAATCCCGTCGACTGCTTTTTATAATTGTCCTACCTTTAAACTGCTTAAAAAACTCCAATTTATTAACTATCCAGCCGGCCTTCTGCCGCATAAACCGTTCAGCCAAAGCCTCACGGAAGCCATTCGGCATTATCACCACTAATCCGCCATCGCGATAAACCGCCAGCCGCAGATGTTTGGCGCGCCGGCTGTTTCTGACGGTATAACTGATACTCTGATTTTGCAGTTCAATTTGTTTTGGCATGGCCGGAGCTTGATGAACTTATTATTTTTTATTAAAATCACATAACATGGAACATATAACAAAACTGCTATCCAGGGCTTGTTCCATGTTATGTGTTATGTGATTTTAACCATCTCTACCGCAAAAACAGCCTCGCCAGCCGCAGTTCTTCATAAGAAAAATCATCGCCCAAAATACCTTTGACCGGCCCCAGCGCCGAGCCATCGATTTGCTCAAAAGCCAGCTTGATTTCCGCTAGCCGAGTAACCTCCGACCGAAGATGTTTTAAATCTAAATCTTCGCCGCGGGCGATTAACTTTTCCAGATGAGTAATTATTGTCCCCCGTGTCATGCCCCGGCGAGCCGCCATCTCATCAATCGAAAGTTTCTCTAAAATTAAGGCTTTGGTTTGCCGATAAGTTTCACCCGGATTTTTCTTCTGGCGTTTCTCCCGCTTCGGCCGGCCCCCTCCCGGTACCGCCACCGAATCAATAAAACTTTTCTGGCGCTGATGTTTTTCCGCCATATCTAATCCGTCAAACTCCGCTGTCGCCTGGTCCGAAAGAGTCCGCAGTTCCTGGTCCCACTCCAGAATTTCTTCATTGACTAGCAAAGCCATTTCATTTAAGCCCCTAAGTCTGATGCCGGCTAGTGTCCGCACCCGCGAAAGCGCCACATAGCCCATACCCCGCTCAAACGACTTACCGAGGTCAATTTCCGCCGCGTCGAGGCTCATGCCTTGGCTCTTATGGACCGTAATCGCCCAAGCGAGGCGGAGAGGAATCTGGACGATTTCCGCCACTCTGTCGCCGTCTTCTTCTATCAGCCAGCTCTGCGGCGCGGCCGCGATCCGGTTCCCCGCCAGGGTCTCGACGATGGGGAAATTATTTTCATCAAAATCCACCACTCGGCCCAGCGTGCCATTAACATAACCGACATCAAAATTATTTTTGACAAACATCACCACCGCGCCCGGCTTGAGGAGCAAGGTTTCCGGCGCCAGGCAATTTTTTTTCAAGGTTTCCGCGAGTTTTTTGTTACCGGCGCCGCGCATTTGATAGCGGTAAGTTTTGCCGGGCAGGCTTTGTAGTTTCCGGTCGTTGATCGCGTCAACATCAAAATTGTGGGTATAAAGTTTAGTCACTTCGTCCGCGCCCTCGACCGGCGGCAAAAATCTGGCTTTTAAATGCGCCAAAGTTTCCGGCGCCACTTGGTTTCCCCGAATTTCGTTCAAAATCTGGGTCAGCCGGTCATCCCGATGCCGGTGCTGTTCGTGCAAATAACAAATCTTCAAATCCATCGCCGGCCAAATGTCGGAGTGATTAACAAAGCTCGCCCGCGCGCCACCCTGGCTCACCGGCGGCAATTGGAAAAAATCGCCGCAAAGTATCACTTGCAGGCCGCCAAACGGCAGATCTAACTTTTCCCGAAAAACCCGACAAATTCGGTCAACTAAATCCAACTGCCAAGCGTGAAGCATCGAGACTTCATCAATAATCAAAACGCTGGTGGTTTTCAGCCGTTCGCCGAGATAGCGCTTTTTCCCGAGCTGGCGAATCTCCGCGTCCGACAAACTGTCTTTAATGCCAAAACCCGCCCAAGAATGGATCGTCAGCCCGCCCAAATGCGTCGCGGCGATGCCGGTCGAGGCGGTAACGCCCACGGCCACGCCCTGCTTTTTGAGATAATCAATATATTGGTTTAATAAAAAAGTCTTGCCGCTGCCCGCCGGGCCGGTCAAGTAGGCATTATGGCCCATTTTTAGGATGTCCAAGGCTTGTTCTTGTTTCATATTTTGAGCTTATCGCCTACAGTATAACATATTAAAATTAAATAAATCTAAAATCCGGCGAGGCTGATTTTAGAAAAATTTTAGATTTGCCGCCAGCGTGTTATAATCAAAACACCGCTAATTAACTTAAAACTAATCTGATGCCTCCCAAAATCCCTCGAGTCAAAGATCTGATCCAAAGAATCGACCGGCTGAATGAAGCGCTGAAGGAGGAGTATTCGCGCCTCGCTGAAAAATACGGTTTTTCGTTTGAGCGGAAAAAAATCGTTTTCTTGGAAAAAATCCGGGCGCGCAACAAAAAATTTCGGATCCCGGCTTGGAAATATATTGTTCCCCGGCGGCTCCGCCACCTGCTTCCCCTGCCCTTTATTTACGCCATGATTATCCCGGCGATTACTTTGGATATTTTTATTACCATTTACCACCTGGTCGCTTTTCCGTTATATGACATTCCGAAAGTGAGAAGAAGCGATTACCTGGTTTACGACCGCCGCTTCTTGGATTATCTCAACTTCATCCAAAAAGCGCATTGCCTGTATTGCAGTTATGTTAACGGTCTTTTCGCCTACGCCATGGAAATTGCCGCCCGGACCGAACGGTACTGGTGCCCGATCAAAGCCGCCCATCGGCCAAAATCTTATCATAATTGGTATCAAGACTTCGCCGACTATGGCAACCCGGAAGAGTGGAGCGAAAAATTCAACGATCACCAAGCTTTTAAAGATCAGGAGCCGCCGGCCGACTCTTGCCGGCTCTAAACGAAAAATCCCGCTAAAAGGCGGGGTTTTTTATTTTGACTTGGGTGTACCGCGGTTATATTTTGATGCCGAATTTAGATAAAATAAATATATAGACAGTATAGGCGATAAACATGGCGACAGACGAACAGACCATCGCCCAACCAAATCTGACTCCGCTTTTAAGTAAAATCGGCAGAATAATAAAGAAAAGCAACGACGGTAAAACCGCCCAAAAAATACTGACCGATAAACTGATTATTTTTTGGATATCCTTAGTGTCGTTGTATAACCAAATAAGGCCGAGGATGGACACTAAAGGCAAAGAAGCGGCGATCGCGGCCGCGGCGGTGAAGCGCTTCCCCAATTCTGACACGCCCAAAATGATCAAAGCCGATATTATTATCTTTAGAAAATATTGCATAACGCTGAAAGATTTTATTGGGTGGTCCGTGTCGGATAGGGTTTATTTCATCGCGTAATCCTCCGCCGCAAAATCGCACTGAATTTAACTCTTAAAACACCAACATCGCCAGCCGATAATTATTTTCGTATCATTTAACTGTTTATATCGTATCAAATTGATACGATATAAACAAATTTGGGGTTTCGAAGGGGATTTATCGGACTAACCAGTTTTGTGTTATAATATTACTGAGATAATTACGAAACTATCTCATTATAATTCTAACTTTAATCTTATGATCAAAAAAATCATTGTCGCGGTTGTGATCGTCCTGGTGATTTTATTTTTACTCCCGCTAGCGGGATTTTTTGTTGCTCCGGGCATAACTGTCTCTGGTTTACAGGGGTTGGTGGGTAAACTCTACGGTTCCCAAACTATTGGACAAGTGACAGCCAATCGCCGGCCTAGCCGCGTGACGATTGAGCCCTTGGTGGTGGCGCCGGGAAAAAAAGACACCCTCTCGCCGGTTATCGGCGAGGCATATAAAATCACCCGGCTGAAAGACGACTACCAGCCGGTGCATGTGGAATTTGCCTACAATCCGGCCGAACTGCCAGCCGGCATAGCGGAAAAAGATTTGAAATTATTCAAGTGGCATGAAGACGGCCAGCAAAAATTCTGGCAACCAATCGCTAGCGCGGCCGATCCAGCGCGGCACACCGTCAGCGCCGACCTAACGACTTTTAGCATTTTGGCGGTGCGCGCTCCCCTGGCTTATTATTTATCAGCCGGAGAAGTGGCTGGATTAAATAAAAATTTGAGTAACTTGGAAAAAAACGAACCGGCCAACACTTGCGGCATCTTTATTATCGCGGAAGAAGAACTTTTGGAATGGAATGGCGCTGACATTATGGAGGCTTATTTGCGCCCCGAGGCGGAACAAATCGAGCTCCGCGACTGCGCCGCTAACCCCAATTCGGGCGTACCGGTGCGGACCTTTGCCTTTGTCACTGAGCGGGAAATTAATGGGCGGCGCGTCCAATATAGCGTTGTTGCTGGGACAATCTGGCAAACCGATGATGAGAAGAGCGCCCAGCTGAGCGGCGCGGTGGTTGACCAAAATGGCCAACCGCTGGAAGAAGTAATGATTAAGGCGGAAAAGGTTAAATACAGCGCGGCGCAAGCCTCGACCGCCACAGATAAAGACGGGAAATTTACCCTTGACCTGCATTCGGGCATTTACCAGATTACTGTTGATCCCGCCGGCGGCAGCGGCCAGCACAAAAATTGTTCCCCGGCTAATAAAAAACTAAAACTCCATGCCTTCGGCGACCTGATTGATAAAATTCAAAACAACGGAACCCTGCAAAAACAAGGGCCGTGGCAAGAAACATTCTCTCTGACTTGCTCGGAATACTATATTGATGAAACCGTGCAACTGCCGGTTAATTCAAATGTCGCCGGGATAGTCGTCAAAGGAACGGAAACCGCTACCATCACCGGTCAATTGATTAAACCAACTCGCGGCGGCTACGGTTGGGAAGGTACTTGGGAGATCGAACATCAGGTCAAAGCCGAGACCAAAACTTCCGGCGTCATGAGTATTATGGGCGGCACGATTGCCATGCCCTCGGGAACGATTAAGGCCGAGGATCATTATAAATACCAAATAAATCTCCCCCGCGGCGCCAAAGCCGGCGACTCGTTCGCCATTAAGGGCACGCGGAGCGGCTACCAAGACACGGTGTCCACGGCTGCCGGCGCTCTGGTGGTCTCGGCTAATGGCGCCACCACTCCCTTTAATCTCGGCGCCACTTCCAGCACCGAAACCGCGGGCGATACCGCCATCAACCGGACCGGCCGCATCGTGGCGGTGAACGGTGAAGATGGGCTAACCATCGAACTATTTCAAATGGTGGCCAACGACCCGCCAAAAGTGAACATTAAACACATGAAATAACTCCCGCCTCGCCAAAGGTAAAGTCGAACCAAAGCTCTTAATTTGGGAATGCGACGGTCGGTGGCCTTTTGGCTAAAAATTAATGTTTGTGGTATAATAATGTCGGTTTAGGAACAAGCTATAATTTATGGCATATACCAAGAGGGGAAGGTTTATTTCGCCCAG
>JBAZBH010000014.1:0-25799 GCA_041671565.1 Patescibacteria group bacterium
GAATTCTGCGCTAGATTTTCCTCACCCGAAATATTCATTTCACCCAATGATTACTTAGCTAAAACTCTAAAACCTGTTCCAATTGGGTAGGTATACCCCTAACCCCGCCATTGACAAAAACCAAAAAATGAACTAAAAAGAAGCTAACAACTGATAAACAACCAAAACGGAGGTGAACCTTGAAAAAGCTAATTTTAGCGACAATTTTAATCTTGACGGCTTTTACCACCGTCAATTGCTCTTGGCATTGCGACTACTGGTACTCGACTGCCGCCGGCCGTGACGCCACCGCCCAATTGGATTACTGGGCAAGAGAAGACGGTGATGATCACTTCTTCGCCTGTGGCGAACGCCAGCCGGGTGAAAGTCGACAAAAATTCCGCGTGCGGTTACAAAGTGAAGCGGTTCAAAAACTGCATGCCGCTGGCGGACGGCTCGGGAAAAGTGAATACTGGCAATATTTTTTAAGTGACAATGGCCGTGCGGCCTGCATGGCAATTCCCCAACAAGGCGGCGGGCATTACGCCCTAGAATGGCTACGCCCAAAAAACGAAGACCCAAGGATGGTTTGCGAATAAGGTTAGTAATCATCAACCCTTAGCCCGCTACCGCGAACTAATCAACACCCCAAGGAGAAACTCATGAGAAAGCTACTCATCCTGGCGGCTCTGGCCGTCATCGCGCTCGGCACTCTCAACTGTTCCTTGTTCAGCCGGCAGGAAGCGGAGGCGCCTTTCGTCGCCGAAACGCCGACGACCACCCCCGAACCCGAATGCGACCAGAAGGCAATCAACGCCATGAAGGTCGAACTCGATACCACCAAAAAGGGAGTTGACAACCAGCAACTCGCCATCGAGAATTCCACCAAAGGCAAGAAGCAAGAAAAAAAATCTCTGGAAGATTGGCTCCCGGTAGGTAAAGATTTTTTGGCCAACTGGCCGGCGCTTTCGACTGAACAGGCGCTCGTCCCGCGAGCGGTTATACTGGACGAGATAGCGAAAAAGGAAAAACGAAATGAAATTTCCGATGTTGAAAAACGGATTTATAAACTCAACTTGGAAATTGAAAAAAACATTAAAGACAAGGCCGACCTTGAAAAAAATCTCTTAACTCTCGGCGGCCTTTACTCCAAGGCGTTAGACTGCCAGTTCCAAGATGTCGGCGTCGAATTAGCCCGAATCAGAACGGAACTGGCGGAGATGCAAAAGCAAAACACCGCCGTCCTCGGCCCGCCGCCAGCCGAACCAACTCCGGCGCCGGAAGTGGCAACACCGCCACCACCACCGACAAAGAAAAAAGCGAAGAAGAAGTAAGCCGCCAACGCGGCTTTTCAAATCAACAACCCGATCCAGCCCCGCACCAAGCGGGGTCTTTTTTTATAGTATTCAGGGAACAGTATTCAGTATTCGGGGAACTATATCCGCGAACGGCTGATAAGAACCCCTCCCCTGAATACTGAATACTGCTCCCTGAATACTTACTTTAAATACTTATCAAGTTTTATTATATTCCGCTTCTTTGTTATAATAAAAATCAAGCAATAACTATCCCTATGACGCCAACCAAAACCGCCAATCATCGAGTCAACGGCCGGGTAACGGTTTTTGATTATAACGCCAAAAAGCTGGAAAAATTCACTTCGCCTGATCTCAGCCAATATGGCCCGCTCAAACAAACTGCCACGGTCACCTGGATTGACATTGACGGTCCGCGCCAAAGCCAGCTGATTGAGAGCTTGAGTAAAAATTTTGGCTTACATCCATTGGTTTTGGAAGATTTAGCCAACCGCGCGCCGCGCGCCAAAGTGGAAGATTATGGCAATTATATCCACCTGGTCATAAACATGATTGGCTATGACGAGAAGCGATCAGCCATTATCCCGGAACAAGTCAATATTGTTTTTTTTCCTAATTTAATTCTCTCCTGCCAAGAAGGCCGCGAAGGCGATGTTTTTGGCTCGCTCCGCCAGCGGCTGGAAAACCCCTCTAGCCGCCTGCGCCAACTGGGCGCTGACTATTTATTTTATTCGCTGATTGACGCCGTTGCCGACCACTATTTTGCTATTTTAGAAAATGTTGGCGAAAAGATTGATTGGTTGGAAGAAGAATTAATCAAAAATCCCTCCCCGAAAGCTTTAAACGACCTGCGTAAAATTAAACGGGAGGTTATCTACTTGCGCAAATCCATCTGGCCTTTGCGGGAAATTCTCGGCTCGCTGGAACGGCGCGATTCGTCGTTGATCAAAAAAAGCACCTGGTTCTACTTCCGCGATGTTTATAACCATACGGTGCAGATTATCGACACGATTGAGACCTACCGCGACATTATTTCCGGCATGCTGGAGGTTTATCTGTCCGGCATCAGCAACCGGCTGAATGAAATCATGAAAGTTTTGACGGTTATTTCCACAATTTTTATCCCCCTGACTTTTATCGCCGGCGTTTATGGCATGAATTTTCGCTATATGCCGGAGTTAGATGAAATTTGGGGTTATCCTTTGGCTTTAATGATTATGCTGCTGACAGCGCTAGGGTTAATACTCTTCTTTAAACGCCGCCGTTGGTTCTAATTAAATCACATAACAAGAGAACCAGAGAATAAAAATGAGTTCATCGGTTCTCTTGTTCTTTTGTTATGTGTTATGTGTTATGTGATTTTTTCCCTCTGTGAACAACCCCTTTTGCAGAAGATGAGATACATCGGTAACACCCTTAGATTGCCCAAATTAAAGGGTTTGGGTAAGATCAAGGGTTAACCCTAAATGTATCCCTATGGTCTACGAACAGTACTGGCGTAAAATCAGGCGTCTCGGCAACTACCGTTTTAATCGTTACGACAACTGGCGAAAACGGGCCGAGTTAATTAAGCTTTCCCCGGAAGCACGAACCCGCCTTAATTGGCTAATTTACTATCACGATGTTGCTAACGACAACGCCCGACTAACCTGCCGTCATTTTGGCCTCTCACCTAAAACCTTTTACCAGTGGAAGAACCGGTTTAATGAGGCTAATCTTCATTCTTTGGAAGACCGGTCTAAAGCGCCGCTCCACCGCCGCCAGCGGGAGTACACGCCGCTCCAGTATGTCCGAGTAATCCAACTCCGGCGGGCGCGCCTTCGCTATGGCAAGATGAAACTATTAGCCTTGTACCAGAACCAATACCCCGAAGATACTCGCCTAACCAGTTGGAAGATCCAATGTATCATTAAACAGTCTGGTTTGTACTACCACCCCGTAAAACAGGCGAGAATTAACCGTAAACGAGCCCGATCGGTGAGATGCAAGAAGATTACCGACTTACAAAAGAAACCGGTTAATGGCTTCCTAGTCTGCGTTGATACGGTGGTGCGCTATGTCCACGGTCACAAGCGCTACATCCTCACCGCCATCGACCGCTACTCCAAGCTGGCTTTTGCCCACATGTACACCACCCATAGCTCAACTAACGCCCGAGACTTCTTGTATCGCCTCCATTACCTGCTTGACGGCAAGATTGAAAACATTCAAACTGACAATGGCAGTGAGTTTAAAAAGAACTTTGATTTAGCTTTAGTAAAACTGGATATTCCTCACTATCACTCCCGGGTTAAAACTCCCAAAGATAATCCCCAGAATGAACGGTTCAACCGCACCTTAGAAGAGGAATTTATCGCCTTTGGCAACCTGACTGATGAGGTGAGTGTCTTTAACCAACGGCTGACTGAATGGCTGGTGGAATACAACTTCAGGCGACCACACCAAGCCTTGGGTTATCTGCCGCCAATTAACTTCCACTTTAAATACCACAAAGTGTTACCGATGTACCCGTCTAGTACACCTTTTTGACAACCTCTCTAATTTAGACTATATTGAAATTAAGTCTATGAACTACCAATTCTCTAGACAAAATAACAGCAATAATAACCACTCACCGGAGCGGCTTCTCTTCTAATAGTTTAAACAACTACCAGCAAGAAAGCTCGCTCCCCAGCGAGCTTTCTTCGCTTTTAAAAGAGTCCCGAGTCCACAATCCCGAGTCCCGAGAGAGCTTTCAGCTAATCAGCTCTGAGCTTTCTCCGGACTCTGGACCCCGGACTCTGGACTAACTAAAAAACTAACAAACTAACCAACTAATAAACTAACCCACTAAACCTATGCCCCTAACCACTCCCGAAGAAGTCTTAAAAACCGCTGAAAAAGAACAGGTTAAATTCATCGAGCTGGAGTTCTGCGACCTGCTCGGCCAAATGAAAACCGTCACTATCCCGGTCGGCCAGTTGGCGGCCGCCCTCCACCACAATGTCTGGTTTGACGGCTCGTCGATTGAAGGCTTTGCCCGCATTTTTGAGAGCGACATGTATCTCAAGCTGGATCTGGGCTCGTTCGCGCTTCTGCCTTGGACGGTCGGGACGGGGTTGGAGACGGCGCGGCTGATTTGCGATGTCTATTTGCCGGATGGCCAGCCCTACGAAAGCGACCCGCGGCAGATTCTCAAGCGCCAGTTGGCTCTCGCCAAAGCCCAAGGCCTGACCTTTAATGTCGGTCCGGAATTGGAATTCTTCTTACTGAAGAGAGAAAACGGCAGTATTTTGCCTTTGCCCCACGACCAGGCCGGTTACTTTGACCAAAGCCTGGATCAAGGCACGGCGGTCAGGAAAGAAATGGCCGCGGCGCTGGAAAAACTCGGCATCAAGGTGGAAGCCTTGCACCACGAAGTCGCTTCCGGCCAGCACGAAATTGATTTTGAATACGGCGACGCGCTAGCGACCGCCGACAACGCCCTGTCATTCAAAATGGCGCTCCGCCAAATCGCCAAGCAAAACGGCCTCCACGCCTCGTTTATGCCCAAGCCGTTTTTTGGCATCAACGGCTCCGGCATGCATGTCCATCAGAGCCTGGCGCGCGACGGGCAAAACCTTTTCTACGCCGCCGAAGACAAATACGGCTTAAGCGAACTGGCTAAAAAATTTATGGCCGGCCAACTCCACCACATCGCGGCCATGAACGCGGTTCTCAACCCACTGGTCAACTCCTATAAACGGCTGGTGGTGGGCTATGAAGCGCCGGTCTATATCACCTGGGGCCAGACTAACCGCTCCTGCCTCATCCGCGTGCCGCGCATCAACCACGACCGCCCGCAAGCCACGCGCTGTGAGCTCCGTTGCCCCGACCCGGCGGCCAACCCCTACCTCGCTTTCGCCGTGATGCTGGCCGCCGGCCTGGACGGCCTAACTAACGACTACCCCTTGCCCGAGCCAACTGAAGAAAGCGTTTATGAGCTGAATGGCGAGGCTAAGAAAAAATATGCCACTCTGCCCGGTGACCTGAAATCTGCTTTAACCGCCCTGCAGGCCGACCCGCTCATCAGCGCCGTCCTAGGGGAGGCCACCTTAAACAAATATCTAGCGATCAAAAATCAAGAATGGGACAGCTGGCGGACCGCAGTGACGGATTGGGAGAGGGAGAATTACCTCGCTGTCTATTAAAAAAGGCGACGAGTCCCGTAGGGGCGGACCCATGTGTCCGCCCTGGGATATATTCGAACTCGTCCGTTTATACAGAACATCAATCTATGAACGGTAATAAATTTGTTACGGCCGGAAGTCGTTCAGGGCGGACACATGGGTCCGCCCCTACGGGAACGCAAATAAAAAACCCCCGCGTTTAAGCGAGGGCTTTTTTAGTTCAATGGCCTCGGCTATTAAGCGCGGGTCACATTGACGGCGCGAGGACCCTTTTCAGAATCTTCGACCTCAAAGCTAACGGCATCGCCTTCGTTCAATTCGTTGAATTGAACACCCTGTAAAGCGGTGGAGTGGAAAAAAATGTCTTTTCCAGACGCATCGTCAGGGGCGATAAAACCGAAACCTTTGTCGGTTAATCTTTTGATCTTACCAGTCATAAATAGAAACTAGTGAATTAAGCTGCAAAGTTGAGCCTCGCAGAAATTCGACTGATTTCTACTGACGGCAAACTTTTTGCTCCACTATAGTAGCATACCCCAGAAGAATTGTCAATAAGCCAATAAAATCAAGGTGTTTATTGACTTTAATCAACTGTTAGTTTAAGCTACCAAACAGATACAAATAACCGCCAAAAACATCAAAAGGAGGCAGTCATGCCAACCGTCTTTGCGAGTATTGCTGAAGCCAAAGCCGCTGTTGGCAAAAAACACGGCGTTGACCCCACAACTTTTACCGCCATGGGCGCGCCACCTACGCCAACGGAAATGGCGCTGATAGATTCTCTGCCGCCTAAAATCTCAGCTCTCATCGCCAGCGCGGTCAAACAGCAACAAGGTTTCCGCTTCATCAAAGTGGAAGACATCCAAGCGCCGGCCATCGCCACCGGCGGCGGCTTAACCAAAGCGCCGGAAAAATATCGGCGCGAAATCCAAATCGTCATCGTCCCTTGTCCCGGCGGCGGCTGGCACTGCTGGGAAGGTAACACCTGCTACTGAAACCAAAAGGAGGCAACCCATGCCCGAGACAAATGTCCACACTTTGAAAAGCTTCTTAATAGGTCCGCTGCCACAAATCATCGCCGACGCGAAAAAGTTAAAGGCCATCCTGATCAACCCCGGCCGAGAAGAAACAAATCCGTCAGGCGAAGTGCCGTCCGGTGAAGATAACCTGAAAATTTTCCTCGTTACCGAGATGATCCCCACATTAATATTAAAAAAGGTGGCGGCAACTGGGCGGACAGAAGATTCCGAACGGCTATTCATCGCCATCTATCTGCCAGATCGGCAGTTTGAAGAATTCCGCGCGTTAGTGTTACGCCTGCGCGGATCTTATCCGACGGCAACCATTGCCGTCCTGGCCTGTAACCATGCTCCGGCGATCAAAGAAGACGCCCTCGTCCCATTATTGAGAGCAGAAGTAACTGATTTTCTCGTCTTGGATAACACTATCTGCGGCGGCGAGCGTGTCATATGTGAGATCATCTGCCACCTTGAAAAACTCTGGCCTTGAATCGCGGCCAGCCCAATCACATTCACCCCAACCTTCAGACGCCCCTCCGGCGTCTTTTTTTTTAAACAGAACCAACGGGTTGTAGGGGCGACCCTTGTGGTCGCCCCGAACAAATATACTTCCGGCAACTATGAATTTTGCCACCGTCCATTGTTATTGTTTTAATTAAACGGCCAGGTTAAAACGAAAATCGCGTTCGGGGCGACCACAAGGGTCGCCCCTACCGGCGTTCAACCTTCTCACCACTACCTTATCAAAAAATTTTATTCAACCAAAAAAACGCCCCTTAAATTTGACGCTTTTTAAATCAACATGATATCAATTTAACACCTTGGCAACCAGTAAAAATCGCATAACTCATGGTATAAAACAAAGCGCGGATAGCAGTTTTGTTATGTGTTCCATGTTATGTGATTTCTTATTCCCCCAAACTCTTCTTCAACTCCGCCTGCAACTGCTCGACATCTTTAAACAAAATCGTTGTCATCCCCAGCGCCTCGGCCGCCGGCAGATTTCTTTCCAAATTATCTATAAACAGAGTTTCTTCCGCCTTGGCGCCTAGTGATTTTAAAATCTTTTGGTAAGCCTCGGGCATTGGCTTATAAGTTTGAATGTCAGCCGAAGAATACACTACTTCAAAAATCTCATTCAACCGGCCTTTCTGCCGCTTCACTTCCATCCATTCCGCGGCTTCATTGGCAAGAACACCGAGCCGATAACCCCGCGCTTTCAGGCTACGGCAAACCGCCAGAACCGCCTCATCAACCCAAATTAAATCATTATATTCCTCGGCCAAATTTGGCGCCGGCGCCTTCAACCGTTCCCGCGCCGCCTGCCAAATCGCCGTCGTATCTTCCGCCCCGGTTTTTAGTTTAAACCAATGTTCTCTGAGAATCGCCATGGCCGCTTCTTCGTCTAAGCCACACTTGGCAAGTAGCTCAATAAACGACTCATTAGAATTTGAGCCCAACACCCCGCCGAAGTCGAAGACAATATTCTTGATCATAGATATTTTAACAAATAAACATGTTGTAAATGCCCAAGCTCAAATGTCCATCCGCCAACCGGCGGACCCAATGACAAATGTCAAATTACCACCTTTTGGCATTTGGCATTGATTGGACATTTGGATTTTGTCATTGGGCATTATAACTAGGTTTAAAAGTTTAAATAATGGTTACGAGAATTCTTAATTATTAATTCTTAATTTTTAATTAGCTCCTCAGGTCTTTCTTCTTCTCCAAATACTCCGCCTGAGAAATCTCGCCCTTAGCATACCGCTCTTCCAAAATATCCAGGGCCGAACTCCGGCCCGAACGGCTATTTTTGCCGGCCGCTTCGCGGACCAGCCAAACAACAAAAGCGATTACCCCGCACCAAAATACCACCATCGCCAGCATCATCAGCGGACCGCCCCACCACCAACCTGAACCAAAACTGTTGCCAAAATAGTACATCATAGGGTTAGAGTTATTAGTTAAGCTTTAAGAACATTATACCGTATTGATTATTAAAAACGAATTATTACGGTTAGTAGCGGAGCGACACGCCCTCTGGGCGTGTTATGATGTTAGTAGCGAATCAATACGGCTTTTCTGGCCGGGAATCCCCGATAACCCCGCCGCGGCTGTGTCGCTCCGCTTTATTTCGTGCGTAAAAAAACGGGGAAGAACGGCTTGCCGCCGCCTCCCCCTGAGAGTTGTTCGTCGCGAGCGGCGCTCTAACACCGTTCACAACAGGCCCTGCGGCCTATCTTCTGCAACTAGCTCCTAACCCCTTAAGTAAAGAAGGGAGGAGAAGTGTCTCCCCTCACGCCAGTTGCCAAAGACCGACTTTAACCCGCGGCTGACCCTGGCGCTCCTCGCCGATGATGGTAAAGGAGACAGAGGATCATACCCGCCAAATATAGCTCCCAAAAAGTCAGCCGGAGAGTGTTGTTGACCAGCGACTTTCTGGGGTCAAAAATGGCCAGCTCTTCGAAAACCCACAAACGGAGGAAGAGACAAGCGACGAAAGCTCCCTCCGCTAAAACTGCGGCAGAGAAGTCGGCGAAATGAGCAACTGGATGGGATAGATAGTGGCTGCCGACGATCAACAGGATGGCCACGCCGACCAGAAACCCGATGCCGTAGGCCAAGACCCTTTTGATCTCAGCCCAAAACTCTTGAAATCTGTTCACCTGAAGCCTCCTTGGTGACGGTTCGAAAATTTGTCAGATGGCGAGGCAAGGCGCGTTGATCCGACGCCAGGCCATGGCGATCAAGGGTATTTCCCAGACAGCCGCCCGGCCGAGATTTCTGAAAAACCCTTTATCCGGGTCAATCAGCTGAGGCCCGATAAAAACCAAGGAGCCGGCTAATTGCAATGCCGACGAAACCCACAGGAACAGGCATACCCAGCCCGACGCCGACCAGTTCGTGAGCGGCGAAAGGGCAAACAGGACAAACGCAATCTCAATGACCAATGCCCAGAACAAGGCCATTTCGAACTGAAACTCGTCGTCCTGTAATGCCAATTTCAACATCCTCAAGCTTTTCATGGCGTCCTCCCGTTAAATTGTTAGTGTACTTTGACTTGCTATTATCTTAGCTTAAAGGTAAGAAAAAGCAAGATAAAATCACATAACAAGGAACGCATAACAAGCCTGCTTTTGTTCCTTTGCTTGCCCCGCGCAGCTGGGGTTATGTGCTCCTCGTTCCATGATATTTGACAAAATCCTTTTTATCATATATAATTGAGCCTCGGAATAGCTAAGCTTCTACTATACAGTAAAAACGCTTCCGATTGGCAAGCTTTTTTTAATAGCCAAACGCTAAGTTTATAGCATTTACCCGACACTTCGATTGACGCCGCCAGCCATTTAACCATAGAGCCATTTAACCCTTTATTTCAAGAACCATCGTTAATTACCAACCAAGACCCCAAATCACCACCATACTATGGAAATCCGCAATATCGCCATCATCGCCCATGTCGACCATGGCAAAACTACCCTGACCGACGCGCTGATGAAACAAACCGGCATGACTGACGGCAGTGTCAGTATGGACAGCAACGCGCTGGAGAAAGAGCGCGGCATCACGATTTATTCCAAAAATACCTCCGTGTTTTATCGCGACACCAAAATTAACATCGTGGACACGCCGGGCCACGCTGATTTTAGCTCGGAAGTGGAACGGATTTTGCGGTCGATTGACTGCGTTCTCCTCCTCGTGGACGCCCAGGAAGGCCCGATGCCGCAGACCAAGTTTGTTCTGAAGAAGTCGCTGGAGCTCGGCCTGAAGCCGATTGTGGTGATCAATAAAATCGACAAACCGGCCGCCCGACCCGAAGCGGTTCAGGAAATGATTTATGAATTATTTTTGGACCTGGGAGCGAGCGACGAGCAGTTGGATTTCCCGGTGATCTTTGCCGCGTCCAAACTGGGCATTGCCAAAATGCACCTGGACGACGACAGCGCCGACCTGACGCCGCTTTTGGATTTGGTTTTAGAGAAAGTCGCGCCGGTACCGGCTGACCGGGCGAGCGAGCCTTTCACTGCCCAGCCGTTCAATCTCGCTTACGACAATTTTCTTGGCCGTTGCGCTATTTGTCGGGTTTATTCCGGCGCCATTAAAACCGCACAAAATGTTTTTATTAAAACTCCCTCTGGCGCCAGCCGTCAGGGCAAGATTTCCAAACTTTTTACTTATCAAGGCGTGGTCAGAAAGGAAGTGGAAGAGGTGACCACCGGTGACATTGTCATGATTGCGGGACTCCCCGACATCGACATTGGCGAGACTATCACTGAGAACGCTGACCAAGAGCCCCTCGCCGCAATCAAAATTGACGAACCGACTATTACTTTGAACTTTCTGGTTAACAGCTCGCCCTTTGCCGGCCGTGAAGGTCGGTTTGTCACCTCCCGCCAGCTCAAAGAACGGCTGAAGAAAGAATTGGAAGTGAATGTCGGGCTGAAGATTGATTTTACCGACCCGGTTTATTATCGCGTCTGCGGCCGCGGTGAACTGCATATCGCCATTCTCCTCGAGAATCTCCGTCGCGAAGGCTACGAACTCCAGGTTTCCCAGCCGCAAGTGATTATTAAAGAAGAAGACGGCGTCAAACTGGAGCCGTTTGAAGAAATCACGATTGATATTCCCGAGGCCTACCTCGGCACGGTCATGGAAAAAGTCGCCAAACGAAAAGGCAAACTCCTAGATCTCAAGAATCACAACGGCCAGTGCCGGCTGATCTTTGAAATGCCGACCCGCGGCCTGCTCGGTTACCGCAACGAGTTTGTGGTGGACACCCGCGGTGAGGGCATTCTCTGCACCCATGTTCTCGGCTTCCGCCCGCACGCCGGCGAGATATCTAAAACCGACCTCGGTTCCATGGTCTCGATGGCGACCGGCAAAACGCTTGCTTATTCCCTTGCCAACCTGCAAGAGCGCGGCATGCTTTACATCGGGCCGAATATCGAAGTCTACACCGGCATGGTGATTGGCAATGTCGCCAAAGGCAACGACCTGATGGTCAACCCGATCAAAGGCAAACAGCAAACCAACATGCGTTCCGCCGGCGCCGACGAAGCGATCAAAATTACGCCGCCAGTTGAATTATCCTTGGAAATCGGCCTCAGTATCATGAACGACGACGAATACTTAGAAGTCACACCGGAGAGCATCCGCCTCCGCAAAAAAGACCTAAGTAAGCGGCTGGAAAAAATCAGCGTGTAAAATTGACCTTAAACTGTATAAAAAACATGTGTTGCTTTTTAAAATAAGCATGCTATAGTTTAGTTAATATAAAAATATGAAAGAAGCGCCAATTATTTTAAGCGAACAAGAAAAAAAGAAATTACTAGTAGATGAGTTATTGGAGCTAGTAAACGAATTATCAATTCTTTTAGATAAACTAAACCAAGAGCGAGGTTCGTTTCGTTTTGATGAAAACCCAGAAGTTAAGAGTTGGAGAACGGCGGTTGCGTCTTTTATCGATCCTATACAAAGAGATCTTTTCAGTAATTTTGAAAGGCTCCAGAAAGGCTGTAATTGGAAGGGGAATATTGACAGAGGGAAATTGATACCCTGGCGATCAGAAGAAGTAGATATTGCCGAAAATTTTCTCGAACAATATATAGACACCGCAAAATTGTATAAAGAAACTGCTAAAAATTTACAGCTGTCTCTATCGGCGCCGACGAGGCGATCAAACTAACCCCGCCGGTGGAATTATCTTTGGAAATCGGCCTCAGCATCATGAGTGATGACGAATATCTGGAAGTCACGCCCGAAAGCGTCCGCCTCCGCAAAAAAGACCTCTCTAAGCGGCTGGAGAAAATCAGCGTGTAAAATTGACCTTAAATTATATAAAAAATCATCTACCAAAACGGTGGATGATTTTTTTAGAGCTGAACTATACCTGATAAAAATAATAATAGGTGCTTTTTAGTTTTTCCGGCCGCGTTTTTACTTTTTTCACTAGATTTTCCCCCGGCAAATCATGACCCAATAAAACCATCACCGTCCCCGGCCGGCATTCTTGTTTCATTTTCTGCCACAACTTTTTCACCACTTGCGGAACCAAGAAAACATAAGCGATATCAATCTCGCTTAAATCAGCCTTAAAAAAATCTTTAGCCAGAAATGTCGCCCGCGAGCCGATCAGCCGAGTCTTCAGCCGGCTATAGAATAAATGCAGGGGCGAAAGCTCATAGCCAATAAGTTTTTTGGGGCCGAATTTTTCCACGGCAAATAAAAAATCGCCTTTGCCGCTGCCTAATTCACAGATAACCGTGTCCGAATTAATATTCAGATCTCCAAGATTTTTTACAAGATTTTTAATATAGCCTCTGGGGGTTCTGACAATCGGCACTTTAGTGCGCCAATAAAGGAGGAGAATATATGCCAGCCAAAATAGCCCGGCGGCGATGACGATAAAATAAAGTTTATTAGCCATAATAAAATGATTATACTCCACTTCCGAAACCAAAAACACCTCCCATTTCTAGGAGATGTTTTTTAAATTTTAAGATTAATAATAAATCTTTAATCTGAACAAATAATATTTTCGATCTTACCATTTTTTAGAATAGACTGACAACCACCAGTTCTTACCCAATCAGTGCATTTACCTTCGATGGATTTTATATTTTCTCCCAAACAAGTGCCTTGGCATTGGGAAAAATCAGTACATACTTTGCCACCGTCAGTCGTTGATAAATTGCAGGATTCCACCGGGGCTATTCCCCATTGTTTCCAAGATCCTCCTTTTTGCAAACAATCTTCTTTTGTCTCCGGAATCCGCGGCTTAACCACTTCCTTGTTTTCATTTACTATCGGCTGATTAAGATTTTGATTGGGATCAATAGTAACTCCTAATGGATCGTTGCTATTAACATCATTCAGACTGCAACCGGCTAAAAATAGAGCTATCAACCCGAAACCAGACATTAATAAAATCTTTTTCATAATATTTAAATTATTAGTTAACCAGCAAAATTATTATACCTTGTTTATAAGCTAAAAACTAGAGATTTTTTATACCCGCCTACCCGCTTCGCCTCGAATTGAGGCAAGGATTCGACATCTAGTCGAGGCTAGTGGCGGTCAGAGACCAGCCCGCAACGCTTTGCGTAGCGATGCGGTCAGAGGGAGTTGTCCGCTCGTCTCCGCGAGCTGATCCGCTCAGCCGCTTTTGGCGGCATGAGCGGAAACCCTCTATTCTATAAAACAAAAACATCCTGTTTTTTTTACAGAATGCTTTTGTGGGGCGGCCAGAGGGAGTTGAACCCTCGCCAGGAGTGCCACAAACTCCTGTGCTACCGTTACACCATGGTCGCCATGAATAAGTTATAAAGTGCCGGCTCTGCCGGCATCCCGCCGCGGCGGGATGGTTGCTGAAGCAACCAAAAGTTATAAAGTTTTAAAGTTCCCTAACTTTCAACTTTATAACTTTATAACTTTCAACTGTCTTTCGCGCCCGCGAGGAATCGAACCTCGATCTAAAGCTTAGAAGGCTCTCGTTCTATCCGTTGAACTACGGGCGCATAATAGCAAGTATTCTGATTCTTTTCAAGGGTAGTCCAAATTTGACTATTTTAACAGATTTTAGCTGAAAGTCAATGAAAACAAGAAATAGAGAAATAAAGTAATAGTTCTAGCGGATAGTTATTCTATCAAGATTTTCTATTGTCTAACCCTGACTACCTCCAATTTCTTTATTTCTCTATTTCTTTATTTCTTCCTTTTTCTCCCATGAAACGCCTTATAAACATCTTTCAAGTGTTGATCGGCAATATGGGTATAGACCTGGGTGGTGGTAATGGAGGAGTGACCGAGGAGCGTCTGGACCGAACGGATGTCCGCGCCACTAGTCAGTAAGTCGGTCGCAAAACTATGGCGCAGAGTGTGCGGGGTGATCCGTTTGGCAATGCCCGCCATCTTAGCGTATTTCTTAATTAATCTTTGGACCGACCTAGCAGTCAGATGCTCACCATCTTTTAGTTTATCTGCTCTGGACTCCGAACTGCGCCCTCTGTACTCTGTACTCCGCACTCTGGACTCTCCCGCTTTGTCATGACTAACAAACATATACGGCGACATATCTCGCCGCGCCGCGAGGTATTGTTTGACCCAATGTTTGGCTTGATTAGAGAGAAAAACAATCCGCAGTTTGTCGCCTTTGCCGCGGACCGAGAATTCTTCCTTGTCCAGGTTAATGCTGTCTTTTTTGAGGTTAACCAGCTCGGAGACACGGAGGCCGGTGGAGAAAGCCAGCTCCAGAATCGCCTTATCGCGCAGTTTGATAATCTCTTTTTCCTCGGCCGCCAGCGGCGCCGCCAGAAACCGTTCCAGGTCGCTGCCTTCCAGATATTCGATCTGCCGCTGGCTGGCTTTCGCGAGCTCAATCTTCTCGGGCGCCAAGGATTTGATATCCCGCTTGGCGAGGTACTTGAGAAAAGTCCGCAAGGCAATTAAATGGTAGTTCTGCGTGCTTTTCTTCAGCGTCTGACCGTGGTCGTCCACCGCGCGGTTGAGAAACAGCCGGAACTGCCGCACCAAGTCGGCGCTGATGTCAGTCGCGGTAAACTTCTTGTCTTTACTCCGCGCAAAATTAAAAAACCGCCCCAAATAAAAAGCGTAGTTGCGGATCGTCGCTTGGCTGCGTCCGCGTTCAATCTCCAGATATTCCAGAAATTCGGTGACGAGTTGGGCGGGAGGGGTCTTCATAAGAGGGCACAGATCTACACAGATTAACACAGATACTCACAGATAGTTTATCTGTGTTAATCTGTGCCTATCTGTGAAAATCTGTGTTTTAATCTGTGTCTCCATTTTACGACACTTCCTCAAAACCCGCAACCCCAATCTGTGCCTATCTGCGCCTATCTGTGTTAATCCGTGCCTTAATCTGTGCCTTAAAAAAAAGAGACCCGTGGCGGTTGAACCAACCACGAGCCTTTTGGTTAAATGTGATCTGGGCGGGATTATGCTCCCCGCTCCTAATTCTGAAATGCGTAGCAGGACCGAACGCCATCGTCCGCGGATTTGCCGAGGAATGCCGCGATGGTCGCATCATAAGCGGCGGAATAGGCAAACGCCTTTTTCGCCAGCGCGAAGCGCGTCGCCAGATCCAGCGTACCGCCGGATTCCTCCAGACGACGCAGGATGTCCTCATAATCCGCCGGATCGGTCACGCTCGCCGTCCGGATGTAATTCTTCGCCGACGCCCGCACCATACAGGGTCCGCCGATATCGATGTTGGCCCGCGCCTCCTCCACGGTCACCCACGGATTCGCCGTCACCTGCGCGAACGGGTAAAGATTGACCACGGCCATGTCGATCGGCGACGCGCCAGTGCGGCGGAGATCGGCCTGATGATCATCGTTATAGGTCTCGGTCAAAAGGCCGAGGTAGATCTTGAAATCCAAGGTCTTGACCAGGCCGCCTTGGGTTTCCGGCTGGCCGGTGTAGTCACTCACCTGCATGAGGCGTTCTTTGGCTTGCGCGCCCAGCATTTTTTCGAGCACGCCGTAGGTCCCGCCCGTGGAAAGAATACGGATATCCGGATTAATCCGAACGAGCCCCGGAACGAGCATGCTCAGACCGCTTTTGCTGAATACGGATATGAGGACGGTCTGGATTTTTACCCAATCATCAACATCACTCACAATATTTCCTGCCATTTTTTTTCGCTCCTTATCCTGTTTGGGTTAATACTCACCGTCACCGGCTTAGTGCTTGAAGCTTCGCTGGCCGGTGAACACCATCGTCGCGCCGAACTCGTTGCAGGCCTCAATCACCTGATAATCATTCTGCGAGCCGCCGGGCTGAACCACGGCGGTCACGCCTTCGCGCAGGCCGACATCAATGCCGTCGCGGAAAGGGAAGAACGCGTCGGAAACCATGGTCGAGCCGATCAGGCCACCACGCAGATCCTCGGCCGCCAGCCGAAATTCTTTGGCCGCCAGCGGGTCAACCGGCAAAACATCGTTGTAGTTTTTGCCGATCCTTTCCCAGCACAACCGGTCGGCGAGCTTGCGATAGGCCTTGTCGCGGGCGATTTCCGCCACGCCGACGCGGTCTTGTTCGCCGGTGCCGATACCGACGGTCACACTGTCTTTGACGAAGATGACAGAGTTGGAGGTGACGCCGGCCTCCACCAGCCAGCCGAACAACATATCGGCGTATTCGGCCTCGGTCGGAGCGCGGTTCACGGTGTAGGTCTGTCCCTGGTAAACCGTGCTGGCCGTCATCGTCCGGAAATTTGCCACCCGCCGCGCCAGCGGGACAAAGCTGGTTTGGACGATAACACCGCCGTCGATCAACGACTTGAAATCAATCACCGGCACGCCGGCGAACTCGGCCAGCTGGTCCAGCCGCCGGATTTGGATAATCCGCAGATCCTTGCGCCCGGCGAGAATTGCCATGACGCCGTCTTCAAAGTCCGGCGCCACCACCACTTCGGCGTAGCGTCGGCTGATCTCCCGGGCCGTATCTTTGTCCACGGCGCGGTTAAGCGCGATACAACCGCCGAAAGCGGCCACGCGATCGGCCAGGTCGGCCCGAACATAGGCGTCCACCAACGAACTGGCTTTGGCCACACCGCACGGATTGTTGTGCTTCATGATCGCCGCGCAAGGCGTATCCATGAGATAACGCAGAATGTTGAGCGCGGCGTCGGCGTCGGTCAGATTGATCTTGCCCGGATGCTTGCCGGATTGCAGCAACTCCATGTCACTGACCAACCACTGACCGGGCTGAATCGTCACGCAGTCGCCGATCACTAGATTGCCGTTCCGCAAGCGGTAGAGCGCGGCTTCCTGGCCCGGGTTTTCGCCGTAGCGCAGGCCTCTGATCTCACCGCCGATATCCCAGCCGGCTTTTTCAAAAACCAGAGTCTGGGTCTCGGCGCCTTGACCAAAGGTAATGGTCATCTGCGGGGGAAAATGATCCCCCAAAATCGTTCGGTACATCTTTTTCAGATCTCCTGCCATTTTCTTTACTCCTTCCGTTTTGGGTTAAATACCGTTGTGACTTCTCTGCCAACAAGACTCCGTCTGGAGTTTTGAGAAAGGAAAGGAATGTATTATAAAAGAGCGACTACTTGTCCCTCCTGACTTGCCTGTATTTAAGCAGATTATCCGCCGGCAGTCAACCATCTTGACTAAACCCAAAAAGAATAATAAAGTACCGGGCTAGTGATAGCTTTACTAGCGCGGCTTTTCTTAATCACATAACACATAACATAGAACAAGAAACAAGGGACAAGGGACATAGATCCACCCTTGTTCTATGTTATGTGTTATGTGATTTTTTTTCCTACACCTTCCGTCACAGCGGACAAAGGCGGGCTTTCTTGTTATAATCAAACTAAATCTACCCAACAACTTAACCGCCAACTTTATAACTTTTGGTTGCTTCAGCAACCATCACGCCGCGGCGGGATGCCGGCAGAGCCGGCACTTTATAACTTTATAACTTCTTCTCCCCCATGCCCGCCTCCCGCCAAAACCTCCTCGCCTTCCAAAAACTGGAGCGCGACCTCATCCGCCTCTTCCGCCGGTTCACCCCGCTCTGCGGTTTTTGTTTTAATGAAAGTGCTAAGGCGGTTCGGGAGAATAGGCGAGTGGCGGCTGAAGACCTCTGCTGTTGCCTCGCTGACAACCAAGTCCAGGACCATTGGTGCTGGCTGGAAGCGGCGCAGAAGACGATGAACGGCCCCAAGTGGCAGGACAAACTGACACCCAAAGGCTTTGATTTTTTAGATCTCGGCAAAAAGAAAGTCGCCGGCCACGGCCCTTGCCCGGCTTTAACCGTTAAAGGCTGCACGCTTCGGGATTTCCGCCCGCCGACCTGCTCCACTCAACTTTGCGCTTATCAACTGCAAGTCTTAAACGAGCTCGGCCTGGTCCAAGGCCCGACCAATGTCCCACGCCAGATTGAAGATTTTTGGAATACTGCCTCGCCCTTAAACCAACTTTACGGCATCAAGCCTGGCGAACCCGACCGCGCCGCGATTGCCAAATTTAAAACTCTAATCAACGACCTGGAAAAGAAAATCCTCGCCGTCCCGCCGGACAAATGGCAAGCGGCCGTGGACCGCGCCGAAGCTGCAATCCAAAAAAAATTGGGTTGATCTTATTTTTTTTAAAAAAAATTATGGTAGAGTAAAACTATAGTCCACCACCAACTAAGGAAGGGAAAGGAGACCCAATGAACAAAGTCAAACAATCACAAATTACTACCACAAAAGTCCAACCACCTCTCATGTCATCAATAGATCTCCGACGGTTAAAAAAAGCCATGGCCAAAGCCAAGGCCAGGTCGGCGAAATTGCGCCAACAATACCGGATCAAAGACTATCAATGGCGCAAACCGGTCAGTACTGCCGCCTAACTGTTGGCATTCAACCATCAACCTAAATCCCGCTTGCCCCACTCGGCCGGCGGGGGTTTTTTAATCACATAACAAGGTGACTATAACAACCCTTGTTCCGGATTATGTGTTATGTGATTTCGACTATGGTTGACACCAGCCTGATTTTAAATTAAGCTGAAGATATTCATTAACACCAGGAGGGGATCATGTCCTTTACATTTAAACAAATTGAAGAAAACCTGAACAGCAAAGAATTGGCCGTAGTGCTCTGCTTGGCGCAAAACCACCGGCCGGCGGACTTTCCGAAAATGGCTTTTGACGAATGGCTAAGTATTATTCGGCATTACCAAGATAAAACATCTTACAGCCGAGTTATCGCTCAGGCGCTAGACCGGGCGCTGGCCCTGGCTCGGCAAAAACCAACATGGAAAAGATGGCTGGCGCTCTCCAGTTGCCTCAAAAACCAATCGGAAAAGACTGAAGCGTTGGGCAATCTGGCTCGGCTCGCCAGAACTTTCGGCCAAAAAGTCTGGATTTACTCGACTCAACCAAACCCGCGGCTGAAAAAAGAGCTTTTTGGCCTAGCCAAAACTTTTGAACAATGGGACGCGCTCGCCAATCTCTGCTGGAAAAATCACGGCGACCGGAAAACCATCAGCCGCAATCTGGAGCGCCTGGGTTCCTATGAACTCTGGCTCCAGGCCGTCAACAGCAGCCGGCGGGTCAGCCACCAGAAAAGCGCCTACGCGCTAGAAAAATTGCTGGTTTATTTCCAGGAAAATCCGACCTTCAGCCGCGCCCTGGAAATTTACTGCGCCAATCATACTGACCCAGGCGACACGCCGATTGACGATGGCAACCGCAATAAAATTTGGATTTGGATGCAAAAAAATGGCACGATGAAAGATTGGGGCTCAGCTGTCTGGACTGATCTTGACCATTATGGCAACCTCCAAATTAAGGCCCTACATCAGCTTTTCTCCCTATTATCCATCCCTTCAATCGGCGACTGATCTGCCAAATTTCAACTTCAATCCCGCTTCGCCCCACTCGGCCGGCGGGATTTTTTTAACTTGTTTAGGGCGGACACACGGGTCCGCCCCTACAGAATCCATGCCGCCTTTTAGAACAAACCCTGCCCTCCGACCTGTTTTAATGTTTTAATGTTCTTGTGTTTTAATGCTCCTTTTTCCTCTAATTTTACGCCTTTCTTGACTTCTTCCCGCCCCCATGCTATATTTATCTAACTTAAATCAACTAATCACCAACGGCCAGCTCGGTTCGGCGGCTAAACCCCGGACTTGGCGGCTCGTTACTAATCGTTATGCTGAGTAAGCAAAAGAAAGACCGGATCATTGAGAAGTTTAAAACTCACGCTCATGACACCGGCTCCAGCCAGGTGCAAATCGCCATCCTGACGGAAGAAATCAAAGAATTAACCAAGCACTTAAAAGAACACCCGCAAGACTACTCTTCCCGCCGCGGTTTGATCAAAAAGGTCAACGAGCGGAAAAAGCTCCTGAAATATCTCCGTAAAGAAAATCTGGAAGCTTGGGAGAAGATCGTCGTTGCCCTGAAGATAAAAGTCCAGAAAGAAACCGAAAAAGAAAAAATCGATGCCGACGAAATCGGCTTGCCGGTCGAGGAAGTGGAAGAGAAGGTTGAAACCGTCACTGATGACGCCCCTTAAACTTTTTGAAAACCCCGGCAACGGGGTTTTCTTTTAAATAAAAACCTCCTTTTACCGCCGAGCGCAGCGAGGCGGCCTAACAGCTATCGGCTAACAGCTAACCGCTATTTATATGATCAAGCACCCAGAACAGCGCGTCGGCGTCTTCGTCGACACCCAGAACATGTACTGGTCAGCCAAAAATCTGCACCAGGCCAATGTTAATTTTAAAGAAATCCTAAAGGCCGCGGTCGCTGGCCGCAAACTGGTGCGGGCGATTGCCTATGTGATCGAGTCCAAAGCCCAAGAAGAATCCAGCTTTTTTGGCGCGCTGGATAAGCAAGGCTTTGAAGTAAAAAGCAAGGATTTACAGATCTTTTTTTCCGGAGTGAAGAAGGGCGACTGGGATGTCGGCATCGCGGTTGACGCCATTAAACTGGCTGACCGGCTGGACGCCATTGTCCTCGTCTGCGGCGATGGCGACTTTGTCCCGATGGTCCAATATCTGCAGGAAAATAAAGGCTGCCTGGTCGAAGTGGTCGCCTTTGGCAAAACCACTTCCGGCAAGCTGAAGGAAATCGCCGACGACTTCACCGACCTCGACCAAAACCCGAAGAGATATCTAATCAAAAAATAACAGAGAGGCGTGGGCATTTCGGAATGACGAATTGAGCGGAGCGAAATTCGTCCTTAAATAATACAGACGAATTTCTCCGCCTGCTGGCGGCTCAATTCGTCATTCCGATGCTAACACTTTTCAGCTAACCGCCATCAGCCAACTGCTAACCGTCCTTTAACAATTTGAGAAACTAGGGGTGACAACCACAACCCAAGGAGGCTAAAATGTGCGGAACAAAAATATCTTACTGCATCTGCGACGACTGTGTGCACCGCAATCAGTGTTGCAATAAAAAAACCTGCGCTGGCTGCGACACGCAAGGACAAAGGAAGCCCTGCCCGCCGGAACTGGATTTCAAAGAAACAACTGAAGCGGCAACCCCCGGAGATATGTTTTAACAATCTCTCATAAAAACTGGGCGAAACCATTCGCCCGCACCCCCAGTTTCTCAAATTAACCTAACGACTTAACAACCTAATTACTAATTAATCCCGTCCGACTAGAACCGTTATTGCCAGATTATCTGACTATTTTAAGTAGTCAGCCACCTGACAATAATCTCTGCCGGATGGAAGAAAGGAACCAAATATGTTTAATGAAAAACGCGAGTTCAAGCTGGAAGTTGCCGGCCGAGAACTCAAAGTGCAGGTGGGCAAACTCGCCCTCCACACCAACGCCAGCTGTGTCGTCCAATACGGCGACACCGTAATCTTGGCGACCGCAGTCATGTCCTTAAAAGCGCGCGAAGGCATTGATTACTTCCCGCTGATGATCGACTACGAAGAAAAAATGTACGCCGCCGGCAAAATCAAAGGCAGCCGCTTTATCAAGCGCGAAGGCCGCCCGACTGATGAAGCCATCCTTAACGGCCGGATGATTGACCGCGGCTTGCGCCCGCTCTTCGCGCCGGAAAATCGCAACGAAGTGCAGGTGGTCCTGACCGTCCTCTCAACTGACGGCGAAAACGACCCCGGCATTTTGGCGATTACCGCCGCCAGCATTGCCCTCCACATTTCCAACATCCCCTGGAACGGCCCGTTGGTGGGCGTCCGCGTCGGCCAGATTGCCGGCGAGTGGGTTTTCAACCCCACCTACACCGCGCGCGAAAAATCCACTTGCGATATTTCGTTTTCTTGCACCGGCGATAAAGTCATGATGTACGAGGCCGAGGGTAAAGAAATCTCGGAAGAGGTGTTTTATGGCGCCACCGAGTTTGGCTTGAAGCAAGCGCGAAAAATCGTTGAGTTTATTGAAAGCCTCCGCAAAGAAATCGGCGTTGAGAAAGTCTCGCTCGAGAAAATCAAAGAGGAGGCGGTCGTCGCCGAGTTTACCGAGGAAGACACTCCAGCCGAAGCCGAAGCCGCCGAGGCGGGCTACGAAGCCGCCAAAGCCGACGCGGAAGAGTTTATGCTCGGCCAGCTGGATGAATATCTCTTTGACAAACCAAAAGGCACCAAACGCGAACGGCATTTGATTTTGGATGAATTGAAAGAAAAAGTCGAGGCGCGTCTCTTGGAAAAGCAGGTGAGTAAAGAAATCCGCAAAATGGTGCTAAATGACTTTGACCAGTTTATTGAAGAACAGATTACTAAATCGATTCTAACAACCGGCAAACGGGTGGATGGCCGCCGGACCGACCAGATTCGGCCGCTGTCTTGCGAAGTCGGCCTCCTGCCGCGGACTCACGGCTCAGCCTTATTTAACCGCGGTGAAACGCAAATTTTATCCGTAGTTACTTTAGGCGCTCCTGGCGACGAACAAGTCCTCGACTCCATGGAAGAAGACGGCAAAAAACGCTACATGCATCATTATAATGATACGCCGTTTGCTTATGGCGAAACCGGCCCCTTGCGTGGTCCCGGCCGCCGGGCAATCGGCCATGGCGCTTTGGCGGAAAAAGCCTTGCTCCCGGTCTTGCCGGCTAAAGAAGATTTCCCTTACACCATCCGCGTGGTCTCGGAAGTTATGAGCTCCAACGGCTCATCCTCAATGGCTTCCACTTGCGGTTCCAGTCTAGCCTTGATGGACGCCGGCGTGCCGATTAAGAAAGCCGTCGCCGGCATTGCCATGGGCCTCGCCACCGACAAATCAGGCAATTATAAAATCATTACCGACTTGCAAGATCTGGAAGATGGTATGGGCGGTATGGACTTTAAAGTCGCCGGCACTGTGGATGGCATCACTGCCGTGCAGATGGATACCAAGACTGATGGACTAAGTCTGGAGATTATTAAAGAAGCTCTTACTGGCGCCAAAAAAGCCCGGCTGGAAATTCTCGACATGATGGCCGCGGTTATCCCGGCGCCTCGGGCGGAAATGTCGCCTTACGCTCCGCGGATTATTGCCTTCCACATCAAACCGGATAAGATTCGCGAGGTCATCGGGCCCGGCGGCAAGATTATCAATGAAATTATCGCCGCTTGCGGAGTGGAGATTGATATTGAAGATGACGGCCTGGTAATGATCACCGGCGTCAACCCGGAGAACACGCAGAAAGCCGTGGACTGGGTGAAAAATATCGTCAAAGAAGTTGAGGCCGGGGAAATCTACGACGGCACTGTCGTCCGCTTGATGGACTTTGGCGCTTTCGTGGAAATCTTGCCGGGCAAAGACGGCCTGGTCCACATCTCCGAGATCGCCGCGACCCGCACCGAAAAGGTGACTGATGCCCTGAATATCGGCGATAAGGTCAAAGTGATTGTCAAAGAAATCGATGACCAAGGCCGCATCAACCTCTCGATCAAACGGCTCGACCCGAACTATAAAGAAGACGCCCGGGATAATGGCAGTTTCCGCGACAACCGCGGCGGCCGCGATAATGGCCCCCACCGCGGACCCAGACGGCCACGGTTCTAACCAATTTTCGGAATGACGAATTGATCCCGCCAGCCGGCGGGGGAAATTCGTCCTTAATATAAGGAGACGCATGCAATGCGTCTCTACAGATTAAAAAAACCGCCCCACTTAAAACCGAGGCGGTTTTTTGATTATTAAAAGGGGGCGCGTCATAGACTGACGCTCCCCCACGAAGGTCATGAAAGACCCCCATTCGGCCTTTTAACTGGTCATGCCGGGGACCGCCGACTGCAGCCTTCGCTGCAATGCGCGATCGGACGAAGCGTATAGCGTTTCATGGTTGACCTCCTAAAAAGAGTGTATCAAGGCCGTCTGCTGACAGCCACCTCCCCTAAAATATACCTCTCAATAAAAAATGTCAACCCGCTCTGATCTGTCTTTATCTGTGCCTTAATCTGTGCCTATCTGTGTAAATCTGTGCTTTAATCTGTGCCTTAAAAAAATCCCCCGAACGACATGGCGTCCGAGGGATTGGTGCTGCGCTGAACTCTTTTGCCTAGTAGGAGTGAGTTTTAACAGGCTCACCCAAACGGACTTTTACTTTTTCGAGGTTCTGGAGCCGTCTCATCACCTCCTCCGTCGAAATGACGGTATAAAGGGCGAGATACAAATCGTCCAGAAGATACACATCCATATCTGTATCAGCATTGCCACTGGACACATAACTGGTTAGACTGACATACAACTCCTTCACTTCCCTGACCTTGGCTTTCCGATCTAAGATTTTACTGATCTCCGGCATCTTTCGAATGAACTCTTGCGTCTCTCGGGCATCCAACTCAGTCGGGCCGCCTCCAGGCCGGTTAATCAAGCCATAAACCAGTGACAATTCAACTGTCCGGCCGCCGGACGAAGTAAAATCCAACCAGAGATTGCCAAGACAATTCGAGTTCGCCGCTAAATCATATAGCGCGACTTGGAAAATCTTATCCGGACAGCCACCGAGAGCCAACTCGGTTAATTGTCTGACATTCTCAGCGTCGCGGCCGTAGCGGTCGCGGCAACCTTTGATTTCCTCAGCCGCAATCGGCGATGGAGTGGCAGATGGGAAAACATCCGTCACTTCGTGAACCTGCCACTCTCGGCCTACCTTCTCGGCAGGGGAACAAAGCGCCTGCTTGATGAAACCCTCGTGCCCCGAAAGCAGGTACAAGACAGCTATATTGCTGACAAAAGAGACAGCCACCACCAAGGCCAGCAGAACAGCGGCGATCCATAACACAACTTTTTTCATTTTCATGACGAACCTCCGTGGCGCCGAGTTTGGCGCCGATGGCGAAAGTTATTTTTTGCCGTATACCCCATTGAACGAACAGGGTTTACTCTGAGCCTGACGCCGCATACGGCCGTCCATGATCATGGCAACTGACACCAAGATGATGCCGGCGACCGCTTCGCCGAATATGATCGGCACCAACCAAGCCTTCCAAGGCGCCGGCCAATCAGCGGCGAAGCAGAGTAGGACGAGTGTTGAAACCAACACTATAATCGCCACCAAGCCTCTGGCCATCGCCCGATAACTCCGGCCTTGTTGAAGCAATTTGACCTTGGCCCGAAGCGATCCAACAACCAAGAAACTGATCCCCACCGTGCCGAGAGAGGCGGCAAGCATCAGAAGGGTGAATGTCCCTTGATTCATTTCGAATTCCATGTTTTTTTTCTCCTTACGCAGAAACTGGTGAAAGAATCTTGCCATCAATCAGCAGCCGGACGGCGGCCGATGGCGAACCATCACGATCATCGCGACGACCGACAGGATGCCAACGCTGGCAATATTGCCGAAAACGACCGGCGCCAGAAAAATCGCCCATGACGCCTGCCAATAAGCGCCCAACCCGG
>JBAZBH010000015.1:0-19192 GCA_041671565.1 Patescibacteria group bacterium
CCGAGGGGATCTGGTTTAAAAAAGCAATCATAGAACAAGGGTTATTAATTATCTTTCTATTCTAATCTTGTTCCAACAGGGTGGGAATACCCAGAACACATAACAAAAAAACAAGAGAACAAGAGAACAAGAGAACAACTCAACTTTTCAACCATTTTCTACTACAAAAAACGAGGCCAGAGGCCTCGTTACTCCGCTATTTTCGACTCTTTACTGTCCAATTCTTAATTCTTAATTTTTAATTATTAATTATTATTTCCCTTCTCCGAATCCCCCTAGCACCCCCTCGCACCCCTTACTCATCTCACCGTCACACCAAGCTCCGTTCAAGACATAGAGGTAATTCTTGCCGGAGATAATATACCACCGTTGTTGTAACATTTGCCCGTCAGGCCCCGGGCCGTAATAGACTTTTTCCAGCACCGGCAGACCGCGCAGATTGAGCCGGTTTTCCTCCACCAAGTGTAAAAGCGGCTGAGTAAATTGTTTAAGGTCGGCAGTTTTAGGGTAAGCCTTAACTGTTAAAACTTCAACCAACTTGCCGGCGGCGTCCGGAGCGACAAAAACTGTCTGGTTATTAGCTCCAGCCAAAGCCAAAACCTGCCAGTCAGCCGGATGTTTAATCTGCCAAGTAAAATCCGAGCTTTGGTAGGTTTGCCAACCGGCCGTTAGCTCAGCTGGCAAGGCAACCGCCTGGTCGTTCCGAGTTAAACTAAACTCCGGCGCCGGTGAGAAACTTGCCGCCCGGCTAAAAACTAAAACGCCCGCCGCGAGTAAAATCACCGCGCCGAGCGTCAAGTAGATTTTGGTTTTGAGTTCTAGCATTAAAGTTTGCGAATTACCGTTTATCGCCTTAGCCACCACTTCTTAACCACCGGCACCGTCAGCGTGGACAAGACAAAAGCCATGGCCGGAACAATCGCATTGGCCAAAGGATTTGGCAACTTGGCAAAAAAGAAAAATACCACGATAACAATGTAGGTTAATACCAAAATGACAACTTTTCTGGTCCAGCTTGTTTCCCAAGCCTTATCAGCCTCCACGCGCTGATTCCGTTTCTTGATGGCTTCAATTTCCAGTTGTAATTCTTCAAGAGATGTCATATTATCTTCTGTCTTTTAAACCTGTTAAACAACCTTTCGCCATAATCCCGCCGCGGCGAGATCTCTCCGCTATCTTCGACCTTTTAACTAATCCCGGGCGGACACACGGGTCCGCCCCTACAACACGGTCGTCCTATCTCCGTTCATTAAACAAGCGTAATTAGTAATTAGTCATTAGTAATTACCTAAACCACCGCCACCGACGCCACCTTATCCCCCTCTTCCTTAAACCGCATAATCCGCACGCCCTGCGTGGCGCGGCCGATCGCCGGCACCGATTTCAGCGGCAGGCGGATGACCTGGCCTTTTTCGGAAATCACCACCGCGTCGCCGGCGACAATCTCGCCTAGACTTTTGAAGTCAATCGTCCGGCCGGCGACAATTTTGCCGGTTTTGGGCGTGATTTTGGCGGTTTTGATGCCGCTGCCGCCCCGGCCCTGAACCTTATAATTACTGAGTTTAGTCCGTTTACCAAAGCCGTTTTGCATGATTACCATCAACTCGGCGTCGCCCGCTTTGCCGGCCACCAGATCCATACCCACCACTTCGTCATTGGCGTGGAGCCGCATGCCGCGAACGCCGGCGGCGCCTCGGCCCATCGCTCGGATATCTTTCTCGCGGAAACGCATCGCGTGCCCGCCGCCCGAGACCAAAACCACTTCGTCTTGGCCGGAAGACGGCTTGACCCAGCGGAGTTCGTCGTTGCCTTTCAGTTTGACGGCAATCAGACCGCTCCGCCGAACATTGGCAAAAGCCTCAATTTCAACTTTCTTAATCAGCGCGTTCCGCGTCACCATTACCAGATATTTCTGGCTCTGGGATCGCTTGTTGCTGAGCGGCAAAATGGTCGTTACCTTCTCGGTGCTGGTCAGTTGGAGAAAATTCACAATCGACTGACCCTTGGCAATCCGCGAAGCCGGCGGCACATCATAAGCCTTGAGGATAAACACCCGGCCGGTGGTCGTAAAGAACATCAAGTCGGCATGAGTATTGGTGGTAAAAAACATTTCTACCGTGTCTTCTTCTTTGGTGGTTAGGCCGGAAACGCCCTTGCCGCCGCGCGCCTGAGTATGGAAAGTCTCTGGCGGCAGGCGTTTGATATAGCCGTCGCGGGTCACCACGATGATGGCCGCTTCGTCCGGCACTAGGTCTTCCATAGTAAACTTGTCCGGCGCCGAAGCGACAATATCGGTCCGCCGTTCGTCGCCGTATTTATCGCGAATTTCTTCCAATTCTTTCTTGATCACGCCGAGGATCTTCTTGGCGGAAGTGACTAAATCGGTCAATTCTTTGATCAAATCGCGTTTTTCTTTCAGCTCGGTCTCAATTTTCAGCCGCTCCAGGTTGGCGAGGTTCTGCAGTTTCATTTCCAAAATCGCCACCGCCTGCAGTTCGGAGAGCTTAAATTGCTTCATCAAATTAATCTTGGCTGTCTCGCGGTCCTTGCTCGCTTTGATGGTTTTAATCACCGCGTCAATTTTATTAAGCGCGATCATGAGGCCTTCCAAAATGTGCGCCCGCGCTTTCGCCCTGTCCAGCTCAAACTGCGTCCGGCGGGTCACCACCTCTTGGCGGTGTTTGAGATATTCTTCCAGCACCATCTTCAAATTAAGAACCCGCGGCTGGATGCCGTCGACGAGGGCCAACATATTAACATGAAAAGTCTCTTGTAACTGGGTGTGCTTGTAAAGTTGGTTCAGAACTTTCTTCGGGTAGGCGTCTTTTTTCAGCTCAATCACGACGCGGACGCCGTCTTTATTGGACTCGTCCCGGAGATCCTTGATCGCTTCAACTTTTTTGTCGCGGACCAGCTCGGCAATTTTTTCTACCAGAGTCGCTTTATTGACCTGATAAGGTATTTCTTTGACAATAATTTTAAAACTGCCGTGCTCTTCCACAATCTCGGTTTTGGCGCGCATGATAATACTGCCTTTGCCCGTGCCGTAAGCCGCGCGAATTTCTTCCAGGTTAAAAATCGTGCCGCCGGTCGGAAAATCCGGCCCCTTCACGAATTCCATTAAATCCTCCACGGCCGCCTGCGGATTGGCGATTAAAGCGATGATGGCGTTGCACAGCTCGGTTAGATTGTGTGGCGGAATACTGGTCGCCATGCCGACGGCAATACCCATACTGCCGTTAAGGAGGAGGTTCGGCAGTTTGGCGGGCAGAACCATCGGCTCTTTCAGCGAGCCGTCGTAGTTGGGGATAAAATTAACCGTGTTTTTATCTAAGTCCGAAAGCACTTCTTCGGCAATGCTGTCGAGTTTCGCCTCGGTATAACGCATGGCCGCCGCCGAGTCGCCGTCCATCGAGCCGAAGTTGCCCTGGCCGTCGACCAGCGGATAACGGAGGCTAAAATCCTGCGCCATGCGCACCATGGTGTCATAAATAGCCGAATCGCCGTGCGGGTGGTATTTGCCCATCACTTCGCCGACTACGGTTGCTGATTTGCGGTATTTAGCCGAATGGCGAAGGCCGAGTGTCCACATGGCATAAAGAATCCGCCGGTGCACCGGCTTCAGCCCGTCGCGGACATCCGGCAAAGCGCGGCTGACAATCACCGACATGGCGTAGTCCAAATAGGAAGTCTGCATTTCTTCCACCAACGACCGCGATTCCAGTTTACCGACATTCTTGGCTTCAGGTTGAATGGCTAGCTGAACTGGTTTTGCCGGCGGCAAATCAACATCAGCCCCTTTACCAGCCTTAATTTCAACCGGCTTAACGGCCGGCTTGTCGGTAGACTTTTTTGGCATAATTTTCTTGATTATCGGTTTCCGCTTGAACATAATATAAATAGATTTAAGATTTAAGATTTAGGATTTAAGAATAAACTCCATGTTGAATTTCCTTAAACCTATGGTTTTTAGTCTAAACGCTGGCTACCGACCATTCTTAAATCTTAAATCCTAAATCTTAAATCTCCTTATTTTATAAATTTAAAGGTTAGTAATATTTTTTGATATTCTTCCCCATACCCCGTAATCACGATATCATTCTTGCTCCCCGGCAGACTCGCCGCCACCACATCTTCCTTAGCCCCTTCCGCTGTGGCAGTATGATAAAGCTTAGCGCCCAGATTGTCCAGCCAAAAATTCTCAATCTGATCGTCTTTAACTTCCGGCCGCGCTAAATCCGGCCCCACGGTAATCACTACTTTCTGGTTGCCCTCATCCGGATTTTCGGTAAAAATAATTGATTGCCCGGCTGTCGCCTGGTCCCATTTTTCCGGATATTTCAGGGTAAAATTATAATCAAAATTGCTGTAAGTCACCCACCGTTTGGTCGCTTCTTCCAAGAGGCCGTTCTTGAGCGCGGTGATCTGCTCCGGCGTTAAAACTGTTTTGGACGAGTCTTCTTGCCACATCTTGCCAATCAACGCCAGACCTTCTTTGGTCAGCTGAAACGACTGGCCAAGACCCGACTTTACCTCCTGCCATTGCTGGTTGCTTTTAACATCCGCCTCTGACGGCGCGCGGTTAAACAGGCTGTATTTCAGCGACCATAACCAGCCGATTACAACAAAAATCATGATGCCGGCGACAATGGCGACTAATTTTACCTTTTGCTTGTCTTCCATAACAGAAAGTAATTTTTAATTTAAAATTCTGGTTGCTTCAGCAACCATCCCGCCCCGGCGGGATGTCGGCAAAGCCGACATTTTTAATGAATTTCTAATGTTTAATTTATAATTTTTAAACCTAAAGCCAAGTTCGTGGTAATTAAAAATTAAGAATTATAAATTGATTAGAAATTTTAAATTAAAAATTAAAAATTCCTTTTAAGATCTTTCTAGAAGTATCACCTTCGTATCCTCCGTCATCAAATCTTTCTTCGAAATTTTCAGTTTATCCAGCTTCTCCGGCGTTCGGACGCCCATTTCTTTGAGAAAATTCTCCACCGGGTCCAGGTCAACTTTGGCGCCTGCCATTTTATAGTGCATCGGGATCACTATCCGCGGCTCAATCTGGGAAACCACTTCGCTCGCGGTTTTGGCGTCCAAGGTGTAGCGGCCGCCCACCGGGATCAGGAGAATATCCGCGCCTTCTAGAAATTCCAGCTGTTCGGCAGTCAGAATGTGACCAAGGTCGCCCAAATGGACAATCGTCAACCCTTCGGCGTCA
Organism: Patescibacteria group bacterium; assembly: GCA_041671565.1. Classification (GTDB taxonomy): domain Bacteria; phylum Patescibacteriota; class Patescibacteriia; order JACRDY01; family JACRDY01; genus JBAZBH01. The sequence goes on from JBAZBH010000015.1 coordinate 5,228, forward strand.
ATCCGAAAGCAGGTGTTCAGTCCGCGCTCGGCACCTTGTTTGTTGTCATGGTAAGTCGGCACACCATAGACTACCAGCTTCTTAACCTCATATTCGCCGGCGCCTTCCAGAATTTTCGGCTCGCCTTTCACCGCCTCAACATTATTGTGGTCAAAATGGTCGTGCGTCACCAAAACCAAGTCCGCCTTGACTTTCGGCATGGTTAAACCCAAATCATCGCTAAACGGGTCAATAATCACCGTGACGGTTTCATTGTCGGCTTTCGCCTCAAGTTTAAAGCAGGAATGTCCGAGCCAGGAAAGTTGCATAAAAAAGATTTAAGATTTAGGAAGTAAGATTTAAGAATAAACTCCTTTTTGAACCTCTTTCTCAAATCTTACTTCTTAAATCTCTTTAAATTATGCCTCTATTTTAGCATAAAAAATTGAGATTTGGAAGCCCCCGCGGGGGATAAAAAAACCTCGAAAACCGTGAGGTTTCCGAGGTGGTTTCGTAATGTGGTTGAAATGATTAGGTCGCGGCCTTTGCCATCAAAATAGCTTTTAACTCCCGGTGGATGGCGTTACGACAAGGTTCCCATTCGTCTTTGGTCTGCTCCATGAGATATAGGATAGCCTTATCGGATAGCCGCCGTAAACGGTTTATCGCGGCTTCGCGAACCTGCCCTCTTGCCCCGTCACGGAAAAGCGCCAGAAGTTCAAATGGATCTGCCCAGCGTATCAGTCGCCGAGTTGCCGCTTCTCGCCGCTGATAGCTTTCGTGGCCTTCCGCCGTACGGCAAAACAGCCAAGCGTGATGGGTAAAGTCCACCGCCAGCGTCTCCAGATAGTCATAAAACCTATTCCCTAAAAGTCCACTTATCGGCTGGCGCGCCCGATCGCCATAAAAGGCACTCGCCTTTTCCCACCAGTAGGCCCATTCTTCGAAAGTCACGGCCAACTCCGCGAGCTGCGTCAGAATGTGCGGAATTTCTTCCGACGCCGGCCAGCGATCACGGTTGAACCAAAGTCGGTTCAGTCGTTGCTGACAAGCATCAAAAGTCCAAGTCGCCACCGTCTGGCGGCTAATCGGGCCGTTTTTGGGTCGGCCGCATAATTGTCTCTGAGTCGCATTTTCTTCCATCGTCAACCTCCTGCCACTCGGTTGTTGTCGCTGTCTGACAATTCGCCGCGATTCTGCTGATTTGACAATCCGCCGACCCGCCGGGCCAGTAGCCACCAAAGATACCAGCATAGGCCGACCAAAACCGTAAACAGAATGAGTAAGCCGGAAGCGCCAAAGATGCGGCCGGGCCAGTGTTCCTTGACTCCTTCCACGATTTTTCCGATCAGCATCCAATCAATCAGCGCAAATAGCGCCGTGACTGTGACCAATCCCCATTTTATTGCTTTGATTATTTTTTCTTCCTTCATCATTCAGCCCCTCCTCCGCAGTTGCCGTCGCCGTTCTGATCACGGATGTTTATCTTTTGTATCTTTTCTTGCCGGATCAAGTCCCGCCGCGTGTAGGCAAAAAATGCGGCGGCCAAAGCGGCAAAAACCGTCAAAGCGACAAACCATCGGCCGCCACCATTCCAAGAGAAAAACAATCCGCCGACCGTCGCGCCCGTCAGTAAGCAGTGCAAGCGGTGCGACCCGGCATAGCCATAAGGCAAGGGGTTTTTCTGAATCAGCTTGACCCCGCCGGTAATCAGGCCAGCGGCCAAAATTGCCGCGCCGAGCGCCACCCAGATCGATACTGCCGCGTCAGGAACTGTCTGCCAGGCCCGCGCTAAGCCCAGCATCAGAACCACAAAAAATCCGCCGAACCGCAACAACCACGCGCCGATATCAGTTCTTACACTGGTCATTTCCATGACGAACTCCCTTCCGGTTGAAAAGTTATTGCATATCACTCGGCCCCTCAGCGCCATCATCGCCATTGCCGTCCAGTAAATCTTCGTCGGCTTCTGAAAATTCTTCTTCATCGTCATTCTCTTCGCCCTCGCCAATCAAAGTTCCGGTGGCGCCAGCGCCTTCATCTTCTTCTTTTTGCCATTGCCCAAAAAACCAGCGAACTATAGCGATAATGGCCGCCAAGCCGGAAGAAATCACGGTCAAAGCAATCGCTACTGGCCAACCGCGAAACACGCTAATGGCCAAACAACTGATTGCGAGGCCAATCATGGCGCATTCTGCAAACAATCCCATAAACCGCCCGCCAACCGAATGTTTTTTTATCAGGCTTGCGCCGAGCCATAAGGTGCCCGCGGTGGCGATAAGGCAAAGGCCGAGAATGAGAAAGTCAATAGTCGATGACATCGCCGTAAGCGTTCTGGCATAGAGCGCCATCCAAACCGCCAAAACCACGCCGGTCGCCACAAATACGCCGCCGTTCTTTCGATATTCGGAATCACTGGTCATGACGAACTCCCTTCCTCAAAAATGGGTTTAGACAGTTCTGCCGCAATGACATTCTGCTCAAGCTCTACTGTTTGCCGATCTTCGCAACCGGGTATACTTCTGTGCGCTTGAGAATATGCAAGACAGATAATTTTCCCGCGACGCTGCTTATCTTTCCACCAATACATTCCGGTGGCGGCAAAGAAATGCTTCAAAAACTCTGGCGGGACGCCGACCAGGTCCGGTTTCTTGAAGCGCTTTCTTTCCGCGAACCGCTTGTTGAGTTCCTCACGGAGAAACCTGACCAAATCAACCGTCTCTTTGTTAGGTTTGTCCTGGACAATATGCATATGAACCAATAACGCTATTACCGCGTCCAGCCTGGTTCTGGCCTCATGTATAGTCATAATTGACTCCTTTCGAGTTAAATTGTCAAAGGCCGTTCCTATTGGTTTTATTTAAGCACGGGCGAATAAAACAATCAAGCTGGCACGACGGTAGGGGCGGACCCGTGTGTCCGCCCCGAACAAGTATACTTCCGGCCATAACAAATTTATTACCGTTCATCGGTATTCCCGGTTCTAAATAAACGGCCGGGTTTGGACAAATCCCAGGGCGGACACGCGGGTCCGCCCCTACAATTTACTCTCAACTATAAACTTCGTTTGACAAATATCCCGAATTTAGTAGACTTAAAGAGGATCTGAAACCACTTTGGAGGTAGACATGAAGAAGACATTTCGCCTGGCAATCATCGCCATCCGCCGCACGCTGAGCCGCCGCGACAACAAAGGTTCATCTATACCCGTCACGCGACCGCTCGTCCGCGGTTCTTACACCGCCGGCGTCTCCATGAACAATCCGAACAACACCTTCTAATCGCCTGAAGGGCTGTTCACTCACCACGCCCCGCATTGCGGGGCATTTTTTTAAATAGTACAGAGAATAGAGTGCGTGGTCCGGAATCTAAAACTAAGTTTCTTACTATGCGCTATCGGCTATGAGCTATGCGCTATTTAAAATAAAAGGCCGGAACTGCGTTCCGGCCGAATTTGCTTAATGACGAGCTTCTTGGCGATCAACCTTCAGCGAGTTTCCTTTTGCCGAACTTAACCAGCCAAAAGCTAAAGGTAAAGCCCGCCACCCAAGCCGCGGCCGCCGCAACTGTCAGCAACCACCGCGCTGGAAAGAATTGATTCATGAAGATTCCGCCACCCGCTAAGCCGACAGCCAGCCATTGGATGATGGCCATCCAGGTTATGCTTACCTCCGGTAGGCCAGAGGCGAGATCGTCGAAAGTCGGATGGCGGGTGACGATGATTCCCGCCAAAATAATAACGGCGCCGACGAAAAACAGCGCCCCCGTTACCGCCAAACCGGAACTCCAATCCGGATTTGTTTCCTCAAAGCTAAGATCCAATGCTGTAACCGCAACAACAGCCATAAAGCCGGCCAGCACCACCAGGAACCTCCTTAGAATCGACATTATTTCCATTTTTCGCTCCCTTGTTGATTTGTTTGAAACCGAGTTTGATTTGTCAAGAATCACCTTTACCCTTATCCAACCATATCTAATAGAAATTGTCAACTCGGGCGAATTTAATAAACAAGTGCTTATTGGCGCTTTTAGAGACTTTTAGTAGCAATAAGCTATAAGCTATAAGCTGTAAGTAGGCCACGAACGGCGGAAACTTACAGCTTATTGCTTATTGCTTACAGCTCCCGCTCCCCCTTGACTTTCCTGTCACCCTGCTTTATACTAACCCTACTTTAAAAACTCCTATTTTAACACCTTGGCAAACTGCTAAGGACTCGGATTTGGCCAGAAACAAGGCCACCGGGTTAATCTACTTTTTCACCTAAGTAGAGGTGAATTTTTTTATGCCTAGTAAACTCAAAAGAAATCTCAAAGAAGAAGTCGGCAGTTCAGCTATGGCTCAGCTCCTCGACGCCAACCAGGCGCTCCTCAAAACGCCCCAGGTCGGCGATTTGGTAAAGGGCAAAGTCATCAGCGCTTCCAAAAAAGAAGTTCACCTAGATATAGAAGGCTGGGGCACGGGCATTATCCGCGGCCGTGAGCTCTATCAAGAATCCGACGATTACACCGATCTGCAAGTCGGCGACGAGATTGAGGCGACCGTCATGGAATTGGAAAGCGAAAATGGGGAGCTGGAACTGTCTTTCCGTTTTGCCGGCCACAAAAAAGTCTGGGATATACTCAAAGCGATGATGCAGAGCGGCCAGATTGTCTCGGCCGATGTCCTCGACGCCAACCGCGGCGGTCTGATGGTTAAAATTAACCGCATCGCCGGATTTTTGCCGGTGTCACAGCTCAGCCCGGAGCACTATCCGCGCGTGCCTGGTGGCGACAAGACTAAGATTTTGGAAAAACTCAAAAGCTACGCCCATGAAAAAATGGATGTCAAAGTTATTACCGCCGATGAAGACGGCGAAAAACTGATTGTCTCCGAAAAAGCCGCCTGGGAAGAACAACAGCATGGCACCATCACCAAATATCAGCCCGGCGACCTGGTGGAAGGCAAAGTCACGGCCGTCACCGACTTCGGCGCTTTTGTGAAATTTGGCGAGAATCTGGAAGGTTTGATCCATATTTCCGAACTGGCTTGGCAGCGGATCGACGACCCCAAAGACTATATTAAAGTGGGTCAAGAAATCAAAGCCAAAATTATCAATGTTGACGGCTCCAAAATCTTCCTCTCGACCAAAGCCTTGCAGGAAGACCCTTGGGTGCATGTCAAAGATAAATATCAAGTCGGCCAAATCGTCTCCGGCAAGATCCTCAAAGCCAATCCGTTCGGCTTGTTTGTGGAATTGGACCCGGAAATCCATGGCCTCGCCCACATCTCTGAGCTGGGCAAGAAAGCCGTGGAGAATATCGCCGAAATCGCCAAACCCGGCGACACCATGGAGTTTAAAATTATCTCCGTGGAACCGGAGAACCACCGCCTCGGCCTGAGCTTGAAAACCAAGGGTGGCAACACCGCTGACGCTTCCGAAGACAAACCGGTTAAAGAAAAGAAGGCGAAAAAGGCGAAAAAAGAAAAAGCCGCCCTGCCTGCGCAGGCAGGTGAACCGGAAACCGCTGAAGTGCCGACCGAAGCTGAAGTGAAAGAATAAATAAACTTTAAACCAATAAAAAGATGGGGTAACCTGTCTTTTTTATTAACTCAAAAGTCAAAGCTCAAAAGCCAAAACCACAGCTTAAAACTCAAAACTTGATCTTCTCCGTACTTTGTATTAAAGATATTCAAAGGGGCAAGTTAATCTTTTGAACTTAGGGGTTAGAACCGTAGTTTTGCCTTTTGCGTTGTGGTTTTGACTTTTGAGTTTTGAGCTTTGACTTTATCCCATTTTTTATCTATAATTCAAATTATTAAATATAATCAATTCGCTTATGAAATCCTCTCTTGGCAAAAATCTATTAATTTTCTTTTTGGTTTTTATCGGCCTCGCGGCCCTTCTCAGTCTCTTTAACCGACCGGCCGGACCGACGGTCAAAGAAATCGACACCGTGGCCATGATCAACCAGATTAACAACGGCGAGATTAAAGGCATCGTGGTTAAAGGCGATAAAATTAATTTGACGCTTAAGGATGACACCGCCGAAACCTTAAAAAAAGAGCCGGGTGAAAACTTCTCTGAACTGCTAAAAAACTACAATGTTGACCCAGAGAAACTCCAGGGACTTTCCTTGGAAGTGCAGGAAGACACCGGCACCAACTTTTGGCTGAATATCATCGTGCCGCTGGCTTTGCCGATTTTACTAATCATCGGCTTGATTTGGTTTATGTCGCGACAGTTGCGTGGCGCCAATAATCAAGCGATGTCCTTTGGCCAGTCCAAACCGCGGGAAGAAGGCAAAGATAAAAAAGAAAAAATCTCGTTTGCCGATGTCGCCGGCGTCAAAGAAGCCAAGGAAGAACTGAAAGAAATCGTGGACTTCCTCATCAATCCGAAAAAGTTCTTGGCCCTCGGCGCGAAAATCCCGCGCGGCGTCCTCCTGATGGGTTCGCCCGGCACCGGCAAAACCATGCTCGCCAAAGCGGTCGCTGGCGAAGCCGGCGTCCCCTTCTTCTCTATCTCCGGCTCCGAGTTTGTGGAAATGTTCGTCGGCGTCGGCGCCAGCCGCGTCCGCGACCTTTTCCGCCGCGCCAAAAAAGCTTCACCCTGCATTATCTTTATTGATGAAATCGACGCCGTCGGCCGCCAGCGCGGCGCCGGCCTGGGCGGTTCGCACGACGAACGGGAACAAACCCTCAACCAAATCCTGGTCGAAATGGACGGCTTTGAAAGCTCGGTCAATGTTATTGTTATGGCCGCGACCAACCGCCCGGATGTCCTCGACCCGGCGCTCCTCCGTCCGGGCCGCTTTGACCGCCGCGTTATCCTCGACCTGCCGGACATTGGCGACCGTGAGGAAATATTAAAAATCCACGCCAGAAATAAAGTCATGGAAAAAGATGTTGACCTCCGCCGTGTCGCTGAACGGACGCCCGGCTTTTCCGGCGCCGACCTCGCCAACATCTTGAACGAAGCCGCGATTCTCGCCGCCCGCCGCAACAAAAAGAAAGTCTCGCAAGTAGAGGCGCTGGAAAGCATTGAAAAAGTCATGCTCGGGCCCGAACGGAAAAGCCATATCTTATCGACTAAAGAAAAGAAAATTACCGCCTACCACGAAGCCGGTCACGCCCTCCTTTCCCACCTCCTGCCGAACGCCGACCCGGTGCATAAAGTCTCCATTATCGCTCGCGGCCGCGCCGCCGGTTATACTTTGAAGTTGCCGAACGAAGAACGGAAACTCCAGACCCGCTCCGGTTTCCTCGACGAAATCGCCGTCCTGCTCGCCGGCCATGAAACCGAAAAAGCCATTTTCGGCGAAGTCACCACCGGCGCCAGTAACGACCTGGAACGGGCAACGCAAATTTCCCGCGACCTGGTCACCCGCTACGGCATGAGCGACAAGCTCCCGCCGCGGACTTTTGGCACGCATGAAGAAATGATCTTCCTTGGCCGCGAAATCCACGAACAGCGCGACTACAGCGAAAAAGTGGCCGAAACGATTGACCAAGAAATCGCCAAAATTATCACTGACAATATCAAACGGGTGCAGGCGATCCTCCAATCCGACCGCGACTTCCTCGACGAAATCGCCCGCCGGCTGGTGGAGAAAGAAACGCTGGAAAAAGAAGAATTTGAGAGCATCTTTAAGACTGTGGCGAAGTAAGGTATAATGGGATAAGAAAATGTCCAATGACCAAGCGCCAATGACCAATGGTTGAAGCATTTTATTGGTCATTGGAGCTTGGACATTTATTTTTAAATCTTACCTCTTAAATCCTAATTCATAAATCTACCCCTATGACTCCCTACCGCCAAATTCTTAAAAACGCATGGCTAACTATCCGCAGCCGCCGCGGCCTTTGGTTTTTCGGCTTCCTCGCCACTTTTTGGGGTGTGGGCGGAGTTTACGAAATCATTCTCAACGGCTTGCGCCTGTCCACCGGCCGGGATTTTTTTCTGGTTAAGCTCTGGCAATCAATCGCCGTTACCGGCATTTCCGGCGCTGACCTCAAAGCGGCCTTTTTTGTCCGCCCGCTGACCGGCCTGACACTAATAATGATGCTTCTGATTATTGCTTTGATCGTTCTGTTCTTCTATTGGCTTTTCACCACCAGCCAGATCACGGTTCTGCGCGCCTGCGCCAAAGGCCCGGGGCGCGACAGCGCTTTAGCCGGATTCGCCGAAAGCCAAAAGTATTTCTGGCCGGTGTTTGTTTTGAATCTCGGCGGCAAAATTTTGATTTTCTTTATCTTCTTCCTGCTCAGTTACGGCGCCTTAGCCGCGGTTTTAAACGGCGGTGTGACGATTCTCGGTTTTAGCTTTTATCTTGTGACCTTTATCGTCAGCCTGCTTCTAGTTTTGACTATTTCGTTTCTGGTTCTCCTCAGCAATATCTATTTAACCGTCAAAGATTACCGGCTGAAAGACGCCGTGGCAGCCGCTTGGCGCCTACTCTTTGCCAACTGGCTGATTCTCCTGGAAGTTGCCGCCGGCTTATTCGCGCTGACGATCTTAATTACCATCGCCTTGTTTTTAGTGGTCTTAATGTTGATGGCCCCGCTCTATGTCCTGTCATACGCGTCGATTGTTCTCCAGTCGCCTTGGCTTTACTACCTGTCTTACCTGGCGGTAATTATAATAATCTTCCTCTTGGCGTTAGTTGTCACCGCCGGCCTGACCACTTTTCAGTTGGCCGTTTGGGTGGGAGTCTTTGGCAATCTGGAAAAGAACCAGCTGGAATCCAAACTGCACCGGCTGACAGCGGACAAATTGAACAACACCTAAGATCATTTTTAATCGAAAGCCGCCTGGCTAGGTGCTGGGCGGTTTTTTTGTTGTGAGAATCAAGAATTATGAATCAAGAATCAAGAGGGCATATTATCAGGTTCAACTCTAAACTACCAAATAAACTTAGTAGCCGTATACCATATACGACATACCATATACCAATGAAGGTGGTAAGTAGTTAGAATGAGAATAAAGAATTAAGAAACTAAGGAGGGCTTCTTGATTCTTGATTCATAATTCTTGATTCTCCCCCGCTTATCCCCACCACCCTTGACGCCCAAAGCCTATATGTTAAGCTAATAATATAAGTTAACTATATGACTGTTTCTACCGCCAAATTCTATTATTACCTCAATTCTGGCCCGCGGATCAGTCATTTTGTCATAGTCTAAAATAACTTAGATTATCCGGCTAATTAAACTGACCCGCGCTGGTCGGTTTTTTGTTTATTGGTAATTTTTGGCAATGAGTCATCCCCGCGTAAAAATTGTTTTGCGCCGGGTAGTTCCTTGTCAATTTAACCAGCAAAGGAGATGAGTTATGCAAAAGCAAGCGAAAACCAAAAAGAAAGGGCTAACTACCGAGAATGTTCGCCGGCTTCTCGAACGGCCGGCGCCATGGGAAAAACTTCTCCCGCCAGACGCCGAGCCTGGCTTGGAAAGTGTGCCGCCTCACCTCAGATCAAAAATAAAGGAGAAAAACCATGGCCACTGCCAAACAAGCCACCATTAAATCCGCCATTGAGGAAATTGAATTGCGGCTCCGGCAACTGAAAGAAACCACTGCCAGAATGGCGGAAATCGAAGAACGGCTCAAAAATCAAGGGCAACGGTGGCTAGAAAAGGTAAAGCCCCATCTACTCGCCTCAAGTAAACCCGTCACCATACCCCACGACCTGATTTTACCCTGCGGCTGTTTTACCGGCGGCACCACCAAAGCCAAAGGACAAAAGATAACTTTGCGGGTGGAAGGCGACAACCGTTGCCTCGTCCATTCCAGCTGCGGTAAAACTATCGCCGAATCCGAGAAATGAACCCAAACAACCTATCACCAAGGAGGAAAAAACCATGATAGCCAGAAAGTACTATCGGCTAGCCCGCACTGAAGCAGTAAATCGCAACTTACCATCAATGGGCCCATAACGGGCAACAAAGGAGAAGACAATGAAAAACCTTAATCCTAATCTCGACTGGGACAGCAAAGTAGAGTTTACAATTGGCGGCAGGACATTCCTCGCCGTACCGGTCAAAAATTCATGCGAGGCGAAAGACACGTTTGAAGGCGCAGCTGATAAAGAGGATTTCGCCTTCCTCAAAAATCACCTGCAAGAATTTCCGTCTAACTTGAAGGGCTTCCGGCTTTTCACCAACCGCCGACACCTCTTGTCATTAACCTGGTTCGAATTTGACCAAAAAGGCGAATCAAACTTGGGAGAACCAGAATGGCTGGTCGGCATAGACCGCATTGACGCGATCAATCCTGAAAACGACATGGTGCTTTTCTCAAAAGAACACCTGGAAGAAGATGGACCATGCTCATCACCAACAGAATCATCAACTGAAGCAACGGCTGAAGAAAAAAACGACAAAGAGACAGCATGGCTACAAAAAGAGTTTCCCCAAGGACTAATCGGGCGGAGAATAAGAGTGACAGTCATGGCGTCGGAGCAAGAAGCAGAAAGTCAAAAATCTCTTAATCCCTTCTCCACCATGATATCGGAAAGCAAAATAGGGAGCTTTGCCCTATTTATTGCGGCCAATAACTGTGTCTCCGTGATGTTGCGTCCAGAACCAGCTATTCCTTTCGCCCATGATCAAGAAATTAAAGCATTCTCGCTGTCCTCTGACAAAGCGAAGGGAGATCGATGGCCGATAGAATCTCAGGTCTTAGTATCAAACCGGCCAACGACTTTAAATGGTTGGCTCGAATTCATCGACTGACCGCGCCACAGTCAAACAACATACACATTAGGGCTACTTCGGTAGCCCTCTTTTTTTATTTAAAGTCCTACCAGCAACTTACCCACCTTCTCCAAAAAAGCATTAAGGTGATAATGCAAAGGAAAAGGAATTATGACTGAATCATTGACGACATTAAAACCATCTTCAAATAAGGGTTCTTCCAACAAACGGCAAATATTTGCCTTTATTAAAATTATGGGCGTTGTCTTATCGTCTTGGATTACAACCAGTAAATCCTTTTTAAAATTGGGATAATTATCCAAAATTAACTTATTAGCTTCCTTGTCGGAAAGTTTATTTACTGGCTGATAAATAGGGTCAACTAAAACCCAGCCTTTTCTTTTAAATTCTGACAATCCTTCATCTTTACTGATGGGTTTGATAGCCAAAAGCTTCATAAATGACCGGAAGAGAACTTCGGAAACCTTGCCGTTTGGATCATAAAAATAACCGTGCCCGGCCGGAGGTGATTCTAAAACAAAAACCACGGCTGGCTTAGCGGGAAGATACTGGTCGCGCAATTTTATATATTCTGTTTCCATTATTGTCATTCTATCAAAAAACCACCTTTTCAGCGATTCCTAACAACCTATCAACCTATCCGCTACCCGCTATTTCTGCTATAATACCCCCATAATCACTCCCAATATGACCAACGACTCTCTCAATTCAAACACCCCCGACAGCGACCGCCTCGACATCTCCACCCCGGAAGTGGCCGCAAAACTGGATAAAAAGATGGACGAACTGCACCTCGCAGACAACGAACGGGAAGTGGAGGCCGCGGCCGCCGGCCAAGGGCTTTTGTATATCAATCTCAGCGGCCTGGCGATTTCCCCGCAGGCGATTTCTTTGATCCCGCAAGATCGCGCCCAGGAGCTCGGAACTATTTGTTTTGACCTGCAGGGCGACCAAGTCAGCCTCGGCACCGTTAACCCGCTGCAACCCGGTCTCGCTGAACTGCAAAGCGAACTGAACGCCAAAGAATATCAAATTAACCTTTATCTCATCTCGCCGCACAGCCTAGAAAAGGCCTTTTTCTTCTACAAAACCGTGCCCAAAATTAAGCCGGTGGAACGGGGCCTGAATATCAAAGCTGACGACCTCCAAAACTTCCGCAATCAGTTTGCCAACTTCGCCGAACTGGCGGAAAAAATCCGCAAAGTCTCGGTCACGGACCTGGTAACCTTCCTGGTGGCAACGGCGATTGACAGTCGCGCTTCCGACATCCACATTGAAGCCGAAGAAAGCGGTATTATGGTCCGCTACCGAATTGACGGCATTCTCCATGAAATTGTCGACCTGCCGAAAGATGTCTGGAAAAAACTCACCTCCCGTATCAAACTCCTCGCCCGGCTGAAAATCAATGTTAATGACAAACCGCAAGACGGCTCTTTCTCGATTAAACTCGTTGGCGACCAAATTGATGTCCGCGTTTCCGTGGTGCCGACCAACTACGGCGAAAGCATTGTTATCCGTTTACTCATGTCGTCCTCCAGCGCCATTCAGTTTGACGACCTCGGCCTTCGGGGTAAGGCTTACGCCGATCTGGACCGCGAGATCAAAAAACCGAACGGCATGATTATCACCACCGGCCCGACCGGGTCCGGCAAAAGCACCACGCTTTACGCGGTTTTGAATAAACTAAACAGCCCGGAAACTAAAATTATCACCCTCGAGGACCCGATTGAATACAAGCTGGCGGGCATTAACCAAAGCCAGGTCAACACCAGTGAAGACTACACTTTTGCCAAAGGCCTCCGCTCCATCCTCCGCCAAGACCCGGATATCATTATGGTCGGCGAAGTCCGCGATCTCGACACCGCCGAAACCGCCATCAACGCCGCTCTGACCGGCCATCTGGTGATTTCTACCTTGCACACCAACTCGGCGGCCGCGACCGTCCCCCGCCTTTTATCCATGAATGTCCGACCGTTTCTCCTCGCGCCTGCGCTAAACGCCATGATGGGCCAGCGGCTCGTCCGCAAAATCTGCCCCCACTGCAAAGTGGCAGCGGAAATCGACAACCGCACTATGGCCGAAGTGATCAAAACCCTCTCCACCCTCAAACCCGAGTCCGGCGAAGGCAGCACGATCAAAGATATTAATAATCTGAAGTTTTTTAAAGGCAAAGGCTGTAAAGAGTGCCAGCAACTCGGCTACTTCGGCCGGGTCGGCATTTTTGAAATCATGGGTATGACCCAGGAAATCGAAAAACTCATCCTTTCCGGACAAGTTTCCGAATACCAAATCCAGGAAATCGCGGTCAAAAACGGCATGGTGACGATGATGCAGGACGGGCTACTCAAGGCCCTGGACGGTGTGACCACGGTGGAAGAGGTGTTTAGGGTGACGAAGTAGGTCACATAACACATAACATGGAACAATAAACAAAAGACCGGCTTTTGTTATGTGTTCCATGTTATGTGTTTTTTATTTCTATCTCCCGCCCGGCGAGGGCAAAAGAAAATTTTGTTAATAAAAAAACAGCCAAGATTGGCTATTGATAATGGGTGGGCTCGGGGACACCCGTCGGTGTTGATCCCCGAGCCCTGGTCGTTACTGTTTGATATCGCTGGCGGCCAGATGTTTCTCCGGCCAAAATGCAAGGTGGAACTTTTTATCCTTAATTTTGGTTTCCAGCCCGAGCCGTTCACACGGGAGTTCCTCCGGAAATTCATCGGATTCGCGGGTAGCATCGACTGCAAAATCAAATCGGCGGCGATCGACCATCCGCCAGCCAAATTTGTTGACCTTTTGGGCCAACCATTTGAAAGTGACGATCAGCTTTCTGCCTTCAATTTGAACGCGGTCGAGCCGGCCGCAAAATTCCGCGGTGACGATTATCTCCTCGTCTTCAAGTTCAGAATCGTCAAACCCGGATTGCCGATAATACCCGGTCCGAACATACCGGTACTCCCGAACAGTCGCTTGCTGGAAAGTCCAGCCTCTCAGCTCATTCATCCAGTCATGGCACATGGTAGACTCCTTCTTGGTTGGCGCGGTTGATGAAACCACGCTAACCCTTGAAAGGAGACCTTGCGCCGAAAACGGCCCCCGAAGTTATGTGGTTTTGTTTAACGCCCCGCGTCCGAGGCTAACTTATGAATGTCAATGGACTCCTCCTTTTGATAAATGGTTAAAAAACTGCGTTCCCGAAATTAACCTTTGAAGTGCAACACTTGGCAAGGTAGAATAAGAACCTATGCCAAATACCAAGAAGAGTTACCAACACCTCAAAAAGGCCGAACGGC
>JBAZBH010000016.1:0-19078 GCA_041671565.1 Patescibacteria group bacterium
AGAATGGCGATCTCCAGCCGTTCGGCCTTTTTGAGGTGTTGGTAACTCTTCTTGGTATTTGGCATAGGTTCTTATTCTACCTTGCCAAGTGTTGCACTTCAAAGGTTAATTTCGGAGTCCTAGCCAAAAGGCACTATATCCGCGGTGTTTTCTGGCTGTGACTGCCAATGGTGGCGGTTTAACGGCACAAAATAACAATGGCGAAAACCTATAAGGAGAAAACGCCATGAATAAAGAAGATCCTAGAAATGCAGTTAATGGGCAAACCGGCCGGCTTATCGCCAAAATAGTGGAGAATTTGCCGCCGATGTCGGCGAAAGACATGCAGGCGTGGATCGACAGCCCGTTGGGCGTTCAGAGGGCATTGAAATTTGCTCTTTGCCCGTTGGAAGAAGTGAAAAGCGTCTTTGCCAATTTTACTTTATCACTGGTACAGGTAGAGAGAGTGGCGAGATTTGTTGTTGCCGAACACTTCAAGACCGGCAACGGAGCTGGTGTAGTTTTCCGGGGTTTTCATCCCACTTTCGTCTCAGAGTTTTTGGATAAGGTGGAAACCGATATACCGGCGGCGGAGCTTATCATCCATACGCTTCGAGAAGATAGTTCCGTATTGGACGCGGAGATTATCGCCGAACTAGGCATTCGATACGAGACCACACTTTACCATCTCTGGGAAATGCTAAAAAGACAGCCCACCGGCGTTGAAAAGGAAGCCAGGCTGGGGTTGCCCAGTAGTCAGTCGAGCGCTTTCTACATTCGTAATAACCGGGGAAGGTTGAGAGTGGTGAGTGTGGATTGGAACAACGATGGCTGGTATATTCTCTGCACTCACAAAGCCGGCTGTAGCAATGTCGCTCGCGTCTTCTCACTCTAACCTCTGAAACAAGTTCACACACCTCGGCCCGCGTTGGTCTCCATAGACTGCGCGGGCCTTTTTTGTAAAAAGTTCAAAATCCAAAGATTCAAAGTTCCCCAGCATACACGGGGCAGGCAAATCAAGTTCAAATGTTAAAACTCCGGCAGCTTTTGATCTTTGAACTTGATTTGAACTTTGAACCTTGAACTTTGAGCTTATTTAAAAAGAGCCCCAGGAATAACCCCGAAGCCCTTTTTAGCACTAATTATATTAACCTAGATTACTTCTTTTCAACCACCTTCGGCACAAACCCCGTGCCCGCTGGGATGCGGCGGCCGATGATGACATTTTCTTTGAGGCCTTCCAGCTTGTCGATCTTGCCAGTGGTCGCGGCGTTGATCAGGACGCGGGCGGTTTCTTGGAAGGAAGCCGCTGACAGCCAAGACGGCGTTGAGAGCGAGATCTTGGAGATGCCGAGGAACAGCTCGTCAAAGATCGCCGGTTGTTTCTTATGGCTCTCCGCTTCTTCGTTCGCGGCAAAGGTCTCGGCGTTCTCGGCAATTTCGCCGGGTAGGAGCTCGGTGTCGCCGGCGTCGCGGATAAAGACGCGGCTGAAGAGCTGTTTCAAGATAATCTCGACATGCTTGTCATTCAGCTTCTGGCCTTGGGACGAGTAAATATGCTGGATTTCTTTCAGCATGTATTTCTGGACCGCGACTTTGCCTTTGTGCTGGTAGAGCTGGTGCGTGTCCAAACTGCCGTCAGTCAGGCGGTCGCCTTTAGCGACCAAGTCGCCGTTTTTGACCACCAAAGAATACTCGCGGGGAATAATATATTCAGTCGCTTTGGCGGCGTCGGCGACGATTTTGACTTTGTTCTTGTCAATCCGGACAATGCCCTCGCGGGTGGCAAAGACTTTCTTGTCATCCGGGTTGGTGAAGAGCAGAGCGCCCTTAGCCACGCTTTCCTGGTCTTTGACTTTGACCTCGGCGCCTTTATTAAACTTATATTCATCCTCTTCATTCTCCTGGTAATTGACCTTAACAATCTTCTGGCCGAATTTGCCGGAGAGGACCACGCGGCCGCTGGGGTCGGTGATGGTGCGCGGCGTCTCGTCAATCGAGATAATGCCGTCCATTTCAGCGACAAAAGCTTTATGCTTCGGCGGGCGGGCTTCAAAGAGTTCTTCCACCCGCGGCAAACCTTGGGTGATATCTTTGCCCGCGACGCCGCCGGAGTGAAAGGTACGCATAGTCAGCTGGGTGCCCGGTTCGCCGATGGACTGCGCGGCGACAATGCCGACGGCCGTGCCCATATTGACCAGCTGGTTGTAACCAAGGTCAAAGCCGTAGCATTTTTGGCAGAGGCCTTTGGGCAGGCGGCAAGTGAAGACCGAGCGGACATTCAGTTCCGCTAAATCCAGTTTTTCAATCTCGCGGCTGGCAGCGTCATCTATCACTTCGTTTTTCTTGACAATGATTTTGCCGCGCGGGCCGGTGATTTCTTCCAAACTATAACGGCCGCGGACGCGTTCGGCTAAAGTTTCGCCCATGGCTTCGCTTTCTTCTTTAGTCACCACCACACCGGTGCGGTCGCCGCAGTCTTTTTCGCGGATGACCACATCTTGCGCCACATCAACGAGGCGGCGGGTCAGATAACCGGCGTTTGCGGTGCGGAGAGCGGTGTCGGAAAGGCCTTTCCGCGAGCCGTGAGTGGAAATAAAGTATTCGAGGACATCAAAACCTTGTTTGAAGCTGCCTTTGACCGGTAGTTCGATAATATCGCCGGCCGGGTTGGCGACCAGGCCCTTCAAGCCGACCATCTGGGTCAGCTGGCCCCAAGAGCCGCGCGCGCCGGAGTTGATCATGGCAAAGACCGAGCCGCGGCGGTCCAGTTTTTGCGTTGAGAGTTCCACGATTTTATCTTTGATTTCGGTCCAGGTTTCAATGATCTTGGAGTGGCGCTCTTTCTGGGTCAAAAGGCCTTGCTGATAATGGTCTTCAATCTCATCGACAATCTTATCGCCCTCGGTAATCAAGGCGTCCTTTTCTTTCAAGGTCGGCAAATCGTTCATGCCCCAAGAGTAGCCGGACTTAGTCAGGTATTTGAAGCCGAGCCGTTTGACCTTGTCTAGGAATTCAATCGTGTCTTCTGGCAAATGGCTTTCGAGCGTCAGGGAAACAATCTTGGAAATGGTTTTGCCGTCAATTGTCTGGTTGTAGTAAGGCAATTTTTCCGGCACGATGGAGTTGAAGGTGATCCGGCCAAAGGTGGTCGTCAGCACCTCTTCTTTCTTGGATTTAAACTTGTCCTTAACTTTAATGGTTTCGCGGAGGCCGATCAGGCGGAGCTGATAAGCGGTGCGCGCTTCTTTAACACAAGAGAACCGTTTAATTTTTTCCTCTGCCGGCTGTTCGGGCTCATCGGCGGTGAGGTAATAGATGCCGAGAATGATATCTTTGTTCGGGCTGACCACTGGTTTGCCGGTCGCCGGTTTCAAGAGGTTATTCGCCGAAAGCATAATGTGGGCGGCTTCTTGCTTCGCTTCTTCGGTCAACGGCACATGAACGGCCATTTGGTCGCCATCAAAGTCAGCGTTAAACGCCGGGCAGACCAGCGGGTGCAATTGGATCGCCTTGCCTTCAATCAAGATCGGTTGAAAAGCTTGGATGCCGAGCCGGTGCAAAGTCGGGGCGCGGTTGAGGAAGACATGAGCGTGTTTGGTGACTTCTTCCAAAATGTCCCAAACTTCGGTATGGCTGGACTCGATAAAGCGGTTGGCCGAGCGGATGTTATGGACAAAGCCGTCTTTGATCAAGCGGGAAATAATAAAAGGCTTAAAGAGTTCCAGGGCCATTTTCTTCGGCAAGCCGCATTGGTAGATTTTCAGTTCCGGGCCAACGACGATGACCGAACGGCCGGAGTAGTCCACGCGTTTGCCGAGCAAGTTCTGGCGGAAGCGGCCTTGTTTGCCTTTGAGAATATCGGCGAGCGACTTCAACTGCCGTTTTTGGCCGGTCGAGGCAACCACGGTTTTGGAGTGGCGGGCGGAGTTATCAATCAGCGCGTCCACGGCTTCCTGGAGCATCCGTTTTTCGTTCCTAACAATGACTTCCGGCGCGGTTAGTTCTTTCAGCCGTTTGAGGCGGTTGTTGCGGTTGATAATCCGGCGGTAAAGGTCGTTCAAGTCGGAAGTGGCAAAGCGGCCGCCGTCGAGAGCGACCATTGGCCGAAGATCCGGCGGGATGATCGGTAGGATAGTCAGTACCATCCATTCCGGCCGCAGTTCATTTTTAGAAAGGCTGCGGAGCAGTTTTAGCCGTTTGACCAATTTATCCCTTTTGGCGCCCTGGCTGTCGTCTTTCTCGGCTTCCAGGGTTTTAATTTCTTTATCCAGGTCGATTTCCGAAAGCAAAGAATAGAGCGCCTCGGCCCCGATATCGGCGTCAAACAGCGGCCCGTATTTCATGGACATTTCTTGGTACTCATGTTCGCTGATCAATTTGTATTTCTTAATCTCGCGGAGTTCTTTTTCGGTGTCTTCCATTTCTTGCTGGAGTTCCAGCATATTTTTATCCAGCTCAACATTCGCTTTCCGCATCGCTTCGTCTAGTTTAGATTCGCTGGGATTCGGGCCAAGCGCTTGTTTAACCTTTTCCACTTCTTGATTAAAGCGGTTTTCTAGGTCTTTTTTGGAATTTTTAAACTCCTGGCGCAATTGTTCGGCCAGCTGTTCTTTAATGCCTTCATCCACACGGGTGATAATGAAGTTGGCGAAATAAACCACCTTTTCCATGGTTTGCGGCGAGAGGTTTAAGGCCAGGCCGATTTTACTCGGCACGCCGCGTAAAAACCAAATGTGTGAAACCGGCACCGCCAGCTCGATATGGCCCATCCGTTCGCGGCGGACCAAAGCGCGGGTGACTTCCACGCCGCATTTATCGCAGACAATGCCTTTGTAGCGGATTTTCTTATATTTGCCGCAGAAACATTCCCAGTCTTTGGACGGGCCGAAAATTCTTTCACAGAAAAGACCGTCCCGTTCCGGTTTTTGGGTGCGGTAGTTAATGGTTTCCGGCCGAGTGACTTCGCCATGAGACCAAGCGCGGATCACCGTTGGCGAGGCGAGCTTCAGCCGGATGGCGTCAAAGTCGTTGGCAGTTGTGGTTTTATACATATAGAATTTAGATTAGATAATATTTAATTAATCTTCCTGTTTTTCAGGCGCGCCCGGTTTTTCGGGTTTATCTAAATCTTTTAGTAATTCCACATCCAGGCCCAGACCTTTCAGCTCGCGGACCAAGACATTGAAGCTTTCCGGAATATTGATTTTGTTGATGACCTCGCCCTTGATGATTGATTCATAGGCTTTGGAACGGCCAGGGACATCATCGGATTTGATGGTCAGAATTTCTTGCAGCGTGTTGGAAGCGCCATAAGCTTCGAGCGCCCAGACTTCCATTTCGCCGAACCGTTGGCCGCCGAATTGGGCTTTGCCGCCGAGCGGTTGCTGGGTAATCAAGGAGTAAGGCCCGATGGACCGCTGGTGGATCTTGTCTTCCACCATGTGGTTGAGCTTCAAAATATATTTGTAGCCGACGGTGACTTTGCGGTCAAACGGTTCGCCGGTGCGGCCGTCATAAAGCTGGAGTTGGCCATCCGGCGGGAAGCCGGCTTTGACCAGTTCGGCGGAAATCTGCTCTTCGCTGATGCCGTTCAAGACCGGGGTGATCACTTTATAATTTAATTTTTGCGCGGCCAGGCCCAAGTGCGTTTCCAAAATTTGGCCCAAGTTCATGCGGTTGACCACGCCCAAGGGGGAGAGAACAACATCAATCGGTGTGCCATCGGCGAGGAACGGCATTTCTTCCACCGGTAAAATCTTGGAAATGACGCCTTTGTTGCCATGGCGGCCGGAAAGTTTGTCGCCGACTTGGGATTTGCGCAGGTTGGCAATCGTCACCTGAATCGTCTTAATCACGCCGGCCGGCAGTTTGTCGCCCGCCTCGCGCGAGAAAATTTTAATATCAATCACTTTGCCGTGTTCGCCGTGTTCCAAGTAGAGCGAGCTGTCGCGGACATCGCGGGCCTTTTCGCCGAAGATGGCGCGGAGGAGTTTTTCTTCCGCGGAAAGTTCGGTTTCGCCTTTGGGGGTGATTTTACCGACCAAGATGTCGCCGGAGAAAACTTCGGCGCCGATGCGGATAATGCCTTCGCCGTCGAGGTTCTTTAGTTTCTCTTCCGAGACATTGGGGATATCGGCAGTCATGACTTCCGGTCCCAGCTTGGTGTCGCGGACATCGATCGAGAAATTTTCAATATAAACCGAAGTGTAGCGGTCGTCTTGGACCAGCCGGCGGGAGAGGACGATCGCGTCTTCGTAGTTATAGCCTTCCCAAGCCATAAACGCCACCAAGACATTTTGCCCCAGCGCCAGTTCGCCGTGGTCGGTCGCCGGACCGTCGGCGAGGACATCGCCTTTTTTGACCTTATCGCCTTTATGGACGATCGGCCGTTGGTTGATGCAGGTGGATTGGTTGGAGCGGACAAATTTATTCAAAGGATATTTCTTGATGCGGCCGTTCGACTCTTGCACTTCCACCAAATGGCCGGAAACGCCGGCCACTTTGCCGTCGCCGGATGAAGTAATGACATGGCCGGAGTCGATGGCGGCGCGCCGTTCCACACCGGTGCCGACAATCGGCGACTGGGGGTTGATCAAGGGCAAAGCCTGCCGCTGCATGTTGGAGCCCATGAGCGCGCGGATGGCGTCGTCATGTTCGAGGAACGGAATCAAGGCGGTCGCTATACTGACGATTTGCGCCGAAGAGACATCAAGGTAATCAAGATTATAAGTAAAGTCTAAGCCCGGCTCGGCGTGGCGGCGGACTTCCGCTTTTTCATTAATAAAGAAACCTTCCGCGTCCACCGGGGTGGTGGCGGCGGTGGAAGTGATCTTTTCTTCGGCGAGCGCGTTGAGATAAACCACTTCGGCAGTCACCTGGGCGCGGGTTTCGGTCGTCAGTTCTGGGTATTTTTCTCTAATCAAGAGCCAGTTAGCTTCGGTGATTTCGGCGCCTTTTTTACCGAGTGACTTGCCATCTTTATCTTT
Source organism: Patescibacteria group bacterium (assembly GCA_041671565.1). Lineage (GTDB taxonomy): Bacteria > Patescibacteriota > Patescibacteriia > JACRDY01 > JACRDY01 > JBAZBH01. The sequence goes on from JBAZBH010000016.1 coordinate 6,969, forward strand.
CAAATCTGATTTTGCCCAGTGTTTGAGTTTAGCGTAAGCGGTTTCAATAAAACCGTATTGGTTGATGCGCGCGTAAGTGGCGAGGTGGCCAACCAGGCCGATATTTGGGCCTTCCGGGGTTTGGATCGGGCAAATGCGACCGTAGTGGGTGGTATGGACATCGCGGACATCAAAGCCGGCCCGCTCGCGGCTCAAGCCGCCTGGACCCATGGCCGAGAGCCGCCGTTTATGTTCCAGCTCGGATAGCGGGTTGGTCTGGTCCATAAACTGCGAGAGCTGGGAAGACATAAAAAATTCCTTGACGGCGCTGATGACCGGCCGGGCGTTGATCAATTTGGCCGGAGTCAGGCTCTGCGGGTCGAGAGTGCTCATGCGGTCGCGGATAATCCGTTCCATGCGAGCGAGGCCGATGCGGAATTTGTTCTTAATCAGCTCACCGACGGCGCGGACGCGGCGGTTGCCGAGGTGGTCAATATCATCCGGATCCCGTTGGTTGATGTTAAGGCGGATTATTTCCTGTACCACGGCGATCAGGTCTTCGCGGCGCAGGACGCGGTTAGCTTTGTTGTTGGGGATGTTAAAGCCAAAGCGTTCGTTCAGTTTATACCGGCCGACCGCTTCAAAGTCATAGCGGTCAAAGTTAAAAAACATGGAGTAGATCAAGCTCTTGGCATTGTCCGGCGTCGCCAAATCGCCCGGGCGGATTCTTTTATAAACTTCAATTAAGCCGTCATCAACGGTTTTAGTTGGGTCTTTTTCCAGAGTTTTGTTGATATATTTAACATCCGGGTCAATATCAACCTCTTTAAATAATTCCAAAATTTCTTCATTGCTGCCGTAGCCAAAGGAGCGAAGTAGCGCCGTGATGGCGATTTTCCGCTTTCGGTCGATTTTCACCCAGATAACATTGTTTTGGTCGGTCTCAATTTCCAGCCAAGCGCCGCGATTCGGGATAACTTTGGCGCCATAAAACCGCCGGCCACGAGTGGCTTCGGCGGTAAAGAAAACACCGGACGAGCGGATGAGCTGGGAAACGACCACACGCTCAATGCCATTAATAATAAAAGTGCCGCGGTCAGTCATCAGCGGAAAGTCGCCGAGGTAAATTTCCTGCTGTTGAATTTTGCTATTGCGGCGATTCTGTAATTTAGCTTTAATCCGGAGCGGCGCTTCATAAGTGACATTCTTGGCTTTGGAAGTCACTTCATCAAACTTCGGTTCATCCAAGTAGAAGTCAGAGAAAGATAATTCCAGCTCGCGGCCGAAAGTGTCCTTGATGGGGGAGACTTCTTCCAACAGATCCCGGAGTCCGGTCTCGAGAAACCAGCGATAAGAATCTTTTTGGACTTGAATTAAATCCGGCAGGTCCATGGCGTCAACCACGGTAGTAAATCGTTTCCGGCCGGTCGCGGTCTCAAGGGGTTTATGGATAGACATAAAAAAAGCGCCCTACCCACCATCAATCTTTAATTTAGAGGTATAAGATCGATTGGGAGGGTTATTTAATTTTAAATGTTGTGTTTAACTTGTGCCCACTACCTACAATTTAATTACTTAAATAGCGGGGATTTTTTTCCCATCCTGAGATTTTAGGCTCTAATTTTAGCCAAATTATTCTAACAAATAGAGAGAATCTAGCCAAAGGAGCCAAAAGTGATAACAGTTTAGCAGTTAAAAAGGCAGCCGTCAAGGGCTGATTTTAAGTTTGTCAAGTTGTGGAAAAGTAGGATTTTTTATTTAAATTTAGGGATTTTCTATTTTTTGAGGTTAAAAGCCATGGTTCGGCGGACTAATTTTTGGTGATTTTGAGGCGGGGTTATGCAGGGTTTAGGCACAGGCTGTGAACAAGGAGAAAGTTATAAAGTTGAAAGTTATAAAGTTATAAAGTTCATTGGATAGTTATTTAAATAACCCTTCCAAAAACTTTCAACTTTATAACTTTATAACTTTCAACTATTCAAAAAGACGACCGTTTTGGCCGCCTTTAGGGAGTTAAAAAGTTAGTTCGTGTATTTCTCAATAATCCTCACCACCTCGTTGTCCTTATTAATCGTCAAGCTATAAGGTATATTTTTAAAGGGCGAGGTGGATTCATCAACGAAAATCTTCAGCCAGTCCAGGAGGCTGATCGTTTGTCCGATATTCAAACTGCCGTCAGGCCGGTGGCTGTAGCTTTGCATTTCTACGGACGCGAGCGGGTAGATTTGAAAAATTCGGATAGTTTTATCAACATTACGGATATAAAAGCCGTTCGGCGCGCAGTCAGCTAGTTTTTTACAAGCGCCGTCAGCGAGAGCGGCTTTTTTCGCTTCGTCGCCGGTCAGCCATTGGACATAATCAACACCCAGATAAAAATTGCCAAATTGTTTTTTAACACTTTTAATGTAGCCGAGGAATTCTTGGCCGGAGTAAACTGATGGGCCGGCCTTTTGGGCGGTTGGCAGTCCCGCCTTCGCTGAAGCTTTGGCGGGCGAGCCGGCGGTCGGCGCCGGGTTGGTCGCTACTGGTGCGTTAATTTCAGCCAGTTCCCAATCGCTAGTCGGGCCAATAGCAAAATAACGGCTGACGGCTTGCCAGGTGTAGAGGCCGGCGGTAGCCAGAATTAGTAAGGCGGTAAGGAGGAGGGCGAGGAGTTTGGGTTTAGACATAAAAGTAATTTTTAATTTAAAATTTTTAATTTTTAATGAATTTCTAAAGTTTAATTCTTAATTTTAAATTGCCACGAACTTGGCTTTAAAATTAAGAATTATAAATTGATTAGAAATTTTAAATTAAAAATTAAAAATTATTTTCTGCCATTTTTTTTATTTCCTCTTTCACTACCACCCGGTCGTCCCACGGCAGAAGCTTGCCGTTCTTTACGGCGATGGCTTGTTCCGAGCCTTTACCGGTGATCAGCACCAGGTCATTTGCCTTAGCCAGACTTAATGCCTTATGAATCGCCTCCCGGCGGTCGGAGATTTTCCAGAATGTTTGGTTTTCAACTTTACCTTTTTGGCGGACGCCCTGCGCCACTTGGTTGATAATCTCGGCCGGATCTTCGTCATAGGGGTCTTCATTGGTGACAATAACCAAGTCGGCGTTTTGTCCGGCAATGCCGCCAATGACGGGCCGGCGAGCTTTATCGCGGCCGCCGCCGGTGCCGCCCAGGACATGGATAATTTTACCGTTCGCGGGCTTTAGTTTCAGGATTGTTTGGTAGAGATTAGCCATGGCTTTTGGCTCAAAGGCGTAGTCCACGACAACGGTAAAAGGCTGGCCCGCTTGAATAATCTCCATCCGGCCCGGGCAAGGCTTGGTCTCGGGCAGGAGTTTGGCGGCGGCTTCCAGGCTGATATTTTGCGAGCAAAGAACAGCGACCGCGGCGAGATTATTGTAGGCGTTAAAGTCGCCGAGTAGGGGCGAGTGGAAATTTCGGCCATTGATCTTAAAATTTAATCCGGCGGCGGAACTTTGAACCTCGGCTGCCAGAAGCGGTTGCGGCTCCACGCCGGTTAGTTTAGCGTTAAGCGAGTAGGTGATTTTTTGGTCAACTTTAAAATTAAGAAAGTCCGCCGCGTGTTCGGAGTCTAGATTGGCAATAATGGTGCGGGGAATTTTCCGCCCCCCGATAACTTTATTTTTGGCCCGCGCCAAGTTTTTGAAAAGTTTTAATTTGGTTTTTTTATAATTATCAAAACCGCCGTGCGCTTCCAAATGCTCGGGCGAAAGATTGGTAAAAACCAACGAGTCATAATGGATACCGACCTGGCGGTGTTGCAAGATGCCTTCAGAAGAAGTTTCGATGACGGCGTAAGCGCAGCCGGCCCGCACCATCTGCCTTAATAATTTCTGAGTTTGCAGGCGGCCGAGCATGGTCATTTTTTTGTCATTCAGCCATTCCTTTTCGCCAACTTTGAAAATCGCCGTGGAACTTAAACCGGTTTTAAAACCGGCGAGTTCCAAAAGTTGGGCGATCAAATAGCTGGTGGTGGTTTTGCCGGTGGTGCCGGTGACGCCGATGACAATCATCCGCCGCGAGGGGAAGCGGTAAAATAGAGCCGCCAAAAGAGCCAGGGTGAAGTGGTAGGTTGATAAGAGGGGTTTGGGTAGAATTTTTTTGAGGAGGCGTTTTAACATGGGTATTATATTTATTGGCATGAGTGATAAGAAGTTCAAAACCCTAAGTTCAAAGTTCAAATCAAGTTCAAAGATCAAAAGGTGCCAGAGTTTTGGCATTTGTTCTTGATTTGAACTTTGGATTTTGAACTTTGAACTTATTAGTATCGCTTTTCTATTTTATCAGCAGTTAAGCCAACCAGCAAGGCTTGCCAAAAACAGTTATATGCTATAATATACCCGGTTATGGCAAAACGCGGCAGCCGCGCGGGAGAAATCTTGCGCCAAAAATTAAGCTTGATTATCGCTCGGGAAGTGGAATTGCCCGGCAATTCTTTGGTTACGATTGTTAAGGCCGAGACGACCGCGAACCTGAAATCGGCCAAAATCTGGATTACCATAACGCCGGCCGAGAATATTGGACTAGTTTATGGTCGGCTCCGTGACCAGACCGGCGAGCTGCAGAAGTCGCTCGCTGACGAGTTGGACTGGCAGTTTACGCCAAAGCTTTCTTTCCGGATTGACCGGGGGAGCCAGGCGGCGGAGGCGGTGGAGGAGATTTTACGGCAGATTCACGAGGAATAGCGAATAGCGAATAGTGAATGACGAATAGCGAATGGCGAAGCATTTTTTCTCGCTATTCACTATTCGTCATTCTCTATTCTTTCTGTTTATGCTCGACCAAAAGACAGTCCAAGCGATTAAGGCCAAGCTGGATGGGGCGAAAAAGGTTCTCCTCGTCGGCCACGCCAACCCCCGCCCCGACGCTGATAGTCTGGGGTCGGTTTTAGCTTTGGCTGATTATCTCAGCGGCCGCAATCAGCCGTTTACCGCCTTTTCCGGCTATCCGCCGGCCGAGAGTTTGAAGTTTTTACCCGGAGTTAAACTTCTTGTCAGTAACGCCGAGGAGATTAAAATTGCCGATTATGATTTGATTATCCTTTTGGACTTCAGCGAACTAAAAAACTCCGGCCTGGCGGAGAAGTTAAATCTGGCCAAGGCGGCCGGTGTCGGTTTTATTATTTTTGATCATCATATTACGCAAAAACAACCAGCCGAGTTGGCCTTGATTTGCCCGACCGCGGCGGCGACTTGCGAAGTCTTATTTAATTTTTTCCGGCAAGCCGGCGTGGCGATTACCGCGCCGATGGCCAATTGCCTCCTCGCCGGTATTTTATCCGACACGCAAAATTATACCAATCTCGGCACGACTTTTTCTTCCTTGGGCGTGGGTGCGAGCTTGGTAGCGGCGGGTGGCAAGTTCTCGGAAATTATTAAAGAAACTTGGCAGAATAAAAATCTGGCGATCCTGCGGCTCTGGGGGCTGGCTTTAGAGCGGCTGATGGTTGATCCGGCAACCGGCCTCGCTTCCACGGCTATTACTCTAGCGGACTTAAAAGCGGCTGGCGTCGGGCCGGAAGCCCTGGACGATGTTTCCAATTTTCTCAATAGCGTTGACCGCGTCACGGCCGTGATGTTTCTCAAAGAAGAACCGGGCGGTAAAGTTAAAGCGAGCCTGCGCACTACGCGCGACGATGTGGATGTCGCTGAGATGGCGCGCCAGTTCGGCGGCGGTGGGCATCGGAAAGCGGCGGGGTTTTTGATTTCGGGGAAGATAGTTAAGACGGAGAGAGGGTGGGCGGTGGAGGGGTGATTAAGAATTAAGAATTAAGAATTAAAGGTGGTTAGGGGAGAACGATCTAAAAGGCAGGATTGGAGATAAAATTTTAGGCCCCAGATTAGGGTCTTTTTTATAAAAAAAGAGGTTCGAATCGGTCCGAACCTCGGTGGTGGTTGATGGTGGCGGGTGAGTTCACTCGGGGAGCGGTAAACGCGCGGCTTGTCGCCGTTCCTGGCGATAGTTTTCTTGCCGCCATTCAAATTCATGGTCATTGGCTTGGGACCACGACTCCGAGCCGATAATACCAAGGCCGGCGGCAAAAGCCATAATAGCGCCATTCAATATTTGGAGAGAATCAAACTCTGCCATTGAACAGCAACTCGCTAAACATAAGCTCAGAACCAGCAGGCAGAGAAGTTTGCCTTGGGCGCGCTGGGCTTGCCAGCCGTATTGGTAGTGGCCTTCGGTAATGATCGCGTGGTAGAGATACCAAACTGCGCCGAGCGACAGGACCACGATGAACATGAAACAATCACTGATCAAGATTTCGAGATTCATGACTTCCTCCTTTGTGGCGATTGATTTTGATTGACTGGGGTTTATGTTAGTAAAAGGCGGCGGGGATGTCAATAAGAGCGCTGAGTCCAGAGCGAGTTTTTCAGTTAATTAGTTTTAAATTTTCTCTGGACTCCGAACTCTGGACTGTTCAAATATATTTTGCTAAACTTCTTCTAGAATAGAATTGTTAATAACAGAACGGAAAAAAGGAGGGTTTTGACCATGGCAGACGAGCCTAAAACTTACGGCAAGTTTGTTGACATCGCTGAACTCATAGCGAGTAACATGATACGATTTCAGGGACAGTTCGTGGCGAAATGGAAGGCGTTGATAACGGAGGAGCGGTGGAAAACACTTCGTCCTATACCTTTGACTCGGGAATTAGTCCTAACCTTTGTCCAAGACATGGCGAAATATTTTCGGGACTTAATCTCAGCCGCCAAATCAGAGAAACTACGCAATCTGTGGATCTTGGACAGCCATTATTTCCTGGGCGAAATTCATGAGTTGGCAGTGAGACTTGGTGTTGATGTCAAAGTCGAAGAAATTGACATAGCATAACACCCGTCGGCAAATAAGCCCTAGCCAAAATCATCAACGGACCACAAAAGCCATCACCGGAAAGCGATGGCTTTTTTTATTGAGGAAAATGGAATAGGGAGGCCTGCCTCTGTATTCTGCTCTCGGCGCTCCGTACTCTTTAGTTTTAGCTGACTTTAACTTCCTTGGGATTGGGGCCGTACCCGTTGGCGCCGGGTTGGCTGTCGCTGACCGCGAAAACCAGGAGCACGATGGCGCCGATAACCGGCAAAAAGGCGATGAGAATCCACCAGCCGCTGTGGTTGGTGTCATGCAGCCGCCGGGCCAAGACCGCCAAGCTGGGAATGAGAACCGCCAAGGAATAGAGGCCTTGGAGCGGGCCGTAGCCCGCGCCGCCAAAAATTCTCCAGACGGTAACCAGCACGGCGCTGATAATTAAATTAAACAAGACAAAGTACCAGTACTCCGCCCGCGTTGCGCGGCCGCTGAAGACGGCGTACTTTTTGAGAACTGCTAGGTAGTAGTCCATAGATTAGGGGGTTATTAATTAAAATTTAGATGTTTAAATAATAATTTAATTTGCCAATTTCTTTAAGGAAAAACAAATTTTAAGGTTAAGCACTGGAAAAACGGCAAGGTGGATATTAGCCCGGCGAGAATTAAGAGGGAAATAGCCAGGTAGATTAAGGTTTGCTTTAAGGTTTGGTTGGTTTTGTGTTCGGGCGCGTCGAGGATTCTGGGTACGGCGGAGAGGAAAAGCGGCAGGATAAAAACTTGGATGACAAAGAAAGTGCACCAGATGGAAGGGCTATCGGCGCAGACATTAACGGAAAAGCGAAAGTAGCCGATTAAAGTATAAATGACGCTGAGGATAAAAGAAAGGTCAATGACGGCAAAGAAGTAGGCCAGAATCGCTTTTTTGCTGGAGTCGGCCGCTAAAAGTTTTCGGCTGGCGATAGCCGAGACATGAAAGTAGATGAAGAGAAAGAGCCAAGCCGCGGCCCAGATAAAAGCCGCGCTATGTCGGACATAGAAACTCGTCGCGACAAAAGGCATATCGACCAAGAAAGCGTGAAGGGCGACGGCGCCGGTCAGGATGAGGGCGAGCCAGCTGTGGAGACGGCGGTTCAAAATCACTTCCAGCGACCGGAGCAAAAAATACATTGAAGAGATAGAGATAATCAGCCCGATTTTATAAATAGTTTGGCTGCCGGTAGCGAGCGAGAGAAATTCAAAAATTTGGTGGCCGGCGGCGCAGGCGAAGGTGGCGATAATATATTTCAAAAAAGGCAGGAGCCAGGGCTTAGCCGTGGCGCGGTATTTGATAGAGTAATAAACATAATAAAAAGCGCTAAAAGCGCCGAGGGTTACGCCGGTGGTGAGCTGGACTTCCTTGCTGTAGCACATAAGTTTATTTTAAAAGCCGTTTCTGCCGCCAGCTAAGCAGAAATAAAACGCCGGTCAAGAGGGCTGGTCCGGCGATGATTAGCGACCAGGAAATAACTATTGGCCAAGGCACCCCCCTTTGAATTATTGATAATATATAAGCCAGGCCGGCTAAGATAAAAATCAAGCCGCCGACTAAGGGCCGGTGCCAGGAGATTATCAGCACGGCTAACAAAATCAGGGCGGGCAGGTTATGGATCAACAAACCGGCGGCGATTTGCCAGGCGCTGGATTTTGAGTCAAAGACATCCAAGGAGAACATCATCAAGAAAAGGATAAAAAGTATACCCAGGATTCGCGGCGTCCAAAGGAGGAATTTATCAAGTTTGGTGTTCATATTACTTTACGCTGAAAGTTTGTAAAATTGCCGGCACCTCGGCGACGCGATCGGCCATGCCGGCAGCAATATCCTGCGCCTCGGCGTGGCCAAAAACATACTGGCTATTTTCTCCCAGATAAGTTGGTTTTGGCCCTTCGATTGATTGGATTTGCTGCCACTGGCTTTTAGGGTAAACACTGATATTAAACAGCGAATCTTGGATAGCGAAGCCAAAATCAACCGAGTCGCTGGCGCCAATTGGGCCCCAGTTTAGGATCCGGTTTTTAGCAATGAAACCTTTCCAGGTTGGCGGAAATTTAATTTCAAAGCCATACTTTTCATTTTGGTAGGCTTGCCAAGACGATTTATCATCGGTCGGCAGAATGGCACCGGTACAGCGCCAGTTGATTTCGGCAGTTCCCGTACCTTCGGAGACGACGCACGCCGGGTTACAGCCGGGTTTAGTCGCATTGAGATTGGCATCAAACCACCAAGTCTGGGAATTGGCGTTGTAAACGCCGGGCGACAGCGATTCGCCGCCTTTGATGCAAGTTTTTTCCGCGATGGTTTTGGCTTCGGTTTCGGTCAAGGCGCCGGTTAACTCCGGACAAGGCGTAAACTCGCAATTCGGACCGGCGCGGCCGACGGCTGAGCCGTCCGAGCAGATTTTCGCTTCGGCGGTGCAGGCGCGCTGGGCGGTATCATGGTTAAAATCAAACGGACCATAAATATTTCCGCCTTGGCTACTAGCAAAATCATTAATAAAAAATTTGCCCCCGCACGAAAACGCGCTTCTTGAGCTATAACCGCCAACTTTCATAAAAATCCAATAACCGGCCGGCCGGCGCGAATAGTAAGTGACGGTTTCAGGGGTTTTATTACTATCTCGGCAATAGATTATTCCTTTATTTTGGTAAAAATATTGATTGTCGTATTCTTCGCCGTCAAGATATTCTAGGTTGTCTCCAATTTGCTTTTGGACTCGCGGTACGGCAAATTCTTCGGGGATTGGCTCGGTTTTTTGGGTATATTTATAATTTGCTGGGAGATGGTTGTTGGTATAGTCTTCGCCGCCGCCGAAATATAGATAAAAAGCGCCGGCGAGGATTAGAACTAAAATACCGACTCCGATGATAAACTTTTTCATAGTTTTTTAGTTTAAATCTTACTAGACAATTATAGCATGTTTTTGGGAGGTTTTTTATAGAGGCGCGGAATACCTCGGACGGCGGTAGGGGCAATTCATGAATTGCCCCTACAAGCCGTTTCCGTTAATTCCCCAAACCAAAAACCGCCCCGATGTAATATCGGGGCGGCGGTTTAGATTAAGCAAATTCGGTTAAGGCACTAGCGGGCCGAGGTAATATCTGGCGAGGAGATCCCAGGCGAAGTTGGAGTGGCTCGCGGCGAAGATGCCGGAGACTTCTTGGCCGCAGTTATTGGTAATATTCTGCCGGCCGCCGGGATGCTGGTTGATGTAAGAAGAGACATTATAGACCTTGCCGCTGACAATCAAATAACAGTCACTCAGTGAGTTGTGTTTAGCCACCTCGACTTTGTTTAAGACAGACTTGGCGCCCGGCGTCGGGGTGGCAGTTGGTTGACTGGCGGCCGGTGTTTTGGTTACTGCCGGTTGATTGGTGGCTGGCTGGTTTTGAGCTGACCGGTTATCGTCATCTTCCTCTTCAACTCTAAATTGGCGGTTCCCGGCCGGTGTTTGGTTGGTCGCGACAGCGGGTGTGGTGACGGCGTTGCCAGCCGGACTCTGGTTAAATAAACTAAAACCAAAAATCGTGACTAAAACGCCGGCAAAAAACGATAGAGCGATAAGAGTGGCGGTTTTCATATTATTATATTCCCCTACGAATTACGAATCAGCGCGAATGTACGAATTTACGAATGGCGTTTTAACTGTAGGGAGCCATTCGTACATTCGCGCTGATTCGTAATTCGTAGGGGAGCAAAGCGATTAAAAGGAGAATTCTTCTATATGAATAAATTTTTGATTAATACCTTCTGCAATCAACTGGCGACGGAGGTCGCGCATCATCGGCGCTGGTCCGCAGATAAAAATATCTTTACCGGAGAGCGTGCCGGCGAGCTCGGCGATAGTTTTGGCGTCCAGCCGGCTGGTTTTTTGGTCCGAGCAGTAGGCGATGACTTTCAAACTCGGATTAAGCCCGGTCAACTGCTGAAGGTAGACGGCCTCGGCCGCGGTTTTGGCGCAATAAAACAAGTCAATCTTGTAACTGCCGTCATTGGGCAAGGACTGGGCCATGCTGACAAACGGCGTGATGCCGATGCCGCCGGCAATCCAGATTTGATTGAAGTTTTCGGCGTTGTGGTAAGAAAAATAGCCGAATGGCCCCTCGACTTTAGCGGCTGCGCCGACGGTAAGGTTGGTGATTTTAGCGGTGTAGTCGCCCAGTTGTTTGACAGTGATGGTCAAATCCCGGTCGTGGTTACTGGAGGAAATAGAAAAAGGATGGCTTTCGCGGCCGACATTAATATCTTCAAAACTGATAAAGACAAATTGGCCGGGCTGAAACCGGAGCGGCTGGCCTTCCGGGCTGAGGGTAATTTCCACTACGGTGTCGCTGATTTTGGTTACTTTAGCGACGCGGTAAAGGTGTTTTCTCACCAGCCCGCGGCCGAAAAGCGCGCGGTAAGCAAAGGCGCCGAGCGCCACCGCCGATAAGGCCAGCAGATAAATCTTGAGCAAGGGATAAATAGTGGTGTCACTGCGGATTAAGAGGATATGCAAGACGGCGAGGAAAAATGCCAGGCCGAGAAATTTGTGCGTTAATTTCCAGAGATTATATTTAGGCCGGAGATAGAGGGTCAGAATTAATAAGCCAATCATCAGCGCTAGTGAGAACCAGCCCCAGTTTTGGGCCCAGTTGGCGCTGGGGAGAAGCCAGACCGCGGCATACTGCCAGTCGCCGCTGGTATATTTGGGCAGGAGAAATAGCGGGTGGGCGAGTAGGAGGATTAGAGCGATTTGGCCGAGGCGGCTGTGATTTTCATAAATTTTATCCAGCCCGTGGAAGTATTTTTCCAGAAACTTCAGCCGGGCGCCCAAGATTAAACTGACGGCAAACAGCGCCGTGCCGACCAAGGCGGCCAGTTGGCCGAGATTAGCTAGAGTAATGGTTAAACTACTCCACCGCGGCAGGAGCGCCGGCGCTTGCCACCACAATAGAACCGGCATTAACGCCAAAACAAAAATTGCTAGCCAGGCGGAGTTGAGATTGGTTTTCTTGTTGGCCATATAAGATAATACGAAAATTAGGGGTTGGCGGGTGCGGTTGGAGTGAGGTAATCATAGCAAAAAGGCAGGTAGTTAGGTAGATAGGAGGATAGGAGGTTGGGAGGATAGGTAAAGCGGTTTTGAAGGTTTTTCCTTGAAAATAAGGTTTGACGGTGGTAAGATGGGGTTAGGTTCCAAATCATAAATCCAAAATTATAAATAACAAATAAATCATAGGCATTAAATCAATAAATCCTAAACTCCGGTCTAGTTGTTTA
>JBAZBH010000017.1:0-18567 GCA_041671565.1 Patescibacteria group bacterium
CCGTGATAATAAAGCCGAAGTGCGGATCTGTACCCAAGTGAATCCTGACGGTACGGTGCGGGCTGGCAGCCAGTGCAACAGCGACACTAATTGCCTGCCGGAAAATCAAGAGCCGAATAACCTTTAGGATACCGAAAGTTGCTACGCGCCATATTATCGCTATTTCTCGTCTGACGCCGCCACCGGCACTACTAATATAGGCATTTGCAGCGGCGGACCAAGCGGCACCAAGCCTTGCGCCACCAACGCTGATTGCGCGCCCGGCCTCTGCATGAATTTAAATAATGACCGTTTGCTCTTGGATTGCCCCAAAACTCCGAGCGACTTTGATGTCTGTAAAAAGCCGGATAAAACCGAGACCCAGCTCGGCTGGAAAGGATATTGCCTGGAGAAATTGGACAAGCCGTCGGTGGACGGCGTGACCGCTGACCGGCCGTGTCTGACCTGGATGCCGCTGGATTTCCTCGGTGGCGAGCAAGACAGCTTCAACGACTACCCGCCGGCGTCGTCCACTTTGCCGAAGTTTGATTATTTCTATTGCCTCAAAGAACAGGGCAATGCACCGTATCTGGCGGCGTTGAATCAAACTGTTGGTGCTACTCCCGGTGGTAACCCGGAATATATTGATTTACAACCCGATGGGGAAGCAACTCTTTGGGAGATAGAGGATGCAGGTGGCGAGACATTTGAATATACCACATTCTACGAAGGCGAACCTGGCAATAATATACATGTAGATACAATTCCCGCAGAGACTGCTCTTACTATGATGAATGATGAGAATAAATGTGAGTGGCAGACTTTGCAAGTAATTGGTAGGCCGGTTAATCTTAGATTAAAAATGCATAAAGGCACTTGTATGGCGCTGTTTCATATAGATTCAATGACCAATCCTGATTTTAGAAGAATAAATAAAAATGAGATTGAAGCAATAATTTTTGAAGAAAGACAGTGTTTATATGGCTCTGGTTGTATTTCTACGCCGGTGCCGGTTAGCCTTTACGAAAAAGATAAACGGCAAGTTATTTTTATTGCCGACCCTAAAGAGCGCGCCAATTTTTATGTTAACCAAAATGGTTATACCGGCCGGGTTAAAGATTTAAAATTATCTAATGCTTATTGGGAAAAAACCACTCAATTGGGCAATGAAGAATTGTATGAACATTTTTATAATTATTATAGCGATGATGATAAAGGGTCAGTTTGGTATTACAGTAACGCGATGTATTTTACAGAAGCGACAGAATTTTTTAATCCTGAACCAGGGATAGATGGTGACAGTTATGTTATGAATTGGGGTAAAGTTAACTGTTTAACAATAGTTTTACATTGGGATAATCAGGGTTATTTGAAGCAAATAGATTTTTATGGTTATGCGGTTCCGGGCGACTATAATCAGAATTCTTGTTTAGCTGATGAAATGACGGTCGGTTCATCTAATTATCATGATCCCAAAGATATAAAATTAATTCCTTATATAGTTTACAAAGACTGGTGTGTGGATTTGGGGCGGGTCACGCCGGAGAATAATCACCAGCAGTCGCCGGTCTTTACCAATCGACTCTGGTCCAATAGTGGTTATCAGATCAGCGAGCTGAATTATGGGTGGAATTCTGTTAGTGGTGATGGTAATTCTAATTTAGGTACGATTCGCGGGGTGCCATTTGGCCGTGCCGGTATTGATATTGATATTTTTAATGAATTTTTGCGAAGTGAAGGTAAACATACATTACCAGTTCAAGGTGTGGGTGAATATACTTATTCGGGTACGCCTTATGCTTGTGTTAATACTTCTTTATCTAGATGTGGCAGGGGTGTTTGTATGGGTGGGATAAATAGTGGCAATGATTGTAGCGGTAGTCCGGCGGATTGTCCAGACGGTAAGTGTATTGGCACTAAAGTGGCGAAGGGTGAATTTGCGTATAATTCCATTGCTACTGTTGAAAATCCTGCAGAGAAGTTGCAGGAGATTTTTGCTAAATCATATGCAATTTATCGTTTTGATACGCCGGGCGGGTTTTTTACCGGTAATGGTTGGTCTAGATTAGATAATTTTGCTGGTGGTTTTGGTTGGTATAAATCAGAAAGTGAAGACGCTTGGGATCTCCGCCGAACTTGCGGTATCTCGCCGGTGATCCGGGGTGTGAATAGTAATGGCGGGGAAATAAATTCAAATATCGCGCCGGTTGGTGGGTCATCGTCCGTGCCCAGCCGGGGGATTTCGGTTAACGGCAGTTATGACCGTCAGGTAGCCGCCGCCAAGCAGTATTGGGCGCGGATCAATTTTTTCGCCTATAATGACAGCGGCGACCAAATGCCGCTCCGCATTATTCGGATGGATTGGGAGGGTTGTCTTAATTCAGGTGATTGCCCCGGCGGTTCGGCGGATAACCAATACGCCGATGTGACCCTGAATCCGGGCGCGGTTTCCAGCTATCAGAACTACAAAGAAGTTTGCGCCGGGGAAAACTTCGGCGATACCGCTGATGGTTGCCGCGAGAAGTATTTCTCGTTCAACTACCTTTACACTTATGATCCCAGCCTTTATCCTGATAATGTGATTGATAATTGTAGTGATTACACGGATGGCACAGACTATAATGGTTATAACGAAGAGTGTTTAGTCTTTAAGCCGCGGGCGCAAGTGGTGGACAACTGGGGTATTTGCGGTGTTGATCCCAGCCGAACTCATAATATTTGCTGGAATGACAGCAGTAAAGTTTGTTTGGCGCCTAGTAGCGGCAACCAATGTACCGGTGGCGGTTCGTTAAAAACTGACCAAAAGACGGTTTTTGCGCTGGATGATTTTAACGATCCAAATTGGTCGGATTGCAATTGGGCTAATGCTTGGACCAATTTTCCGAGCGAAATCGTGCTCCTGCCGCCGGGTACGGTTAATAACGCCGGTGAAGTCGCGCCGATGTCTCTCCCTGGCACTGGCCGACCGATACCGCCGACGGGCGGCGCGAACTTGGTGGGAACTGTTGCTACTTATCCGATTAGCGAAACCGTCAGGCAGGAAGTAGCTAGGGTGGCGCCACTTTTGCGTATCTTGGCAGATAATACCGATATTACGATTGACCCAGGCACACGGGTTGATTTGGGTACGATTGCCAGTCGCCTGGACCAGATTATTGCCGCGCCGGATTTGCGGCTGACTCGGGAACAGCTAGTGCAGGTTAATCAACTAAGCAATATCCTTGGCGGCATTATCCGCACCAACCCCGGCGGCACGGTGACGAATCTGGGGGGGATAGTGACAAATTTGGGGAATCTGAGATTGCCGTAGGCAGGGGGGGGAATTAAGAATTAAGAATTAATAATTAATAATTAAAAATGCGGATTTAAACTAATAAACTGCGAATAAAAGCGAATCATTCGTAGCATTCGTATGTAATTGGTAGCATTCGCATCGCGTCTCAGCCGGATGGTATGGCGCCAAAACATTATAATAAATTGTTGTTGATAAGTAGTTATAACCTGAATTAAAAAGTAAATATGTTCCACTACCTAAAAAATAAGATTCTTTCCTCCCGCCCGCGCCCTTGGGTTTTGGGGATTTTGGTTTTGGCGGCGGTGATGCTGGTGATGCCGCTTCGGGCCGAGGCGGGCATAATAGCTGGTGTTTTATCGCCGATTCTTGAAGCCATTGTTTATGTACTTGGCGGATTAGTTGTCACTGTTGTTTGGGTGATGGTTAAGGTGGCGGAATATAATGGTTTTATCAATTCGGCGCCGGTGGGATTTGGCTGGGTGATCATCCGCGACATTTGCAATATGTTTTTTGTGGTAATTCTTTTGATTATCGCCATTGCCAGTATCTTGAAAATTGAAAGTTATAACTACAAAAAGCTTTTGCCTAAGGTTGTTTTAATGGCGGTTTTGATTAACTTTTCCAAGATTATCTGCGGCGCCGCTCTGGATCTCGCCCAAATTGTGATGATGACTTTTGTTAATGGATTTAAAGATGTTGGTCCGGGTAATTTTATGATGGCCTCCGGTTTGGATAAATTATTGTCATTCAAAAATGGCAGCGGCGACATTACGGAATTAACAATTGTTACTGATATGAAGGCCGTTGGTGTTTATTTTATGGCCCTATTTTATCTGGTGGTTTTATTGATTGTGTTGATTATTATGACTTTGGTTTTAGTTTTTCGGATTGTGATGTTGTGGTTTTTAGTCTTGCTCTCACCGCTTTTTTTCCTCCTTTTGTCATTTCCTTCGGGTATGACTTATGCCAAACAATGGTCATCGCAGTTTGTTAAATACACGATTATCGGGCCGATTCTCGCTTTCTTTATCTGGGTTTCAATGGCGAGCTTTGGCACGATTGCTGGCGGAACTCAGCTAGTGCCAGTCAGCGATGGTTCGGAGGGTAATATTCAGGGCGGTGGAGAGGGCGAATCTCTCGGTGTCGGCGTCGGCGTAGCTGGTTCGCCCTCGTATTTTGCCACTTTTATAATTTGTTCTGCCATGCTCATCGCCGGGCTGATCATCACCGGGCAGATGGGTGTTGCCGGCGGGACGCTGGCGAGCGGGGCGGTGGGGAAGATGAAAACCATCGGCGGCAAAGTGGCCACTTGGCCGGCCGGCTTTGGCTTGGAGCGTGGCTGGGGCGTGGCGCGCCGGCGTTTGAAAGAAAATAAATATACCGCCTGGATGACTAAGCCGTTCTGGGAAGGCGTGGGCGAATACTCTAAGGATTTAGAAGCTAAGGCCGATAAAAGGGCTGGAGCTCGTGGTTCTAATTTTTGGGAAGAAATTTGGAAAGGCAAAGAAGGTTCCTTTGATGCTATGGAAATGGCCGAAAAAGAAATTGAAGCCATGGAAGAAAAAAAACTTACGGAAAAAATGGGCGGCGATCTTAATTTAGAGACCATAGTGGAAGGAATGAATCGGACTTTTGATGATAAATCATCTGATGGTTTTAGTTCCCGCACGGCCATGGTGCAATTGGCAGCTAAAGTAGGTAATTATGATGACGGTTATTATAATTTTGTTAAAATTGGCAGAATTAATCAAGACGAAAATGATAAAGGATATTATAAAAATTGGGGATTTGACAGTTGGGAACAGGCCAAACAATTTAATGACATAACTGCCAAGATTTTGGCCATGAAGTTTGTTGGTTTGGAGCGCGAGAAGTTTGATCCAGAAAAAATTAAAGAAAAATATTTAGCAAATGAAAAAATAAACTTAACTGATGACAGTTATTTTAAAGATAATGAATATAAGACAGCCGCTTCCGAGTTGTTAGTGGAGTATCTGCCCCAGGCAGTGCAAGATAAAAAAAGAGCGGCAACTGAAGAAGAGCTTTTAACCGCTAAAAATAATTTTCTAAAAGAGACTAAGGCTAAAGATTGGAAAGATTATTTGCCTCAAGCAGTGCGAGAGGGAAAAAGAGAGGTGACCGAAAAAGAAAAAGAAACCGCTGAACATAGTTTTGAAATTGATCAAGAGAAATTTGATGAGAATGGCAAAAAAATGCTCAATGAAGACGACAAAGATGTTAAAACCGTGTTACGCGAAACCATTGCTGGTCGAATGAGTGAACTAGAGCGGGATCAAAATGTTAGAAAAGCTACGGAAAAAGAAAAACGGGCTCTTTGGAGTTTAGTGTCAATGACCCAAAATGCCCGCGGGGTTGGCCACTGGGAGCAGTCAGTTGCCTTAAAAGATCCGGAAAATGACGGTTTGCCAAAGATTTTGAGTGATCGGGAAAAATTTAATTATATCTCTGGCGAGTCGCAAAAAATTGATATTGGTGAATTGCGGAAAAAATTTGCCACCCATAACATCGTTGGTCGTAATTTTAATGAATCAATCATGGATTGGGAAATAGATAATGAAGGTTGGAATAAGATGACGGCAACCCAAAAAAAAGTTTTTATGAAAATTTTGGGCACGGAATTTTCGGCCGAGTTGCACCGTGGCCAGACGCGTTTTCCGCGGCATTTATTGCGGATGAATGATTGGGTGAATAAAGATACCGGCGAATTTAGCGAAGAAGGTTGGGGTAAATTTAAAGAAATGAGAAAATATAATCCTCGGCTGATGGACGCTGCTTATAAATTTTTAATTTTTGGCAGAGAAAAAGGCACGCATCCTTTTGATCCAGAAAAGGAGAAGTCTGGCAATGAGACTCGTGAGCAATTTAATAAGAGAATTAGAGAAAAGACCACCAAGGGGTTGAATGAAGGTGAAAAGAAGACAGAATCTAGCACTGGGTCAGCCGAAACTAAGGAATCGGCAGCTGTAGCTAATGCAGAGGTCGCGGAAAAAGAAGTAGCGCATCATAGTTTAGGTCCCGATTTTGATGACGATGCCATGCAAGAGGCGTTTGATGGTATGCCTTCAGAAACCCTAGAAAAACTTAATAAAAATATTGAGGAGTTGTCTAAAAGTATTGATGAATTAAAAAAAGTTGGCGACAATAAAGGAATTGAAGATTTGGCAAAGAAAATGAAGACCGAATTATCTAACGCAGCAAAAAGTTTAACCACGGCTGGTAAAGAAAGTTTTGATAAAAATCTAAATGCGGCGACCAAAGGCAAAAATGGTTTGGATCAATATGAGAATATGGATTTATTATTTAAGCAGTACTTAAAGGGTAAAAGTAAAAAATCTACCCCTAAAACTTCAGAAAAAAAAACAGAAAAATAATTTATGGCCGACGATATTAAACTAAATTCTTTATTGGACTTTCCGGAACTTTTGAAACTTAAGGCCGAGGATTTGTTATTGCCGGGAAATTTAGAATTAATTAGAGCGTCAATTAAAGAAAATCCGGAATATATTTGTGAATTTTCCAAGAACCGAGAATTGGCCCGGCATTTTAGCGCTTTAATTCAGCCAACCGGAATATTTTCCACTAAACCAGGGCTGTTAAAAGAATATCAAGCGTTAGTTAATTATTTAAATTATCAGCGGCTACCAGTGATGGTAGATAAAGACATTTGGCAAATGTTTAAAGCCGAGGCTGTTGAAATACTGGCTAGCGGCGTTGATTTAAAAGAACGGCTGTTGCTTTATTTTGATCTTAATGGCACCGAAACCGAAGCCGGCAGATTTTTTTTAGCTAATCTAATAAAAAATTTTCGTGAGAACCAAGAAAAAATTGGTCAGGTAAAATTAACCATCAACAATATTGAAGCCGAGCCGACGGTTAGTAATTGGTTGAAAAGCTACGAGTTATTTTTTGAGTCCGGCCGTGAGCATAACGCCTTAGGTAGAGTTAGTTATCTAGGTAATTCACCTCAAGTTAGGCAACTTAATCCAGCGGAAAAGGGAATATTGACGGCTTTGTTGGAGTTTTACGATGAGCTGAAATATCCGCAGGCTGCGCCGGAAGTTATTGGCCGCCGGACGGTTGCGGTTTCCGCGCCAGCGCGGCCAATGCCAACAGAAAAAGCATCGCCATTATTGCCGGCAAAATCGGCGGTGACACCAAGGCCGGTAAAGCCAGTTGCTGATTTTCTTCCTCCCCGCCAGCTTTCCCGTGACGAAATCCTCCGGCTCTACCAGGGCGACGCGGCGGAGAATGAAGCGGTGGCGACGGCGGTGGCGAGCCTCAAAAACACGGCGAGCGGCAATTTTCGGAAGCTGTGTGATGACCTTTTTCTGCTACTTCAATCACGACAGGCGGATAAAGTGGAGATTGTGGCGTTATTAACTTATCTCGCCCAACTGGAAAAACTGGACGACTTGATTAAAGAAGACCAGCGGTTTTACCGCCTAGTGGCCGATGATTTAAAGCAAAAAGGCGAAGAGCAGATGCTTAATGATTTGAAGTTTTATCCGCAAGCGCCGCAGTTTTTGCGCTGGCTCCTCGCCGGGATTTTAGGAGAAAAATTAAAGTTAAAGGAAAATGAAGCGGCGCGGATCGGGCTGAAACTGGGCAATCTATTGAAACAAGCCGGGAATGACAAATACGCGGGGATGGCGTATTTCGATGCCGTTAGTGGTGAATTTAAATGGAAGAAGTAATTATTATTTGTTACTTATAGTGGCGAAGAATGTAAAATGTAAAAATCAAAATGGAAAATGACAGTTTAAAATTTAAAAATGAATTTAAGAAGCGCCTATATAATTTTGTCTTGCGCCTGATTAAGTTTATTGATAAGTTACCCAAGAGCTCGGTTAGCGATATTATGGGCAAGCAATTGTTGCGTAGCGGTAGCAGTATTTTAGCCAATTATATTGAAGCTAATTCCGCCAGCTCCAAAAGAGATTTTATCAATTTTTTTACCCATGCCTTAAAATCAGCCAATGAATCAAAAGTTTGGCTGACGCTTTTCAGGGATCTTAACAAAGGCGAGAAGAAAGAATTAAATTGGCTGTTGAACGAACTGATAGAAATCGCCAAAATCTTGGCTGCCAGTATCCTAACTTTAAAAGGCAAAAGGTAGGGATTTTACATTTTACACTGTCATTTTCCATTTTGATTTTTACATTTTCAATTATTTGATCTAATAAACTATTAAAATAGTCAGTCTATGAGTTATCTATTTACTTCTGAGTCAGTGACAGAGGGCCACCCCGATAAAATCTGCGACCAAATTTCTGACGCGGTCCTAGACGCGGTCCTGCGCGACGATCCGCAGGGGCATTGTTGTTGTGAAGCATTCACCACCACCGGCTTGATTTTGGTCGGCGGCGAGATCACCACCAAAACTTATGTCGATATCCAGGCGGTGGCGCGCGGCGTCTTAAAAGACATCGGCTATGACAACCCGGAGTATGGCATTGACTACCAAAGTTGCGCTGTGATCAGCACCGTCCATGAGCAAAGCCAGGATATCGCTGTTGGCGAACAAGTCGGCGCCGGTTTGCACACGGAAATGGGCGCTGGCGACCAGGGCATGATGTTTGGCTACGCTTGCAACGAAACGCCGGAATTAATGCCTCTGCCGATTATGCTCGCTCATAAACTAACCAGAAGGCTTGCCGAAGCGCGAAAAAGCGGCGAGCTCGCCTGGCTCCGGCCGGACGGTAAATCCCAAGTAACGGTGGAGTATGACGGCGACCGCCCGGTGCGGGTGGATGCGGTGGTGATTGCCGCCCAACATAATCCGGAAATTGAGCTAGGTAAATTGCGCGAGGAGATTATTGCGAAGGTGATCAAGCCGGTTTGCGGGCAGTATTTAGATGAGAAAACCAAGTTTTTTATCAATGAAACTGGCCGTTTCGTCATTGGCGGGCCGCATGGCGACACCGGGCTGACTGGCCGTAAAATTATTGTGGACACTTACGGCGGCATGGGCCGGCACGGCGGCGGTTGTTTTTCCGGCAAAGGGCCGAATAAACAGGATCGCTCTGGCGCCTATCTCGCCCGTTACATTGCCAAAAATCTGGTGGCCGCCGGTCTCGCTGATCGTTGTGAGGTCCAGGTGGCTTACGCCATCGGTTATCCCGAGCCGGTTTCGCTGATGGTTAATACCTTTGGCACCGGCAAAATCAGCGAGGAAAAACTGGCCGAGTTAGTTAGAAGTAACTTTAAACTGACGCCGGCCGGGATTATTGAGAGTCTAAATCTGCTCCGGCCGATCTACCGCCCGACCGCAGCTTACGGCCACTTTGGCCGGACAGAAGAGTCGTTCACTTGGGAGAAGACGGATAAGGCGGAGGAATTGAAGCGGCAGGCGGGAATATAATTTTTAATTTTTAATTTAAAATTTCTAATCAATTTATAATTCTTAATTTTAAATTGCCGCGAACTTGACTTTAAAATTAAAAATTAAACCTTAAAAATTGATTAAAAATTAATAATTTTAAATTAAAAATTATTATAGTTTTAAGTGGTGGATATCAAATTATAGATACTTTGTTTATGTCCGACAGCCAGTTTAACAACCTAATTGACGATATTCCTGTCCGCGATACGGCGGGTGGATTTTCGGTTTTGGGCCAAGGGAAGGTTGATGCCCCGGCGTCGGTCGTCGTGCCGGCCATTGACGCCGCTTTGGTTTTGGCTGACCGGATCGCCTCGGAATTAAATCTTTCTTTTGCCGACGAAGTGTTGGCGCGGCGGTTCAAAAATTTGGTTTTAACCGCGGTCAAGGAAATCCGCAACCCAGCGCAGACTCTGGAGATGCTGGTTAAAGAACCCTCAGCCGGGGGACTGGGTTTAAACGTGGAAGTGGCAAAAAAGGTTTTGGAGAAGATAGGGGGAAAGAATTCCGCCTCCGCCAAGGCTACGGCGGACAGGCAAGAAGTGATTAAGCCGTTTACGCGGCAGGAACTGGATCACGAGTTGCCGCCGCCGACGCCGATGGTTCGACCTAAAGGTTTAGCCGGCGGTCTTGGCGCGGGATTAGGCGCCTTGGTATCCAATAAGTCAATGTCGGCCGCACTACCACCTAAACCGTTGGTATCTGCCAACTTGCCGCCAAAAAAGATTTTTAGCCGGGCAGAAATTAAGCCGTTCCGCGATAATCCGTCGAAAGTCGAAAAAACTTCCGGCAATGAAAGGTATCTGTCAGGCAAAGTTAAGCCGTTTATTGAGGCCAGCCGGCCGCCGAAGCCCCTGCCAAAGCCAAACTGGCTGACCAAGTTTAAAGATAAATTTAGCCCTAAAATCAAGGCGCCGACTGCGGTTAAGCCGCAGGCGCCAGCGCCGGTGGAAAATATCAGCCGAGGCAAAATTACCGATATTAAACTTCCCGGCCGTTTAATCGGGCCGGTGGAAGAACTGCAAAATTTGCGGTTGGAAGATTGGCGGGCGCTGGGTAGCGATCCGACAGTCGCTTGCTCTCGAATCAAAGAAAAAATTGATTTACTGGCAACTGAGTCAATCGCCAAAAAACTCGCCGGCATCGAGGCGTGGCAGAGGAGCGAAGTTTTTCGGCTTTATTTAACTCTCGGCAAGGCGAGTTTGGAAACCGGTCAGCCGCTCTCAGCTGTGATGGCTAGCCGCGAAAGGCAAAAACAGCCGGTTTTAACTTTGTCTGAGTTCGCCGCTTTGGGAAAACTGAATAAAATGCTAGAATAGGGGTAATTATATGGTTAAATGGTTTTATGGCTTTATGGTTGGGTAGATTAAAAAAGTTTAGCCATAAAACCATAAAACCATTTAACCATAGTTTATTATTTTAAGGAAAAATTAGATAATATTACCTAAAATATTAGCATGAATCAATTCCTCGTCCCCCAATTCATCGATGTCGAGCCGACGATTATCGGTCCGATTACCGTGCGGCAATTTTTGATTATGATCGCCGGATTTTTGTTGGTTTTTCTGGAGTATAAACTGCTCGATTTCTGGACTTTTGTTTTCGCCATGGTGATTACTCTGACAATTTTTGGGATTTTTGCTTTTATGCGGGTCAACGGCCAACCATTTCATTATTTTGTGATCAATATCATCGAGACGCTGAAACGGCCCAGTTTGCGGATTTGGAAAAAGGAATTAAGCGACCAAGAGTTGAAAGAATATTTTAGCGCCACACCGGCAGCGCCGGTCGCCGCCAACGCGCCAGCAAAAAGACGGTTATCTCGGTCGGGGTTGGAAGACTTGGCCTTGGTGGTTAATACGGGAGGGGCGTACCAGGCGAGTGAGGAAATCAAAGAGATTTAAAATTTATAAATACTGTTAGATTAGTTTTATAGTGCTAAGCATATTAAAAACCCAAAGTTCAAAGTGCAAAGTTCAAATCAAGTTCAAAGATCAAAAGGTGCCAGAGTTTTGACATTTGAACTTGATTTGAACTTTGAACTTAGGGTTTTGAACTTTAAGCTGAGTCTATTGGTTCAAATGTGAATTATCAATCTTTCTGATTTTATGAAAAATATAAAGAATCAAGGCCTCAAGGCTGTCCAGAAAAATCTGGCGCTCGCCGAGATCCGCAATGATTGTCTGATCATGAAAGACGGCTCGCTCCGGGCGGTGCTGCTGGTTTCCAGCATTAATTTTGCCTTGAAGTCGCAAGACGAACAGCAGGCGATTATCAGCGCTTACATGCAGTTTCTGAATTCTTTTGATTTTCCGATCCAGATTATTATCCAGTCGCGGCGGCTGAATTTGGAAAAATATTTAAATAGCCTAAAGCAAGCGGAAAAAGAGCAGGTTAACGAACTTTTGCAGCTGCAAATCGCTGATTATCGCAATTATGTCTCGGAGTTGATTAAGGTCGGCGATATTATGACTAAAAAGTTTTATCTGGTGGTGCCTTATAATCCGCTGTCTGACCGGCAACGGAGTTTCTGGGCGCGGCTAAAGGATTTATTCACTCCGGGATTATTAATTAAATTGAGTGAAGAAAAGTTTGATAAAAGAAAGCAAGAGCTCTGGCAGCGGGTCAGCCATTTGCAAGGTCGCCTGGGTGGCATTGGGCTCCGGGCGGAAATTATTGAGACTGAAAATTTGATTGAGTTATTTTACAACTCTTACAACCCGGATCTGGCGGAAACCGAGCCGGTGGCGGAGCAGGAGAAGTTACAATTAAGTTGAGAAAGAGATTTAAGATTTAGGATTTAAGATTTAAGCCCGCTCGTCGCAAAGCGCGAGCGGGTCCGCTCACGGCAAAGCCGATGAGCGGAAATGGTGGTAGTCAGCGTTTAAACCAATAAATTTAGTTAGAATGTCCAATGACCAAATCCCAATGCCCAATCAATATCCAAGCTCCAATGTCCAATAACGAAGTTTTGGCCTTTGAACTTGATTTGTCATTTGGATTTTGAACTTTGAACTTCAATGATTTATGCCTTTATTCAATAAAAAACCTGTTGCTACCGAGCCGGTTGGCGCCACTATCAGCGTCAAAGAAGAGCTGGAAGAAGAGCGGCGTTATCGCGCCGGCACGATTTCTTTGATTGATCTGATCGCTCCGGCGGCGCTGGCGGTCAAACCGACTTATTTGAGCCTCGGCAACAAGTTTGCCCGGACAATTTTTGTCATCACTTATCCGCGGTATATCAGCGTCGGTTGGTTTTCGCCGATTATTAATTTTAATAGCCCCTTGGATATTTCCATGTTTTTTTACCCGGTGAAGTCAGCGGTGATTCTTAAAGACCTAAAAAAACGAGTCGGTAATGTGGAAGCGGATCTGACCGCCGCCCGAGATAAAGGCGCGCCGCGCGACCCGCTCCGCGAAACCGCGCTCCGTGACATGGAAAAACTGCGCGATGATTTGACACAAGGGACGGAGCATTTTTTTCAATTTGCGCTTTATATCACGCTTTACGCCGATAAGCTAGAGAAGCTAGACTCGCTGACTGAAGAAATTGAAGATATTTTGGGCTCGCGCCTGATTTATTCCAAAAAAGTTCTTTATCAGGCCGAGCAGGGTTTTAATTCCACCTTGCCGATGGGTAATGACGAACTGGGCATCACCGCCAATATGAACACTTCGCCTTGCGCTTCATCTTTTCCGTTTATTTCTTTTGAATTGACTTCGGACACCGGCATTATGTACGGCATCAATCGGCATAATAACAGTTTGATTATTTTTGACCGGTTTTCCCTGCAAAATGCCAATATGGTGGTCTTTGCCACTTCCGGCGCCGGCAAAAGCTATACTGTTAAACTGGAAGTGCTCCGCAGTTTGATGCTCGGCGCGGAGATTATTATTATTGATCCGGAAAAAGAATATCAGCACCTTTGCGAGGCGGTCGGCGGGACTTACATTAATATCTCCCTTGCGGCGGATAGCAAAATCAATCCGTTTGACTTGCCGCGGCCGTCCGGCAAAGACTTTAAAACCGAGGATATTATCCGTTCAGCCGTGATTACGCTCAAAGGCCTGGTGCGGTTAATGATTGGCAAATTAAACTCCGAAGAAGATTCGCTCGTTGACCGGGCGCTCTTGGAAACTTATGCCAAAAAAGATATTACGCCGGACGCGGACCTCGCCCAAGTGGAGGTGCCAATTATGCAGGATTTAGTGGATATTTTAGAGGGGATGGAAGGCGGGGCGGATATTGCCCTGCGGCTGAAAAAATACACTGAAGGCACTTTTGGCGGGCTGATTAACAGTCCGACCAATGTTGATATGGACAACCAGCTGGTTTGTTTTTCAGTGCGCGACTTGGAAGACGAGTTGCGGCCAATTGCCATTTACAATCTGGTTAATTATATCTGGAATGAAGTCCGTTCCGAGAAGAAAAAACGGCTCTTGATTATTGACGAAGCTTGGTGGCTGATGCGAAATGAAGATTCGGCCAAATTTATTCACGCTTTGATCAAACGGTGCCGCAAATATTATCTCGGCATCACGACCATCACCCAGGATGTTAATGATTTTTTGCTTTCGCCTTATGGTCAGGCGATCGTCACCAACTCGGCTTTGCAGCTTTTGATGAAGCAGTCGCCGGCGTCGATTGAGATTGTCAAAAAAACTTTTCTTTTGACCGAAGGCGAAAAATATCTGCTTTTGGAGTGCGGGGTGGGCGAGGGCATATTTTTTGCCGGCAGTAAGCATGCCGCGATTCAGGTGGTGGCGTCTTACACCGAAGACCAACTGGTGACGACTGACCCGAAGCAACTCCTAGAAATCGAGGCGGCGAAAAAAGAATTTGAAGAATCAGGTGGACTAAGTAAGTAAGTTTTTTGGTAGTTAGTTAGTAATTCATAATAGGTAAATCATTCAGCTGGCTTGGAAGCGATGCTAATCTACGAATGACCCCAGCATGCGCGGGGCAGGCATGCGAATGCAACGAATAAAGACCAGTAAATTAGCACCATTCGTATTATTCGCATGTAATTTGTAGCATTCGCATCGCTTCCAGCCGAATGAATAGATTAATTGTCAGTAAACAGTCGGTCCAGCAAGCAGTTTATTAATTTTATATAAAAATATGTCACCACGCCTTAAGATAATTATTTTAGCTGTAGTTGGTTTAATCGTGGCCGGGATTCTAATTTGGGCGGTGATTAAATGGCAAAGCGGCGCCGCGCCAACTAATACCAATGCCAATCTGGAGCCGTTAGTTACGGCCAATCATTTGATTATAAATGATAATGTGAAAGTGGCAGATACAGCGGTAACCAAGGATAACGCGTCGACATTGGACGCCGCCGCGCAAACCGAGATTAGTTTGGAACGGCAAGCCGCGTCTTTTGCTGAACGGTTTGGCAGTTATTCCAATCAAAATAATTTTGAGAATTTTCGCGATTTGTTGCCGCTGATGACCGACAGCATGAAGGCCTGGACCGAAAAACAAATGAGCCAACCGCGCGCCACGGGCGCTTATTGGGGCGTGACCACCAGGGCGTTCACAGTTAAAATAGCGGAAACCGGCAAAGATAGTGTCTCGTTTTTGATTACCACTCAGCGCCGAGAAAGCGGGGCTGACACCAACCAGACTAAGTCGTATAATCAAGACCTAAAGCTGACTTATGTTAAAACCGGGGACCAGTGGCTGGTGGATGGGGCGTTTTGGCAATAGAAAAAAAGAATTAAGAATTAAGAATTACGAATTAAGAATTTAAAGACACGGTAGAGGAGTTCAGGTAAAAAAACAGAGAAAGGTTGAAAGTAGCGGAGTAACGAGGCCTCTGGCCTCGTTGGGATAATAGCAAAACGACATTATTTAGCTAATTTTACACGAGTTTAGAATTATTTAATAATTATTTTAGAAATAGTTTAAGTGGCAAGTGCTAGGCTGGTGAGGTATGAATTACCACCAGCTTAAGAAAATTGTTTTGGATCTGCTGTTTCCGGTTAATTGTCTCGGTTGTGGTTGGGCGGATGTGTGGCTGTGCCAGAAATGCTTAAAAAATATTAGGCGTTTCAGACAGGTAGTCAGTTTGCCAGAGCCAAATTGGCTGGACGAAGTGGTGGTGGCGGCCAGTTTCAGTGATCCGTTGGTGCGGCGAGCGATTCACAGTTTTAAATATCAGATGGTCGAAGATCTTGGCCCGGTGTTGGTCCGGTTATTTCAGCCAGAGATTGGGCGGCGATTTAAAGATTACTGTTTAACGCCGATTCCGCTGTCAAGAAAACGGCTTCGCTTCCGGGAGTTTAATCAGGCCGAAGTGCTGGCGCGGGCTTTAACTAAGCGGTTTAATTTACCGTTAGCAACTAATCTTTTGATCCGTATTAAAGATCGGCCGACGCAGGCGAGCCTCAAGCGGGCTGAGCGCCTAGAGAACATTAAAAATATTTTT
Organism: Patescibacteria group bacterium; assembly: GCA_041671565.1. Taxonomy (GTDB): domain Bacteria; phylum Patescibacteriota; class Patescibacteriia; order JACRDY01; family JACRDY01; genus JBAZBH01. The sequence continues at coordinate 16,109 of JBAZBH010000017.1, forward strand.
ACTTTATCACAGCCGCTCGGTTCCGCTAAACAGATTCTTTTGGTTGATGATGTGGCCACCACCGGCGCCACGCTTAACGAAGCCGCGCGAGTATTAAAAAAAGCCGGCGCCAGTAAAGTGTCGGCAATCGTTCTCGGTCACGGGGAGTAGATTCTATCAAATAAAACGGAGGAGGTGAGATTTCCGCTCATAGCCCTTCGGGCTTGAGCGGACCCGCTCGCGCTTCGCGACGAGCGGGCGAACTAATAAAACGGAGGAGGTGAGATTCGAACTCACGGTTCCCGTGAAGGAACAACGGTTTTCAAGACCGTCCCTTTCAACCACTCAGGCACTCCTCCAGGAAATAGTTTCAACCACTTCCGCTCATAGCCCTGCGGGCTTGAGCGGACCCGCTCGCGTAGACGAGCGGGCAGGCACTCCTCCACTAAATTAAGCCCAGTTTACTTTTAATTTGTCGGCGACCCTGTCCGGTTTTATAAAATAATTCTGCTTTTCTGGCTAAAGTTTTAGTTAAATGAGCTTCGTAATATATCAACTTCCATGGCTGTCCAGATTTAGTTGAACTAGTTTTGCCCCGATTATGATCAGTAATTCTCTTTTTTAAGTCATTAGTAGAGCCAATATATAGTTTATCTGTTTTAAGACTTTTTAATAAATAAACATAATAAAACATATTTTGACGGATTAATAAGCGGGATAACAAATGCCAAGGAAGTGGGATTCGAGGGGCATTCGCCCCTCGCCCGGCGGACTTGTCCGGCGTATGTCGGATGTCGGGCGAACCCTCGATACGGATTTAACCCCGTATAACAGGTTAGCAACAGGGCCGCTTTTCCGCTCATAGCCCTTCGGGCTTGAGCGGACCCGCTCGCGCTTCGCGACGAGCGGGCAGCCACTCAGCCACCTCTCCAAATATAAATTAAGCTTGCTGATTTAGATAAATTAGAAACGGAGAGGGAGGGATTCGAACCCTCGATACGGATTTAACCCCGTATAACAGGTTAGCAACCTGCCGCTTTCAGCCACTCAGCCACCTCTCCCTAGGGATTAATAAAAAGCAGTTACAGCATACTATTTTTAATAATAAAAGTCAATTCTATGGCAGACAATAAATACGGCAAAAAACTCATCGCCTGGCAGTTTCCGGAGCATGAAGACTATGAGCGGACCCGCGGCTGGTATATCGGCGCCGGGATAATTGGCCTCTTGTTATTGATTTATTCGGTTTTTACCGGTAACTTTTTATTTGCCATGATTATTATTGTGACGGCGGTGATTATTTTTCTTAAAGCCACGCTAGGATATAAAAATTTGGATTTTGCCATTTATGAGCGGGGGCTCCGGGTGGGCGAGAAGTTTTATGATTTTAAGGAAATCAAGGATTTTTATGTGATTTACGAGCCACCGACGGTTAAGAACCTTTATTTCGATTTCCACAGTTGGGTTCAGCCGCGGCTGCAAATACCGCTCCAAAGCAAGAATCCGGTGCGAGTGCGGGAAATTCTTCTTGATTATTTAACCGAAGATCTGGACCAAGAAAATGAGCCACTTTCTGACGCTATGGGGCGGATGTTTAAGCTCTAGGCCGGGCTGGACAAAATCGCCTGATTTTGTTAGACTACGGCTAATATTGAATTGCCGCTTAATATGCGCTTGTAGCTCAATGGATAGAGCATCACCTTGCGGAGGTGGGGGTTGCAGGTTCGATTCCTGCCAAGCGCGATTTAAATAGAATTTAGAATTTAGGATTTAGAATTTAGGCATTGAATTTATTGCGATTTCCCTAAATTCTAGATTCCAAATTCTAAATTCTTTTTTTATGTCCATCGACCTCCAATTGCCAGCCACGGCCGTCCACCCAATGGCCGTTAAATTAGCCGCTAAACTGAAAAAAATAGGAATTGAGACGCTTAGCGATCTCATTTTTTATTATCCCAGCCGTTACGATGACTTTAGCGTGACGGTCGCGATTAAAGACTTAACGGCCGGGCAAACGGCGACGGTACGGGGTAAAGTTGAATTGATCAAGAATCAGCGCAGTTGGCGGAAGGGGATGCTGATTACCGAGGCGATCATCAAGGATGACAGCGGCGCGGTTAAGGTGATTTGGTTTGGCCAGTATTATCTCAGTAAGATTTTGAAGCCCGGGGACGAGGTATTTATCGCTGGCCGCGTGTCGGACAGCCGCGGCCTCGTGTTTTATTCGCCGGCTTATGAAAAGGCGACAGCGGCAAAAGAAGATTTGGGCGCGACGCACACCGGTCGGTTGGTGCCGGTTTATCATCTGACCAAAGGCCTGACCTCCAAACAACTTCGCTATTTGATTAAATTGGTTTTAATCAAACTCCAGACTTTGTCCGACTACTTGCCGCCGGAGATCAAGAAAAGTTTAAAATTAGGTTCGCTCCTAGAGGCCGTTCAGCAGATTCATTTTCCGGACAATCAGGCAAAATTAGACA
>JBAZBH010000018.1:0-18254 GCA_041671565.1 Patescibacteria group bacterium
CCGGTGAAAATTTGACTCTGTCCGCGCCTAACGGCGGGGAAGAACTGACTGGCACCGGCACTTCCGCCGTTACTTGGACCAGTGTCGGGACGATCACTAATGTTAAACTGGAATATTCCACGGATAATTTTGCCACCGCGACGACGATTATTGATTCCACAGCCGATGACGGCAGTTATGACTGGCTGATACCGAGCGACACAACTACGACCGGCAAGGTGCGGGTGTCAAAAGTCGGCTCGCCAACTACTAATGATGTTTCCAACGCCAATTTCACGATTATCTCTTCTGGCCCGCCCAAGACTTCTTATCAGTGTTCTGACGGGACTGATAATGATGGTGATTTTTATACTGACTATCCAGCCGATCCGGGTTGCAGTAATACTAAAGACAATTCCGAGGCGCCCAATCCAGCCTGTTCCGACGGCGTTGATAACGACGGCGACGGCGTGACTGACTATCCGGCCGACCCGGGTTGTGCCAGTATTCATGACAATGACGAAACCGATCCGCCGGCCTGCTTTGCCGAAGATTTTACTGACAATCCGCTCAGCGCCACTAAGTGGGGCGCCAGCGGACATTTAACCGACCCTTACAGCTATGCCACTAGTAATGGCCAGTACCTTATTGATTTAGTTGGTGTTGGTAATTATATTAGTTATCGGGCTTTATATGATGCTTGGCAGGCGGCAGATAAATTAGATAAAACCAGCGCCGATACTCTGGCCAAAAAATTGGTCACGGAAAATTTTGTTACTACTAATAATAAATATCTTTTCTTGATGCCGGTGTATGATCGAATCGCAGTTAACGTTTTTAATAAGAAGAGTTATCGCTATGTCTTGGATGATTTTAAGGCTGAGATTAAATTCTCCGGCCTGGTGCAATCAGGGGTTAATAAAATAGGCCATGGCTTATTCCGTTTCATTGTTTCTTGTAGAGATAATTATATTAATCACCGAATTGAGCTTAACCGAGCCTCTGATGGAGGCACTTGGGGCGGCACTTGGGCGACGGTTTTAGGTTATCGACCGCCGGAAATAGGCGAGGCTAAGTATGATGGCCTGCTGCATTCTTCCAGTGGGACTTTTCGGATTGAACGGACTGGCAATAGCGTTTTGTTTTTTGTTGACGGGCAGAAGTTTCACCAAATGGATTTTAACTATTTGCCGCGGGCTTGCGTAGTTCATTTCGCGCCAGAGGTCCAGTTGGAAGGCAGTAATCTGGAAATAGCGATTGATGACTTTAAAATCTTTAGCGGTTGTTATAATGCTAGCTGCGGTGATGGGATTGTGGAAAAAGACGCCGGTGAGGAATGCGATTTAGGCGACCAAAACGGCGTGACTAACAGCGGTTGCTCCTCGGTTTGTAAGGTTGTACCTAGCCCGGGCATTTGTAATGATGGCAAGGATAACGACAGCGACGGCAGTTGTGATTGGAAAGGCTGTACGATCGACGGCAAAGATTCGCCAGCGGATTTTTCTTGCCAGGGCGATAAAAATGGCACAGATGAGTACAACCCCAAACCGGCTTGTAGCGACGGCATTGATAACGACGGTGATGGCTATACTGACTATGACGGCGGTGCTGACGCCTCCCGCGACCCGGGTTGCAGTAGTTATATTGATGATGACGAAAGCAATACCGGCGGTGACAATTTTTGCGGCGACTTGGTGGTAAATCTAGAGCTGGGCGAGGTGTGCGATCTGGGGGAACAAAACGGCGTTAGCGGCAGTGGCTGTGACAAAGATTGCCAGCCGGAAGTCGCGACTGTTTGTTTTTTTGATGATTTTAGCAGTAATCCCATGGATTTGACTAAATGGTGGCCGTCTATAATACATATTAGTACAGACCCGCCATATTATAAAAACACAACTAACGGCCGTTATGTTTGGGACTTAATCGGTGTGGGCGACCGTAAAGTTTATGATGATTTGTGGGCAATTTGGGTGAAGTCCGGAGATCCGAAAGACAAACTAGCGGCTGACACCTATGCTCGTACAGAGTCGGCCAAATGGATTAGTTGGATTCCGATTTTACCCGGCTCTAACCAGTATGTTCATGGTGACTTTAAGGCCGAAGTGAAATTCTTTGATTATTATTCTTATGGCGATTTTCCTTATACCTCCGGCGGCTTTAGTTTAATAACTGATTGTAAAGACAATAATATCAAATATCGGGTGGACTTTCAGCGTTATCGGAAAAGAGTTCAAGCGGGTTTTAACGGTTTTACCCCGGAGACACCGCTGGGGAAATGGGGCGCGGAAAGCACGGGGCCGAATAGCGGCATCCTGCGGGTGGAACGGCAGGGCAATAGTTTACTTTTTTACCTCTCGGGCGTGAAATTTCACCAGATGGATTTTGCCTACTTGCCGTCGCTTTGCGGCGTTTCGATTAGCGCCTCTACTGCCTGGACCGGCACCAACCTTCATGTGGCGGCTGACGACTTTAAGATTTTTAATGGCTGTTATACTTCGGTTTGCGGCGATGGCATACTGAATAGTTTTGGCACCCCTCCGATTGAAGAGTGCGACCTGGGCGCCCAAAATGGCGCCGCCGGTAGCGGTTGTTCTACGGCTTGCAAGGGTGTGGCGAGACCTGGGCAGTGCAGTAACGGTGTTGATGATGATAGCGACGGCACCTGTGACTATAACGGCTGTACGGTCATGCTTAACGGCAAGAGCGTGACTTTACCGGCGGACTTTTCTTGCACTAGCGCGACTGATGACGATGAATTTAACCTCAAACCCCAGTGTTCGGACAGGATTGATAACGATGGCGACCTCTATATTGATTTTGACGGTGGTGACAAGGGCGATCTTTACCGCGATCCGGGTTGTAGTAGTTTTGTTGATGATAGCGAAATCGGTGGCAGTGGCAATGTTTGTGGCGACGGTATACTTAATCAGCCCGAAGAAACCTGCGACGACGGGCCAAGTAACAGCGACACTACGCCGGACGCTTGCCGCACCAATTGCTTCCCGGCGCATTGCGGCGACGGCATAGTTGACGCTGGTTCTGGCGAAGCGTGCGACTTAGGTTGGAGTAAAAACGGCGTCTCGGGCTCTGGCTGTACCGCAACTTGCAAAAATCAAGGGCCGGCCTGTTTTATCGAAAACTTTACTCCCAACCCGCTTTTGACAGCTAAATGGAATATTGGTGGGCATACCGCTACGGCCAATTTTGTCTATAAAATGTCATCTCCTGCCACCTTTGCCACAGTCAATGGCCGTTATCTCTGGGACATGATTGGCGAGGGCGACCCGGTGGAGCGGGCTAGGCTGTCCGCTAAATGGACTCAAACCAAAGCCCTGGCCGATTATACTGCCTATGTTAATTATTCTGAGCTTTATAACAAATGGCTCACCATAACGCCCAAAGTTACTAGCTCGACTTATCCCTATCTTTATCTCTCCGGCGATTTTGCGGCGGAAGTAAAATATGAAGATTATTATTCTTCCGGCGACCGGCCATACGCCGCCGGCGGCTTTCATCTGACGGTTGGCTGCAAGGATAACAATATCGTCGTGTCTAATGGCGGTCTACAGAGATATGGTAAAACCCTTTCTGCGTATGCTGGCAACGGGATTTCTGGTTCATGCTATGGCGTTACTTACGCCGCTCCGAACAGCGCTACTTTCCGAGTGGAACGGCACGGCGATAGTTTACTTTACTTCGTGGACGGCAAGAAATTTTGCCAAGTTGACTATGCCCATTTGCCGGCGGTCTGCCAAGTGAATAGTTATCAAAATGCCGGTTTTGGCGCCAATAACCGCGTCTACGCCGATGACTTTAAGGTTGAATATGGGTGTTATACCAATGTTTGCGGCGATGGCGTTGTGAATACATTTCTTAATCCGTTAATAAATAACATCGTCCCCAGGCCAAAAATAGAAGAATGCGACCTTGGCGCGCTGAACGGTTTTCCGGGCAGCGGTTGTTCGACCGCTTGTAAAACTGCGACTGGTCCAGGGGTCTGTTCTGATGGCATTGATAATGATGGCGATGGCACTTGTGACTGGAACGGCTGCACAGTGACAATTAACGGCCAGAGCGAGTGGTTGCCGGCGGATTTTTCTTGCCAGAAGAATAAAGACGCTACGGATGAAGCTAATCCGAAGCCGGAGTGTTCTGATGGCATTGATAATGACGGCAATGGTTTGGTTGATTTTGACGGCTGGGATCAAGGCGCGGCTTACCGCGATTCTGGTTGCAGCAGTTTTGTTGATGAAAGTGAAAAGGGCGGCAGTCTCAGTTGGTGCGGCGACGGTATGATTGATTTTTATCTCGGCGAGACTTGCGATGATGGACAGAATAACAGCAATACCAAGGCAGATGGTTGCCGAACTGATTGTGTTCCGGCTTACTGTGGCGACAAGGTCAAGGATACCGAAGAAGAATGCGATGATGGCAATAAAAAGGATGGCGATGGTTGTTCTATTACCTGTAAAATAGAGCCAAAGCGAGATACTTGCGGCAACAGTGAGGTCGGCGAAGGTGAAACTTGCGATGACGGCAATACTGAAGATGGCGACGGTTGTTCAGCTACCTGCCAAATTGAAAGCACCGCGCCGGCTTGCAGCGACGGCATTGATAATGACAGCGACAAGTTGATTGACCTAGAAGACCCGGGTTGCGCCAATGCCGAAGATGACGATGAATTTAACCCCGGTGAACCGGCTTGCGGCAACGGCGTCCTCGAGCAGGGCGAAACCTGCGATGATAACAACACGGTTAGCGGCGACGGTTGTTCCGACAGTTGCCAAACTGAAGGCCAGCGCAAAGAGCCAGCGGTTTGCGGCAATGGTGTGGTGGAAGACGGTGAAGACTGCGATCTGGGCGACCAAAATGGCGCGGAAGACAGCGGTTGTTCCACAGTTTGTCTTTTTGCCGGCACATTGATTAATGTCAAACCCGGAGTCCTCGGCGACTTGACCGAGCGGTTGGTGGAGAATAATGAAACCCTACGGGCGATTTTTGACTCGCCAATGATGCAGTTTTTGCAGAAAGACTTCTTTAATAACCCTCAAGTTGAGGCGGTTAACGAGAATGTCGTGGTGCCGCTCCTCTTAGTGGTGGCGGTTGCCAATACCGTGGCGGCGTTGCCGACGCTCGGCTTCTTGCCTTATCTCCAATACATCTTTACCGAGCCGTTCCGCTTCCTTTTTTACCGCCGCCGGAAATATGGCGTGATTTACAACAGCTTGACCAAACAACCGGTGGATCTCGCCGTGGTGCGGCTGTATAACGCCGAAACCAACCAGTTGACCGCAACCAAAGTGACGGATAGCAAAGGCCGCTACGCCTTTGTCACTGAGCCGGGCCAGTATTACCTCAAAGTCCAGAAAGAAAATTTCATTTTCCCGTCCGATGTCCTCGGTGAACGGATCCGCGACCATGACTATGCCGACCTTTACTACGGCGCGCCGGTAGTTTTGACCAGTAAAGAAGACGCCGTCAATCTCAATGTGCCGATTGACCCCAATATGGTAATCACGCCGGACAAGAAGATTCTCCACGCCAACCGGCTGAAGAAACTGCGGAAAGTCCTCGCTTACTTCGGTCCGCTTCTAGCTTTTGTTTCCTGGATTGTCAGTCCAACCATGGTAATCACCGCCATCTTGATTGGCCATGTCGTGCTCTTTACTCTCTTTCGCCGCCTCGCCGGCCATTGGCGGCCGAAGTCCTTTGGCGTGATCTTTGACCAGAAGACCAAGTCCGCGGTCAAGAACGCCATTGTTCGCCTGTTTGATGTGGAGTACAACAAACTCCTCGCCACCCAAGTCGCCAACTCCGCCGGTAAATACAGCTTCCTGGTCGGCCCGAATAACTACTATTTGACCGTGGCGAGCGAGGGCTATCAGACTTACAAATCCGGCCCGCTTGATTTCTCCAAAGGCAAAGAAGCGGTGGTGGATAAGGATGTGGGGCTGAAGAAGGTGTAGTTCGGTAAAGTTAATTTTGACTAGTTTAAAACCAACGGTGGTAAGACACGGTTGGTTTTTTTATAATCACATAACATGGAACACATAACAAGAGACCTATAGCCACCCTTGTTTCATGTTATGTGTTATGTGATTTTAACCAAGTTATATTGCAAGACGCTAATTTACAGGCATAATTCTAAATCTTAGTTCCAATTTAGCCCAAAATAAGCTAAAATACCCTCATATGATCATTGGCGTGGACATTCGGCCGTTGATGGAAAAAGAGCCCAGCGGCGTTAGCCAGTACCTTTTTAATTTGCTGGACAATCTTTTTAAAATTGACCGGGTAAACCAGTATAAATTGTTTTACAACTCCTTCCGGCCGGTCAGCCTGCCGGCCTGGCAATACCCCAATGTGCGGTTTTACGGCTTCCGTTGGCCGAATAAACTTTTGAATTTCAGTTTCCGGTTCTTCAGCCGGCCGTGGGTGGATCGTCTGCTTGGCGGCGTGGATGTCTTTTGGCTGCCGAACTTGAGTTTTATCGCTTTATCGCCCGAGGTTAAAAAAGTCGCGACGGTGCACGATCTGTCGTTTGAGCTTTATCCGGAATTCTTAAGCGGCTGGCGCGAGCTTTGGCATTGGGTGATTAACCCGCGGCGGTTTTTCCGGCAGGCGGACAAGTTAATTGCGGTGTCGGAGGCGACGCGGCGGGATTTGGCGGCGGTGTATGGGACTCCTGGGGGGAGGGTGGAATTAGTATATTCGGGGGTTAGACAGTTAGAGAGCCAGAGAGTTAGAGAGTTAGAGAGCCAGGGGGGACTACCAGAGAAGTTTATCTTAACTTTAGGGACGAGGGAGCCGAGGAAAAATTTAATCGGAGTGATAAAGGCTTGGGAAAAGGTAAAACTTGAAAGCGGCGATGAGGGGTTGGGGCTGGTAATTGCCGGCGGGGGCGGGTGGTTGAATGACGAAGCTAACCGGCTGATTGCTAGAAGTCAGTTTAAAAAAGAGATTAAAATTTTAGGCTTTGTCAGTGAGGCGGTGAAGCTGGAGCTTTACTCGCGCGCCGAAATGTTTATTTATCCTTCGTTTTATGAAGGTTTCGGTTTGCCGCCGCTGGAAGCGATGAGCGCCGGTTGCCCGGTGATTGCGAGCCTTAGTTCGGCGGTCAGCGAGATTTGCGGGGGAGCGGCGGTGTTGGTTAATCCGTACCAGATTGGGGAGATGGTGGAGGCGATGAAATCAGTACGGAGTCCGGAGTCCGGAGTCCGGAGCAGATTGATTAAGGCGGGGTTGGAGCGGGTGAAGGAGCTGGGGTGGGAGAGGGCGGCGACGGAAACTCTGAAGGTGTTAAAAGAGATTTAAGATTTAGGATTTAAGATTTAAGAATAAACTCCGTGTTGAATTCCCTTAAATCTTTAGATTTTGAACTTTCAGTTTGGTTCATTAGCCTAAACTCTGATTACCGGCCATTCTTAAATCTTAAATCCTAAATCTTAAATCTCCTTATGAAAATACTCATCGATGCCCGCCTCTACGGCGTTAAAACCGCCAAAGGCCTCGGCCGGTATCTAGCCGAGGTTGTAACCGGCCTAGAAACGCAAGATTTGGCCAATATTTACACGATTTTGCTCTATCCCGATAATTGGGACGAAATGGCGGAAACCGCTCGATTTAAGCGGATTTTAGCCCCTTGGCGCTGGTATAGTCTAGCTGAGCAGTTTTACTTGCCGGGGCTGATCAGAAGGCAAAAACCCGACCTGGCCCACTTCCCGCACTTCAACGCGCCGCTCTTTTACCGCGGGCCGTTTGTGGTGACGATCCACGACTTAATCTTGCGGCGGCACCATAGCCGGCGGGCGTCCACGCGCGGCGCGGCGGCTTTTTGGCTGAAAAGAATCCTGTATCTTTGGACCATTGGCTCGGCGATCCGGCGGGCGAAGAAGATTATCACGGTTTCGCAATTTACCAAAGACGAGATTTTGCGGTTTTACCCGGTGGCGCCGGAAAAGATCGAAGTAATTTATAATGGTTTGGCGGCTTTAGGCGGCGATTTGGGGGACGAAAATTCTGACAAAAACGCTCTTTTGCGGTATAATATAAATAAGCCCTTTTTATTATGTGTTGGCAACGCTTATCCGCATAAAAATCTGGAAAAACTGCTCGCCGCCTTCCGGGAAATCCAAAAAACTTGGGACGGCCAACTGGTACTGGTCGGCGGGAGCGATTATTTTCAAGAGAGGTTAAAAGCCGGTTTGGAAAATTTCGGCTTGAACAAGGATAGTGTTCTGTTTCCAGGTCAACTCTCGGACAGCGATTTGGCTGGTTTGTACCGGGCGGCAGCGTTATATGTTTTCCCCTCGCTCTATGAAGGCTTTGGTTTGCCGGGGCTGGAAGCGATGAGCTGTGGTTTACCGGTCGCTTGCTCCGACATTCCGTGTTTTCGTGAAATCTACGGCGCAGCGGCGGAATATTTTAATCCGGCAGTCGTCGGCGATATTACCCGGACAATTAAAGCGCTTTTAGCTAATCCGGCGCGGCAGGCGGAATTGCGGCGACTGGGCCGGGAGCAGGTTAAAAAGTATAGTTGGGCGGAGTCAGTTAAAAGGCATTTGGCGGTGTATCGGGAGGTTGGCAAAAGGATATAGAATTTAGGAGTTAGAATTTAGAATTTAGGGAAATGTCAGCTCCCCCTAAATTCCAAATTCTATATTCTAAATTCTTGTTATGCTTGTCCGGCCAAAGAAAAACAAAAAAACAATAGCCAAAACGGCGTTGAGAAAAAAGCCTCTCAATAAAAAGCCGGTGGTGATTGAAGTGACGCAAACCGATTATTTGAGCCATGATTTTTCGCCGCATTTATTAAATCTCAAAACCGCGCCGTCGCGTCGTCGCCTGGAAGTTAACTGGCCGGCGGAAGAGCCGGTGGTTAATTATTTTAACGCTATCTCCGAGCGGAGTTTTGCGGTTAGTCCGGAAGAGGCGGAACAGCAAAAACAAGCCAAAATTCAGGCATTAAAGCAGGAAATCGCGGCAATCGAGAATGTGGCTTTGGCAATAGATATTTGGCAAGAATTAGACGAAGAACCGACTGATTCTTTGGCTGGTTTGGATCCGATTGAAATTATTCGGCCGGCGGCAATTGAACCAGAAACCGATCAAACGGAACTTCTGATTATGTCCGGCGGAATAGCTCACCGGGTGGTGGTTTATCTGGACGAAGGTGTTAATCAGCTAGTCCAGCCATTTCGTAATTTGCCGTTGACTCGGCCGCAGAAAGCCCTGATTGGTTTTGCGGTGGTGGCTTTATGTTTAATTTTGCCGATCGGCGGCCTGGGTTATTACCGCAGTTTGTCGGGCCAAAAAAGCGGCATTCTCAGTTCAGCTTCCGCTGCGGCCGGCGATCTATCCGCGGCCGGCCAGGCGGTCGGCACCGAGGATTACTCGGCGGCGACCGAGGAGTTTGACGCCGCTTACCAAAAATTTTCTGCCGCGCGCGACGAACTCCAAAAAATCAATAAACTGGTGACGGCGGTGGCCAAACTTCTGCCGGAGACGGACAAAGCTTTGACGACTGCTAATTCGCTTCTCGCTATCGGCCAGAATCTGGCAACTGTCGGCAAAAATTTAACCTCGGGACTGGCGAATTGGAACGACAATACCCCGCTCGGCGAAAAAGTTTTCCAACTAAAAACCAGCTTGGTTGCCAGCGCGCCGCTGATTGAGGGGATCAATGAAGAAATCAAAAAAGCCGACTGGCAGCTTTTGCCAGCGGACAAGCAGTTTCAGTTTATCGAGCTGCAACAAAAAATGCCGGTCCTTCTCAGTAGCTTCCGCCATTTTATTGAGCTTTCTGACTTCGCGGAAAAAATGCTCGGCCGGCACGAGCTGAAGCGGTATTTGGTGGTTTTTCAAAATAACCATGAAATTCGCCCCACCGGCGGCTTTATCGGTTCGTTCGCCTTGATTGATCTGGTCGACGGGCAGATAAAAAATCTGGAAGTGCCCGCCGGGGGCAGTTACGACTTGCAGGGCAGTCTAAAAGCCAAAGTGGCGGCGCCGCAGCCCCTGCAACTGATTAACGAACGGTGGGAATTTCAAGACAGCAACTGGTTTAGCGATTGGCCAACCGCCGCCCGGAAGATTATTTGGTTTTATAACCAAGCCGGCGGTCCGACCGTGGACGGCGTGGTGGCGGTTAACTCTGATCTCCTCGCCGACCTTCTGAAAATTATTGGTCCGGTCAGCGCCGATGGCCGGCAAGTGAATGCCGACAATTTTTACCAAGTTACTCAAAAGGCGGTGGAAAAAGAATATACTGACGCCGCCCGGCCAAAAGAGTTTATCGGCCAGCTGGCGCCAAAAGTCCTCGACAGCGCGCTCGGCAGCGGCAAAACCAAACTACTGGATGTCATGACGCTCGTCGGCCAGGCGTTAGACAGTAAGGATTTACAACTATATTTGACCGCGCCCGAGGCGGAGGCCGAGCTCGCCAAACTCGGCTGGCAGAATGAAATTAAAGCCGCCACTAGCGATTACCTCCTGGTGGTTAATGCCAATATCGGCGGGCAGAAGTCGGATGCGGTGATTGGCCAAAAGATTTTGCACCAGGCTAAAATTGACGCCGCCGGCCGCGTGACCGATAAAGTGACGATTATCCGGACGCACCGCGGCGTGCCGGAGGAAGAATTTTACGGCGCGCGAAATGTTAACTATTTGCGGGTTTACGCGCCAGCCGGGAGCCGGTTGATTAGCGCTAGCGGAGTGGACGCGCCGTCGGCCGATTTATTTAAAGACCCGGGCGGCGATTTACAGCAAGACCAAGATTTATTGAAAGTTTCCGGCATAACCAAAACCGATGCCAAGACCGGCGTGAAAATCAATGAAGAATTCGGCAAAACCGTCTTTGGCCTTTGGACCCAAGTTTATCCCGGTAAAACCGCGGTGGTGTCGTTGGAATATGAATTGCCTTTCCGCGTCGCTTTTGCCAAATTTGACACGCGACTAACCTGGCTTAATTGGCTGGAGGAAAAACTGCAGTTGACTGACCCGACCGCGGAGTACAGTTTGCTCCTGCAAAAGCAGTCCGGCGTCGCGAGCGAATTCTACAGCCTGGTGAATTACCCGGCCGACTGGCAAAAGGTCTGGCAGTATCCGGCGGGGCTGAGGGTAGGGGAAGGGACGCTGGGGTATAGTTCGTACTTGGATCAGGACCGGGTGTATGGTGTGATGTTCAAGAAATGAGATTTAAGATTTAGGATTTAAGAATGGTGGCAGTCAGCGTCTAAGCTAATAACTAGTCAAAAGTTCAAAACCCAAAGATTCAAAGTTCAAATCAAGTTCAAAGATCAAAAGGTGCCAGAGTTTTGACTTTTGAACTTGATTTGAACTTTGGATTTTGAACTTTGAGCTTATAATTGTGAATAAATAATTTATACCAGTTAACAATATTTTTCAGCCCATTATCTAATTTTATGAAAACAGAGCATCGCTTTCCTTCTTCCCGTGAGATCAAACGCAACCTGCGGAAAATTTACGCCAATGCCGACGGCAGTTTGGATGACATTTCCCGACTGGAGCCGACGGTCGGCCGCGGGCTTTTTCGTTCGCTGATTATTGCTAGCGCGGCGGTAGCGGTCTGCGCGGCGGCGGCTTTTGCCGGCTGGTGGTTTTTTAATAGTTACGCGCCGGCGGGGCTGAAAAACTTAGTCGGCGACAGCGGCGAGATCGGGTTGAGCGTTGAAGCGCCGACCGAGATTGATTCCGGCAGTGAGATCGTTTACACCATCAAATATCGCAATAATAAAAAAGTCGCCCTTAATAACCTTTCGCTCAATGTCCGTTATCCGGGCGGGCTTTTGATCTCCGCCACCGAGCCGGCGCCGAAAGTAGCCGACGCGGGTGAAGCGGCGGCGCGGCTAGTCAAAGAAGATAATTGGGATCTGGGCAGTCTGCCTAAGGGCGCCAGCGGCGAAGTGAAAATTACCGGACGGCTTTTAGCCGCGGCCGGATCCGGCCAGAATATTTTTGTCGTGCTTTACTATGAGCCGGAAAATTTTTCTTCGGTTTTCCAGAAAGAAGCGACTTTTGCCACGCTGATAAAATCTGCGCCGGTGGCAGTGACGGTGGATGGCCCAACCCAGCTGGCGACTTCCGACAATTTTGAATTTACGGTTAAATATCAGAGTCAGCAGGCCGAAGATTTGACTAACCTCTTACTGGAAGTGAAATACCCGGCTGACTTTTCTCTCACCAGCGCCGAGCCGGCGCCGGTCAGCGGCAGCCAGAACCAGTGGCCGATAGCGGTTTTAGCTAAAGATGCTAAAGGCGAGATAAAAATTAAAGGCAAATTCGCCTCCACCGTGACCGGCAGCCAGAATTTTCTAATCACTACTTCGCAGAAAGAAGCCGGAGATAATTTTTTTCCGCTGTCGGAAGTGAATTATACGGTGACGCTCCTTTCCGGCCAGTTGTTGGTGGAACTGAAAGTTAACGGTTCAAGTGATGACGGCGCGGTCAATTTTGGCGACACGCTGAACTATTCGCTGGTTTACCAAAATAACAGCCAGGAAACCATGAAAGATTTGACCGCCGTCGCTTACCTGATGCCGTCAGCCGACTTTGTCCAATGGACTAGCCTCAGTGACCGTTATGACGGAACACTAGATGAGTTTGAGGCCGGCCAAATGATCACTTGGACTAAAGCCGAAGTGCCGAATTTGGACCAGCTCAAAGCCGGCGAGCGCGGAGTGATTGATTTTTCGGTTAAATTGTTGGGGACGGCTGGCGCCATGTCCGGCGACTTGAATCTGCGGAGTCTCGGTTCGCTGAAAGTCGCGGAGATCGGCAAAGAAAAAATTAATCTGGAAAATCAAAGCACGGCGGTGACTTTAAAACTTAATTCCAATCTGGCCCTTGCCGCCGCGGCGCGTTATTTTAACGACCAGGGTGTCTCTATCGGCAGCGGGCCGATCCCGCCAAAAGTGGCCGAAACCACCAGCTATGTGATTAACTGGCGCCTCGCCAACACCGTCCATGAAGTGCAAGAGGTGAAAGTCTCGACGGTTTTGCCGCCGGGCGTGGCTTGGGGCGCGCGGCGCGAGATCACGGTCGGCGACCTCGGTTACGACCCAACCACGCGGCAGGTGACTTGGACCATCAACCGTTTGCCAACCACGGTTCAGCTGGATTATTTAGTCAGTTTTGATGTCCGGATCACACCCGCGGTGACGGACGCCGGCAAGATACTCGCGTTGACCGGCGACAACGCTTTAACAGCCACGGATGCAACCACCGGCGCGAAAATCAGCGTCACCAGCGGTTCGTTGACCACGGATTTGGTGAGCGACCCGGTGGCGAAGGGGAAGGGATTAGTAGTGGAATAGGTTGATAGGAGGATAGGATGTTAGGAGGTTAGGAACGGCTTCATCTAGGTGGGGTCGTTTTTAGTTATAAAGTTGAAAGTTATAAAGTTTACGAATAAAGGGTTAAAAGGTTAAAGGGTTAAGAAAGCGGAGCGACACGCCCTTTGGGCGTGTTATTCTAGATCGCTATTAAAACCATTCTCCATCATAACCCCGCCGTGGCGGGGTCGCTCCGCTACTAACATCATAACCAATAAAAAAACAACCCCGCTGGAGGCAGCGGGGGTTTTGGTGGTGTGTGTGGTGGGGGAATTAAAAACGCAAGAATGTTGCCTCTTCCGGTTCATCGGTCCGCGCTTTCAGCACTTCGCCGAGGGCTTTTTTGAATTTTTCGTAGCCGAAGACGGCGTGTAAAAGTCGGGCGATGAGGTTCAGGAGCTCGGGCCTCAATTCGGCGGTTTTGCGGATGGAATTGATGATCATTTCACAGCGGTAGTTGATGATCACATTTTTCCGCCAGAGGGCGAGTGAGGCTTGGAACGGCGCCATCACCGCCGGCAGATCCAAGAGCAGGTCAAGATGCAAAAAGCGGGCGTCCAGGTCTTTTTTGTCGCTCCAAGAGTAAGAGAATTTTTTCGGATCGATCGGTAGAACCGCTCTGGCTCGAACGCCATTGACCGGCCCCATTTTAATAATCAGAGTGTCTTTCACAATTTTCGCCTCATTATAAAGCAGGTCTTTGGGCAGGCCGTAGATCCAGATACCTTTGCTATCGACATTTATGAAGCGCAACGCATAGGGCATGATGTTCCTCCTTGTCCGACGCCGCTCTCGCGGCCAAAGACAGATAGGGGTGAAAAGGGCCACCGCCAATGCCGAATATTCGGCCAACGCGGTTGTTTTTAGTTTAGGCGGGATAAGGCGGAAAGTCAAGATTATAAAATCACATAACACATAACACATAACAAAACTGCTATTCAGGCCTTGTTCCATGTTATGTGTTATGTGATTTTTTGCCTTGACAGCCGTGGTTTTTGCCTTTAAGATGCTAATTATCACGCGGTAAGCTCTTTTTCAACCATGGTGGAAGAAAGGGGTAGGCCGCAAACCACTTGGAGGTGGCGTTATGGCTAGCGAATTTGATCTAGCTAAGGCGTTCGGACGGGTATGGGAGTTCGTTAAAAAGCTTGACGGCATCATGAAGCGGCGGCACTTGTTTAGCCTGGAAGAACTTATGCATTTGCTGCCGCGTCTGGAAACAGTGCAGGCTCTCGCTTACAACCAAATGGCGGTTGGGCAAGCTTGGCGCCGACATCTGGACGAGGGGAAAAATGTTACCATTCCTCTCGCCGCTCAGAGGCGTAACTTTCCGATGTTGCACAATGAAATGACGGCGGTTTATGGCGCCAATTTCTACTCCCTCTTCAATTATTTTGATCGGCGTTTGCTTAGCGCCGACGAGGGGCCGCGCGACGGCGATTATCTGCTGTTACCTTGGTCTGGCCAATCTATCAATCAATTGTTGGTCAGCAAAAAAGACTTGGCTCCGGCAAAAATCAGCGAAGCGATGCTCCTTTTTTGCACCTGGCCCGGGCTGTTCATCGCGGAGTCAACCTTGGCGGCGCCGGGGGATATTTATCAAAGTAAATGCGCCGTGATCAAGGTGCGTAGTGACGAAAGTGGTGTCAGTCTTGGTTGCGCCGATGTTCAGGCCATGTACACCTCGCCAGTAGGAAATCGCTGGGCGCTTTTCTATCTCGGCGCCTGACCGGCTTCACTCGAACACAATGGCTCTTACCGCTCGGCGGTGGGAGCCGTTTTTTTTCACATAACACATAACATGGAACAAGAAACAAGAAACTTAAATCCACCCTTGTTCCATGTTATGTGTTATGTGATTTAGCTTTTAATTATCAAAAAAATACGGGTTGCCGCCGTATTTTTTAAATATATATTTTCTCGTCTACCGTAACTTCCGCGCCAGCCGGTAAAGCCCGTAGCCAAATTTCCTCAACGGCAAGTCAAAGGCGCCGGGGTAATCCACAGTTTGGCCGCCATAGCCCAGTTTAAACCGGGTGATGCCGGGCCAGCGAATCGGGTCAATACCCCAGAGGTCATAGTGTTGATAGCCGAGGGTTTTCGCCTCGGTGATTTGGCGCCATTGCAGGAGTTGGGGCGCCATCAGCGCCCGTTCATTATGGTCTGAGCCGCCGTGGGCGTAAACGGCAGTCCCGCCGTAGAAATAAACTAAGTTAGCGGCGAGAGGCTGCTTGCCCCGTTCGGCGAGGTAGAGTTTGACTTGAAAGTTAGCACCGCCGACCGGGCAAGGCTGATGCGAGCTGCCGGCGGAGAATATATGATAATAATAACTTTTGGGGTGATGTCCGGTTTTTTGCCGGCTATAGGTTTGTTTGAGGAGACGCCAGAAGATTTCAAAGTCAATGTCGCCTGAGCCCTCGCGGACCGTGACACCGCGCTTTTCGGCGAGGCGGAGATTATAGCGGGTTTTGGGGTGGAGGGCGGCGAGGAGCTCGTCTAGCGATTTAGTTAAGTCTAGGATTAAGGTTTGTTTGGGTTGGACGGGCTTGGTTATTTGATATTTGATATTTGTTATTTGGCGATTAGCAGAGTTTTTTTCCTCCGGACTCCGGACTCCGGACTCCGGACTAATTATTGGTTCAAAACGGAAAAAGAGCGCGTGGTGCTCGGCGGCGAAATCTTTGATGCGGGTTAAGAGCGGTTCCAGATATTTGGGGTGGGTGATAACCGGTCCGCGCGGACAGTAGAAGTAACTCTGGCCGAAGGGCAAAGCGTGGCGGATAACTTGGGCGGCGCCGCTGAGTTGGCCGTCGGAGAGTAGGCCGAGGCGGAAGACCTGGCGGCCGGTGGATTGCTGGAGCTCGCCCCAATCCCAGGACTGCAAAAAGCCGCCGCCGTGCGCGAGGATAAAGTCGTCCCAGAGTTTTCGGTCAGTTATTATCATAGCTCATAGCCGATAGCGCATAGCCGATAGGCCGCGTTATGTTAATGTTTGGCGAGGGACTTTAAAACCAACTTGATTTTATCTTCCGTAGTGGCGATATCCGGCGGGAGTTGGGAAAGCGCCTGGCGGGCGTCGGGCAGGGTATAGCCGAGGGAAACCAGCGCGTCCAGAGCTTCATGGTCCGACGGGTTAACGCCATCGCTGTCAGCGAGGTCAACGGTTTTGTCTTTTAGTTTAATAATAATCAGTTCGGCGGTTTTTTTGCCAATGCCGGAGACTTTGGTTAAAAGGCCCGGGTCGCCCTGGGCGATCGCTTTTTTAATATCGGCGAGGCGCGCCACTTCGAAAATTCCGAGCGCTGTCCGAGGCCCGACGCCGGAAATGCCGATCAGCCGTTTGAAAAACTCAATCTCTTGAATCGTCGGCAGGCCGTAAAGCTCCAGCGCGTCTTCGCGGACATTAGTGTGGAGGTAAAATTCGGCCGTCTCGCCGATTTTAGCCGCGCCGAGATTTTTGGCGGTCGTAAAAACCAAATAACCCACGCCGCCCGTTTCGAGGACGAGGCTTTTTTCGGTGATGGCGATGATTTGTCCGCGGAGGTAGCCGAGCATAAAGGAGTTATAAAGTTGAAAGTTATAAAGTTTATAAAGTTGGCGGAGGAAAAGGTTAAGTGGTAAAAAATAGCGGACAGGTAGTTAAGTTGATAGGTAATTAGCATCGGAGTGACGAATTGAGCCCGCCAGCCGGCGGGGGAAATTCGTCATAGTGCGTATGGACGAATTTCACTCCGCCTAGAGGCGTCGTTCAATTCGTCATTCCGGTTGTATTTTATCATTTTTTGGGCAAAGAAAAAAGGGCGAGAATGGTGTTCTCTCGTCCTTTACGGGTTCGTTTTGAAATTGTGGCCGATCAGGCCGTCTGGGCGGCAGTCTGCGCCGTGGGGGCCTTCGGCATGTCATGCAGGAGGCGAAAATTGAACACCAGCGATTTGCGCGGTTTGATAGCCTTCGGCGATTCCGCCCGCCAAGATTTTCTTGCTGCTTCGTCGGCGGCCTTTTCTACAGAAGTTTTTCTTCCTTCCTCCCTGGTTTTGGGTCCTGGGCAGCGTTTTGATTTTTTGCCGCGGCTGCCGCGTTCAGCTTCCATCGCCGCTTGCAACTTGAGCTGGTCGTTGAGTTTGTCATCCATCAGCTCAATTTCCAGCCGCCGCTGTTCGTTAGCCTCGATTTGCGCCACCAGCTTGGCCATTTCCTCGGGATCGAGATTGGTCGGAGCGTAGCCCCAGGGTTCGGATTTGGCGTCGTAGGCGCCGCAGTCGTCGAAGTCTTCCCAGTCTTGGGCTGTTGCCGCTGCTTTGGTTTTTTTGGCCTTTCTTTGGTTGAAAAGCGCTTTGAAGAGCGGATCGGGCTTGGCATCGGCGAGGCCGTGAGCCGCCAAGTATTTCGTTTGGGAATCAGTAACCAGATGAAAACCTTCAGGTATTCCGTCGTCATCGAATCGATCGTTTGGATGGTCGATCATTTCGAATTCACAGAAGGTAACACCCATATCGACTGGACCGGTAATATCCGGCCAGCGAACTTCACGCATTTCTTTACGGGAAGAGGTGTCGAACTCGAAAGGATCATCGTTGGGTCGCAATTGGAATCGGTCGCTTTTTGATGCGAGCGCTTGCCTTAACGCCCATTTTGTCTCATACGAAACTTCAGGTATTTTATCATTCAGTGTATGCCCCTTTCGTCGTCTAGCCATCGCCAATTCCTCCATGAGGTTAATTCTCGTTGGATTGTTACAGAACGCCCACTGGCATTAAACATAAAACAATTAGCCCCAAAAAGCAAGAGCCGGGTGGGGGGTATTCCCACCCTGTTGGAACAAGATTAGAATAGAAAGATAATTAATAACCCTTGTTCTATGATTGCTTTTTTAAACCAGATCCCCTCGGAAGCCAAGATTAAAAAACAGTTAAGAAAGATTGT
>JBAZBH010000019.1:0-17614 GCA_041671565.1 Patescibacteria group bacterium
TGGCGATCTCCAGCCGTTCGGCCTTTTTGAGGTGTTGGTAACTCTTCTTGGTATTTGGCATAGGTTCTTATTCTACCTTGCCAAGTGTTGCACTTCAAAGGTTAATTTCGGCAAAAACAAAAAACAACGGAGGAAGTCATGGACAAGAAAGTTTTGGTGTTTTTACTGGTGCTTTTGGCGGTCGGCTCGTATCTGGTGGTGGAATACGGCGACAACTTCGCCAACACCGATCCGCTGTTCGTTTCAAGCTCGCCGCCGCTCGTGGCGCCGGCGATGGCGACGACATCGCCTATCCGGATACGGCTCGAGGAAGCCTACAAGACCGCGGCCGCGGAATTGGACGGCAAATACAAAAAAGAGATTGCCAAAACGGCCGAAGAAAAAAAAGCAAAAGAACAAGCGGCGATGGAGGCGGCGACCGTGGAGGCATATCAAATCTACGGCGACCCTTATAAGGAGGTCAACGACGCGTTGGAAAACACGCCGACCAGCAAAGCCTTCTGGCATCCCGAGGCGTTTATGTCCAACTCCGACCCGACTTGGGAGGAGATGATGGCCCAGTCGGACCAGGACGAAGCGAATCGGAAAAGGGCCACCGAGGAGGCATATAGGCTCTATTCCACTTCGTACTCTTCGTACGAAGCAAAAAAGTGAAACTGAGTAGTTTTAACACAATCAATTTTCGACTCCACCCCGGCGGACAACACGCCGGGCGTTTTTTTAATTAGTGCAGAGTGAGGAGTACGGAGGGCAGAGTTTAGAAATATCAAATTAATCCCATTTATCATTATGCCCAACCATTTACACGCCATAATCGAGATCGTGGGTTCAGACAACGCCGTATTAAAGCAGAACATTCCTGTAGGGGCGGACCCGCGTGTCCGCCCTGGGATTTGTTCAAACCTGTCCGTTTATTCAGAACCTGTATCCGTGGACGGTAATAAATTTGTTATGGCCGGAAACACCCTTGTTCGGGGCGGACACACGGGTCCGCCCCTACGAGGTGTGCCTCAATTTATCCAATGGTTTAAAACTATGACCACCAATGAATATATAATTACATTAAATAAAATAGCCTTGTAAATTTTAGCAGATAAATAATCAAGATAAAAAAAACGCCGCGGGCTGGTGAGCCGCGCGGCGGAGGGGTCGGAGTTGTGTTTCTGATGTCAGACCGGGAAGAGTTCCCGGTAGGTGACGGGTTTGCCGTTCAGCAGGTCGAGACCTTTGGCTAATTGGCTGGCGGTGACATCCAGAAGGGGCGTAAGCGGACGACCGTCGGTTTTTCGTGGTCCGCCAATGACTTGGTCAGGAGGTAAAGGCGGCTCCAGCAGGGTTTGGAGATGTTTGGCGGCGCGCAACAAGGTGAGCGGGTCGGTGATTTGTTCGATCACGGCGCGGATATGCTTCATGGCCGAGAGGCGGACGCCTTCATAGACCAGGAAATTGCGGAGCGCCGGCTGGAACTGCTGATAGTTTTTTGCCGGTTGGCCGCTGATTTCAATGACGCCGTCGTCAATCAACAGGCTGAAGAGTCTGACCGAGCAGAGATCTCGACGACCCGGCATAAACTTGTAGTTGCCGTTATCCCAGCATTGCATCACCGCTTTTTTGCTGGAAAATGGCGATTCGCCAGGTTCGTCGGAGTAGGAGTCAAATTCGACCTCCAGCATTAGCAGTTGTCCCTCCGGGTGGACAGTGATGTTGTAGCCAGTAACCACTTTAGAATCAGACATTGCCGTTCTCCTTCTTGTTGGCGCTTTGCCAGTAAGAGGTTTGGGGTTAGAAACCCAGCCGCGCAGTAACGAGAGTTGTTGTTTGGCTGGTAGTATTCTTATACACCAAAACGCTGGTTCTGTCAATTATGTTGAAAAGGGGTAACATGTGAGGGGGTGATACAGATTTAAGATTTAGGATTTAAGATTTAAGAATGGCCGGTAATCAGAGTTTAGACTAATAAGCCCTAGTTAAGAGTTCAAAATCTAAAGATTTAAGTAAATTCAACACGGAGTTTATTCTTAAATCTTAAATCCTAAATCTTAAATCTCCCCTTTGAGCTTTGACTTTATCTATTGTATAATACAACCGTTTTCATATCCTCCTATGTACTTACAGAAACTAGAAATCCAAGGCTTCAAATCGTTCGCTAACCGGACGATTTTGGAATTCCCGTCGGCCAATGGCAATGGCAAGGGCATCACCGCCGTGGTGGGGCCGAACGGCTCGGGCAAGTCTAATATCGCCGACGCTATCCGCTGGGTTTTGGGCGAGCAGTCCATGAAGACGCTCCGCGGCAAAAAATCCGAAGATGTCATCTTTTTTGGCTCGGACAAAAAAGCGCGCGTCGGCATGGCCGAAGTCTCGCTTTACCTCAACAACGAAGACGGCGCGGCGGCGATTGACTACTCGGAATTGGTTATCACCCGCCGGCTTTACCGCGATGGCGAATCGGAATACCTTTTGAATAAAGCCAAAGTCCGCCTGTCCGACATTCAGATTCTTCTTGCCAAAGCTAATTTTGGCCAGCGGACTTACAGCGTGATTGGCCAAGGCATGGTTGACCACTTCTTGGTCGCTTCGCAGGCCGAACGGAAAGAGTTTTTTGACGAGGCCGCCGGGGTCAAAGAGTACCAGATGAAAAAAAACCAGACCATTAACCAGCTGGAGCGGACGCGGGAGAACCTTAAACAAACAGAAATCACGCTCGGCGAGCTCGGTCCCCGCTACCGCTCGCTCTCTCGGATGATCAAGCGGCTGGAACAGCGCGAAGTGGTAGAGAAAGAACTGCGGGAATTGCAAGCCAAATATTATGGTTCGCTTTACAGCAGTTTGAACGGACAATGGGAGAAGCACCGCGAGGAGTTTAGCGGGTTAGAATCAAGAATCAAGAATCAAGAAGTTAGCTTAAAAGACATTCAGAAACAGTTGGACTCACTAGAACAAGAAGAATCCGGGCAAGAAGTTTTTGCCAAACTCCAGCAGGAGTTTAACCAGTTTTTAGATAAAAAGAACAACCTCCGCGAGAAACAGCTCCAGCTCCAGCACCGGATTGACCGCGCCAAAGAAGAGGCGCGGCAGGATTTTGTGCCGCTCTCGGTTGACGAAATGGTTAAAGAATTGGAAGACTTGCTCGGCCTGCACGACGAGCTGTCCGGCCACCTCGCTGAAGTCAAAGAAGTCAGCCATTTAGACAAAGTCAAAGAAAAAGTAAACAAAGTCGTTCTGCTTCTCCGGGCGCTCCTGAAAAAGGTGAAAAAGCCGGAAAAAACCGAAGTTAAGGTTGACGAAAGTTTAACCGCGGAACTGAAACAGCAGGAGCAGGAGCTCGCCGGCGTGGAGAAAAGTTTGGCGGCGGCGCAAGAAAAGATTGCCGAGTTTAACCGGAGCCAACAAGAGAAGAAGGGGGCGTTTTTTGACCTGCAACGGCAGTTTTCCGGCAAGCAAAACGAGCTCAACCAGCTGTCTATTACTATTAATGATGTGAAGATTGAGCTCGCCAAGGTGGAGACGAAGAAGGAAGATTTGATGGCCGAGATTCGGCGGGAGATGGGAGAGAATAAAGAAATCGGCCTGCCTGCGCAGGCAGGTAAACAGGAAATGAGCCAGCCGGAGTTGAGCGAGGCGTATAGCCAGATTCAACGGCTGAAACACCAGTTAGAACTGATCGGCGGGCTGGACGAAGAGTCACTGAAAGAATTTGCCGAGATCAAAGAGCGGTTTGAATTCCTCCAGGCGCAGTACGATGATTTAACCAAAGCCATGGCTTCCCTGGAAGAAGTGCTGAAGAAACTGGATGGCGAAATCCATGAGCGGTTTGACCAGACTTTCCAAAATATCAATGTGAAATTCGGCGAATATTTCAAAAAGCTGTTTGGCGGCGGCAAGGCGGATTTGGAAAAGATAATGTTTGAGGTGAAGGAGGACGAGGAGTCCGAAGTCCAGAGTCCAGAGTCCAGAGAAGAAAAACCGAACCTTCGGACTTCGGACTTCGGACTTCGGACTAATAAAAAGGAGTACGAGTACGGCGGGGTGGAGATCAGAGCGTGTCCGCCGGGCAAGAAGATTTCCAATCTCAACACTCTCTCCGGCGGCGAACGGGCGATGACGGCGATCGGCCTGATTTGCGCGATTATCGCCTGCAACCCGTCCCCTTTTGTGGTCCTTGACGAGGTGGACGCCGCGCTGGACGAAGCCAACTCCGACCGGTTTTCGGCGATTTTGGACGAACTCTCGCATCATACGCAGTTTATCGTGGTGACGCATAACCGCGCCAGTATGCGGCGGTCCAATGTCCTTTACGGCGTGACCATGGGTGATGACGGCATGTCCAAACTGCTGTCGGTGAAGCTGGAGCAGGGGGAGAGGTGGGCGAAATAACACAGATTAAGGCACAGATACTCACAGATAGGCACAGATAGGCACAGATTTAGACGGATAAGTGACGCTTGCGGTCGTTGGTTAGGATAAAGCGGCGGGGTTGAAAATGCTCCTCACCGAAATTAACTAAGTAGATAATTTCATAGGTTGAAGTTTGCAAGTATTCACGGATTTGCCTTTCATCAGCTTGATTGGTAAATGGCTTAGCTTTAATCTCCACGATAATTTTATTAGCCACCAGCTTATCTGGCACGGCTAAACCGATTTTTTGGCCAGTATCCATCGAATAGATGGATATTTTTGGTTTATCAATAAACTCCAGGCGATTGATTGCCAGTTGTTCGTCTAAAGCCCGATCATAGACTTTTTCTTGGCGGAAACGCCCGTATTTATTGCGTAAATCATAAAAAATCCCCATCAATTTATAGCTTAGCTCAGGTTCTAAAAAAGGTTTTGCCATAGAACTATAGCCTAGCAAAATGAACCTAAAATAATTCTAAACTCCCAAGGTCAAGATTTTAGAATTATTTTAGATTTAATTCGTGCCTATCTGTGCCTATCTGTGTAAATCTGTGTCTTAATCTGTGCCTTAATTTGTGTTTAAAAAAAGCCCGCCGCGGCGCGAGGGCAACGGCGGGTAGAGTGGCGGGTTACTGAAGCAGGCCAGCCAGTTGGGTCATTTTTTTCCAAATGGCGGCAATCTCTTCTTCTGGATGACGGCGCACAATCAGGCCGAAAAGGAAAAATATAGACTGAATGGCTTCCGTTACATCTTTGCCGGAGAATATCTCGGCTATGAGTTTGTCGGTCAAGTCATTCAGGAGCCGTTTGACTTGCGGCAGTACGATGATTTGCACTAACGATTCCAACTGTTCGCGGAAGGCGAATAATCTTTGCAGATTCGTGTCCGTTTGCGGTTGATTCAAGTCTAGCACGCCGCTTTCCTTGATAAATTTAGCCAGTTCCGCTTGGATGTCGGTGGAGTCGCTGAGTTTGGTCGCCGGCTTTATTCCAAACAATAACCATCGTTCTTCCACCGGATTGGTCAGAGACCAAACTGCCCTTACAGAGAGATCTTGGAGATGTTTGACGGTTGAGCGAAAGGTCAGCTCAACGCGTTGCGGTATGGCGGTTGGCGGCTGATCAGGTAATTTCATTTCACAGGCGCCGCCTGGGCCGGTAATAGCCAGAACAAAATGCCGGCCCTCGCTTTCTAACTGGC
This sequence comes from Patescibacteria group bacterium, assembly GCA_041671565.1. GTDB lineage: Bacteria > Patescibacteriota > Patescibacteriia > JACRDY01 > JACRDY01 > JBAZBH01. The sequence continues at coordinate 5,600 of JBAZBH010000019.1, forward strand.
CGACCAAGCACTCTGACATATTGCCTTGGGTAGCTGGCCCGCTAGTGACATTGAAATTTGTTTGTAACATTGTCGGATCCTTTCTTGTCCAATGCCCCTCTGGGCGGCGGACGGAAACGGGTGGTAAGAACCTTGGCTCGCGATGCCCTTCTGGGCGGTGCGAATTTTGCCAATATCCAGATATTATTCTAGAAAATTTAATTTGTCAACAATAAAAATATCTGTGTCTATCTGTGAGCATCTGTGCTAATCTGTGCCTTAATCTGTGTTCTTAATCTGTGCCTTAAAAAAAATCCCCGCCGTTCCGATGAGCCGGAAGGCGGGGTTAGGTGGCAGTTTCAGCTTCGTAGACCAGGCCGTGATGGTGCGAGTAGATGGTCCCGACAATGCTTTCTGCCGGAACGGAGTTTTTGGCGAACCAGCGGATGACGACGAAAGGCTGGTCGGCGGTGGGGGCGAGATTAAGCTCTTTTCTGACGATTGCTTCCAAGAGTTTAAGATTGATGCCACTTTGACCGGCGCCTTTGATAACGCCGCGGGCGTATCGTTGGACAGCTTCGTCGGTGGCGGCGACTACTGCCCAGGGCTGGTTAATTTTGGCTTTGGCCATGGTTTCCCTCCGGTTTTGGTGTTTATTGATTTTAGCGGATTGGCGGGGAGAGTCAAGGGAAGAATTAAGAATTAAAAATTAAGAATTAAGAATTTTGGTAACCAATGTTTAAGTCTAAAAGTCACAGGATTGATAAATAAAAATAGCTCCGCCCGAAGGCGGAGCTGGTGAATGAGTTGAACGGATGTTGAGGGCGGCGGCGTTTAATTTGGCATGAGCGGGTCGCCGAACACCGGCCAGTAGCCGTCGGCCGCGTTGGTCAGTGGTGTGCTCGAACTCGTATTGTCCGAGCGTGACTAACCAACCGGTTTCGCCAGCGTCTTCTGCCGGCAAGAAAGGCTGTTTGAACCCGGGGCGGAAACGCCGCAACCGTTCGCGGCGGGCATCGCGGCCGAAATTGCTTTCGGTTCGTGTTTGAGGCATGCTTTTTCTCCTTGATTATTCCAGAGGCAACGACTCCCCCGGTTTGAACATTTTGGCGATGATGGCGGTCGGCACGGTCCGCAGGAGACCGCGGCCGCCCGCGTTACATGATTCGCCGAGGATCTGTAGAGCCGGCGTGATGGCTATCGCCAAATACGGCCGTGATTTGGTCATCAGTTTAACAAGCTCGCCGAGATTTTCGGCGGCGAAGAGCGCCGCGATTTTTTTCTGGCCGGCGAGGATGGCCGCGCCGTACTTCTTCCGCAGTTTCGGCGCCAGCCGTTCCGGCAGGCGCTGCAGTAACAGGTGCTGTTTTTCCAACTTGGTCATGGCCTTGTTGGCGTCGTCTTCAATCTCGACGAAGAAGCTGCCGTCCGGTGAAAATGTCATGTAGATTTCTTCCTGATACGGCCAGAAAGTTTCCACCGCGAGAATGATGGTGGGATCATCAGCGACCGTACGGGGTCTTTCTTTCGCCACCACCTTGATTCTTCGGCAGTTCAGACACATGCCGAATTTCCATTCGCTTTTTTCCATGGTTGATCTCCATCCGTTGGTTGTTGTGAACTTGAAGCCGGCTAACGGTCAGCCCAGAATTGGGTCGATCGCCTCATTGACTGTATGCAATACAGAGCGCGAATAGGGCAAATAAATAAAACCACGATTCCGCCGGCAAGGCGTCAACGGTTCCACTCAAAAGTCTCGCCAGTTTTTTTAACATTGTCTTTTTTCCTTCGTTGTTGGTTGTTGTAGGATTGCAGGGTTGGTTGAGAAATCTGTTTAAAACACTAGAAATTTTCAAAAAACTCGGATTGGCCGTATCTTTTATAGACACGGTATACCGACATATTAATCTAGCAATTTCGTGGTATTTTGTCAATAACGATTGATTTTACTCACCAGAAATCTTCATTTCACCCAATAATTACTTAGCTAAAAACCTTAAAACCTGTTCCAATTGGTTAGGGCTACCCCGGCGCGCGTTCTTGACTGTTGCCATTTAATTTGATATCCTGTGAGCACCGTTAATCGTGCTCAAATTAATGGACTGAGTCTAGACGAATTTCTAACACCTATTTTCTAACTCTCTAACTCTCTAACTCTCTACTTTATGCTAATGATCCGTTTTTCCCGCTTTGGCAGTAACCACAAACCAACCTGGCGTTTGATCGTTTCCGAGAAATCTAAAGACACCCATGGCAAAGTCATGGAATATCTTGGTTCTTATAACGCCCGCTCGAACCCCAAGACGGCGGTGCTCAAAGCCGACCGGATTAAATTCTGGATGGCTCGCGGCGCCCAACCGTCAGCTTCGGTTAATAATCTCTTGGTGAAAGAAGGCATTCTGACCAAAAAAGTTCGCGCTTGGCGGCCGAAGAAAAAAGAGCAGAAGCCGGGTGATAATAAACCAGCTGTGCCGGCGGCGGAAGTTAAACCCGCCACGGCGGACGCTGTCGCGCCAGCAGAAGCCAAATAAGACAAAATTATCTTAATATCTAAAATAACGGGGCGAAAGGCTCCGTTATTTTTTCTTTTTAAAAAAGACGCACGCAGTGCGTCTCTACAATTATAAATTCCTAAAACTCAAAAGGGCGACCGCAAGAGTACACCCCTACAAAATTTCAACACTGTTTTTCAATTCTTAATTATTAATTTTTAATTATTAATTCTTTCTCCTCTTCCCCCGCCATTCGCTGATTTTCCGGTGGTTGCCGCTTAGCAGTACCGGCGGCACGCGCCAAATCGCTTTGCCGGCTTTGAAGGCTTCCGGCCGGGTGTATTGCGGATATTCGGCGAAATATTGAAGTTCTTTAGAAAAACTTTCTTCTTTGAGCGACTCGGCTTTACCGAGGACGCCGGGAATCAGCCGCGCCGTCGCCTCTACTATCACCATTGCCGGCAGTTCGCCGCCGGAGAGGACGAAGTCGCCGATAGACACCCGCTCATCAACTAGCTTCTTAATCCGCTCATCAAAGCCTTCATACCGCCCGCAAAGCATTATTACTTGGTCGAGTCCGGCGAATTTATGCGCCATCTTCTGGTCAAACTTTTTGCCCGCCGGATCGAGCATGATCACCCGGCTTTTTTTTGCGCGCTTGATTTTCTTCAAAGCCTTATAAAATGGCTCCACCATCAAAAGCATGCCCGGTCCGCCGCCGTAAGGCTTGTCGTCCACGGTGTGGTGCCGGTCAAAAGTATAATCCCGCAGATTGTGGACTCGGATCTCGATTTTCTTCTTTTTCTGGGCAATTTTAAGGATGGACTCGTTAATGTAGGAGTTGAAGATTTCGGGGAAAATAGTGATGAGGTCAAAACGCATAATTAGGAGGATAGGAGGTTAGGAGGATAGGAAAAAAAAGTAGCTAATTTTAAATGAGTTTAACAAAATTTAATAATTATTTTAGATTTCGTTAATCTCTTATTAGCTATATTCTAGGTGTTTTAATCAATAACTGCAACTTTTATGGCATCAAAATCGTTTCGTGACTTAATCGTCTGGAAAAAAAGCTTTGAGTTAACTAAGGAAATCTATCGGTTAACTAAGTCTTTTCCTAAAGACGAAATTTTTGGCATAACTTCACAAATCAAACGGGCGGCTGTTTCAATACCTTCAAACATCGCCGAAGGGTGCGAAAGAGGTTATAGGCAGGAATTGCTTAGATTTTTACTGATTGCCCTAGGTTCGGCCGGTGAACTAGCGACCCAATTATTGCTCGCCAAAGATTTAAAAATGGCTGAAGAAAAATCTTTTATAAATTCCGAGCAATTATTATTAGAAACAACCAAACTGTTACATTGTTTCATCCGCAAACTCAAATCCTAACCTCCTACCCTCCTAACCTCCTACCCTCCTATCATCCTATCCTCCTATTCCCAAAACAAAAACCGCCGGATTAACCAGCGGCCCTTGACCCAAAGATTTCCCTTCGGGATTTTATAAAAGAACAAATTTTATATCTTCAGATTGTCAACGGAGTCGGTGTCAACATCAACATTATCAACATTGGTGTTGGCGCTGTATTCCCGACGAGGCGGACGAGTCGAACCTTCCGGTTCATTGATCTTCAGATTGACGCGAGCGTTGGCGCGAGCGCCGACGATCTTGAGGAGGGTGCGAATGGCGCGAGCCGTTTGGCCTTCGCGGCCAATGACATAACCCATGTCTTCCTGGTGGACAAACAGGGTGATCAGAACGCCCCGTTCATCAACCTTACGCTCGGTCTTCACATCGTCTGGATGGTTAACAATCGATTTAACCAAGTCCTCAACGAACTTTTGATCAGCTTCCATAACAGTTTTCTTAGATTTTTAAACAACTGGACTGCCGACCGGCCAAATTGTCCCGAATTGAGAAATTAAGCCGCAGTCCATAGTGAAAACATTATAGCAGATTGGGTAAAAAAGTCAAGGAAAGGGGGAATAATGATATGGTTTTATGGTTTTAGGGCTTTATGGTTATATGGTTTTATGGTTGGCTAGTCTCGAAGTTTGACTCTAGTCCAGCGGACTAAAGAATTAATTAAAAATGGCAGTTTTTGCAGTTCCTGCAGGATTGTTTGATATTGTTTCTCGGTTAATAAGCCGCGAACTTTAGCTTTTAGGTTCCAATCCAGGCTTTCCTGAACGGAAGCCCGGGCATAATAATAAAACTTAATCTTGTCTTTTTTATGATGTCGCCCCAACCCTTCGGCGATATTGGCTGAAATACTATCAACCGCCCGGATAAACTGCTCGCCTACCGTTCTTTGCTCGAGTATTCGCCAAAGACTCGCCGTCTTCCAGACATAATTGGCTAAATTAAAAGCAGTTTTGTAGGCCGCGATGTCATTAAGTTGCAGGTATTTAGTTTCTTTCATGCTTTAAGACTAGCAGTTGGAAATTAAATTAAATCTACTAATCATTAACTATTTCTAAAATTATTTCTAAAAAGTGGAAAACTCCGATTATTCACCTAACCATAAAACCCTAAAACCATAAAACCATAGAGCCGCGTTGTTATTTTCCCTTTTTTCCCCCACAAAAATATGCTATAATCCCACCAGTTGAAATATCCCTCTCGAAGCCATGAAATTTCTCCCAAAATTTATTAAATTTAAATAAAAAAGATTAACAAAATAAAATCTAATTTTTATGTTAAAAAAGACTTCTCGGGTCCAAAAAATCTCGTTTAAAATTTTGACCTTCGCGGTCGTCTTCTCCACCCTGCTTTGGTCTAGCGGGGCGGCGCTCCCTTTGCCGGCGCAGGCGGCGGTAACGGCGACGGCGGCTGGCGATGTGACGGCGGTTTATGGCACGGCCATCGCGCCGACTGATTCGCCAATTCCACTCGCTTTTGCTTTGACCCAGTCTGCCGCTGAAACTTTAAACGCGGTAACTTTTACCGTGACGGGCGTGACTGGCGGCGGTTTTAGCGCGGCGACGGCTAACGATTTTAACTCCGATCCTGATGTCGGCCCTGGTCCGATTGGCGCGGCAATTATTCGCGATGTTGACACTCCGGCTGGCGATGTTATGAGCCTTAAGGATGATGCCGAGTCCGGTTTTTTAGGCGGTATTCCTGGTTCCAGCATTAATATCGGCACGCCGACGACGATTACTTTCGATCCGGTAGCCACTATTCCGGCCAATATGACCGGCCGTGGCACTTATGAATATTATTTGGTTTTTGTCCTTTCCGCGACGGCGGTGAATAATCACGCCTTTACTGTCACTTTCGCTGCCGGCGCCGGCAATGCTTTTACTCTCAGTAGTGGCACGGTTTCCGTTGGAGCCGCCCCGGTAACCTCCGCCGCCATTCATGTTGATGCCGCACCACCCGCCGCTACGGGATCTGGCGGCCCGCTCGAAGGCCAACAATATGTGCCGGTGGACGCGTTGGTCAACCGGGTTTTTACGAAAGCCTTGGCTAGTAGCACTGTTACCACTTCCAATGTTACTCTAAAACTTTGCAATGCCGCTGACCAAACCTCGGCCGCGGCCGCTTGCGCTAGCCTCGCCGCCACCAACCTCTGCGATACAGTTGATCTGCCAAGTACTACCAATGTCCGTTGTTCGCATATTAACCCGTTGACGGTTAATAAGTGGTATCAGTTTACCATTGGCACCGGGGTAACCAGTGATGCCGGCGCTATTGCCTTGGCCTCAGCCGTGGTTTCCAGATTCAAAACCGCCGAGTTTGACGGCGGCGCCGGCGGCAGTAATGGCACACCGCCGCAAGTGGTTAATAGCTACCCGCAAGGCGGCCAAAACAATGTGCCGACTAACGCCAAATTAACCTTTTCTTTTTCCAAGGGCCCGGAGGGCAATATGACTGAAGCCGTGGCGATTAGTCCGGCTAATATCACTCTAATGAAAATCACCAGCGGCGCGCCAGGAGCCGATCTTTGCACCTCAGCCGGCACCTGCACTAATACTTGGGACTCCACCAACCGGATTTTGAAAGTTGTGCCGATCCCGGCCCTGACCGCCAACTCGGAATATGTCATGATGATTCAAAGTATGACCAATGTCGCCGGTGTGGCTTTGCCCGGCGCTTTTATGGCGCGCTTTAACACCGGCGCCGGCGCTGATTCAACCGGGCCAGCGTTGCGAACCACCGGCCCGACTTCGCCGGCGACCGGCGCGACCGGCGTGTCCAAATATCTTTCTGAAGCCGTGGTCTATTTTTCCGAAGATATTGATCCGTCAACTCTGGCGCTGGAAACTTCCATCGGCCTCTATCCCGATGCTAATGATAACGGCGCCCAAGACGGCGGCGAGAATATGCTGAGCGCCACCACCGCGCTTGCCATGAACTATGACCAGACCGCCAAAGCCGCGCGTCTGGGCCTGAAAGCCGCGTTTTCCGCTAGCACCAAATATTGCTTTAAGATCACTAACGCGGTCAAAGATGTCGTGGGCAATGCCGCTACGGCCTCGGCTAACCAATGCTTTACCACCGGCAATGATACTGATATTACCGCCCCGAAATTGATTTTTGCCGAAGCGGATAACTATAAACTGGTAGCCAGATTTTCCGAGCCGGTGGTTTACAGCCTGGCCGTTGATTTATTGGATTACTCTTTGCAATGCCCCGTCGGCGTCAACGCCAATTTGGCCCTCAAGCCGATTTCTTATCGGACCGACACCAAAGAAGTGGAAATCCGCCAGCTCGGCCTCGCGACCGGCCAGCAATGCCGTTTGATTGTTTCCGGAATTACCGATTTAGCTGGAAATGCTTTTGCCACCACTCCTGATGATCGCGCTGACTTTAAAATTTTAAATGCAGAAACTACCGGCGGCAACCTGGGCGGCGGCGGCGCGACGGACTTTAACTCCGGCACCGATTTTGGAGATTTTTGGGAAAACCCGGAACGGTGCCAGCCGAAAGTCAATGTCGCCGGCAAAACCGGCCAGATTGACTGTGAATTTCCGGCTCCGGCGGCGCTCGCTAGCGGTTCCAAATTTATTTTAACTTTCCCTGATGGCTTTAATGTCGCTTCCGTCGCAACTATTGCCGCTACCAGTTCTTGGCTCAATAATGATATTAATGGTTCGGCTGCTAACGGGCCCAAGATTGCTTCAGTGGCAGTAGATAATACGGCTAAAACCGTAACGGTAACCACGGGCACCGCGGCGATTGCTTCAGGCGACCAAATCCATTTTGAATTAAAAGATTTGGTTAATCCGGCTTTGCCCGCGGAGGCTCAGAGGGTTTCCATCGTGGTCAAAGACGCTGACGGCATTAAAGTCGGCCAAACGATTAATGCCGCGCCGTTCAATATTCAGACCGGCGGCGCTTACGCCATCTCCGGCACGGTTTGCAAAGGTTCGACTTCCGGCGGCACCTGCGGCGGCGGCGATACCGGCGTGGAAAATGTCCGGGTCTTCTGCGACTCAATGGGCGGCTTTGGCGCCGGCGCGATTATGGCCGGACATCAAGAAGCGCTGACTGACGCTAGCGGCGATTGGTCAATCACCGGGCTTTCGGCCGGCCAATACGGCTGCGGCCTACCGGGCGGCCAAACCACACTCGCGGACTTGGGCGGTGGCGGTGGTTCCATGAATCTGACGATTGCCGGCGCTTCTAAAACCGATATTGATTTTAAGTATGCCGACCTCTCTTCTACCGGTAAAACCTTAACCATTAATATCACCAGCTCCGCGGCTTTGAGCGGCGAAAAAGTTGATGTTTTCTGCAGCGCCGGCGGTTTTGACGCTAGCTTCTCGGCGCCGGTGATGAAGTTGGTGACGCTGGATGGCAGCGGCGCCGGTTCCACCACCCTAAAGCTTCAGCCCGGCAAAACTTACACCTGCGGCGTTGGCCCGCATATTCCTTTTGATTCCATGGGCGGCGGCGGCCCGACAGTTATGCCGGACTTTAAGTTCATGCCGCCTCGGCCGACCGATGTGGTGGTGCCGACCGGCTCTAATCCGACCGCTCTGACTTATAATTTGATCGTTGCCGGCAACAGTATCACCGGTTTTGTCAAAGACGGCAGTAACACCGGCATTGCCAATGTTTATGTCAACGCCATGCCGCTCGGTTGTTTTGACGCCTCTACCGGCGAAGCCAAAGAATGTTTTGGCGGCTTTAGCCAGACCAAGTCCGATGGCAGTTTTTCGTTGAATGTCGCTCCCGGCACTTATATGCTTGGCGCCAGCGGCCCGGGCTTGCCGACTTCCGGCGAACAAGAAGTGACGGTTTTGACTGACGGCACGCTTAAACAGCGCGGTTCAACCGTGGCTTCCATTACTTTAAAACTCGCTAAAAGTTCCTTAACCATTTCCGGTATGGTGCAGGATGAATCCGGCAATGGCATCAAATACGCCCAGGTGAGCGCCGAGAAAATCAGCTCGGGGCAAACCTGCGCCAATGGCACGCCAGCCGGCTACCATGCTGATTCGCCAACTGACGCTTCCGGCAATTATACCCTGTATGTCGCCGCCGGCACTTATTGCGTGCGCGCCTTTGCTCCGTCTTACGGCGAGGTGGGTAATAAAACCGTGGTGATCAGCGACGCCGCTTCTTCCGGTCAGAATATTCAGGCGACGGCCGCCGACTTTGGCACTATCTCCGGCACCGTCACCAAAAACAGCGTAGCCACCAGCGGCGCTTTCGTGGTTTGTTACGGGCCCAGCGGCGCCAATAACACCCAGTCGAATACCGATGGCAGTTACTCGATAAAAGTTAAAGCCGGCAGTGGTTATACTTGCGAAGGCAATATTGCCGGCGCCGGTCCACTCACGCCGGTTGATGGCATTACCGTCGCCGCTGCCGGCACTTCGGTCGCTAATCTGACGATGGGCAACCCCGGCACGGTTAATATCACCATGACCGGCCTAACCGACGGTTTTGTTGATCTCCGCACCACGGCCGGCCAAGGCAATAGCACCGGCCTAAATAACGCCGGCGTTTATACCATCAAAGTTCCGGCCGGCGTTTATACCGTCCGCGGCGGCGGCCCGAAATATGGCGAACTCTGTGCCGGTCAAACCGTCACGGTCACGGCTGGCGGCACGCACGCAGTCACTTGCACCCCGCCTTCCAACCTCCGGACTGTCGCGGGCCGCGTGACTGACGGCACAGCCAATTTGGCTGGCGTTACTGTGGTTCTAAACAGCAGCTCGACTGGCCGTTCCATCTTTGCCACCACTGACGCGCAAAGCGGCAGTAATAACAACCTTAACCTGACTAATGTTCCAGAAGGAACTTATAATATCTTAGCGAGTAAACAGGGTTTCGAGCCGGCAACAGCCTCGGCCACGATTTCCGGCGGCAACTTAACTATCAGCACGCCGATCGCCCTGACTCAAGCCACCGGCGCCAACGGCACCAGCTCAACCGTCACGGTTCAGCTTAGCGGTTCGGCTTATACCGGCAACGCCAAAGTGGTGGCGACCAAAGACAGTAAAGTAGTGATGGCGCCGACTGACAAAACCAACGGCCAGGCGACGCTCTACTTAACCAATGGCGCTTGGACCGTTGTGGCTTACGGCGATAACGGCAAGAAGTCGGCCGCGGGCACGATTACCGTGACGGCCGGCTCGGCTTCCGGCACAACCACCTATTCTTTGACGACTGATATCACTGGCTACACGCCGGCAACCGATACCGGCACCATGGTGCCTTCCACCGGCGGCCTCCTGAAGTCTGATGAAATTTCCGGTTTGGAATTAAATATCCCTGGTTCCACACTTTCCACTTCTGACGCCAATACCGGTAAAGTGGATATGACGCTTGACCCGACCCTGGCGGTTGATCCGGGCGCGGACATGAACTTCATTGGCACCAGCGGCTTTGACATCACGCCGAAAGACTCCAATGGCAATGAAATCGGCAAATCCTTGGTCGGCGACGCCGCCACTTTGACTCTGCCTTACACTGACGCGGATGTCCTTGCGGCGGGCGTGGACGAGACTAAACTGACTTGCGGTTCGCTCGATGATTCTACTGGCCTTTGGGAAACTTTCCCGACGACGGTTGATACCACCAATAACACCATTACTTGCCAGATTACCCACTTCTCGTCTTTCGGTGTTCTCGGTTCCATCAGCGCCGCTGGCGGTTCTGGTGGTGATCACACCGCGCCGGCAGTAGTCGGCAGCGCGACGGCGACCGCCGGGGTTAGTAAGATTGTCTTGACCTGGACGGACTCACCGGATGGCGACTTAAGTTCAATAGACATTTTGCGGAATAATGGCGGCGCGACGCCGGTTAACGGCGTGGTTTACAGCGCGGTTCAGAAAGGCATTCAAACCTACACCGATACCAATGTCCAAGCAGGCGTCAGCTACACTTATATTATTCGCGCTAAAGACAATGCCGGCAACTATGCCAACTCGGCGGAAATCAGCGCCACGCCGACTGCAGCCGTGAATAACAATAATAACAACAACGGCGGAGGTGGTGGTGGCGCGGCGCCAGCGACCCCAGCTACTCCGGCAACGCCAGCGGTGCCGACTGTCAGCCCGGCTGTGCCGGCGACGCCAGCCACTCCGGCAACGCCAGCTTCAGCTTCAACAACCGCCGATCCAGATAATTTAGAAGAAGTGTTGGCAGCGGTAAATGCGGTCCGCGATGAAACCGCTGAAGCCAAATACACCAAGTTAATCACGGCGGATGTTAAAGAGTTTAAACTGACAGCCACCGCGGAAGGCAAGACGCCTCTCACCACCTTCGTGGTCTATGGCATTTCCGACGCCACCAAGAAACTCGGCGCCGGCGAACGGCGGGCGCTCCTCCGCGATTACTTGGAAACTGTCGGCCGAACCGATGTAGTTTGGTCAGATGTCGAGTTAATGGCTAACGGCCAGAAGCCGGTCAAACGGAACCTGGCTAAAGAGCAAGCTCAAGTGACCAAAGTCCTTGCCACCTTCAAAACTTTGGTCGGCCATAACCCGAACTTCCAAAACCCGGCCGAGGATTTGGCCTGGAACACCTTGATGTACCGCATCCGCTTTAGCCGCGACTTAGTAAAAGAAAAAGCCGGCATCGTGGAGTTTAAAGCGAAGTTCGGTAAAGTGCCGACGACGCCACTAGGTTGGGCAGCGGTCCGGGCGGCGGGGTATGCGTTGGGGCAGTAGTTAGAGAGTTAGACAGCCAGATAGTTAGACAGTTAGAAAAAAAGCCCTTGGGAAACCGGGGGCTTTTTAGTAGCAAGGGTTTGTAGGGGCGGACCCATGTGTCCGCCCTGAATTGGTTAGATAGCGGAGTAATGGGGCATCTGCCCCGTTGTGCTTTTCGGAACGACACAGCCTCTGGTTGTGTCGTTTTATTTAACTAAATAATTTTCTTTTGCCCATCGCCTGCGGCGGGCTTGCTACTTTCTGTGACCAGAAAGTAGCGCAAAGAGTCCCGGGGTGGCAAAAAGCCCGATCTTCGTGGCATCTTCCTACTTCTCGCCCCGCCTCACCTCGCAGTCGCTAACTTTGGTTCTATTACCCCGATATATCGCTTTGCGGCAACATATATTTACTAGTTAGCCGAAAGGGTCGGTTCG
>JBAZBH010000020.1:0-16712 GCA_041671565.1 Patescibacteria group bacterium
TTGGTAACTCTTCTTGGTATTTGGCATAGGTTCTTATTCTACCTTGCCAAGTGTTGCACTTCAAAGGTTAATTTCGGAATTTAGGAGTTAGAATTTAGGATTTAGGTGGGGGTGGAAACCTAGTGTTTCTGTTCCCTAAATTCTAAATTCTAGCTTCCTAAATTCTATTTATACTCTCCTTAGACGAGAGTTTTTTTGTTGCCACGGGTTTTTAGTCGGAAGACTTCTAATCGGCGGCGGCAAACAGTTTTTTCCAAAAGCCAGAAGGCACTAATTGATAAAATCTTACGCCTGTATTTGGCTTTCCAGCTCACCTTATATTTATTTGTCTGCCGCCGAGACCCACGCGTTTGGGCGGTTGAAAAAAAATAGGATTTAGGAGTTAGAATTTAGAATTTAGGAAAAGTCGCCCCCCCCTAAATTTCAAATTCTAACTTCCTAAATTCTAATTCCTAAATTCTATTCCTCCATGCTTGGAATAGAATGCGGAGAGAGCCTCCGCCGATGGCGGGGTAAACAAAATCCGCAGCGGTTCCGGTTAATGAGCCGTAGCACCCCGAGTAGTTCCCGGACTGGGCCGGCCAAGAGCAAACTTGGCGCGAGAGAGCCTTAGTCCCGGAGTTATTCTCTCTAGTCCTTCCCACGCGAAGGTAACAGAGGTTAAAGACACTCGTTATTTCCTGCTCCTTGGAGTTTAAACGCCCCAGGGTTGGCAGGCGAGAAACGGAAACCAAAAAAGAGTTTAGATCATCCGTCAATTTGGCAGATGGTCCGGACATTCTCTGGATAAACCTAACCCTTTTGTCCAGAGCGCTGTCCGAGGATCGGCCATAGTGGACCCGCGTTACACCGCGCCACCCACGAGGCCCTTGGACACAGCCGGGTTGGCGGCTGGTTGCTAGTAATCAAACTAGCAACAAAGAGATCTGGTTTGATGGGGAGTCGGCGTTTATTTCCGCTTTTACCTCCCCAGATATCAGATCTCCCAACCACTTTATCAAGGTTCTTCTGCGGGCGGCTCAACTGGGTCACGAGCCGCCCGCTCACTTTCCCTGGTCGGTCTGCCGAATCGGCAGAGTGGCTAGAGAAAGATCAATCAGTCCGCCTAATTGGTATATTGGTTGATTTTAAAAGAGGTTACAAAAGCTCCTCTCTGTCTTCGGCAAAGCCGGACTGATGAGTCTTCCATTTTGCCAATGGCATCTTGGCAAGACGAAACAGGAAACCCAAAACCGTCCGCCAACGGCGGACATATCCAAAGGAGGAGAACCATGAAGTTCTCAATTTGTTCATTGATTCAGGCCATTTTGTCCAACAGCGCCACCGCCCCTACCCAACCCGCCACGCCGGCGAAATCAGAATCCGCGGCACCTACCTTTCTACTGCCGGAAACGGCAGAGGAATACCGCCGCCGCTGTGAAACGGAAACCGCGGCCAGCCTTGATAAAGAGGCGGTTGCCCGAGAAAAAGCGGAGGCCATGTTCGCCAAAGCGAACGCGGTGGTCGTCGCCGCCGCAGGAAACGAGGCGGAGGCCGAGCTCGCAAAACGCGGCGCGGCAAAAATTTGTCGTGAGGCCGAAAATTTCCGCCAGCTGGCGGACAACGAAAGGTTCGTGCGTGAACACAACAACGGCCCGCAGGCGGAGCGGGAGCTCCGGCAGGCGGAGCGGGAAAAAATCATGGCGGAGGGGAAAATCCTTTCCTCAGCCGTGCCGCCGCCGTCTGAGGAACAAACCAAGGTCGGCCGCGGCCGGCCGAGAGTCTGGGATAAAACGGAACGACGGCTGGTCGCCTACCGCGGCCGATTCTTCGTCGGGAGTTTCTGTGCCGAAGCGGAAACAACGAGCTCGAATCGTCGAGCGGTTGGAGGATCCCACGAAGGGATCTGTTACGTGGAAACCTACCGTCCCACCGGACAATACGGGGCGACGGTCGTCGAGTGGGTGACGGAATCAGTCGCTCAAATGACCGACAATGAATTACGCCTCGTCGGCGAACACCAGGCCGTATGATCTTTTTCAAACCAACAACAATCACTCGGTCCCGAGCAATCGGGGCCGCTCACCGCCTTGTCCGGGCGTTAAACGGATATTTCATAGGGTTAACTTTTTAGACGACGCGGTAGGGTTACCCGTCGTCTAATTTTCTTAGGTCATTTCGTAAAGAAGCGAAGTGGATTAAGAAAAATTAATCAGACATATGGTTTGGTTGGTTTTAAAAAGCGGTGGCACGCGCTTTCATCGGTGCCAAACCCATTTTCTAAAATATCTCGTATAAAGTTTGGTTGGCCCAAACTGAAGTCGGGAGAATAGGGGGGAAATGGGAGGAGGTAAGAAAATGCTTACCGAACGGATCACACTCACAATGGGTGTGACTCCGGGCTACGGCCACGCCAATGAGGCGGCCGCGGATGAAACCGCGACGCTTCGGGCAATGGCCGAGGCGGGCATTACCACTGCCGGGCAGGTTGAGGCGGAGACGGGTATTTACCCGTCGTTCGTTCTCGCCCCGGCGCGTGTCGGCTATCGACACGAATGGGGATGTCCGGTCGGTGGCGAGTTCGTGGTGTCCTTCACGGGCACCCGCAATCCCGCCTTCTGCGCCGATGCGGATAAGTACCGCGCGGCGTGGATGCGGTTTGCCGAAATCCTGAAAAAGGAATTCGGGCAGACCACGGCGACCGTTGAGGTCGTCGGCGGGGTTGAGTTCATGTACCTGAAAACCGAGTAATCGGCTTTCAGGCGTGAGACGAAGTCCCACGCCCGGAAATGTCCCCAGCCAGCTGTGTGGGACAAAAAAGATACTGGCTAGGTAGAGTATAAAACCAGAAAAACTCTACCCTTGGCTCGTTCCCGAGCTAACCCAATTTGCTCCTTCGGCGTTATTTGGAGCAAAGGGGATAAGCAGGCAATCTGCGGGGAAGGGCGAGATTAAATTTCTCGTTCAAATTTTAACGGTGGTCACACAGCCGTAAGCGTGTGAGCCCAAGGGAAGCAGAGCTCTCCGGTGGTAGTCCGAGACAAAACTACACGGGTTACAAAGGAAATGGAGGGTTACCATTTCCTTCTTTCTTTACTCCATCTGTCGATTTGGCAGACGGGGTGAAGGTGAGAAGAATTTATTAATAATAAAAAATAATGTAACAAAATTTCTCCTCCTATAGTTGCGCTATCCGGTCTGCCCGCAATGCAAAGCTTAGTTTTGGCAGGCGGGCCGGAAGCGCAACTTTTCAAAAAAGGAGGAAAAGATGTTGCGATTAGCTTCCGGCGAGGAGGTGGTGGATCGTTATCAATCCCATCTCCATGCCGATGTCGCGCGTCTGCTCCCGGAGGCGCTCGGCAAGATAGATCCTGCCGGGAGAAAATTTCTCGTCGAGGAGGTCGACTTCGGTCGGCTGATCGGCGGGACGACCTGCGCCGCCACCGGGCCGGACGACGAGGTGTTGTTTGCGAAGCGGCCCAAGCGGTTCGGGCACTCGCGGTTCGTCAAGAACCGCACGGCCGAGCCGTGTTCCAGCATCGTCGTCATCCTCAAGAAGGCCGAGGATTTCGACGAAACTTACATCTTAATTACGGCCTTCATCGGGCATCGGCCGGAGCCGGAGCCCTGGGATCGGAACGCGACGGCGAATAGCCGCGCGTTCTGGGATTCGCACGCCCTGGTCTGGGGCAGCGAGCCGACGGTCCCGGGCACGGAAACGGATAAGTGCCCGTGGTGAAAAATTAAAATTCCTTAGCAATAAGGTTGGAGTAAAACCTAACTCCTTAAAACGATAGGTCAGAGTCACCTACTGTAAGTGGTGAGCCGTGTGGAAGCAGAGCCATAAATACTCGCTGACTCGAGAGATACTAATCCCGAGGAGGCGAGTCAGCGTCTCCTCACCCCGGCAATCCGCGGCCAACAAAACTGCGGGCCCCGCTAGGCGTTGCACGCCCCCTAATGAAGGTGTGCGCGGCGCTCAAGGGGAAAAGGAGGAGAAGATGAACTTGTATGAACGGCTCGTGGCGGTCCTTTCCGCCAATTTCGTTCGCTGTGAGGATGTTGCCCGCATCCTCGCGCTGGCGATTCAGTCGGGCAAAAATGTGCTCCTCTGGGGACCGGGTGGGCACGGGAAAAGCGAAATGGTCCAGGCGGTTTTGGCCGCCATTGCGCAGGAACACGAGATCTTTGTCCAGTCCTTCGGCGAGGGCATGGACGAGGCGACGCTCTGGGGTGGACTCGACTTTGCCGCCTTGGAGAGCGAGAAAGTTCTGAAGTATTTCCCCGACCAGTCGTTCCTCAACCGGCCCTATGCCGTGTTCGAGGAGATATTCGATGCCCCCGCCAGCGTCCTGCTGGCACTTAAAGACACCCTGACGGCGCGTAAGCTCCGGAAGGGTTCGCTGGTCTTCGCAATGAAAACCAGGGTGGTCATCGCGATCACCAATAAAGACCCACAGGAAATCAGCGACATGGGCCCGGCAGCAGCCGCGCTCGTGGAACGCTTCCCGCTCCAACTCAAAGTGTCCTGGCCGAGCTATAAGTCGGCTGACTATCTGCAGTTGTTCGCGAAGGTCGCACCCCGACTCCCGGGTGCTGACCTTAATGGGACGATGGGAGTCCTCGCCGAGCTGATTGCCAAAGCCGGTGAGGGATCGCCGATTAGCCCCCGTTCCGCGGTGTATGCGTTGGGCGTGGTCAAGGCGGCGGCGGCAATCCGCGGTGATCAGAAGGTCCACAAGGAAGATTTGGTGGACCTAAGGTTTATCGACGGGTTGGAGGGCCTGGCCGAAAACATCCGCACGGAGATGGAAGCGGCATTCGAGCGTGCAGCGGCGGAAGGCCGGCTGCAGGAAGCGGAACGGAAGTTTCAAGACCTGTTGGCCGAGTTTAACTCCGCCGGTAATTCTCCGCTCAAATACTTGCAGGTGGCTCGTCGTCTGCAGGCTTTCCAGGACGAAATCGCGAATCTGAAGGTAACGGACGGGCTCACGGAGCGGAGAAAACAGCTTCGTGATTCGGCATCGGAACGGGCGGCGGCTGCCCAGAAAGCCGCTCTCGAATCAACCCGCATTTAACCGAAGGAGGAGGTGACGACATGTCGCAGTTTACATTTCGCACGTCGCCGCCTCCAACGTATATTTCTCCCTCCGGGGAGGAGATGCGGGAGATGGCGAAAAAAGTCGGCCTGGGGTCGTACTCACGTGACCTCACGGCTGATCTGTGCAACTTGGCGGCGGGAGGGAAAGTAAATCCCCCGTCCGCCTACCGCGAGATGGTTGAGAAAAAAGTCGCGGAGTCCCTGCCGGCTCCCGACTCGCAAGGTCGCTGGTCAATCACCGTTCGCAAGGACGGCGAGAAAACCAGCCGGCAGACGACGAATCGGCAGGAAGCGATTACCACTCTTACCGACGAAGCGATGCGGTACCACACCAATGTCTGTGATTTTCTCCAGAGTGTGGACCTCGCAAAGTTTCCCGGTGGGAGCCCGCTCGAGCAGGCAATGAGTCTGCTCAAACTGCTCTCCAAGAAACAGGGAGGACAGGGCGGCGGTGAAGGTGGGGAGCCCCTGCCCATCTTCTCCGAAGAAAAAAGTAATCCCGAAGGGGTGGCCGAACAACTTCACGACGCCATGGATACCGTGGACTCGCTGACGCAGGAAGAGCAGGACATGCTCGACCCAAGCGGGGCGAACCACGACATCCAGGAGTCGCCGGAGGGCGACGGCCAACGGACCGGCAACAAGGGCCTTAACCGGCTCAAAGTGGCCGAAGACCTCGTCGAGGGGTCGGACAAGCGGGCGATGTTGGATATCTCCCGTCAACTGGACCAGTTCACCAAGATGCAGGCTCGTCGCCAGCGTCTTGTGAGCCCGGACCCGGCTGGCGAAGAAGTTCGCACTCGTCCAATCAGGCACCTCGGCGAGCTGCAGCGTGTGGCAAAAACTGCCTGGGCCACGCGGCAGCAGAATCTGTCCTTCTTTCTGTACCAGGCAATCACCGGGCAGCTTCCAGTCCGTGAGCGCGTAACGCGCATGGAACGCAAACAAGCCATTTTTGTTCTCGTAGACGGAAGTGGCTCAATGAGCGGCCGGAAGCACTGGAAGGCCACCGGGGTGGTGATGAACCGCCTCAAGGCCGTGCTTTCGGGTGATGCCGAGGTTTGGGTGAGCGTGTTCGACACGCAACTCAGCCGTGTGCATCACGCCTCCACCCCCGCGGAGGCCCGAGAGGTTGTGAAGAAGTTCGCGGCGGGGAATTTCTCCGGCGGCGGTACGGATATCGCCGCGGCGGTCAGGGCTGCCCACAAATATGTGGAAGATAAAATTAAGGCCGGGGAAGCCCTGTACCGGCCTGAGATCGTTGTCCTCACGGACGAGGACTCGTCGGTCTCATCGCTTAAGAAGAGTGAAGTCGCCGGGACAAAGGTCCACGGCTTCGCGATGCAAGTGTCCAACCCGTCTCTGGTCGAGTTTGCTCGGTCCACCGGCGGGGTGGGTATGGATCGGTTCTAACCGCCCAGCACCATGGGTAAAGGAGGTGAGCGATGGTGCCAACCAGGAGTCCGCCCGTGGTTTAAACCACAATGTACGGGGTGGTGGCGTTCCCCAGGAAATAAACACGCTCGTCGGTGGCCCACTCATAGCCGACGCTAGAACAACAAAGGGCCAAACGGCAATGAGGTAAGTACGCCGTTAATAAAAAGTGCACGGAAGGCCGATGATGCCCCGCGGTAGCATAGCCCGCGGATCAGTCGCTAATCAGCATTCTTACCTCAAAAAACTCCGTAGTCGAGTGGAGTAAAAATAATCGACACTATGACCTCAGCAACGGTTTAAAAATGTTCTGTCGCTATTGAGCCCGGGTTTGGGACAAGCCTTGTTAGCCTAGCTGTTTTTGAAAGGAGACAGTCCAGCGCAACCAGGCGGGAAAGATCCTTCTCTGAAGCGGGAGTGACGGCTTAGAGGAGACAAAACATTTCGGTCTGGAAAATATTATTGCCTTTTTGAAGCGGTGGCAATAAGACTAACGGACTTTCGGCTCGCAGTCACAAAATCTACACTGATTCAGTGTTGGAGATGTGGCCGAAGCGTTTCCTAAAAATCCGCAATTAGGGTTACCCGGGGGTTACTTGGTTAGTAATTCCCCTTCTTTTCAGAAAGTCTTTGATAAAAGGTTTTTTGAAAAGAGTCCGCGAGGCATGTTGCTTCGTTGGCTTAATGATTCAACCGGACGGAAAGGAGGTCAGCAATGATCACCGTCCAAGACATCCAGGCCGTGTGTGTATGGAATGCCGGCTTGGCGGTGGAATTCCGCCAGGGTGGCAAAATTTTTCAGATAAACGGTCTTGGCGGCGGCCTGTGGGAACGATTTCCGCAGGGCGGCCGGCGGGCCGTGCCGCGGGCCGAGATGGCCGCGGCGTTCGCGGCAGCGGCCACGAAGCCGGCCGACCACGACGGGCCGTGGAGCCCGTTCGCGGTTTTCCGCCATCCGGGTTCGGCCGAAGACGGCCGGGCCGAGTTCTGCTCGGCGGGCACCCTGCCCGCCCAGATTGAGAATCACCCCCTCGTGCACGGTTGACCGGACGAGTCGCGATTCTCCTCTAGCAGTGGTCCTGTTAGAGTAAGTTCTGTGACAATTAGGGTTATCTAGGGGAAATGGCTGGTTACCATTCCCCTTCAATTTTGAGTTGATAAACCAAACCGTTTGTCACCTCAAAGATTGAAGTTTGAAAAATAAAAATCAAAACCAAAGGAGAGAGCAATAATGATCAAGATCACCATCACTTCCGGCCCTTATGCCGGCAGGAGCCGCACGGCTGAAGGCGCAACCATGGAAGATCAGTCGCTGGAAGCCATTTTTCACAGCTTGGTCCAAGAGGGCTGGCACTGGGAAATTGATTATTCCCAGGCCACACCCGAGGAGGCTTTCCTCTGGTCTCGACAGGACCTTGGCTGCCGCTGTGTTTTGGCCCTAAAGGAAGGCCGACCGGTTTACTTTCAGGGAGAAGTTTTAACTGATTTCTCCAATGAGGGGGTCGGCCGGCTGGAGGACGCCATCGTTAATTCCGGTAAAAATGTCACGGTGGACCGTGACGACGAAGCCGGGTTGTGGATTGGCGTCCGCGGCTGGACGCAGTAGTCACGAGATGGGTTCGAAATCCGCCATTCCGCCGTTCAGGCGAGACAGGCAGGCGGAGAGTAGACCCCTCCCCCCAAATTCCAACCCCTAACCCCTAAATTCTAATTTTTCTTTAGCCAACCGGCGATTCATCTGGCGTTGATTTATTTCAGCGCCCGAGTAAATTAAGAGAGCAGTCCCGCGATGGGATTTGCTCTCTCCCCCAAAGTGGGCTCGCTTTCTTTTTTTAGAGAGTCGCCGGTTGATTGAGGGAAATAGGAATTAGGAGTTAGAATTTAGAATTTAGGGAAAGACGCTAGCGTCTTGTCCGAAATTCTAACTCCTAACCCCTAAATTTTATTCTTCCTTAAACCAAAAAACCGACCTATTATTGGACGGTTTTTTGGTTGCTTAAACGCGTAAAATATGCTATAATTTAACCATGAAAATACCCGCCGCCACCAAAAATATCCTTTGGGATGTTGATTCGGCTAAACTGGATCAGCAAAAAGATAAGCGTTTTTTAATTACCCGCCTGGCCGATAAGGGCAGTTGGCAGGATATTTTGTGGCTGAAGAAAAAATATGGTTTGGCCGAGATTAAGCGGTTAGTCCGGCAAAGTCGAAAGGTTTCAGCCAAGACTAAAACTTTTTGGCAGATTATTTAACCGATCCAATATGATCGTCGAGGTTTTGTCGCCTAAAACTAAAAAATTATTGGATAAACTGGCCAAAGAAACCTGGCTAGCCGATTTTTATTTGGCCGGTGGCACGGCGCTCGCTTTGCATTACGGCCACCGCCAGTCGATTGATTTGGATTGGTTTTGTCCGCGAGATTTAAACAACGCGCGGTTATTATCGCGTTTGAGCCAAGTGGGAAAATTTACTTTATTAAATGAAGAAAAAAATACTCTGGATGGTATTTTAGACGGCGTTAAAGTGAGCTTTTTGTCTTATCCTTATCCGTTATTGAAAAAGCCGGTAAAATATTTCTCCGCGGTTAAACTGGCATCGCCCTTAGATATTGCCTTGATGAAGCTTTCGGCGATTGGCAACCGTAACAGCCGGAAAGACTTTATTGATCTTTATTTTTTTCTGACTGCGGAAAAGATGGATTTAGAACAATTGTTCGGTTATCTGCCGAAAAAGTTTAAAAAAATTGATTATAGCCGTTATCATTTTGCCAAGTCTTTGGTTTATTTTGCCGAGGCCGACCGTGAGCCATCGCCGTTGATGATTAAACTAATCACTTGGCTGGTGGTGAAAAGGTTTTTTCTTAAAGAAGTAAAAAGATTGATATAAGGAAGAATAGAATTTAGGAATTAGTCCGCCAGCTGGCGGAAGAATTTCGGACAAGGCGCTAATGTCTTTCCCTAAATTCCAAATTACAACCCCTAACCCCTAAATTCTATTCTTCCTTATACTAAAACCGACCTATTCCGGGCCGGTTTTTTGGTTTAAATTATAGTTCTAAGAATTGTTCCGGTGTTAGGTTAGCGTCTTTAATAACCTGATATAGCAGGCCGAGTTTTAGTTCTCGATGCAATGGAATAGTCAGCGGTTTATAAATTTCCGGCTGGCGATGGTTTAAGCGGAGATGGCTACCTTTTTGTCGGGAGATTTGATAACCGATTTTAGAGAGTTTTTTGACGGCCAAACGGCCGGAAATGCCGGCTAATTTAGTCATATTAGATTTGAACTAAATGCAGGCTGATTTGCGCGTTGCCTAGGTTATTTTTATCTTTTTGCGACAATTCTTCTAGGCCGAGGGCAATCGCTTCGCCGATATTTTTTAACGCTTCATCAATGGTCTCGCCCTGAGAGTAACAACCCGGCAGAACTGGACAAGTGACAAAATAGCCGCCCAATTGATCGGCTTGGACGATCACGGGATATTGGTTAACGGTTTTTAATATTTTTTTCATAGCGTTTTTATTATAGCATATTTAAGGATAAAGTCAAAAGATATTTTAGTTTATTCAAATTTTAGATTCTTTTGGCAAAGGGCTTCCAGGCAATGATTTCCTCCGTCGCCGTCCCGGAAAGGGATTTTTCTTGGCGTAAGCGGTTGGCTAAGTGATTGACTTTAGCATCTTCGCTTTTGATTGCGATTACCAGTTCGCCTTTGAGATTGGCCAGTTTGTCATCGAGATAATCTTTTGTGACCATTTTGGCCTTAATATGGTCAACATCAGATTTTAAGGTGTTAACATCAGACTTCAAGGTGCCGACATCGGACTTCAGGGTGCCAACATCGGATTTCAAAGTACCAACATCGGACTTCAAGGTGCCAATGTCTGACTTTATAGCGCCAAGTTCGTTATCCATTTTATTGGAAAACTCGTTAACTGCCTCTAAAATTTCATTGGTAGTTACTTTTTTAACCATATTTTTAGCTATTTCATTGTCTCTGGGAACGGCTCCAACGCGAAGACCTCGGCGCGGTCGGTAGGGGAAAAGACCTTTTTAGCGGTTAATTTAGACACCACGGTTTTTAGTTTGGAGTCTTCTTTTCTGATCAAAACCGTCAGGTCGCCTTTTTGCTCGGCCATTTTATGGTCCAAATAGTCTTTAGTCACCATGGTTGCTTTAATGTGGGTGATATCGGATTTTATAACGCCAAGTTCTCCATCCATTTTGTTGGAAAATTCACCAATTGCTTCCAGAATTTCTTGGCCAACTTCAAATGATTCCCGGCTAGTTTTTAAGGCCAACTTACTAATTTTAGCGGCCTCTTGGCTAGTTTTGACGGCCTCGCGGCTCAGGCCGTAAACATCGTTAATTGTTACTCTTTTTTTAAGCATATTTTTAGCTTAGAATTTCATCCACCTTCGCCCTCTCGGGCTTCGGCGGATTTCACTCCGCCAATAAGGTTAGAAATATACCCAACATTTATAGGGCGGAGTTTTAGTATATCCCTCCCAGAACTGAGAGTCAACCATACTTAGCTATCAAGTTGAAAGTTATAAAGTACATAGAAGAGTTATTTAAATAAAACTTCCATTAACTTTTAACTTTATAACTTGATAACTTTATAACTCTGTCTTATTCCGGCTTTTTCTTCACCTCTTCCCAAACTTTAGCTTTGATTTCTTGAGCCAGTTCGCCGTTTTCCTTGAGGTATTGTTTGGCGTTCTCGCGGCCGACGCCGAGTTTAGTCACGCCGTATTGGAAGGTGTTGCCGTTTTTCAGGACGACTTTGTATTCCATACCGGTGTCGATCAAGTCGCCGGCAAGGGAGATGCCTTCGTTATACATAATATCAAATTCGCAAGTGCGGAAAGGCGCGGCGATTTTATTCTTCACCACTTTGCATTTAACGCGGTTGCCGGTGATTTGCTCGCCGACTTTGATCTGGGCGGCGCGGCGGACTTCAATCCGGACTGAGGAATAAAATTTCAAGGCCATGCCGCCGGTGGTGGTTTCCGGGTTGCCAAAGAAGACGCCGATTTTTTGGCGGGTTTGGTTGATGAAGATTACCACGGTTTTGGTTTTACTGATAATCGCCGTCAGTTTCCGGAGCGCCTGGGACATCAGCCGGGCCTGGAGAGCCATGTGGTGGTCGCCCATCTGGCCTTCAATCTCAGCGCGCGGGGTCAGGGCGGCGACTGAGTCAATGACGATCACATCAATGCCGTTAGAGCGGACCAAAGTTTCCACAATATCCAGCGCCTGCTCGCCGGATTCCGGCTGGGAGATCAGGAGTTCATCAATATTGACGCCGATTTTTTTGGCGTAAGACGGGTCCAGGGCGTGTTCGGCGTCCACGAAAGCGGCGACGCCGCCCAGCTTTTGCACTTCCGAGACGATGTGTTGGGCGAGGGTGGTTTTGCCCGACGCCTCCGGGCCGTAGATTTCGATAATCCGGCCGCGCGGCACGCCGCCGGCGCCGAGCGCGATGTCGAGGGACAAACAGCCCGTCGGCACGACATCCACTTTCATGGTTTGGCTTTCGCCCAGTTTCATAATCGAGCCTTCGCCAAACCGTTCGCGGATTTGGCTCATGGCGTCTTCGGCGGCGGCGGAACGGACGGCCTGACGGTTAGGAACAGTTTTTTGAGTAGACATAAGCGTTAATTTTATGTTTTTAGTTATTTAAGCAAGCTCAAAACTCAAAGCTCAAAAGTCAAAACCACAACGCAAAGCGCAAAACTGTCGCTATTCATCGTTTATTCTTTAAAGTTAAGAGGCTAGCGCCAATAATTCTTGATAATTGATTAGTTTCGTCCAGTAGCCGGTTAATCGCGGCCCTATCAAGTTTACAGCCGTCTCTTAATAAACCCAACCAGTATTTAGTCTCGTTCGCTGATTTTAAAGCAATCTCGTAATATTTAATAAAATCTCTCTTGGAACTGGCTGATTTGGCTTCAATGATATTAGCGCCAACACTAGTAGCGCTTCTCATTAGTTGGTCGCCGATTTTCCAATAAATCATCTTTTCCGGCAGAGTCCCGAGAAATTTGATAACAGTTAAGGAAAAACAGTAGCAACGAAATCTTAGTTCAGTTTTAACTTTTGCGTTGTGGTTTTGACTTTTGAGCTTTGAGTTTTGAGTTATTAACATATTGATTCAAGATATTTAAGGCCTTAAACCGGCCAATGACTTTATCTTGAACCCACTTTAACAAAACTCACATTAACGATATCTAAACTAAACATTAAATATTTCTAAAATGGCTGGTTCTGGATTTTAACTGGATTTTAACTTTGCGGCTGGTTGGTCGGGGTGGCTGGAGCCGTTGGTTCAGGAAGAATGACTTCGGTGGCGCCCGGCGCCGGGTTAGCATTGACCACTTCCAGCGGTTCCACCAGAATTTGCCGTTCTACGGTTGCCGCTCGGCTATGTTTCTTTTTTGCTTGAATGGTAATAGTGTTAAGGCCGGTTTGCAGGTCTAGGCTTTTAGTGAAATTGCCTTGTTGGTCAGTCAGTACTTCTTGGTTATTAATCGTGACCTGCACTTCCGGCAGGGTTTGGCCGGCAATTATAATCAGATTTTCGGTAGTCACTAGGTTTGGCTCCGGGCTGGTGATGGTCAGGGGCGGCGGAAAGAAAATGGCGCTGATTTGCCAGCCGAGATAAATAAAACAAGCGAGGCCGACCACTGCCGCGCCGATCAGGCGGAAAGTCCGCGGGGTAAAAACGATTTTACTCGCTTCGTAGTCGTCGCGGAGGAGGGGCGGTTTGGTTTTAACCTGATCCATGATTTCCAATTCGCGGTCAATCAACTGGCTGATTTTTTTGACATTTTGCCCCAAATATTCGGCGTAGACGCGGGCGAAGTTTTTGGTATAAATGGCGCTGGGCAGGGCGTCATAACGGCCGGCTTCCAAGGCGAGGAGATATTTTTTGCTGATTTTGGTGGCTTTTTCGATTTTTTCCAAATCCCAACCTTTTTCCTGCCGCGCCGCCGCGAGAATTTCCGCCACGGTTTCGTATTGGTTAAGTTGTTTGGTGGTGAAGATCATAGGGTAGGAGGATAGGAGGTTAGGAGGTTAGGAAGTCAGGCTAAAATACAAAATACTTTTATGAGGTGAGGAGCGTGGCTGGCCAGCGCTCCTCTGGAAGGTTTGATTTGGCATTAGGACTTGATTGCATAAAGGATGCCGACGATGACTAAGATCATCAAGCAGGTCTTAATGAGAGCCCATGCAAAAGAATTCCTAAAGGCCGTCAATTTGTCTTTTATCCAACGCATGTTACCTCCTTTGGCTGATGGTGAAACTCTGACCTCATAAAAATATTTTGTAAATGAGCCGCATTGGGGTTTTGACTAATGCGCGGCGGTTCCCGCCAGCTGGCTCTGCCGCTCGCTTCGTTTCGCGACATCGCGCAACGAGGTATTAGATTAACTCGTCGTCGTTGATTTTTTTAGATTTGGGGCGGGGTAAATCTTCTTCCTCTTCGATTTCTTCAACTTCATTTTCTACTTCAACTTCTTCTGTGTCTTCAATTTCAGTCTCGCCTTTGGTCTCTTCTGCTTCGTCAGTTTCCGTATCTTCAACTTCTTCATCAGCTTCTGTTTCTTCGGTGATTGATTCGGCTTCCTCCTCGGCCACTTCGGCTGCGGCTTCTTCTGGCTCAGCTTCAGCCATGGTTGATTCGGCAAAGTCGTCTTCGGCGGTCATTAAGAGTTCGCGGGGTTTGGCGCCGTCACCCGGGCCAATCACGCCTTGTTCTTCCAAGAGGTCAAGGAGGCGCGCCGCGCGAGCGTAGCCGATGCGGAGGCGCCGTTGGAGATAAGAAGCTGAGGCTTTGCCGGCGCGGATTACCAGTTCTTTTGCTTCCGGCAAGAGCTCGTCGCTGTCCGAGTCATAGCTCAGGCCACCGACAGTAACGGTTTGTTTTTCGGTGATGGTTTGGTCATATGCCACCTCGCCATTTTGGCCTTTGATATATTCCACAATCCGGCGGATTTCGTCATCCGAGACAAAGGCGCCCTGGAGCCGTTTGGGTTTACTTAAACTCGCCGAGATATAAAGCATGTCGCCGCGGCCGAGCAGTTTTTCGGCGCCGGCGTGGTCGAGAATGGTACGCGAGTCGGTGCCGGAAGCGACCGCAAAAGCGGCGCGCGAGGTGACATTGGCTTTAATCAAGCCGGTGATGACATCGACCGACGGCCGTTGCGTTGCTAGGATCAAATGAATGCCGGTGGCCCTAGCGAGTTGGGCGAGGCGGATGATATAGCCTTCCACATCAGCGCCCGAGGTTTGCATTAGGTCGGCGAGTTCGTCTACGATCAAAACCAGATAGGGCATTTTGTCCGCCGAAGCGCGGTTAAAAGAATGAATATCGCGGTGGCCGGTTTTGGCGAGCAGTTCAAAGCGGCGGTCCATTTCGCCAATGGTCCATTTCAGCGCGTTGATGGTTTTTTTAACATCGGTGATGACCGGCGTCATCAGGTGAGGAATGCCGTTGTAGACCGGCAGTTCCACCCGCTTCGGGTCAACCATAATCATCCGGAGAGTGGAGGGGCTGTTTTGGTAAAGCAAACTAACGATAATCGCGTTAATGCAGACGGTTTTACCCGAGCCGGTGGCGCCGGCAATCAGCATGTGCGGCATACTGTCGACATTGGCGAGCCAGGGTTTGCCGGCAACATCTTTGCCCAGCGCAATCGCCAAGTTAGACTTGCGGGTGGCAAACTCTCTCGAAGACAAAATTTCGCGGAGGCCGACGGTCGCTATAGTTTGGTTTGGCACTTCGATGCCGACGAGCGACTGGCCGGGGATGGGCGCTTCAATCCGGATCGGGTGGGCGGCGAGCGCGAGCGCCAGGTCGTTATGGAGGGTGGTAATTTGTGAGAGCTTAACGCCTTCAGACGGCTTTAGCGTGTACTGGGTGACGGTCGGGCCGATACTGACTTCACCCATTTCCACTATAATGCCAAAATTTTCCAGAGTTTTACGGATCCGTTCTTGATTAACTTTAATATCGCCGGCGCTGGGTTTGTCTTTTTGTTCGATCAATAAGTCAAGCGGGATATCAATCTTTTTAAAATGTTTGCCGAGGAGCGGTAGGGGCCCGTCCGCCACTTTTTTGGCGCTGAATTTTTTGCCGGTTGGTTCGGCGGCAACCACTGCTCCGGCTCCGGCCGACTCTTCAATTTCTTCCGGCGCCTCGGCCTGGTAGTCCTCGGATTCATTAGCGTAATTTTCATCGGCGGCGCTGTCGTCCGAGCGCGAGAAAAGGTTTTTCAGCCGCTCCCAGAGGCGGTTGAAAATCAGGGACTTGGCCGCCAGGCTGCCGAGCGAAGTGTTAAACGAAACCATGACGGAAATTAAAAGGAGCGCCAAGAGCGCCGCCAGCGTCGCCCAAGGGCCCATGATTTTCTGGAACGGCCAAGCGAGAAACAGCCCGAGGTAACCGCCGCCGACATGGCTGCCAATCGTCGTAAACATTTCTCTGAGCGGCACGCGCCAATGCAAGAAGCCGTTGAAACTGAGAACCAAAAGCAAAACGCCGAAATAATTGATAAAGCCGATGGCGTAGCGCGCCGGCAAGATCATCAGGTAAGCCCAAAGCAGGAGCGCCACCGGAAAGAGCCAAGTGTCCCAGCCAAAAAGATAAGTCAAAACTCCTTGAACGAATTCGCCCAAAACCCCCGCCAGGCCGAAGAGGCTTAAAATTGAAATCACGGCGGCGGCGAGTAAAAAAATCACGGTAATGCCGCGCCGGGTTTGCGGGCTGAGGAACGGTTCAAAGTCGTCTTCGTCGTCATCGCGGTAGCTTTTACTGCCGCGCGGGCGGCCGGGGTGGCGGTGTTTGGACATAAGGGGGAGTTATAAAGTTATAAAGTTGGCAGAAAAAGGCTAAGGGGCTAAAAGGTTAAAAGGTTAAAAACAGGCGGAGTAACGGGGCTTCTAGCCCCGTTGTCGGTTTGCTTTTGGCTTAGAGAATTATAGCAGATTTGGGGGTTGGCGGCTACTTTTTGGTGATTTTATTTGACATTATATAGAATGTGTGCTATACTTTAACCATAAATAAATACCTAGATTAAACCCTCAAGCGCAACACTTGGGCGGTTTTTTGTTTAAGTAACTTAAGATTAATAATATCAAAGTATCTAACAGTTTGTAACTGGTTGTTTTTCTTTAAAACCTCTAAGGGTGTCTG
>JBAZBH010000021.1:0-16600 GCA_041671565.1 Patescibacteria group bacterium
TCGTCGTCGCGGTGGCAAAATTATCCGTGGAATATTCCAGTTTAACATTAGTGATCGTCCCGACACTGGTCCAAGTAACGGCGGAAGTGCCGGTGCCAGTCAGTTCTTCCCCGCCGTTAGGCGCGGTCAGAGTCAAATTTTCACCGGGCAAATTGATGGTTACGGTTTGATTCTGAGTGCCCACCGTGGTGGCGGCGCTACTGGCGCTGCCCTCGGTCGCGTGCGTGGCGGAAAAAGTATAAGGATTTTTCTGGTTAATCACGCCAGTGGAATTAACCTGATAAGCGTCCAAAGAATAATAGCTAGTATAGCCCGTGCCGCCGGTGGTGCCCATGGCGGTCGCGGCTGAAGCGGTGTCAGTCGCAGTTACAGTTGAACTGGAAGCCGCCGCGCCTAGATGATCCATAGTCCGCACTCGGACTTTAAAATTGGCGTCGAGCAAACCCGCCATCACTAGATAAGTGCTAAACGAAGTATTGTCGGCGTTAATCGTATTGCCAACGCCAGAGATCAGCGCCAAATCGGCGGTGACATTAGAACTGATATTGGAATCGCTGAGGGTTAAAGTGGAAGCGCCGCCGTCCACCGCCACCCCGCCTAAGGCATTGCCCGTGATGGTATTACCGGAAAAAGTTAATGAACTAATGGTGGTATTTTTTAAATTAAAGCCGCTACTACCGTTATTATTCATGGTGTTGCCGGTCGCGACCACCGCGCCATTATAATCTTGCAAATCCAAACCATTATCGGCGGTGGAAGAATTCAGGGTGTTGCCGGTAAAAGTTAAACTGCCGCCGCCGCCGCCGACATAGATACCGTTTTCGCCATTAGTACTGCTGATATTACTGCCAAAAGTCACGGAACTGCCAGCGTCCAATGAATTCAAATAAATCCCTTGTTGGGTATTGCTAGTAACATTATTGCTATTAATCGTGGCGCTAATGAGAACTAAATCGCCGCTCGATGGTTCAATAATAATGCCATAGCGGCTGTTATTGCTAATAACATTACTAGAAACATTTAAGGCAGTTAGAGACGCTACCGAGGGGCTGATCGAGATACCGTCGCGAAACTTGGTGCCGCCGGCGGTAGTTAAAGTGTTGCCGGTAATGGTATTGGTGCCGCCGGCCGGAGCCAGATCAAACATCGCGGCAGAAAAACCAGTGCCGTCGGAAGTGACAGTATTATTGGTAACGGTCAGATTGGAGCCGGAAACGGAAATTATGCTATTGGCGGAGAAATTAGTGAAAGTATTATTGTTAATAGTGATGCCGTCATTCAAGGAAGCGGTCAGGCCGCCGATCGGGTAACTGCCGCCATCCGGCGACCCGGCCGTGGCGTTAAAACTATTGCCGGTAAAACTTAAGTTAGTGTAAGGCGAATTGAAGTTCGCTCCCGGCACCACAATATAGCCGTTAATCGTCGTAAAGGCATTATTACTAATAGTCACATTGTCACCGTCCAATAGAGTTTTACAGGCAATCGCCATGGCATTAACGGTCAGATTGCTGACTGCCAAACTCAGGCAAGCATTGGTGCCGGTGTTGGTTAGGGTAATCCCGGAGATCGAAGAACCAGTAGAACTATTCTCAAACCTAATGCCTGGGTTCAATCCGCCGCCGGCGATAGTCAGACTGGCAACGCCCGGGCCGGTAATCGTCAACGGCTCGGTAACCACTTCCGCCATATTTAAAGTGATTGTGCCGGTCGCCGAAAAAGTAATAGCCGTGGTGCCGGCATCAGCGTTCGCCTCAGCCACCGCCGCGTTCAGCGTACAAGTCCCGGCGGCAGTATGGCAGATGCCGTTGCCGACATTGTCATCCGGCTGGGTGTCGGTCGAGTCCACCACATAGTTATAAGTCGCGGCGCGCGCGCCATGCCAATTAAAAACAAAAGCTCCATAATAAAATAGGAGCGTTAAAGACACAGCAACTAAAAAAATTGCTAAGTGACCGATTCTGGCCAGTTTCCGCGTTTTCTTCTTCCTTGGCATATTTGTTTTTATTTCGGAAAACCTGGGATTATTATAGCACGAATTGGAGGATCGGGAAACGGAAATGCTGATTATTGTCGTTTGAGCTTTTAACCGCGGTTAAAATGACAAATGACAAAATCCAAATGTCCAATCAATGCCAAATGCCAAAAGACGAATTTTGGACATTTTGGCGTTATTTCGCCTTCATATTAAGAGCCTGGGATATAACTTTATCTATATTATCGGCCTCTATGGCCTGACCACTGCCAATCGCTGTCTGCTTATTGATATCAGCAAGAATCTTAATGCCAAAAGCTTGACCAGTTGCTGGCTTGATATTCTCAATCGTTACCACGCCAGCCGTAACCGTCGCTTTGGCCCCGGAAACATCCAAACCCCGAGCTTTGGCATTTAATAATTCCGGTAAAATATCTTTTTGTTCGCCCACACCGGCGATTATTTTTGCCAAAGGAATATTAGTTTCCGGGCCATAACCTAAATTTTCGGTAAGTTTTAGGGCTAAACCAACTTTACCTGGCACTGCGCCGCCTGTCTGTAAAATCTGTGACATTTCACAACGGGCAGGAGTATTTAATGATTCAGGTTTAACGCCACTAGCCTTAACAAAATCTGCCGTCTCCTTGGCCACCGCTTCCGGATTAATTTTACTGCCAGCCCAAAAGGTCGAACTACCGCCACCCTTAGCCCCATGAACATTTGCCATCAACTCAACTGCCGTTCCTTGTTTAACATTTAAATTACCGGCTATTTTGTCGGCGGCGGTAACCAAATTTTGAGTTCCTTCTACTACCTCTTCAACTGCTTTGGGGTCCAGATTCTTCGAATTGGCGTCGATATGGGCTATCACTCGGTTACCCACTACTCCAAATACAGATTCTTCCGAGCTATCTGGATCAGCATTTTCCGGAGCAAAATTTTGGTGACTAGCCACAAATCTAACATTTGCGCTTTCGGTTGATTCCAAATATTTCGCCGCCGGAGAATTTTTATCTAAAACACTCGCTAAAGTTGTTTTATCTAAAGGAGCCAAATCTTTTACACTATCTATTGGCAAAAGGTCAGCCGTGTCAACAGAAACAGAATCTGACTTTAGATTTCCATCTGGGCTAAACTTGGCTGATTCCCAATTTGCTAAAGTCTTGCCATTACCGTCGATAATCGCCTTCCCAGCCAAAGAACCTTTTGGCACTTCGAACGCCGCTGGAGCCGCCACTGGCGCCTTCTGCTCATAATCAAAATGATAAACTGTCTTACCGGCAGCTTCAGGTGTAACTGGCTGGCCGCCGACTCGCAAATCCACTCCGGCTTTCAGTTCGCCGTTTTCAATTCTTAGGCCGGTTAATCTGGCTTCGATCGGCGTCTTATCGCCCTGCCAACGGATGCCTAAGTTATCTTTACCGGACACAATTTTCTGCCCCAAAACTTCGTTTTCCATGGCCAGTTTATGCGCCCAATGCCCAACACCGCCATGCTCTTTCAAGAAGCTAGCTAACTCGGCATCACCCTTAGCCATCTGGGTTAATTCCCGACTAAAGGCATGCTCAAAACCCTGAGCTTTATGAACCGCCGCCGCTTTAGCCAGCGCTTCCTCAGCTAATGGCGTCACATTATGCGCGGCGCTAACATCGCTACTCGGCGCTGACGGAATTTCTTGAGGCAAAACAACCGCTGGCGCTTCAGCTGGAGCTGTTGGCGCTTCAGAACCAGGAGCTGGAGCTGGAGTCGCCGCTGGAGATTCAATATTATTCCCTGCGGCTAAATTATTGTCAGGCAGACCAGTTTTAATTGGCGGAAAAATTGCCCTAAGATCAATCGGTTTAATTTCTTCAGCGCCTGGTTCTTGGGCTGACGGTGCTGGCGTTTCCGCCGACGGCGCTTTTGGAGTTAGTTGTTCAAACACTCCAACCGAAGCTTTTGCCGCGGCTGGGGTCGGCTCGGAACCATGAGCTCCGCCTTTCTGACCGTTGAAAGCCTCAGCGCCTTTCTGCCATAAACGCCCCATTAAACCCGTCTGGGTCACCCGTTCAAACCATTCTTTGCCAAAAAGTCCGCCGGCAATCACGCCCGCCGTCAAACCGCCGAGCTGAAATAAGGCTTTACTCCGGCGCGCTCCTTTATATTTTCTTTCCAGATACTTTAAATTTTGTTTTTGATAATCGGCCAAAGTTTCGGTTTCAGATTTTAAATCGCTAAGTACCGTGCCTAAACCACCGTCTGATAACTTTTCCTTGATTCTTTTCTTTTCCAGCTTTCGCAAAATATTTTCCGCCCGCGCCTTAAGTAAAGGTTTCTCGTCAAATAACCCAAGCTGCATTTTGCTTTTGAGGTGTTCCAAATAAAATTCCTGCACAGCTGAACCCGCCTTAGCCGCTTCTAAATCATTAAGTAAACTATTAACATCTTTCAACACTTTTTCCTCGGCCGTGGTGGCCAGACTCTCGCCCACAATCGCGCCCAGGCCGCCGCCGGCGACCGCGCCCAAACCCATCCGGCCGGCTAGCCCGCCCTCGGCGATTACCGCGCCGGTCACGCCGCCGATAACGCCGGCCGCGCCGACATATCCGGTCATTTTCCAAGCCTCGCTTGATTTCTTGCTCGGATTGACTGGACCTCGGCCGGTGGCCGCGCCGCTGCGCAGAGCCATAAACTCTTTCAGCCCGCCAACGGCTTTATCAATCAGTTGAAATAAGTTTTCACCCCAACTGGGGTCAATTTTCTTCGCCGCCTCCACCGCCTGTTTGATTTTACCGTCGTCGATTTGCCCCTGGCGCAGATTCAAAGTGGCAAATAACGCCATTTCTTCTTGTTTTTCAGACGACAGACGATCGCCATATTGATCTTTAAAATAAGCCAGCGTCTGCATCAATAAAGGCAAACTGGCGTCATCCACCGCGCCGGCAAACTTTTCTAATTGTTCCAAAGTCGGCATCGCCGCCAATCCAGCTTCCGATTCCATCATTTGCTTCATTTTCTCCTGAAAAGACCGGCTGGTTACCTGGCGCAATTGGCTGGTAATCACCGCGCCAACTGTCTCCGTATCCAATTTATCAACCACTTTATTTCTGATTTTTTGCTTTTTAGCCATTTCTCGCTTTTCCGCTCCGGTCGAACCGCCAGACAACATGGCTTTTAATTTTCCGGCGCCAAATAACGCGGCGCGAATGCTGGCGGCGGTCGCGCCGGTCGCCACTCCCAAAGCCAAAGCGCGATAATCTGTCATGCTTTGAAACATAGGCAACTGGGCGAATCCTATACCAACGCCCGCATAGATGCCGATATTTTTGGTAAAGGCCCAGCCGGTCTGCAAAGTGATTTGGGGCAATTTCTTTACCTTATCCCAAAAACCACTCCGATAGTATTTGGCTTCGCCGTCAATGCCCAGGTTGAGATTCCCTAAGACCTCTTTAGCTAATCCCGGTAAATCTAAATCTCCAGCCTCAATTCCTTCGGCCGCCAAAACCTGACTAATTTTATCAATCAATACCGCCTCGGCTTCCTTAGAATCGCCTGCTTCCCGGCAATAATTTTGCAGCTTTCCAAAATCCGCCTCCTCAAAAATCGCAGCAAAATTAATCCCCGGCAAATCCACCAGGCCGGTTCCTTCTTCCAGGGACTTTAGGGCTGATGCCATGCCGCTTTGTTTCTGTGGCGCCCATACTTCTATCCCCAAAGCCTCGACTGCCGCCAGCCAAACTTTGACTTCTTCCCATTCGTCTGGTGAAGGGACATCTTTTAGAAGATCAAAATATGGCTCTAATTGTTTGCCCTTCTCATCCCTTTCTGGCCCCTCAGGCATGTCGTACCATTCGCTATGCAAAAGTTTTTTCGCTTCATATATTTTATCTTTCGCGTCTTTGATTATTCTAGCTATCTCTTCCCGATCTGGTACAATTTCTTTTTCCTCTGCCGCCGGCGCGGCCAAAACTAAACCATCTTTCTTTGCTCTTAACTTTTCAATCAAACTATTAGGTGTATCTTTCTCACCCATTTCAATCCCGTTTTCCGCCATAATCCTTTCTAGATTTTTGGTTCTATAAGCCGGCACGCCGCCAGCCGCCACCTTTGCCAATAACTCCTCAGCTTCTGCAGTTAAATTAACCTTTTCCGCTATCGGCTCGGCCATTTTATCGATCGCCGCCATTTCCTCGGGTGTCGCGAGGCGCACTCGGCCGCTTTGGAAATCCTTAACTGTTAAATTAGCATGATCAACAACTCGCCGCCGGTTTGAGCCATCTTCATTTAAATTTTCCAAATCCATTTCAGGACCAAATTTAGGGTCAACTTTACCGTTAAAACCAAGGAAACGGCTAAAGATCTTGCCTTTAACTAATTCACCTTTTTCATTCTTCCAGGTGCAATCATCGGCAACAAAAACCTGCCCCGGCTTGACCCAGGCCTCTAAAGCCGCTCGAGCTTCGGCATTTTTTTCCCACTCTTTTTGCCTCTTTATCCACTTTAATGGATCAGCTAGAAAATCTTCGGCGGTATTAGCTAACTCCCTTAAAGCCGCTTTTTGGCTATTAACCTCGGCTGGATTTTTTTGCTCATTTTCTTTAGTAAAAACAAAAGGCGACAAGCGGTTAATTAATAAAGTTGCTTGCTCTTTAACCGTTGGATCCTGCCCAGCTTCTTCTTCTATGGTCGTTAACCCTTCAAATAAATCCGAGACCTGCTGTTTTAATTCCTCGCCGCGGCTCAACTCCATCTCGCCTTTAGCCGCCTCTCCTGGCACGGCTAATTCGCTGCCGAGCGGCACCGCCTTGATTTTCTCAAACAAATCCCGCAATTTTTCAATCTCATCGTATAACTTATACTCGCCTATATTTAACGATTTCTTCCCCTGGTACTGTTTTTTTAGCTCGTCAACGCCTTTTTGCAACTCCAATCGTTGTTCGCCACCCTCTAATTCCCCGCTATTTAATTTTAAATAATCTTCTATTTGTGAAACTAATTTCTCTGCCAACCCCAATATTTCCTCGCCCCTATCCGCCATAAGATCCTCAAACTCTTCTTCAGTCAAATTTGTATCCAAATCCCATTCCTCCTCTTTTCCCGGTTTTGCTGAAGCAATTTTTGCCACTTCCGCTGGTGTGGCTAACCTAATAGACCCATCTTTAAAATGCTGACTATAATAGTCTATTTTACCAAGTTCGCCGTCCCACTCCGAGTCATCGCTCGAATCATAATATTCCCACCCCGAACTTTTGAGTTGATATAATCTAAAATTTATGCTGTCACTTTCTATACTTTTAATCTCTTTTATTATATTACCGGTTTCCCACAAGAAATCACCAGCCTTAAACGGCAACTGTTCGGCCTTCCGCTCCCAGTCTTCTTTAACTTTCGCCGCCGGTTCCTTTTCTGCCACTTCTGCCTCAACCAAACCCGCCAAAAAATCATCGCCTTCTTCTTTAGTTAAACGACCCGATTCAACTGCTTGAGTTATATTCTTTCTTCGCTGATCAAAAAACTCTGCTTCGCGGTCAACCGCCGACTCACCGGCCACCGCCGCCAATTGATCGTCAACCTCTTTTTGGTTAAGAACTTCTGAATTATTCAAAACTCTCTCTGCGTCCTCCAGCCACTGAGAAGCGTCAGCTAATTCTTGTTTGCCGCCGTCAGCCCCATCAGTCACTTCCGCCACGGTTTTCATCCGGCCCCTTTTTTTATCATACAAAGGCGATCCTAAATTCAAAAATTCACGAATTCTCTTCATGTGAGCTTCTTTTTTCTGTTCTGCTTGTTGTTCGGCCGAAGTTAAAACTTTCGGTTGCATGGTCTTTGGGTCCAAACCCATATCATTAGACCATTCATTATAAACCGACCATAATCTGCTTCTCATGCCTTCCACCCGTAAAATTTTGTCGTTAATCTTCCGGTCCCGTTCTTTCAGTTCCGCCAGCTTTCTCATTTGCTCACCAGTCGTTGGCTCACTGACCATCACTGGCTCGGTTTTGTTTTTAGCCGGCTTAGCTTCCACTTCGTCTAACATCGACTCAATGTCGGCTCTAATTGCTTGTGCTTTCGCTACAAGGGAACCGGTGGCAGTTTTCTCTCCCGCTGATTCCGCCGCCAATAGCTTTTGTTCTTCTAAAACCGCCGCCTTTTCTGCCGGCGTTAAAGGTTGTTTTAATAAATAATCTAATATCGCTTCTGTCGCTTTAACCATTTTCCCGTCTTTAAAAAGCTGGTTATAAAGGTCTAGTGTTTCATCCCAATTTTTAACTCCCTCTGAATAATTGCCGAGAGGTTCGTATTCGGGCCGATGAGAAAGTTCTGTGGAATATATTGAACCGTGATCAATCCGCGCAACACTATAACCAATGGTTGTCTCATCTATTCTATCTATATGCCAGATTTCCTCCTGCCAAGTTCCATCGTCTTTATTTCCTTGATGAACTAACAAAAAATTACCAACCTTAAACGGCAGTTTGGCGGCTTTCTGCTCCCAATCTTCCTTAGTTTCGGCTTTCGCCGATGGCTCCTCCCGGCCGGAATCAAATTGGGCGTAAGTTTCCATGCCAAAACCCGCCGGCTTCATTTGCCGGGGCGACTCCTCTGCCTCGGCCGAATCGTCAGCCGTTGGTTTATTTTGTTTCGCCAAAAGATCTTTGGCCTGCTGAATAACCAATTCATGCCCTGGCCAGTCAACCTTTGAGCTAAATTCATCGTCCTCGCTAAAATCCACATCGGAAATCAACTCTGACAATTTATCGCTAAATTCTTTAGCTTGCTCCCTAGCTTCTTCTGTTTGCCTCAAATCAGCAGCTAATTTATTTAACTCGATGATATATTTTTCCGCCTCGCTTTTTAACTCTTTTTGCCTTTCCGGCGCTATTTTATCCGCCGCCGATTCTACTTCCTCCAACGGCTCGACTTTGGCTTTAACCACTTTTTTTAACCCTGGCAGAGCTCCCGCCGCCGGCTCTATTTTCACTTCGCCAACCCTCGGCGCTGGCGGGATAGCCATATCCGCCGCCTCTTTTAGCATTTCTGCCGCGTCACCCAGCCATAGCGCCATTACCCTAAGGTCTTCGACGGTAATTTGGTTAGCCGGCTTTTTTAAATCAATTGCGATCGGCGGCGTCAAAAGCCCTAAAATTTTACTTGCTAATTCAGAATCTTTGGACAAACGAACCAGAGTCGCCCGCAACTCCGCCTCCATATTCTTAACTTTTTCGATTTTTAATCCATTAATTATTGCCTGTTTATCTGCTGTTGGCTGATCAGTTTCCACCGTTCCTACGCCCAACCTTAATTTTGGTTTTTCTGACCAGATCTTATTTTCTCGCCGCACGATGCCTTGTTTTTTGAGAACCACCTTGTCGGTTAATTCCGCTATTTTTTTAAACTCGTTTAACGGCATCCAACTTTTAATAAAATCTGTCGGCTGGCCATTATCATCATAAGAACGCAAATAAACCACTTTTTGGTTGCCCTTTTGGCCAAATCCGGAAATCATTAAAAAGCCAAACGGCGGTTGGTTATTTCTAGCCGCTTGGTTAATGTAGACATACTGCCCTTTCTCAAAAAACGGCTCGGCTTTTTTAGTTTCCACGGCTTGAGGCAACGATGGTTCTTTTTTTATTTCCGCCGCTTTTGCCAACTCCTGAGCCGCTTTCACCTTAACCTCAAACTCCCGCTGGCTGCCGGCCAGCAACTCAACCGAATCGACAATAAATTTATAAATTTCCCTGATTCGCCCCGCCGCTTGTCGTCCTGGGCGGCTATCCTTTGACAAATCTTTTAGTTTAAACCAATAATCTTGGGCTTGGCTGGCAATTTCCTTGATTTTACCCTGTCCCGCCGCATTCCATTCAATTTTCAAATGAGGCAAAGGGCTAAAATAATTATCAAAATACTTTTGCAGTTTTGGCGCCATCTGCTTCATCTCTTCCGGCGACATGCCTTTTGGATTGTTAATGATTTCCGCCAGATCTTTTTCCGCCGCCGGCTCGCCAGCCGCTGGCGCGGTTTCTACGGCCGATACTGAAGCTACTGCCGCTGGCTTGCTGCCGCTTTCGGCCAACAGGGCTTCTACGGCTGCCTCTCTAGCCGCCGACTCAGCAGCCGGGGCCGCGGTTTTAGCTGTTTCCGCCTTCTCAATTTCCTCATCCAACTTATCAACTAAATCATTAAATAAATTATTAAACTCTGCTATTTCGGCTTTGGTTACATAACCATTATAAAATCTGGCGACGGCGGCTTCGTATTTTTCAATTTGTCCAACCAATTCTTTCCGCTTATCCGGCGCCAGCTCAAATAATTGCCTAATTTTATTGCTTATTTCTTGATCCCAATCTTTAGCCGCGGCAACATTAGTTTCAAATTCCTTAATCTCAGCCGCTGTCATGCCCAGTTGTTCGCGTTTTTTGTCAATAAACGCTTTTACCTCGGCTAACAGCTCGGCTGGATGTTTACCCATTAATTCTAAATCCGCCGCATCTTTTGGCTGATTCAGATCGCCTTCTTCAAAAAATGTGCCCAGTAAATTTTGCCTATAATCATTTAACTTTTTCTCATCCAAGCCAAAAAGCGGCAAATCGCCGCTTTTATTAGATTCAAAACATTCAGCTATTTCGGAAATTAAGTCTTTAGCCATTTCAGGTAGCGGCCATTCTTTTTTGGTTTCTGGCGCCGGTGTTCCAACCCTAGCTGGCTCAGCCGGAACTGCCGCCGGCGTTTCAACAGTAAAATTAACCATTGCTTCTTCCCATTTTTTCTTCAGCGACTTGCCCGGTAAGGTTTTAGGTAAGTCTAAATTAAACTCACGCAACAAAAATTTAAAAATCCGATCCCTTAAATCGGTTTTTTCTTGGCTTTTGCCTTCGCTCTCCAAAACACCGCTGGCAATCAGCCTGCCAATCTCTTCTTTTTCCAATTTAACCGCCTCCGGGCTTAATTTTCCGGCTCCACTCTCATTACCATTCGGCGAATAAAATTCTCTTAACATACTATTTTAGAAATTAGAATTTAGGCGTTAGAATTTAGGACTTGGTAATTTCCTAAATTCTAAATTCCAACCCCTAAATTCTTTGTTAAAAAAAACCGCTATTTATTCAAAGCGGTCCTCAACTTCTCGGCTCCGGCCAAAAACTCGCCGGCAAACGCTTTCATGGCCTCTTGCGCCAGAGCGGCGTAGTTCGGCACGGCTTTCGCTAGGAACACCTGCATCGCGGCGGGTTTGGCATTTTCTTCGGTCAAGGCGGCAAACTCGTCCAGCCCGGCGGCGTCCAGATGTTTCATCATTTCCAGGCCCAGCCGTTTTTGCGCTTCCGCGGCCAATTGATCGCGGTAACGGACCTTAAAATCCTCTGGCACTTGGTCCAATCCGGCCTGTTTAATTAAATCATCAATAAACCCCAGTATTTCTTGATTTTGGCCATTTTCCATATGGTTTTTATTTTATTTTTTTGTAGCTAAGGCAATTATAGCATATTGAGTTAAAAAAAGCAACTATTGGCTCAATTTCGGCTAAAATTAGTCACTTTAACGCCTAAACCACTAACAACCATCTAACTCAACTTTACACCCTGGCCGGCTCTTGGCAAACAAAAAAAGTGGACAAGTGCCCACCCAACCAAAATAATTATCTAAAATTACGAAAAATTTAAGAAAAAATGCCCAATAACCAAGATCCAATGACCAATCAAATCCCAAGCTCAAATGTCCAATTACCACTTTTGGTCATTGGGCATTGATTGGATATTGGGATTTGGTCATTGGACATTTTAATCATAACCAGAGGTTTAAACGATAATTACTGACATTCCTAATCTATCTAATTAACTTCCTCCCCCTAAACTCCTGGTACACCTTCTCCACATAATCCCCCAACCGCCGTTTGAACGCCGCGGAACTGAATTTCTCGGCTTGCGAGCGGATTTTCTGGCTGTCGTACTTCTCGGGCTTGAAGCGGATCACGGCGTCGCCCAGACTTTCCCAGGTCTGCTCTTCGAAAAACTCGCCGGTCACGCCCGGGACCACGGTTTCCAGCGCCCCGCCCGCCGGATAAGCAATCACCGGCCGACCGGCGGCCATCGCCTCCACCGCCGTGATGCCAAAGTCTTCTTCTTGCGGGTTGATGAAAGCGAGGCAGTGCGCGTAAAGCTCGGCTTTCTTCTGGTCGCTGACTTTACCGAGGAACTCAATGTGCGGCCGGGCGAGCTTCCGCAGTTTTGCTTCTTCCGGCCCGGTGCCGAAAATTTTCAAGGGGATACCCAGTTTATTGAACGCTTGGATAATAATATCAAACCGCTTGTACGGCACCAGCCGCCCACCGGCGAGAAAATAGTGGTTGAGTTGGTCAGCGATATAAAACTTCTCCACCTCCACCGGCGGATAAATCACCTCGCTTTCGCGGCGGTAATATTTGTTGATCCGCCCGGCGACATTGTGCGAGTTGGCGATGAAGTGGTCCACCCGCCCGGCCGCCAGCTGGTCCCAATTGCGGAGCCAGGATAAGTAAAATGAACCGAGCCGTTTAACCAGCGAACTGGTAGGATAATCGCGGAGATAATTATGCGTGTCCGTCCAGAGATAACGAGTCGGCGTGTGGCAGTAGCAGAGGTGTAGAGTTTTGGGGCCGGTCACCACGCCTTTAGCCATCGCCGAGGTGGAAGAGATTACTAAGTCAAAGCCGGACAAATCATGGCTTTCGGTGGCGGTCGGCATTAGGGGCAAATACCACTGAAATTTCTTCACGCTCCAAGGCCAACTTTGGAGGAAAGAAGTATGAATATCTTTTTTAATAAAATCATTCCCCATGGTTTTGGGGTCATAAAGCAAGGTGTAGATCGGCGCCGCGGGAAAAAGCTCCTGCAAGGCTTTCAGCACCCGCTCGGCGCCGCCGTATTGGACGAGATGGTCATGGACAAGAGCAACTTTCATAAAATCATTAAAACACAAGAACATTAAAACATTAAAACAAGCCGGCACTTCGGGTTTGTTTTAATGTTTTCATGTTTTAATGTTTTAATACCTTCTAAACCCGCGACTTCCGCGTTATTACTGACCACGGTGTCCTCAGCACAATCCAAAGATCCATGAGCAGGCTCCAATTTTCTATATAGTAAACATCCAGTTTAACTTCTTCATCAAAGTTCAAGTCCGACCGGCCGGAGATCTGAGCGAGACCGGTCACGCCGGGCTTAATCGCCAAGACTTCTTTGTGGTGCCGTTGGTACTCTGCCACTTCGCGCGGCTGGTGCGGTCGCGGGCCAACTAAACTCATATTACCGAGAAAAACATTGAAAAACTGCGGCAATTCGTCCAAACTCGTCCGCTCCAGAAAGCGGCCCACTCGTGTCCGGCGCGGATCATTGAGCACTTTGTAAACCGGCCCTTGCCGACCATTTTTCTCGGCAATCAGTTTCTTCTCCACTGCCTCGGCGGACTGGTTGTAGCCCGGGCCGGTGCAATATTCCTTTTTCATGGAACGAAATTTATAGGTGTTGAAGACACCATCCTTACTCACCCGCTGATTTTTGTAAATCACCCGACCGGACGAATCCAGTTTAATCGCCACCGCGACAATCAACATTATTGGTGAAGTTAAAATGATCAAAATTAAAGCGCCAAAAAAATCAAAAATCCTTTTCAAAATCTTGCCCCAGCCGTCCAAGGGGGTTTTCTTCAGTTCAATAATCGGCACGCCGGCCAGCGTGCTAATATCAACATTGGTCGCTTTGGCCTGGAAAAGGTCGGGCGCGTATTTGAAAACCACCTGATATTCCCCGCACCAATCCACTAAATCCAAAATCTGTTCTTTTTGCACTCGCGGGTCAATCTGCAACACTTCATCAACCTGGCCGGCGGCGAGTAGTTCGCCCAATTTCTTTTTATCCGCCGCTAAGAACTCGTCCAAACGCGTTACCACTCGGAGCCCCAGCGACGGCTTATTGCCGATCTCCCGGCCGATCATCTCGGTGTTTTTATCTTTACCGATTAAAACAATATAATGGACGCCGAAGCCGACAGTATAAGTAAACCGTTGTAGTCCGCGCACCGCCGCCCGGCCGAAAACCACGGTCACGATGCTAAGCCCCCAGAA
This sequence comes from Patescibacteria group bacterium, assembly GCA_041671565.1. Classification (GTDB taxonomy): domain Bacteria; phylum Patescibacteriota; class Patescibacteriia; order JACRDY01; family JACRDY01; genus JBAZBH01. Next base: position 14,049 of record JBAZBH010000021.1, read on the forward strand.
AGCCAAAATAATAAACCGCGAAGAAAACAGCTCTTCTTTATAAAAAAAGATGCCGACGATCAAAGCGAGCGTGGCCGTGGAACAAGCGAGGAGTATCCGCGAAACTTCGGCGAGAAACCGCCGCGATCCGCTGATTTGGTAAAGTCCGGAAACGGCAAACACCACTAACCAGCCGAGCGCCAAGAGGAGAACAATCTTCAGATACTGCTCAAACGGCAAAGCGTAAATCACCGGCCGGACATCGGTGAGGAAAGTTTTAAAACGCAAAAAATGCGCGGCAATACCCGCCACCACGATCATCAGATAATCTACCGGCAAGAGGAGGAAACTAAATGTAAGTTCGGCTTTTTTCATGGGACAAGTGGTTAGATTGATAAGTTGTTAGGTCGTTAGGTTCGTCCGGCGAACTTGTCCCGCGTATGCTGGGATGCCGGACCATAACAACCTAATAACTTAACCGCTATCCGCTATGAGCTATCGGCTATGAGCTATGTGCTATTTCTGCCCTTTATTCTAGGCAAAATCTACCCAAAAGTCAATCCAGTATTGACATTAAAGATTATTTTTGCTATGATTCTTTTTGTCTAAGTAGACAAGATGGTTGCCCCGCCTCGGCGGGGAGGAAAGTCCGAACACCCATTTTGCCGCAAGGCAATATTGCCAAAGGAAGCCGCTAACGGCGGCCAAGAGTGATCTTAGGGAAAGTACCACAGAGACAATACTACCCCGGCGTTATGCTGGGCGAAAGGTGAAAAGAGACGAGGTGTGCTTTTAGAAAATCATATGATTTCTAAAAAACGCTACTTGTCTTCCCCTCGGGTGACCGAGGTGTGGCGGCAAACCCTTCCTGGTGCAAGAGCAAATTAAAGGTTGCTCGCTTGAGCCCGCTGGCAACAGCTGGCCTAGATAGATAACCGTCTCGTCCGCAAGGACGAACTGAATTCGGCTTACCAGTCTGCTTAGATACTAAAAAACCCGACTTACTTGGTCGGATTTTTTATTTATCTGAGATTTTAATTCGTAATTAGTAATTAGTCATTAGTAATTATTAATTAACCCTACTAATTTCCTCACTTCCGCCATCGTCCTATCCGCCACCTTCTGCGCGCGCGCCGCGCCGTCTTTCATCACCCCAGCAATATATTTCTGGTCAGTCGCCAGCGCCTGGCGCTTTTCCCGGAATTCCTCAAAGTAGACGCCGATCGCGTCCGCCAGCTGAGATTTCAGTTCGCCAAACTTGATCTTCTTTTCTTCTTTTTGTTTAAAGAAATATTCAATCGCCTCCGGGTGGGCGAATTCTTCCAAAAGCAAAAGTAAATTCGTGCCGCCGGCCGACTCGCCGTCGCCGCTGTCAGACACCGCCCGGCCGAGCTTCTTCTTGATCACTTCCGGGCTGTCGTTGATGCCAATATAATGACCGGCGCCTAAACTTTTACTCATCTTTTTGGTTGGCTCCAGCAGGCTCATAACCCGCGGCGTGTTGGTCAGAAGCGGTTCCGGCTCCGCAAAATATTTGCCGTATTTCTGGTTAAACTTCCGCGCCGCCAGGCGAGTCAGCTCCACATGCTGAACCTGGTCCTGGCCCACCGGCACCTTTTGCCCATGATAAAGCAAAATATCTGCCGCCTGTAGAACCGGATAGTCAAACAGCCCGACATTCCCCTTACCAAAAGCGACTAAACTTTGGAGGAGACCCTTGCCTTCATCTACTGACTTATGTACTAAGATACTAATTTTGTCTTTATACTGAGTCATCCTTTCTAGCTCTGCCATAGGCATTAGTGTATTAAAAATCCAAGCTAATTCAGTATGTCCGGTAATCTGCGACTGGACAAAAATCGTGGATTTCTTAGGATCTAAACCGGCGGCAATATAATCCGCTACTAAATTTCGAGTTCTAACTTTTAAATCCTCTGGCTTTGGGTTTTCTGTTATGGCGTGTAAATCGGCGACAAAAAAATAGCAATCATACTGGCCGCTATTTTGCAGTTCCACGAAGTTGCGGAGCGAGCCCAAAAAATTGCCCACATGCAGTTCGCCGCTGGGCTGGATGCCGGAAAGAATAACTGGTTTATTATTTGCCATATAAACCCATCTTACCACGATTTTATGGCTTATTCAAGAAACACTCAATTCTAATCCGCCAGTTGGCGGACTAAAATCACGATGTCCGGAGTTTAGATTTATTTAATCTCCCTTTTGTTAAAGTGCCACTGTAGGGTGTGGGGGTAGCCTGGTGGCGAGAGTAGCCTTGACAGCTAGTCCTTGAGGGTTTCCGCTCATCGGCAGAGCCGTGAGCGGACCCGCTCGCGCTCCGCGACGAGCGGGCGATTCCCTTTATCTCCACTCCCTATTTATAATTATCCTAATAAATTGACAACTTTAAGCCGCTTTGTTATGCTTATATTGTCAAGGCTGCTCTCGTGGGTATACCTACCCAATTGGAACAGGTTTTAGAGTTTTAGCTAAGTAATCATTGGGTGAAATGAATATTTCGGGTGAGGAAAATCTAGCGCAGAATTCACTCACATATTCCGGCAGGTATTCCGGGG
>JBAZBH010000022.1:0-16304 GCA_041671565.1 Patescibacteria group bacterium
GACAATCTTTCTTAACTGTTTTTTAATCTTGGCTTCCGAGGGGATCTGGTTTAAAAAAGCAATCATAGAACAAGGGTTATTAATTATCTTTCTATTCTAATCTTGTTCCAACAGGGTGGGAATACCCAGCACTAAACTAACATGAAGTAAAATAAACTAACTGCTTAATAACTCCTCTATCTCCTTTTTCTTTTCCGCCACAATCTCCGGCGTCTTGCCTTCAATGTTGCAACGGAGGAGCGGCTCGGTGTTGGATGGCCGGAGGTTAAAGCGCCAATCCGGATATTCGATTGACACGCCGTCTAAATGGTCGATCTGACCGTCGCTGTATTTTTCTTCCGCCGCCGCCATTTTTTCTGCGACCGAAATGACGGCGGTATTGAACTCGCCGGAAACAAAAAACTTGCTGGTATAAGGCCGGAGCAACTCCGGCAAAGTTTGGCCGCTCCCGGACAGCGCTTCCCACAGCAGTAAAAACGGAATTAAGCCGTTGTCGCAGTAATAATTATCTTTAAAATAATAATGGCCGCTCGACTCGCCGCAAAACAGCGCGTCCTCGCGCCGCATCCGTTCTTTGATAAATGAATGACCCACTCGTTCCGCTAGCGCCACCGCGCCGCTTTTCTTGGCTGCCGCCTTCGCCGCCCAAATATAGCGCGGGTCATAAAGAACTTTAGCGCCGGGATTTTTTTTGACTAAATTCTCAATCATCACTGCCGTCAAATAACAAGGTTCATAAAAATTGCCTTGATTATCACAAAAAAATACCCGATCGCCGTCGCCGTCCCACGCCACGCCAAAATCCGTCTGTTTTTCTTTAGCTAAAGCGAGTATTTCCGCCCGATTGCCTGGCAAAAGCGGATCCGGCTGGCCTTTGGGGAATGAACCGTCAATTTCAAAATTGAGAGGAATAATGGTTAACGGCAGATGTTTTTCTTGAACCAACCTCTCCAAAAGCTTGCCACTGGGGCCAAAATTAGGATTGGCAACAATAGTTAGCGGCTTTAAATTTTCCGCCTTGATAAACGACATGATAAAATCAAAATAATCAGCCAGAATATCGCGGCTAGTCGCTTTACCGGCTAGTCCCGGCGAAACCAAGTCGTCTGACATAACCCGATCGCGGATAATTTTTAGGCCGTTTTTCTCAAAAATCGGTTGACTCTCTTTCATCACCAGCTTCATCCCGCCGTAACCGGCCGGATTATGCGAGGCCGACGCCACAATTCCGCCATCATAACCATAATGTCCAACCGCAAAATACAACATTTCTGTGGCAATCTGGCCAATATCAATCACTGCCACGCCGGACTCAACTAACGCCCGGGTTAACTCTTTTTTTAACGATTCGTTGGCCGACCGAACATCACAGCCCACGACCACGGTTTTGGGCCTCAGAAACTCGGCGTAAGCGAGGCCGATACGGTAAGCCACCGCCTCATTAATGTCCTCGGGATATAGGCCGCGGATGTCGTAGGCCTTAAAGATTTTAGAATTAAACATATAAATTATCGACTGTGCCAATTATTTGCTAATCTTAGCTGATAATTTAACTATTATTAGATTAACATCTGGCTGGAAGCGATGCGAATGCTACAGATTACATGCGAATGATGCGAATAATTCGTTGCATTCGCATGCCTGCCCCGCGTACTTGTCCCGCGTATGCTGGGATGCTGGGGTCATTCGTAGATTGGCATCGCTCTTTGACTTTACCCTGCTTTTTCTATATAATTTAGCTACTGAAGTCTAACCCATTATAACAATAATTAATTAATAAGCAAAGACAAAACTATGACTAATCTTGGCATCCTAATAATCATTATCGCCGCCTTAATCACAATGATTCTTTTATGGTTTGTTGGCATCTACAACGGCTTAATTAGGCTAAAAAATCGCACCGATGAAGCTTGGTCGGACATTGATGTCCAGCTCAAACGCCGCCATGATTTGATCCCGAATCTGGTCGCCACGGTCAAAGGCTATATGCAACACGAAGCCGGCACGCTGGAGAAAGTTACGGCCGCGCGGGCGTTGGCGTTAAACGCCGGCAGTATTGCCGAAAAGGGCCAAACGGAAAACGCGTTAAGCGGCGCTTTAAAGTCGCTTTTGATGGTAGCGGAAAGTTATCCCGAACTCAAGGCTTCGCAAAACTTCCTCCAACTCCAAGACGAGCTTTCAGACACCGAGAACAAAATTATGGCCGCGCGCCGATTTTATAACGGCATGGTCCGCGACTTTAACACCGGCATCCAGACTTTCCCGGCCAATCTGGCGGCCAGTTTGCTCGCCTTTAAGAAATTCGACTTCTTCCAAGCCGAAGAGGGGGAGAAACAGAATGTCGAGGTTAAGTTCTAATCGCTTCGCTCTCCTACGAATTATCCCAAAGGGACCCCTTCGGGGCGAATCAGCGCGAATGTACGAATCTAGCCACCGCGGCGATTCGTAATTCGTACATTCGCGCTAATTCGTAATTCGTAGGGGTTAAAGTAATTCGTAGGAAAATATATATGTTTATTCCCCCCGACGATTTAGGCATCAATTTCCACCCCGATCCCCTGCCTTTGGAACCGGTGGATCTTAACCTACCCGACCCGCTGGCTGCTTTGCCCGACCTGGACGACGACCGAATCGGCGGCGGTTTTACTGATGAGGAATACAGCGAACGGTTCGGCCGTAAAGCAACACCGACCAAGGTCAGCCAAACAAAAAAAACAATAATTAGCGACAGGGCACGAACTAAGGCCTTCACAGAAAACGCCAAAAAAGTTGAAAAAATTCTTGACTCTAATTTTGGGGTTCGTTCTGGAGCGAAACGCAAGCGCGATAACTTACTAAGTAAATTTAACCGAAGCCTTGAGTATGGCGGCAAACTACATAATTCAGGCTTAGGCAGAGAAGAGGGCGCTTTTTTTGATAAAACTATTAAAAACCGCACTAGAAATTCGCCTAGAAGGAAAGAATTAACGGGTAGGCAAAAATATTTCATACGCGCGGACATTGAAAGACAAAGGCGCAAAATAATACCTGGCACTAAAAAAATTCTTACTACTACTGATGCCGAAAAATTAAAAGGCATTGTTCGCACCGGCATGTAATTTAAATAAACCTATGTCCACCGATAAAATTCTCGACGCTAAAAGCGGCAAAGGCTTTGGGGTAAGCTACACCCCGGCCTCGCTCAAAAGACAAGCTGGCAAGTCTCTTTTGCCGGGGGGCGCCTTGCATTCTTCCGGCCTGGGCCAAGAGGAATTGAATCTAGTAATCGGTAAAGTGGAAAAACGGCTGCGCGCCCTACCCACCGGCGCTGACCAACTGAACCGCATTCAAGCCAGAGAACTGAAAGAAGAGGTCCAAAGAATGATCGGCACGCGCCTGCCTAGCGGCAAAGTTTTCACCTACTACGACGCCAAGGCCGCCAAAAGATTGATTGATAGCCGGTTCTAGCTTTTAACTTCTGCCTGTAGCATCACATAACATGGAACACATAACAAGTGGCTATATCCACCCTTGTTCCATGTTCCATGTTATGTGATTTTAATCGAGTTTTCCCATGTACAACCAAATCGACTCCAACAAACGCAAAACCGTCCTGCTCGTCGTCATCTTCGTGGCGCTGATTTTGTTTTTGGGCTGGATATTTGGCCAGTTATATGATTATGGCTACGCTGGCTTGATTTTGGCGGCCGGGATTTCACTCGCCATGACCTTAACCAGTTATTATCAAGGCGACCGCGTGGCGCTTTGGACCGCCGGCGCTCAGCCGTTACAAAAAAACGACAATCCGTATGTTTATCGGCTGGTAGAAAATCTCTGTATTACCGGCGGCCTGCCGGTGCCCAAAGTTTATTTGATTAACGATCCGGCGATCAACGCTTTTGCCTGCGGCCGCGATCCGGCTCACGCCTCACTTGCCGTCACCGCCGGCGCTGTCAGCAAGCTAGAGAATGAAGAATTGGAAGGTGTGATTGCCCACGAGCTGTCGCATATTAAAAATTATGACATCCGCCTGATGACAATTGTCGTGGTTTTAGTCGGCATTATTGGCATTCTCGCTAACTTTATGTGGCGCGGCCAGATTTTTGGCGGCCGACGCGGTGGCGACCGTGACAACCAAACCGGTGGCATTCTGATGGTTATTGGCCTGATTTTATTGATTCTTTCACCGATTATCGGCGAGCTGATCAAGCTGGCAATCTCCCGCAAACGCGAATTCCTCGCCGACGCTTCCGGCGCCTTACTCACCCGCTATCCCGAAGGCCTGGCGCGGGCTCTCGAAAAAATCAGCGCCGAGAATCTACCAACCCAGAAAGCCTCCAGCGGCACGGCGCACCTGTATATCGCCAACCCTTTCCGCGCCGGCAAAGGTTTTTTACAGAACGCTTTCTCCCCGCACCCGCCGATAACCGAGCGTGTCGCGGCTTTACGCAAAATGGCTTAAAATAATTTTTAGTTTTTAATTTAAAATTTCTAATCAATTTATAATTCTTAATTTTTAATTGCCGCGAACTCGGCTTCAGGTTTAAAAATTATAAATTAAACCTTAGAAATTCATTAAAAATTAGGAATTTTAAATTAAAAATTAAATCTAACTCTATGGAAACCACCAACCAACCTCATCTCCAGCCCGTCAGCGCCCTTTTCGCCGCCAGCTGGCGTTTCTTCAAAGAGCATCTAAAAAACCTCCTGCAAATTGTCATCGTCATGATGATTCCCAACGCTTTAATCGTGGTAATCGCCATATTAATCAACTTAACCGCGAATGGCGATAACCTAGGTCTCTTCGTGATTTTAGGAATTCTCGTCTTTATCCTTTATATTATCGGCGCTATCCTGCAAATTACTGGCGCTTTGGGCTTGATTCATTATATCCACCGCCGAGACAAAACCCTTAAACTCAACCAAATCTTTAATTTTGGCTGGAATCTGTTCTGGGATTTTGTTGGCGAGTATTTTGTCGTGATGGTGATTATCCTTCTGACCGCGCTGCTTTTTGCCATCCCCGGCATAATTTTCGCCGTCTGGTATAGTTTATTTGTCTTTATTTTGGTCTGTGAAGGCCAGAAAGGCCACGACAGCGCCCGGCAGAGCCGCCGACTGGTTAGCGGCAATTGGTGGGGAGTTTTCGGCCGCTATCTGCTCCTTGGTTTAATCTATTGCGCGGCTTACTTGATCTTTTTGATTCCCGGTTGGGCGACGGGCAATGGCTGGATAATGGGAACCGGCGGCGCGCTTTACTTTATCTTTGCCATCTTTATGTCGCCCTTTGCCACGGTTTTTGTTTACCACTTGTACCAGAACCTGAAGCAGGTTAAGAATCTCTAGTCGTATTGATAAAATAATTTTTAATTTTTAATTCAAAATTTTTAATGAATTATTAATTTCTAATTTCAAAACGCCGGTAATTATAATTAGACCTAAAATTAGAAATTAAGTCTTAAAAATTGATTAAAAATTAAGAATTTTAAATTAAAAATTCTATTCTCATGAATAACGGCTTGAAAGACAAATTTACTGCTAACCTCAAGCGGGCGCTGATTGCGGCGGTTCGCCTGGCAACCGAAAACCGCGAAACGGAAATCAAACCCGAGCATCTGCTTTACGGCCTGGTGGCGGTCAAAGGCAGTCTCAGCTCGGAAATCGCCGGCAAATTCAAGCTTGACGCCGAGTGGCTGAAGAATTTTATTATCACCAAAGCGCCGGCGGTGGTCGCCGCCGTTAGCGAGCCCTTACTCTCGGATAGCAGTCAGAAAATCATCCAGCGCGCCGCCCTGATCGCCAATCTCCACCACCATAAATATCTGGGCAGCGAACATCTCTTGGCCGCGCTTTTGGAGCTCGCCGATACGACAGTCCACGAAATTTTACAGAAAAACAATGTGGCAATCGCCAATCTCCAAGGGCAACTACAAGTAGTCCTCCGCAGCACTTCCCGCTTCCCGGATATCACCGCGGCAGTTGACGGGCCGGCGGAACGGGGCGGCATGCTCGGACTGCCCGGCGGGTTGGAAGAGATGGAAAGAATGATGCTCGGCGGCTCCGCCCAGAACCAAGCAAGCGCCCTGGAACTTTTTACCACTGACCTGACTGACGAAACTATTCAGCAAAATATCGATCCGGTGATTGCCCGCGAAGAAGAAATCGAACGGCTGATCCAGATTCTCTGCCGCCGGCACAAAAACAATCCGGTGCTCCTCGGCGACCCCGGCGTCGGCAAAACCGCCATTGTTGAGGGCCTCGCTAAAAAAATCAGCCGGGGCGAGGTGCCGGACATCCTCCTCGACAAAAAAATCCTCTCGCTCGACCTCGGCCTAATGCTCGCCGGCACCATGTACCGCGGCGAGTTTGAACAGCGGCTGAAAAACCTGGTGGCGGAAATCAAGAAAGACCAAAATATTCTGATTTTTATTGATGAAATCCATACCCTGACCGGCGCCGGCGCCGCGCCCGGCTCACTAGACGCCGCCAACATTTTGAAACCGGCGCTCGCTCGCGGCGATATTCATTGCATTGGCGCCGCCACGCTGGAAGAATACCGCAAGCACATCGAGTCGGACCCGGCCTTGGAACGGCGGTTTCAGCCGATTATCGTCAAAGAGCCGAGCCCGGAAAAAACCGTTGCTATTCTCCAGGGCATTAAAACCGCTTACGAAAAATTCCACCATGTCAAAATTACCGATGATGCCATTGACGCCGCAGTCAAACTGTCGGCAAGATACTTAACCGACCGCTTTCTGCCGGATAAAGCGATTGACCTCTTGGACGAGGCGTCAGCCAAACGGCGCGCCGGACAAGACAGCCAAGGCCTGATCCAGAAAATTAAACAAATTGAAAAAGGCTTGGCGCTCTTAACCAAAAATAAACGCCAGGCGATCTTGGGAGAAAAATATCCGGAAGCGCTGGAAATCAAGGCCCAGGAACAGGCGGCGCGAGTTGAGCTGAACGAAGCCAATGGCCTCTGGCAAAAAGCGCAAGAAAAATCTTTGGGTGAGATCACCGAGCAGGATATCACCGAGCTGGTCGCCAAAATGACCGGCATTGAGCTGTCCGAACTCGCCGAAAGCGAAAATCATAAAGTGGCTGATCTGGCGGGTAAACTAAAAAAGAAAATCATCGGCCAGGATGACGCGATCCAAGAACTCACCACTGCCATCCGCCGCTCGCGGGCCGGCCTCGGCCTAGTTAAACGGCCGATTGGCTCGTTTATTTTCCTCGGGCCGTCAGGGGTCGGCAAAACCGAGCTCGCCAAGGTCCTCGCCGAGGAACTCTTTGAAGACCCGCAGGCGCTCCTGAAAATTGACATGTCTGAGTTCAAAGAAAGCTTTAATGTCAGTAAACTCATCGGCTCGCCGCCCGGCTATGTCGGCTACCGCGAAAGCGGCCAACTAACCGAAGCGGTCCGGCGCCGGCCTTACAGCGTGGTGCTGTTTGACGAGATTGAAAAAGCCCACCCGGAAATTTTTAACCTTCTCCTCCAAGTAATGGAAGACGGCGAACTGACCGACGCCGCGGGCAAAAAAATCAACTTTAAAAACACCATTATTATCATGACCTCCAATGTCGGACTAAAAGACTTTGTCGCCGGCCGACGGATCGGTTTTGCCGACCTGGCTAGAAGCGAGGATCTTTATGAAGAAATGAAAGGCTATCTGGAAAAGTCGCTCGCCGACCAATTCCGACCCGAGTTCCTTAACCGGCTGGACAAAGTGATTGTTTTCCGCCCGCTGACACCCGAACACTTGCAAACTATTGCTAAACTCCAACTACAAGCGCTCGTTGGTCAACTGAAAGCAAAAAAAATTAAACTGCAAATCAGCCCAAAAATCGCGGCCTTTCTCGCGGAAAAAGACTATGACCCCCAGCAAGGCGCCCGCCTGATTCGCAAAAATCTCCAAGAAATGGTCACTAATCCCCTCTCCGAAATGTTATTAGAGCAGCCAATCAAAAAAAATGCTATAATCAAGCTACGGTTAGTATCCGGTCGGATTGCTCTAGCTTAACGCTAATTTTGATTTTATGAGCGAGGAAGAAAAGCTGAATAAAGCGGCTTTCGAAAAAAAATTAAGCGCCGAGCTAAAAAAGGCAATGAAGGACCCCGGTGTCCAAGAAGTTGAAATTGAAATTAAAACCCCTAAACTGGATAAAAGCCGGCGAAAAGAACAGCTTTTGAAGTCAATGACCGAGGGAGTGGCGTTTGACGAACCGGAAGAAGAAGAACAAGAGAACAAAAGAACAAAAGAACAAGATAGAGTAAAAAAGTCCGATAAATCAAAAGAAGGGCCCAAAAAAAGGGAGCCGGAGCAAAAAAAATCAGACAAGGAGGAAGGGGAACCAGAAGAAGAAGAATCTAAGGAAGAACCAGAAGAAGAGAAAGAAGAACCGGAAGAGGAGAAAGAAAAGGAGCCTGAAGAAGACGAGGAGAAAGAGAATGAGGAGGAGGAACCCGAAGAAGAAGGAGAAGAAGGAGAAAATGAAGAAAACCCAGAGGAACCGGGGGAAGAAAATAAACCAAAAGAAGGTGAAGGTGAAACGCCGGAAGAGGTGCCGGAAGGCGGCGAAGGCGCGGCGGAAGATGGGCTAAACGCGGCCAAAAGCGGCGCTAAAGAAGGCCTGGCCGGCGAGGCCGGCGGCGCGGCGGCCGGTGAAGCGGCGGGCGCGGCTGGAGCCGCCGGAACAACCGCAGTGGCGGCCGAAGGCGCGGCAGCCGGAGCGGCGGCCACCGAAGGCGCAGTCGCAGTCGGCGCGTTTGCCGGCGGCGGCTGGATCGTGGTTTTAATAATTGTGTTAATTATAGTAATTGTTTCGCTGATTGTCGGCTTTGTATTGCTTGATGAAGCTAATAATGATGCTATTAAAGAATCTGTTATTCCGTTACCAACCACTACTGAAGGCAACGCTGTCACTAATAAACTTGAATAAAAAGTACGAATTTAAGCAAATAAAACGCGAATAAAAGCCCCAAAGGGGTCACTTCGTGACGAATCATTCGTAGTATTCGCATGCCTGCCTTACCGAAGCCTTGGCGTAGGCAGGTAATTAGTAGCATTCGTATCGCGTCCCAGCCGGATGGATAATATAATCTAACCACTTAACCACATATCAACTTAACGACTTAACAACCTAACCACTATTTATGCTCTCCGACCGCGCCAAAAAAATCATCTACATCTCTCTATTTATTTTGGCTACTCTCCTCCTTGGCTTTTTGCTTTATTATTTTATTCTCCGCGTCCCGGCGGTGCCACCGGTTAACCTTAATGACCTCAACCAGCCCGGTGGCGTTAACGGCCTGCCCTCGGCCGGCGCCAATGTCAACCGCCCGACTTATATCAATGTCAACGGCCAGCTAGTCCCGGCGGGCAATATCAACACCACTCCCCCGTCATCGGTTTCGGCAGTCGCTCGCGGCGGCCTAACAGCAGTTAAACGGATTAACTCGAGTGCAATTACCGCCTTGACCCTCGCCTCTGACGGCAAGAATCTCCAGGGCTACAACCCCAGCGACGGTAAATTTTATCGCTATAACGCCGACGGCACCCTGACGGCTTTGTCGGACGAAGCTTTTTTTGATGTCCAAAGTGTTGCCTGGGCGCCGAGCGGCGACAAAGCGATTTTAAAATACCCGGACAACTCCACGGTCGCTTATAACTTTGCCACCAAAAAGCAAATTACTTTCCCAAAAACCTGGTCGGACTTTGATTTCTCCCCGGACAGCGAGAAACTGGCTTTTAAAAATCTCGGCGTGGATGTCGAGAACCGTTGGCTGTCGATTGCCAAAGACGACGGCACCGGCTTTAGAAATCTGGAACGGCTCGGCGACAATGAAAAAGTCGTGGATGTGAACTGGTCGCCCAGCGGCCAGATTGTCGGCACTTGGACCAAGCAAATTGACCTGGAACGGCAATACCTTTATCTCATCGGCCAAAACCAGGAGCAATACCCCACTACTATTTTGGAAGGTGGCGGCTACCGCGGCATCTGGACGCCAGACAGTGAACACCTGCTTTACAGCGTTTACTCTAGTTCCACCGACCTCAAGCCCAATCTCTGGCTGGTGACCGCTAAAGGTGAAACCACCGGCCAGCTCCGCATCAACACCGGCCTCGCTACCTGGGCGGACAAATGCGTTTTTGCCGATTCCGCCACCGCCTACTGCGCCGTGCCCCAAAACCTGCCCAGCGGCGCCGGCCTGGTGCCTGAAGTGGCCGCCAGCCTACCGGATGATATTTATAAAATTGACATTACCACCAACAAAAAAACTCTCCTCGCCGTGCCCTATGGCTCTTACACCGTCCAAAACCCGACCCTGAGCCAGGACGGCAAATACCTTTATTTTATTGACGGCAATAGCAAGACTTTGAACCAATTAAGGATAAAATAAAATTATGGCTAAAAGTAAACTAATCGCCATTTTGGTTATTGCTTTTATTGTTATTTTCTACGGCGTTTCTCCGGTTAAAGCCAGCTTTAAATATGACGATAGCGGCTGTTGTGTTTGTCCGCCGTGGGATGGAATGGGTATTGATGATACTAAAAGAGAGAATGCTGGACCGCCGGTTATATATATTGATGATACCCAACCTTTGATGACACCGAGTAAGCCAAGTTGTTTACGATATGAACGGGAAGAATTTAAAATAGTAAGAAAATGCGATTTATTTGAAGTATCTTGTTCCCAAGTAAATAATAAAACGGAAAAACGCGGCCTGCCCATCACCCCGCCAACCCTAGAAGTTTTAAAATTTATCAAACTCCAAGACCGGGCAACCCTCTCTCAAGAGAAAGACGCCTCCGGTAACCAATATTATGAAATCCCCTGGATTGCCGAAGCCATTAGTTCGCTCTACAAGTTTGGCGTCTCGGCCGCGGCGATATTGGCGGTAGTGATGATTATTGTTGGCGGATTTATCTGGCTGACTTCGGCTGGCAACCAGACTCAGATTACTGAGGCCAAGGGCTATATTTTTGGTGCCGCCATTGGTCTTTTAATCGCCTTAGGCAGTTATGTCCTGCTTTATACCATCAATCCGGAGTTAGTGAGACTGAAGCCGATCAAGATACCTTATGTGGAACATGAAAATCTAGAAGAAGTCGCTGGCGACGGGCCAATAACTTATAGTGGCGGCTGGGCGGGAGGAAATGTTGACACCTATGATGCGATATTATCTCAATATGCCGGCAGTGCCGGAATTGATTGCACTAAACTCAAAGCTCACATGTTGGAAGAATCAGGCGGTAATCCCAACGCGGTTTCGCCGTCTAACGCTTGCGGACTCATACAACTTTTACCATCAACTGCCGGCAAAACCTGCGAAGAGTTAAAAGACCCGGAAACTAATATTGCCGCCGCCGCCAAATATTATAAACAAATCCAAGATAATCCCTGCCCTAGTTCCGCTAAATATAAAAGCGGTAAAAGTGTAACCTGTGATGCCAGTAAATCCGGCTGTAATAAAAATGATGAAAAATATGTCATTGCCGCTTATAATGGCGGTCAGGGAGTTAATTGTAACAGTAGCGAAAGTTCCTGCACTAACACGACTTGGTGGCAATGTTCCACCAACTCTGTCTATCAACAAACTCGTAATTATGTCCAAAAGGTGCAATCCACTGAGGCCACTTTAAAAAGTAATGGCTGGGGTTGTAATTAATTTAGTTTATGCTTAAAAGAATCGCCATTATAACTAGTTTATCCTTTATTATTTTTTTATTGCCATCAATTTCTTCGGCCTATAATGTGCCTAGTGATTCCAATCAATGTTGTCTCTGCTATCGGCTAGACGACATCGTCCAACAAGAAACCGTCCAAGGCATACCACAAGATGGTTCTTGTCTGCCTCTGACATATATTGAAGCTAATGGGCGCTATAAAAAAACCTTTGAATGCCGCCGGGTAGATGTTCCTTGTTCTGAAGCGTCCAGTCAGCTTACGAAAAGTTCACAATGCTGTGTATGCTATAGAGCCTCCGACCAGACAATGACGGAAGTGATTAAAGGCGCGCCTTCAAATGGTATCTGCCCTAGTAACCTCTACGATCCTTTTGTCTGCCGTATAGTGGAAGTTGACTGCGAAAAAGAACAAACAGCTCTAACCCAATTAAATAATAAAACGGAAAAACGCGGCCTCCCCATTAATGTACCGACCCTAGAAGTCCTCGGTGGAATTATTAAACTGCAAGACCACCTTAAATTAACCGATACCAAGGACGCCTCCGGCAACCAATACTATGAAATCCCTTGGATTGCCGAAGCCATTAGTTCGCTCTACAAGTTTGGCGTCTCAGCCGCGGCCATCCTCGCGGTAATTATGATTATTGTTGGCGGGTTTATCTGGCTGACTTCGGCTGGCAACCAGACCCAGATCACTGAGGCGAAAGGCTATATCTTTGGCGCGGCCATTGGGTTACTTATTGCCTTAGGTAGTTATGTCCTCCTTTATACCATCAACCCGGAGTTGGTGAGACTGAAACCGATTAAGATACCGTATGTGGAGCATGAGGATTTGCTTACTATTACTTCAGAAGAAAACCAACAACCTGATGATGGTGGCGGCGGCAACGCCAGTAGTTATTCGGGTGGGCAGAATAATGGCATGCGTTATTATAACCAAGGAGACGAAGGGGATATTCCTGGCTTTCATAAGTGGGGTTGCGCCTGTTCTTCAGTAGCGATGGCAATTAGTAAATTTGGTGGCAATTTAACTCCTACCGGCTGCGCTCACAAATATATAAAACCGCCGGAAAATATGAATATACCAGGGAAACGGATAATTGATGTCAGCTCAGCTTTAAAAGATAACAAACTACAAGTTGAAAAAGTTGAAAGTCTCGGCGATGCCAAAACTAGAATAACCGCCGCGATTAAAAATGGCAGTGTAATAATTGCTCTAATAAAATCTGGCTCGACCGGACATTATTTGATTATTGCTAACGCCGACGACATCGGGGTTTCTCTACTTGATCCTGGCAGAAGATCTAACACGGGCTGCACCTGGAACGAATTAATATCTGGCATACCGGGCGACAAATCAAGAAGGCCCTTAAGATCTTATTATATTATTAGTAAATAATAAACTTCGCGCTAAATTCCTTTAAAACCCCGCCCCGGTTTATCCTCGGACGGGGTGTTTTTTATTGAAAAATACGGAGTGAGGAGTGCGAAGTTTGAAGAAAGCGGAGCGACGCGCCCTTTGGGCGCGTTATGGTGTTAGGTAGTGGAATAACACGGCTTTTAGCTGTGTTATCCTTAATCATCGATAACGCAGCCGGAGGCTGCGTCGCTCCGCTTTCTTAACTCGCTACATCACTAATCATCATCCGAATAATTAATCGGCAAATAACCGCCGCTGATTTCAGCCAAAGTTTCGGGGTCTAATTTTTTATGCCAAGCGCGGTAACTGCTAAAATGATAATCCGACAACTCCAATCGGCTTTTGACTAAGCCGTGCTTAATTGGGTTAAAATGAATATAATTAAAATGTGAATAAAAATCGCTGTCATTTCTAATCAGCCGATCCCAATATTGGTCCCAAACAAGATGCCGACCCATTGAGCGGACCGACGCGCCCTCTGGGCGCGTTATGGTGTTAGGTAGCGGAGCGACACGGCTTTTAGCTGTGTTATTTTTAATCGACGATAACCCCGCCGCGGCGGGGTCGCTCCGCCTATCCGCCGACATAACGCGCCCAAGCATAAATCAATGGCCGATATTTGGCGATTGCCTTAATTAGGCTACTTCTTAAAATCTCTTTATTTTTGCCAATAAAATACCGCCTTTTGCCGATTGTTCGGCAACTGACAAAATAAATCTCGCCATCTAGAAGTAGATGCTTTGGCCGGTGAATATTTCTTGCCTGTGGATAATTCATATCACCACCCTACCATACCAATTCTAAAATCTAGCTAAACTTTTCATTAATTCCAGTTAAACTCGCCTAAATATCAAAAAGACTGGTCAAAATAACCAGCTTTTTTGGGTGTTTTTATATTAGCGCAAAATGAGGAATACTGAGTATAAAGTTTAAAAAGGAGTTTTTCTCTGTACTCTGTACTCTGTACTCGGCGCTCTTAAATAAAAAAAGGCGGGGCAATTAAAAATTTAGCCCCGCGAAATGAAATGAAAGCGTTTGCGACGAGTCGGATCGGATTTGATCAGCTCGTTTTTGGCGGCGCCTAGATGCAACCGCACCGCCAAAACTGTAAACCGCGTGCTTAGCTTATGTGGTTGCATGACCACGAGCTAAATCCGCGATTCCCTTCCCCATGAAATCCCCCTGAAAAACCTCAAACGGCCCCCGTCAAAAACCGCAACAGTTCCTCGGCGGAAGACAGATGAACTTCGTCCGGTTTTTGGCCGTCAAGTCGGCGAATGTGCTTGCCGTTGACTTGACCGGCGCGATCACCGACCTGAAAATGGACGATCGGCCCGGGATTCAGCGACCAAGTAACCTTGGTCACATCCAATTCCTCGCCGACGAAATCACCGACATCCGGATGATTCCCGATCTGATGTAATCCCTTTTCACCGGGAATCTGTACCATTGCCCTTGAATCAATCTTACAGTGCAAAGCCATCTTGGCCTCTTTCTAACGGGCCACACCCGCTTCGTCTCTATTGTTGATAAACCACACCCACTTTGTCTGCGAACTCTTGGCGACAATGACTTGCCTCCTTTCTGGTCACTGCCGGTTAGGGATAAAATGAACTCTGAACTATTTAAATGCTAACTTAAATCAATAATTTTGTCAAATTTTTAAATTTTCTTACCCAACCCGAATAAAATCTTATTATTTAACCTCTTAACTAATTCAGGGCGGACACCCGCCTAGACTCGGCGAGGCTGGCACAGTCCGCCCCCTACCTACCTGCGCAGGTAAACCTAACAACCTATCGACCTAACGACCTAACCGCTATTCCAAATGCGCCTTCTCCACCTGCCCGATTTTCGCTTTCAGAAGCGGATATTTGGCGAGTTTGGGGTCAATTTGGATGATTCTGCCTGCCCACTCCCGCGCGGCCTTGACTAGGGCAAAATCGAACAAATTAGCAAAGTGGAGATCCGGCAGGCCCGACTGCGCCGTGCCAAAGACTTCGCCCGGCCCGCGGAACTGCAAATCCCTTTCCGCCAAGCGGAAACCGTCGCTGTAGGCCACCAAGGCGCTCAGCCGTTCCAGAGTTTCGGCGCTCTCGTTTTCGGTAAATAGAAAACAATGCGACTGGTGCTCGGCCCGGCCCACCCGGCCACGGAATTGGTGTAGTTGCGCCAGGCCAAACCGCTCGGCGCCTTCAATCATCATCACCGTGGCGTTGGGCGCGTCCACCCCGACTTCAATCACCGAAGTGGCAACGAGAATTTTTATCTCTCCGGAGAGAAAATCGGCCATGATTTTTTCTTTATCCGCCGCTTTTAGCCGGCCATGGAGGAGGCCGACTGAGAGCTCCGGGAAAATTTCCTTGTCCAGTTTAGCATGCTCTTCTTTAACCGAACGGATACCCAGTTGGTCTGACGGGTCAATCAACGGACAAATCACAAACACCTGCCGCCCGGCTTTAATCTCAGCGCGGATAAATTCGTAAGTGTTCGCCCGTTCGGCTGGCGCCACCACTTTAGTAATAATCTTTTTCCGCCCCGGCGGCATTTCGTCCAGGATTGACAAATCTAAGTCGCCATAAAGCGTCAACGCGAGCGACCGCGGAATCGGCGTTGCCGACAGTGAGAGGAAATGCGGCAGGGTAACCAGGTCGCCGGATTTTTTCTGGAGTTTCCGCCGCTGTTCCACGCCAAAGCGGTGCTGTTCATCCACCACGGCGAGCGCCAAATTTTTAAATTTCACTTTATCTTGGATCAAAGCGTGCGTACCGACAACAATGTCAGAATTTTGAACCAAAAAATCGGCGTCATGATTAAGTTCGCCGGATTCGTAATTGCCGGTTTTCTCACTGCGCATCACCAGGCTGATTTTAACCCCGGTGCCGCTAAGGAGCCGAGTTAAAGTCTGGTAGTGCTGGCGCGCTAGGATTTCGGTGGGCGCCAGTAAAGCGCTTTGCGCTCCGTTTTTGGCCGTGTTATATAAGGCGATCGCCGTCACTACGGTTTTGCCTGAGCCGACATCGCCTTCCAAGAGGCGGTTCATTGGGTGGCCTTTTTGCAAATCTTTGAGTATTTCCCAAGCCGCTTTTCGCTGAGCCGTGGTCAGTTTAAACGGTAAACCCTCAACGAATTTTTTAACCGCTTGTTCCTTAAATTCCAGGCTGATCGCCTGGCTCTGATCCAGTTCCAACCTCGCTAAGCGGTTTTTAAGCTG
>JBAZBH010000023.1:0-16255 GCA_041671565.1 Patescibacteria group bacterium
TAGACCAAATTCAAATCGAAAAATATGTTTTTCTCAGATTATGGCTAAGATTAGAATAAATCTGCAATGGTGTTTAAAATTAATGGGACACTAGTGAGGGGGAGGACAGAAGGGGGTGTGGGGAGTTAAATTAACCCTTTAACCTTTTTATTTAATTTAAAAGGGCGGACACATTGGTCCGCCCCTACATAACGACTTAACGACTTAACAACCTAACCACTATTCCCTAATATCCCCTCACCTTCATCGCCTCCGCCACCCGGCCGACAGCGAGAATAAACGCCGCGGTGCGAAGGTCGGTTTTCTTTTCCACGGCAATCTGCCAGACGGCGGCAAAACTGTCATCCATGATTGGTTTCAACTTCGCGAACACTTCTTTCTCGGTCCAGTAATAACCTTGGAGGTTTTGCGCCCATTCAAAATATGAGACGGTCACGCCGCCGGCGTTGGTCAAAACATCGGGTACAAGAACGATGCCTTTTTTGAATAATTTTACATCCGCTTCCGGCGTGGTCGGGCCGTTAGCCACTTCCAAAACCACTTTGGCTTTAATTCGGCCGACATTCTTTTCGGTAATCTGGTTTTCCAAAGCCGCCGGTACCACCACTTCCACGGCTTCTTCTAAGACTTTCACGCTAGCGATTTTTTTGAATTTGGTTTTTAGGCTACCGAGAGCGCCATTTTTGCTTTTGTAAGCGGCTACTTCCATCGGGTCAAAACCAGCGCTGTCTAGAGCGACAATCCCGCCTTGCGAGTCGGCCACTGCTTTAATCACATAACCGGCGTTGTAAGCGAGGCGCGCCAAATGATAACCGGCGTTGCCAAAGCCTTGAATGGCGAGACGCGGCTTTTTACCGAGTTTAACTTTCCGGGCTAAACTCTCGAGAACATAAAACGCGCCTTGACCGGTCGCGGTGTCGCGGCCGAGCGAACCGCCCACCGCCAAGGGTTTACCGGTAATCACCGCCGGCTCAGTGTGGCCGATTAACCGCGAATACTCATCCATAATCCAGGCCATAATCTGCGGGGTGGTATAAACATCCGGCGCCGGCACATCGGTTTTGGGGCCGATATTCAGGCCCAGCGCCCGAGCGTAACCGCGAGATAATCTTTCCAGCTCGCCGATTGAAAGTTTTTTCGGGTCAACTGCCACGCCGCCTTTACCGCCGCCAAACGGAATGCCAACCACCGCGCATTTGATGGTCATCCAAAAAGACAAGGCTTTGACTTCGTTCAAATCGGCTTGCGGGTGGAAGCGAATGCCGCCTTTGAACGGCCCGCGGGCGTCATTGTACTGGACACGGTAGCCTTCAAAATTCCGGCTCGTGCCGTCATCCATTTTAACCGGCACACTAAACTGTAAAATCCGCTTGGGGGTTTTGAGTTTAGCGAGTATCGCCGGCTCGAGATCAAGAAAACCGGCGGCTTTGTCGAGCTGCTTCATGGCGTTAACGAAAGGATTTGGCATATGGGTGGATTTATGATTAATAGGTTAATAATTGAAGCTTAAATCTCTAACTGTGGTTAGAAGTTCAAAGTTCAAAACCCTAAGTTCAAAGTTCAAATCAAGCTCAAAGGCTAAAACTCTGGCGCCTTTTGATCTTTGAACTTGATTTGAACTTTGAACTTAGGGTTTTGAACTTCTTTTCAAGTATTCTTCCAGTCCTCGCCTAAAAACCTCCATTGCTTCTTTCAAGCTTTTACTATTCAAGACATAAGCGAGTCGCACCTCATTCCGCCCCAGTCCGGGTGTCAGGTAGAAGTCCGCCGCTGGAGTGGCTAAGACAGTTTTACCGCGATAACTGAACTTGGTCAAGAGCCACTGGGCAAAATCCTCGCTGTCCTTAACAGATAAACCAACCATTAGATAAAATGTCGCGTCGGGCCGAGTCAGGGTTAAGCCTTTGATTTTCTGTAATTCCCGGACCACCGTATCCCGCCGGCGTCGGTACTCACGGTTGATTTTGGCAATATAGGCGCGGCTGTTTTTCAAAATCGGAATAAAAGCCAGCTGGTCCAGAGTTGGCGCCGAGAGCCGCGCTTGGGCGAACTTCAGAAGCGAGCAATAGACTTCCGCGTTCGGACAAACCAGGCAGCCGATTCGCGCCCCGCAAGCGCTGAATTTTTTGGACACGCTGTCGGTGACAATCAGCTGATTTCTGACGGCGGGAAAATCCAAAAAACTAGCGGCCCGCCGGCCGGTAAAAGTCAGCTCGCGGTAAGTTTCGTCAGCGATAATAAACAGCCCGTGTTTCTTGGCTAATCTAACTATCACGCCCAGTTCCTGCCGGTTGTAAACTCGGCCGGTCGGATTGCCGGGATTGATTAAAATAATCGCCTTAGTTTTCCGGCTGACTTGCTTTTCTAAAACTTTAAACGGCGGCAGGCGGAAATTATTTTCTAGTTTTAAAGTCACGGGCCGCAAGCGAACGCCAGTCATTTCGGCAAAACTTTTGTAACTGGAGTAGCACGGCTCAAAAATTATGGCCTCGTCGCCCTGGTCGCAGGTGGCAAGCAGAGCCAAGAGAATGGCTTCGCTGGCGCCGGTGGTCACCATGATTTCTTCGGGCTTAACTCTCATCCCCCAGTCGCGGTAAAACTTTTGCCAAGCGATCCGCGCGCCGGGATAACCAGCGGAAGGCGCGTAAGGGATCAATGGCTCGTTTTTCAGATATTTTAAAATCTCCGCCTTGACCGAAGCCGGCGGCAGAATATCGGGCTGGCCGATGTTGAGTTTGAAAATTTTAACCCCGCGCTTTTCGGCCGCGTCCGCCAAGGGCAAAAATTTGCGGATGGGCGAGGCGATGGTCGCTTGAGCGCGCTTAGAAGGTTTAAACATAATATACCCCCTACGAATATATCTCCTACGAATTACGAATCAGCGCGAATGTACGAATTACGAATCGCCGTGGTGGCTGGATTCGTACATTCGCGCTGATTCGTAATTCGTAGGGGTTGAGTTACTTCTTTCTACCCCAATCCGGCGGCGCGGTCACGCCCGTCTTTTTGGAGATATAGTTGTAGGCTGAGAGCGCGGCTTTGGCGCCTTCGCCGGCCGAAATGACAATTTGTTTATAGGCAAGCGTGGTGACATCACCAGCGGCAAAAATACCGGCGGCCGAGGTAACACAGCGGTCGTCAATTTTGATCTCGCCTTTGTCGTTTAAATCCAATACTCCTTTCAGCCAATCGGTCTTGGTGATATAGCCGATTTCCAAGAAAACGCCGTCAACCGCCAGTTCAAAATTCGGCTTCTCGTTGGTCAAATCATGAACCACAATCTGCTCCAGTTTTTTATCGCCCTTAAACTCCACGATTTCCGAACTAAGAAACTGCTCTAGATTACTAAAACCGGCCGACTGTTCAACCTCCACCTGATCGGCGGTAAAACTTTTGCCGCGGTGGAGAAGATAAACCTTTTTGGCGATTTTACCGAGCTCATGCACCGCTTCCATGGCGCTATTGCCGCCACCGACCACGGCGACGGTTTTGCCTTTATAAAGCGGCGCGTCGCAAGTGGCGCAAAAAGCCACGCCCCGGCCTTTGAATTTTTCTTCGCCCGGCACGCCCAAAGAACGCGGGGTCAGGCCAAACGCCAAAATCACGCCGATCGCCGAATACTCGGAGTTAGTGGTCTTCACCTGCCAGCCATCGGCAGTCTGAGTTAGACCGACCGCCTCCTCAAAAACAAACTTGGCGCCAAATTTCTCGGCTTGTTTTCTCATTTTAGTCATCAAATCCGGCCCGGAGGTAAAATCAAAACCGGGATAGTTTTCTATCTCATTGGTGATTGCCACTTGCCCGCCGATATCCGGGCTGATAATCAGGGTTTTTAATTCTTTACGCAAGGTGTAAATGGCGGCGGTCAAACCGGACGGCCCGGCGCCGATGATGATGACATCATAGTGGTTGGTAGGCATATTGGCTGTTTAATAGTGTGTTAGGTAGTTTACTATACTAAATGAATAAACTCAATAATAAGTGCAAAGTTTAAAACCCAAAGTTCAAATCAAGTTCAAAGGCCAAAACTCTGGCGCCTTTTGATCTTTGAACTTGATTTGAACTTTGAATCTTTGGGTTTTGAACTTTAAACGGTGGTTTTAGTAACTAAATATCAACTTCTGTTTTCCGCCACCTTTACTGTATTGGCAAGCAACTTGGCGACCGTAACTGGTCCCACTCCCCCCGGCGTCGGCGTCACCAGGCTCGCTTTCGCCGCCACACTCGGAAAATCAATATCGCCGCAACTTTTGCCGTCAACACTGCCGAAACCCGCGTCCAACACCACCGCGCCAGGCTTAATCATCTCGCCGGTCAGAAGTCCGGGGCTACCCGCGCCGGTGATAATCACATCCGCCTCCCGAGTAAAAACTGAAATATCGGGCGTGGACCGATCGCAAGCTATTAAGTCAACTTTTTGGTTAGTTAGAATCGCGGCGAGTGGCTTGCCGACGAGCTCGCCTTTACCGATCATAACCACTTTCTTATTTTTTAAATCAACCTGATGATATTTTAAAATCTCCAAAATCGCCGCGGGGGTAGGAGGTAAAAACTGCTGTTCGCCAACGACAAGTTTCGCCGCGCTGACTGCCGTCAGACCGTCAACATCAATCTCCGGCGCGATTTGATTAATAACTTCTTTAGAGTCGACGGTTTTAGGCAGGGGCAACTGAATAATCAGTCCGTCCAACTGGTTTTCACCTTGAATTTTTTTAATTTCATTAACCAATTCAGTGGTGCTAATTTCGGACGGATAAACAAAAAGTTTAAAATCAACGCCGATGATTTCAGCCGCTAATCCCTTATTTCTAACATAAACCGACGAAGCCGCGTTACTGCCAACTAAAACCACGGCCAGGCTGACCGCCCGACCGCTTTCTTTTAAAACCGCCACCCGCGCCTTTAGATCCGCTAAGATCTCGGCGGCGATTTGGTTGCCATTAACCACGGTTGCTGACATAAAACATTAGTTAAATCCTTAAAAACTGCTTAGATTATAGCAAAGATTGGCAAATTGGGAAGAGATGCCACCAACTAACCAAAAACCCCCGCCTTGCTTAGCGGGAGTTTTAATTCGTAATTTCCGCTCATCGGCGGAGCCGTGAGCGGACCCGCTCGCGCTTCGCGACGAGCGGGCGTAATTTGTAATTATTTTGCCGCCTTTTCCAACGCCGCCTTCAAGTCGTCTTTGCCGCGCATGCCAACCATTCGTTCCACTTCCTTGCCGCCTTTAAAAATAATCATGGTCGGAATCGACATCACGCCGTATTTTTCCGCGGTCTGCGGGGCGGTGTCAACATCCAGTTTGCCGATTTTGACCGACTTGCCTGCCATTTCTTCGGCGAGATCCTCCACAATCGGCCCGAGCATCTGGCACGGTCCGCACCAAGTGGCGTAGAAATCGACTAACACGGGGGCTTCGGACTTCAGCACTTCGGCTTCGAAGTTGTCGTCCGTGAAAATAAGTTTAGACATACAAAGATAATTTTTAATTTAAAATTCTGGTTGCTTCAGCAACCATCCCGCCCCGGCGGGATGTCGGCAAAGCCGACATTTTTAATCAATTTTTAAGGTTTAATTTCTAATTTTTAAATCTGAAGCCGGATTACCGACAATTTAAAATTAATAATTATAAATTGATTAAAAATTTTAAATTAAAAACTAAAAATTATTTTACCTTCTTCTCCACTTTCTCCTCCCGATAAATCTCCAAGCTATCACCGACAGTTAAATCAAGCTTGCCTTCTAACTTGATGCCGCATTCCGAGCCTTTCTCCACATCCGTCACTTCTTGTTTGCCGGCTTGTAAGGCCACGATTTTAAATCTGGCGAGGTCCAGCCCGCCCCGCATCAGCCGCGCTTTGGCGCCGTTCGCCACTTTGCCGCTAATCACTCGGGCGCCCACCACTTGGCCGGCTTTGTCTTTTTTGAACATGGCGAGCACTTCCACCTTGCCGAGGTCAATTTCTTTGACTTCAATTTCAATCATGGCGTTGAGCTTTTCTTTAACCAGGTCCAAAAGCTCGTAAATAATTTTGTAAATTTTGACTTCCACCTTTTTCTCGTTGGCAATCTTTTGCGCCTGGTAAGGCAACTGGACATTAAAGCCCAGGACCACGGCCTGGCCGCCTTCGGCCTGCATGATGTCCGACTCGGTAATGTTGCCGAGTCCCCGGCTGACGATTTTGTACTTGAGGCCGGCCGGAATCTGGAGCTTCTCGAGCGACTCCTCAATCGCCTCGGCCGAACCAAGGACATCCGCCCGCAAAATCAGGTTTAAAAACTTAACTTTGGTTTCGTCTTCGGTTTCGCCATTGCCCCCGGTAACTTTCTGGATCGCCGGCGTGGCCGGAGAAAACTTATGGCTTTTTTTACTTTCCAAATTTTTGGCGTCCGCGGCCGCTTCCAAGATATCGCCCACTGCCGCGGCTTGTTTCCAGCCCAAAATCTTGATCGGCGTGCCCGGGAGGGCGGCGCTAACCTCGCGGCCGGCCCAGTCTTTCATTGCCCGGACTTTGCCATACAACTCGCCATTAACGCCCAAAGTATCATTCACCCGCAAGGTGCCACTCTGGACGAGAACCGTCGCCACCGCGCCTTCGCCGGCGTCTTTATGCGCTTCAATCACCGTGCCGACGGCAAGGCGGTTCGGGTCAGCCATAATTTTATCTTTTTCCATTTCCGCGACTAAAAGGATCATTTCCAAAAGTTGGTCGATATTGGTGCCCGCTTTGGCCGAAATCGGCACGCAAATCACCTTGCCGCCCCAATCTTCCGGTAAAAGGTTCCGCGCCGCCAAGTCCTGTTTCACTTTTTCCGGGTTGGCGTCAGGTTTGTCGATTTTATTGATGGCGACAATGAAGGGCAGTTTTAACGCTTGAATAATTTGCAAAGCTTCGATCGTCTGCGGTTTCAGCGAGTCGTCAGCCGCCACCACCAAAATGGCGATGTCAGCGACTTTGGCGCCGCGCGACCGCATGGCGGTAAAGGCCTCGTGGCCGGGAGTATCAATAAAAGTAATTTTACGGCCGTTTTTCTCCACCTGATAAGCGCCGATGTGCTGGGTAATGCCGCCGTGTTCGCTGTCCATGACATTGGTTTTGCGGATGGCATCCAGGAGTTTAGTTTTACCGTGGTCCACATGGCCCATGACTACGACCACCGGCGGCCGAGCGATTAAATCGGCGGTAGCCACGCCGGCGAGGAGATCGTGAATTCTCTGGTCCGAGTCAACCGTGGTGTCAACCGCGTCGCCCAAAGTGACGGTAAAGCCAAAATCCTCAGCCACAATCGCCGCGGTGTTATAGTCAATCCGTTCATTTAAAGTTGCGAGGATGCCATTTTTCATCAATTCGCCAATCACCTGGCCGACCGGCAGATCTAGTTTCTGAGTGAACTCGCGGACCGTCATCACACTCGGCAAAACAATCGGCCCAGTCTCGGTCATTTTTTTCTGCCGCTCTTCTTTTTCTTTCAGCTTCCGCTCGGCGTCCAGCCGCGCCCGATGTTCGCGGTAAAGCCGCGGCCATTCCCGCAAAATCGTCTGCGCCAACCGCGGATCAATCTTGATCGCCCGCGCGCCAATATCAAAACCGAACTGAGGCAGCAGTTCTAAGAGTTCTTTGGTATTAACCCGCAAACGGCGGGCGAGTTCGGTGACATTCATAGGGGGTAGTGGTTAGGTGGTTAAGTTGTTAGGTCGTTAGGAGGTTAGGAGGTTAGGTTAAGTAGGTAGACAATTAGCATCGGAATGACAAATTGAGCGGAGCGAAATTTGTCCTTAAATTATAGACGGACGAATTTCCCCCGCCGGCTGGCGGGGTCAATTCGTCAATCCGATACTAATAACCTATCAACTTATGCCTAGTTTATCTGAATTTAGCGGAAAAGTCAATTTAAAGTAAATGCCGGCATTAAAAAAATCCGAAGCGGCGCGCTCCGGATTAGTGACTTACTCGAGAAACTGACGATGCCGTTAGGCCAGCTATTCCAGCTTATTTAAGGCGGCGGCGATGATCGGGGTGGCATTTATCCGAATGATGCCAAAATACTCTTGCAACCCCAGCAAATGCCGACTTGGAAGATCGCCAGCAACGGCGGGATAGAGCGATGTATTCTTATGAAATAACCTTTCAACCTGGTGATAAGGGTTCTGACGACCCTTCCAGATATGAAGAGAGAACGGCCAGTCCGCCGGCGCATTGACGAGATCCGCCTTTGATTCATGAACCAGCAAAACCGGCTTACTCTTGCCTTCGAGAATGATCAGGGCCATGAATTCTTCCTCTGGCCCCAGTAATGTCCGCGGAACTGGCTGGCCGATGATTCGGTCCAGAGCATCACCGGACGAGATAATCACACCGTCAACTATCTCATTGACACATTCTTTCATCGCCTCACGAACCGCCTTGATCCGCTCTTGCAAAACTTTCCGGTCCATCGACGGTTTTATCATCACTTGCCTCCTTCCGCTGTTGCGGTTTGTAATGGCCTTGGCCGTTTGATTTACCAAATTGACTTTTGAAGTGAAACACTTGGCAAAAAAACCTTACTATATTTTTAAAATAAAGTCAACAACCAGCCAGCAAAATAAAAGGGGCCGGCCTGCTGGCCAACCCCTGGAGTGGTGACGGTTTATGAAAAATGGTTCAGCCGGCCGCCCGCTCTTTCTCGCGCCGCTGGCCTTGAGCGGCAATAACCTCGGCGGTTTTTTTCTTGCCGCAAATCGTCGGATATTCCCCGGTCACGCAAGCGAGACAAAGCTGATTAGCCGGCAAGTCCATACCAGCTAGTAAGCCAGCCAAGGAAATGTAGCGGACAGTGATGTCGCCGCGGTGTTCCGGACACAGCTCGGCTAATTCCTCGGCAATCTTGACGAGATCGCAGTGGCAACGGTTAGCAATCAACTTTTCCGCTTGCGGCGTATCAATGCCATAGAAGCAGGATCCGATAATGGGCGGGGTATAGTACAGGACATCGACTGTTTTGGCCCCCAACCGAAATAACCGTTCGATAATTTTCTTGGAGGTATTGCCCCGCACATTGGAATCGTCAACGATCGCCACCCGTTTACCTTCAATCCAGTGACGGATAAAGATAAACTTGTCATCGATCGCTTGCAGGCGCTTTTCATCCGAGGTTTCCTGAAAGCTTCTAGTGCTGTCGGTTTTTATAATGGCTTGTTCGTAAGGCACATTCCAAACTCGAGCGAGAGCAATGCCGGCGGAGACGGCCGAACCCGGAATGCCGATTACTACATCGACTTTTCCGCACAGATCGACCGTTTCTTGTCCCAGTATTTCGCCCCATTTTTTTCGAACTACTTCCACATACCGATCCTTAAAGCAGGAATCCGATAAAGCGAAGTAAGCAAATTCGAAAAAGCAAAACGCTTCGCGGCAATGGCTGAGGCGCTTGCGATGAATGGTCAAACGGCGAGTGATAAAAAGCACCTCGCCCGGACGAATTTCTTCGCCCCTCAGGTGATAATCGCCAAATTGATTGAGCGCCGAACTTTCACTGACTACGCTGATTTCCATTAGTTTTCCCACCTCGTCAAATCGCCGACCAAGGCAAACCGGCCGAAGGCCGTGCGGATCACGCCAAACAATCAGGCCGCGCGGCGACATAATAATCACCGACCAACCGCCATTCAGATGCCGATTGGCTTTCTTAATAGCGGCAAAAACTTTTCGGGCATAGTCGCGGTCATTCCGGCTTTCTTGTGGCGCTTCTTTTTCCAGATAGAAGAGAAAAAGGCGCAGCATCACTTCACCATCACTTTCACTATTGAACACCTTTCCTTGTTCTTGTAGGAAGTGCCTCACCTCATCGACATTGAGAATATTGCCATTCTGCACGAGCTCATAGACATCGACACCCAGTGGCTGGATACAACGAAGCAGAGCGGCCGGTGAATTGTCGCCAGCTGTGGCATAACGATTTTGGCCGACCCCCATTAACGCCTCAAACTCGCCATAAGGGAACTGATTGAACACAATCTTCGGCGCGCCCAGATTTCTATGACCTATAAAATAACCATCTTTGGCTTCGACGGTTATGCCCGCTGAAAGCGAACCACGATTTTTGAGCCGTTTTAGAGATTTAACCAAACGCACTGTTATACTTCTGCCTTTCCGGCCCTTTTTCCGCTTAATCAGACCAACGATTGCGCACATGCCACACCTCCTGTTATATCGGTTAAAACCCGTGTTTACTGGTCTAGAACTCTCTTGTCAACGAGCCCGGGAGAAAGCCTATCTTAGTCTTTTTAGGATTCATAGTCAAGAAAAACGACCTTTATTTAACCCTTTAACCTCTTAACCCTTTTATTTAACTTTCAACTTTATAACTTTCAACTATCTTAACAATTTCCTCTAAACCAGCTAAACTATATTTGCTATAACCTACAAGCTATTTATGTTTCTCCTCATCCACAAACCCACCGGCCCGACCTCCCACGACATCGTGGACCAGTTGCGCCGGATCACAGGTATCCGTAAAATCGGCCACGCCGGCACCCTGGACCCGTTTGCCTCGGGCCTTTTGATCGTGGCCGTCGGCCGGGAATCAACCCAAGAGATCGATCAGTTTGTTAAACTAGATAAAGAATACATTGCCACGGTTAAACTGGGGGCGGAGACGGATACTTATGACCGGACGGGGGAAATTAACAAAACAAAAGAACAAGAGAACAAGAGAACAATCCCAAATAACAAATACCAAATAACAAATAACCAACCACCTAAACTAGCTCAAATAACTTCTACCGTCGCTTCCTTTATTGGCCCGCAACTTCAAACCCCGCCGATGTACTCCGCCAAAAAAATTCATGGCCAAAAACTCTACGACTTGGCCCGCCAAGGCAAGACCGTGGAACGGCAGCCGGCCGAGATTGAGATTAAAGAGCTGGAAATTCTGGATTATAGCTACCCGATTTTAAAACTCCGCGTCGCCTGCACTTCCGGGACATATATCAGAAGCCTCGCCCACGACCTCGGGCAAAAGCTGGGATGCGGCGCGTATTTGGAGAAATTGGAACGGACGAAGGTCGGCGGATTCAGCCTGGTGAATGCGGTTAGACCGAGTGAGCTGACTGCGGCTAATTGGCAGGACTACTCATTAAAACATTAAAACATAAAAACATTAAAACCAACCACCGGCTACCGACCTGTTTTAATGTTTTAATGTTTTAATGAAAAGAGGCCGGACTTGCCGACCTCGATTGGTTATTACTGATGAGCCTCTCACCGCTTGATGTTGAAACGCGAAAGGCTGAATTTGACACCGACGCGCGTCAGCATGCCGCTGTTGTCCGGGTGAATGCCGGAAGTGTCGGCGCGCGGATCGTCCGCCAGGGTTTGAGCGCGAGTCTCATGCCATTTCTGTTCGCGCTGGTAGTCGCCCGGCCCGTCCACCGGCCAACCGCCGTCCGCCAGTGAAGTCAGCCAATACATCTCTATGAATAATTCCACCGGCGGGTTGCTCCGCGTGTCGAGGGGCCAAGGCCAGCCGGCAATTTTTCCGCCCAGCCCCACAATTTGTCGACCATTTTGGCTGGGCGGATTGTAGTAGAGATCGGGATTGGTCAACTTCAAGTCTTCGGAGTATTCCATAAACATCAGTTGCGGCCCCGACCGCTGGAACCAGAAACCCATGGCCGAGACTCCCAGCCCGCCGTTCGGCCCGTGAAAACCATAACCGATTTCCCCGGCACCAATCGCGCGGTACTTGGCTTTGGTCTGGTCGTTGACGATGTAACGACCAGAGAAATCCAAGATAACATCGCTGAAGTTACCGTGAAATCCGAGCTGGCTAACAAATGACTCGCGACCGACACCCAGATACCCGGGTCCGCCTTTCAAATCCAAGAGCCAGCGCTCGCCGGCATAACCGATTCCTCCTAGCCCGGTGAAAAGGTTGTTCTGGTTTTGAGTATCAACCCCCGACTTGTGGTCGTACTCCTGGACATAGGACGAATACGCAAGGCCGGAGAAACAGAAACCCGGAGCGTAGGGGTACTGCAGGGAAAAATGAATTTGCCCCTCGCTCCAGCCGCCGAACGCCGAACCAACTGAAAAGAACCCGGCCACGAGCATCGTGACCAACACAACTTTCTTCATTGTCAAAACCTCCTTGGTTAGTAATCAGTAATCGGTAACCAATAATCGGAAACTAAAACGCGTTCTGATTACTGATTACCGGTTACTGATTGTCAATTGCCAACCCCTTACTATAGCTTATTATCAATAAAAAGTCAATAGTTGCCTACAAAAACCTAACAAAATAGCCATTTTTACTCCTTATTTAATATTATGCGATAAAAAAAGCACCAACGATATTGACCGCTGGTGCTGTTTTACTGCGTCCCGTCAGTCGTGACTGACTAGGAATGTGTCTTTTCGAATTGCTCCCGCCGCCACGCCTGCAAAGCTTTTAACTTCGCCGGTGGCAGGTGGAGCTCGGTAGTCCAATAGACCCTGTAGGGCTGAGAAAACCGCGAGAGTTCGGCTAACTCGGCGGCTAGCCGCGGCTGAGCTTCGGCTAACGGCATCACCTGACCGTCTTGCTGAGTTAGGAGGTTGGCGCCGGTTTTGAAGCCGCGGGAAAAATCCTCGGTACAGCAGAAAACATTACCCAGCTCCACTAACTCTTGCTCGCGCTGCCGGGCCGACTCTTGATCCGCGAATTCCTCCACCTGGGCCAATCCCGGATGGATAATGACATCGGGATAGTTATAGTGCCGGAGCTCCAGGAAATCAGCCATCACCCGGTCCAGATAGTCGTCGGTTTTTTCCAGCAAGTCATCTTTGGTCAGCTGGCCGGTGCCGTAAAGGTAACCGGCTAAGGTCGCGGTGGTCGCTTCTTCAAACCGCGTTCCGGGGTGATAGTAGAAATGCCGGCACAGGAGCGCCCGCAGTTTCAGAAAATCACCGAGTCGCAGGGCATCGGTCACCACTGCTCGATTATCAATCACCCGCACCGCATCCCAAAGCCCGCAGATGAACGGCTGGCGCTGGAGTAAATCAATGATCAACTTTTGCCCGGAAAAAATCCCGGAACAATTGATCA
This sequence comes from Patescibacteria group bacterium, assembly GCA_041671565.1. GTDB lineage: Bacteria > Patescibacteriota > Patescibacteriia > JACRDY01 > JACRDY01 > JBAZBH01. Next base: position 13,072 of record JBAZBH010000023.1, read on the forward strand.
CATCCAGACCGTCATAGCGATGCTGGTAGACCCAGGAGTCAAAAGCCACATAGGCGATTTTATCCGCCAGATCCAGGAGCTCGCCCAAAACCCCTTGATTTTTGACAATGGCAATCAGCCGCTCGGCCGAGAGCGCGTGCTTGGTTTCTAACTTCTGCCAAGCCGGACCAACCAACAACTGGTAGTAATTGGTTTCTTCATTCAATCCCGCCGGATCAATAAACTTGATGGTGTCGCCACCCGCCGGCGTCATGACATCGTGAGTCAACGCCGCCACCCGCAGATGGAGTAAATCGTCCTGACCTAAACCGCAATTAACTCCCATCAAAGTGGCGAGCACCATGACATCCAAGCTATGGGCATAGCGCGTATGGCAAAAACGGTCCTTGAGCACCAGTCGGCCGGATAAATCGTCGTCAAAGATCGGATCGTGCAGGAAACCCAGCTGGCGGATATTCCGCAAGCGAAAAACCTTCAACGCCCGGCACAGCTCTTCGATCAGACCGTCTTCCAGGACGATATAGTTGACTCCAGAATGCGGCACAAAACTGATGGCGAGCGGATCGGCTTCATCAATAATTTGCCGGTGCCGAAAGTCAGCCTGTAAAACTCTGGGTAATTGCGCGAACCAAGGTGGTTCCTGGCGGCTGAAATTTATTTCCCGATCATACACTTTAAATAACAATACCCAAGACCCTAAAAGGCTCGGGCCCCAGGCCGCCATTTCCGCCGGAGCGATTTGCCGTAATAGCTCGGTCACCTCTGGGCTCATTAAAGCGCGCTTGATTACTGGCCAACTGTTACTGCCGGGCGGGAAAATAATGTCGTCAATTGAGGAACCGGCCGGCCCCTCAACCAACCCTTGGCTGGTGAAAAGCATAGCTCGTCCTCCTTGGTTAAATGAAAAGAACCGCCGCAGGATTGCGGACTTGGTAAATTACCACGGGATTAGGATTAAAGCAAGCTGTAATGCCAAACTAACCACCAGTCAAAATCAACCATTGACTTTTTCAAAATTTAACCTAAACTGCCAATAGCACCTTACAACAACCATAGGAGGGGGAAAAATGATTCCCTTTTGTAAATTTTGCCAAGAATCAGACCTTGAACAAGCGGCCTTTCGGCTCCGTCAAATCGTTGATGTCAACCGGCAATCTGGCCAAACCAAGCTTCGCCGGCTGGCCGTTCCCAACCAAGCGATGCGGCGACTGCATCAAACCTTGCTTAAATGGCTGCGCTCGGAAATAAAATCAGCTAATATCTATCAGCTCCTGGTTTTCCATAGTTATGGCGCGCAGTTAAAGCGCTCGCCGCTACTCCAGATCGAACAGCATCTGGCCAACCGCTTTTTCTTCTGTCTCGATTTGCAAGGCGCCTATCAAAATGTTGATCTTGAACGGTTGGCGAAATTAGCCGTCCAACATCTGCCAAAAACCTTTGGCCGAAATCCGAAACAAGCTGTAAAATTTCTGGCGCGCTATTGCTCTGCTCCGGGCATCACCGGGCTAGCTATCGGAGCGCCGGCCTCGCCCGACCTCTTCAACTTTTACCGCGCCGCGACTCTGGACGACAGTTTACGGCTGTTGGCGCAGGAACACGGCCTAACCTACACCAACTATCTGGATGACCTTTGTTTCTCGTCTCGGGAAAGAATTGGCAAAAACAAACGCCAAAAAATCTTGGCGGCGGTTCGCCACGCCGGCTTTCTGGTCAAAGACCAAAAAATCCAAGTCGTGGACAGCGCCAAAAACGCCGTCGTCATCTGCGGCCTGGGCCTAAGAAATCGCCGTCTCTTTGTCCCTCGGCGCTATCTCCAAACCTGCAAAGGGCTGCTGCTCCTGGCGCTAGACGAACCGCCGGCCTTCCAGCGGCAAGTGGCCGGAGTCATGTCGGTTTTGCGCCAATGCCAAAAACGGTTTATCCTCAAAAACCGGCTTCTCCGAGACATCAAAAAACTGCACACAGAATTTCAAAAAAGCTTGAAATCAGCGTCGGCCGTCTAGGCCGACTTTTTTTAATAAAAATCAATTTGACAGTTAAAAATCCGGGCGTTAAACTGACTAGAGACGGCCAGAGGCAGCTAATTGTCAATCCGACAACCGGGTTAACCAAAATGTCCCGTCAGGGACTCGACATTTTTGTGAATGTCGATGCGCCGCTTTCATCCAGTCCGAGGCGGCGGCCAGTTTCGTTCTCCGGAGAGATCCCCCTTTTCTTTTCGATGAGATCGACCTTGAAAAGCCGTTTCTGTGAAACCCGGAAAGTAGGAACGATGACGGAAGAGATTTATCTTTTCCACTGCCTCCGAGGAGCACACGGCCTCCGTTTAGCCAACGCTAAAAGGAGGCTTTTTATTTTTGCTCATTAAAACATTAAAACCAACCGCCGGAAGCCGACCTGTTTTAATGCCTGCCCCGTGGATGCTGGGGTTTTTTTGTTTTGTGTTTTAATAAAAAAAGCACCAACGATTTGCGCCAGTGCCTTACCTCTTTGAATTTGAACTGTTGAAACCCTACCTTACCCTATCCTACCCAATCGTACCAGACCCAACCTAACCAGACATTACCCCACCTTAAGTTAGAAAAACTTCTAGCAAATAGTGGAGAAATTTTGGTTTGTTTTCTGAAAGGTTTAAAGCCTTACCAGACCCTACCGCACCAGATCTCACCAGACCGAACCAAACCAGACCTTGCCGTAACTTACCTTACCCTACCTCGCCAAACCGCACCTAACCTAATCCGACCACGCCACACCAGACCTCACCCAACCCAACCTTACCGTACCAGACATCACCCAACCGTACCTCACCCTACCAAACTCTAACTGGTTGGAAAAATCTCTTAGGTAAAGCAATTACGAATTGTTTTCTGAAAGGCTTTAAACCTTACCAGACCATACCCTACCTCACTTTACCATGCCGAACCCCGCCTAACCTGACCTTACCAAACCACACCATACTGCACCCCAAGTTACCGAAAAAGGTGGTTTAGTAAATGTCAAAGTTAATACAGTTTGTTTTCTGAAAGGTTTAAAACCTTACCAAACCCTACCTCACCTCGCCCGACGATACCAGGCCCCACACCACCCCACCACACCGCACCGTACCACACCCTAAATTATCAAAAGAGCGGTTTGGTAAATGACAAAATTAATGCGATTTGTTTTCTGGAAGGTTTTAGGCCTT
>JBAZBH010000024.1:0-15268 GCA_041671565.1 Patescibacteria group bacterium
TACGGCCAGCTACCTGAGGCTAACCCTAAAGTTATTTCGAGGAGAACCAGCTATTGCCGGGTTCGATTGGAATTTCTCCGCTAATCACAGGTCATCTCCCAGCGTTACACGACTGGTGAGTTCGGTCCTCCCCCACCTGTTACAGTGGGTTCAACCTGCCCATGACTAGGTCACTCCGGCTTCGGGTCTTGTAAATGCTGCGTAATAGCACAGATTACACGGATAACCACAGATTCAGACAGATAACTATCTGTGCTGATCTGTGCCGATCTGTGTAATCCGTGCTATTAATACGGGCTATTCACCCTCGCTTTCACTTTGCCTTCTCCGCCGCGGCGGATTAAACAAGCAACACCTACAAACTCGTTGGCTCATTCTTCAATAGGCACGCCGTCACCCCGCCAAAGGCGGGGCTCCGGCTCCTTGTAAGTAAATGGTTTCAGATACTATTTCATCCCCCTCACCGGGGTGCTTTTCACCTTTCCCTCACGGTACTTGTTCACTATCGATCACCAAACGTATTTAGCCTTGGCACATAGTCGTGCCGGATTCCTACGAGATTTCTCGAGTCTCGCAGTACTTGAGAACAACTGCCATAGAGCGTTAACTCCTTTCACATACAGGACTTTCACCTTCTGTGGTCTCCGTGTTCCACGGAATTCTGTTAGGAAATTAACATTTTTGGGCTCTATCCTGATCTTGCAAGTGATCAAACGCGGTTGTCTCGCAACCACCAAGCAACATATGGACTTGCATCCTTCTGGCAAACGACTACCGATTCAAAAGAATCAACAATCAACCTGCCGCAGTTACTAGGCTTTGGGCTTTTCCCTTTTCGCTCGCCACTACTAAGGGAATTTCCGCCACTGGCGGGATTTTTTTCTTTTCCTCCGGGTACTAAGATGTTTCAGTTCCCCGGGTAGTCTTCAAACGCCTATGAATTCAGCGTTTGATACTGAGGGTTTACCTCAGTGGGTTTCCCCATTCGGAAATCTCCGGATCAAAGGTTGTTTGCCACCTCCCCGAAGCATATCGCAGGCTACAGCGTCCTTCATCGTCTTTTAGTGTCTAGGCATCCACCATTTACCCTTATGCTCTAACCACAAAAATTGTTAAAAATACAATTTTTGTTTCTTTGTTCCTTTTAAAGACCGGAACGGTCTTAGACTCATCTCTCAAGGTCCACCCGCAGGGCAAACCTTGAGTCGAAATTGCTTTATGTTTGGACGAAAATATAATTTTTTTGCGTCTTATTATTTTCGCTCTTCAATTGTCAAAGTCCAGTTGACGGCTAACCCAGAATCTTCTTGATCACCCTAATCTCCACTAAAGAAATGATTGGCTGTCTTCATCTCTTTACTTGAGACTAGTATTTAATGAACTATCCCGCCTTTTCCAGTCTCGCTAGCGGGTATGGTAATAAGTTTATCCGCCTACGCCCTCCCTCCTACATTCTTCAAGTTTATGTGTACAAGTCGGGCTTCGGCGGATTAAAACTTTACTAGATAATTTTCTGCGTTCGCTTCGCTCTCTGGAAAATTCTCTGTAAAGTTTTAAAAAAAACCGCTTCTAAGCGGCCTTCCAAGCTAACAAAATAATTTAAGCCTAGCCGCTTATTTGGTTAAGAATTAAATTATTGCTACGCATATGGTTAATCTGGCTATTCATTAATCTTTTGAGCTCCTACATTATATACCTTCTAAATAATCTGTCAAGGGAATGCCTGGCTCTAAAATTAGCTAAAAATAGAGCATTTCCGGCCCTCCGCCCACACGATATCCACTTTTTGGAATAGAAAAAGCCGGCGGTTGTGTCCCGTCGGCCGAATTACGATTGATTAATGCACTCCTTCGCTGTTGCAGCTAGAATCACTCTTCTTGTTCCATGCGATCCATGTTCCGGCGAACGGCCTCAAACATCTCGCTTAATTTATCCAATTGATCAAGGGCGGCCTTAAGTTGGCTGACAAACCGCCTGGCCGGATCAAAACCCGCTACCTCTCGCGGCAGATCTTTGGCCAGCAACTGGCGGCCGGAAAGCCGCTCAATCTCTTGCCAAAGCTTAATTGCCTGTCGCAGGCAAAAACGGGAAAAATCGTGTTCTTCTCCTATAGAAGCCCAGCGACGCGGATCGCCAAATGGTCGCAGATAGGGCATGCCGATATTACGGTCAGGTCCGGCAGCGACCGTACGGCCGGAAAACGGCACACCGGGATAAAAATCCCGCTCGCAGATTTGGTCAATTACTTCTGAATAGTAACGGACGCAATTGACCGGATAATGCCCCAAGGCCTGAATCCGATGCCGCCCCTCGTCAATACCGATACCAGCGACCACAGCCACCACCTTGATATTTTTTGCCGCTAGCGCCTTAGTCACCAATTCAATCTGCTCGCCAGCGAAAATCACATCGTCAATCAGCACCACTTTCCTCTCCGGCCAGAGATCATCAATTCCCCGGGCAATGGCGCCGATCTGCAAATCCAAATCGGAAAATGATTGGCGCGGCCGCAGTTGAATTTCGCTTTGGCGATCACCCATGGTTCGCGTCAAGTTAATGCTAAAGTCGGGGACCGGATAGTAGACCCGGTCTAAGGCAACTGTTGGCACGGCGCTCAAAGCCGCTGGCGGACATATCCATTTTTCTACCAATTCTTTCACGCCACTGACCAACTCCGTCTCGCCTATTAACTCAAACCGCGGGAAAATTCGCCGCAGGCACGCAGAAAAATCCGCCCGCAGCCCCTGGAAAAAATCGTCACCGGGCAATTTGATGGCCTCGGGATTTTTAGCCGCCCAAGCAGCTAAAAGCAACTTGATATCTGCCGACACGATATAGGGTTTCATGATCTCACCTCCTCTTGGTTAAGGACCAGGAACCAGAACTCGTGGTTAACACCCGTCTTTTGGCTGGACGGCATAGTGATGCCGCTTCGCTTCATGCCGAGTTTTTCCCAAGGCCGAATCGACGGCAGATTGTCGTCGCGCATCCGGGTGATCACTAAGGTGTCGCGATTTTCCGCCTGCAGGTGTTCCAAAAACCGGCGGCGCAAAGCCGTGGCAATGCCCTGGCCTTGAAATTCCGGCGCCACTACGGTCACGCCGATGTAAATCAAACGCCGGCCAACGCCATTTTCCGCGACAAAACCCGCCAATTCTTTTTCGTAACGGTCGGCGAGATTCTGAGCTGTCGGCTCTGACCAATACATCGCCCCCACGATTTTTGAACCCTCGGCTGTCACCAAACAATTGAAGCCGGCTTGGTTTCTTTTACTTTGCCAGCGGCCCTCGACTTCCGCCGCTGACAACTGCTCAAACCACGGGAAACCGACAAAAGCTTGGCAATAAATCGCCTGGATGACCTCCGCATCCGCCTCGGTAAAAAACCTGATTGCTGCCATGTGCTTTCTCTCCATTGTTAAAGTTCCCCCGCCCAAAAAGAAAAATCCCTCTTGGGAAGGGACCGAAGGAGAAGTTTGTTTTAAGCAAAACTAATCACCGCCGATCTCTGCCCAAAAAGAGCCGGTGATGTTGATGGTCAATATATTTGTAGATTTTTATTAACATAAATTTATAAGTTCTTCTAAGGCTACTCGCCTCATTTTGTAACACCAAACCCCGGGATATTGGCCGACCAGCAAGGGGAAAAATCGTTCTCCTCGAACCGTCGTCGGGATAAAATCGGCTAATTCTAATTTTTCTCCATCTGATTTCTCTAACTTGCCGCCGACCCAATAAATCTCCTTGGTTTTTAATCTGGCTAGCGCTTGGCTGAAGTTAAGCGGCGATTTTTGACTTAAGAAATCAGTCAAAATCCGGCTTAATTCGACTTTAACGGCCGGCTCGCTATCCGGCCCGCATTCCAGCTCCAAGCCGCAAGTGACAAACTTAGTTAGCGGACCCGTGGGAGAACTGACTGCTGATGGCCAAATTACTATTCGTGACGCGTCAAACCGAGCCGCTAGCGCCAGATTATCCCAATTAGGATTAGTAATGATAATAAAGACGCCGCTTTCTGCCCCAGTCCCGTGCATATCAACAACATACTTTGGCTTTTGCCGATTGATTAAAGCTAAAATCTCAGCCGCTCGCCGTTCTTCATAAACCGCCGAATCCGCCTTACCCGGAAAGGACCGATTTAAATCCGCCTCGGTAAATCTTTGATTTTTCTCCCAAGCCAGCGGATTACCGATTAACCAATTAAATTTACTGGCTAATTCCGGCGGCAATAATTGGATTGCCTCGGCTCCGATTTTTTCATCGCCGTGCGTGCCTGAGACTAACAAAACCTCACGGCTAGCCGGCGGCTTTTTCTTGATTAAGTCTAAAGCTAAATCAACCGCTTGCTCTGGCGTATCAGCGCCGGCGATTTTAATTCTCTGCCGCTCGTCCAAAAACTGCCCGACCAGTTTATCGCTCCAACCGCCGGATCCTTTCAAAACCACCACCGGGATATTGGCCTGATAAGCAATCGCTATTTCTGTCAGTGTACCCGAGCCGCCGCCGACTGTAATAATCGCGTCGCAACTAAAAACCAGCGACATTTCGCGCCCACCGCCCCGCTCCAAGCCAGAGGCAATAATCACATCCGCCTGTTTTTCATAAACCTCCAAGCCTTTGCCATAAGTTATCCCAACGGTCAGTCCGCCGGCTTTTTTCGCGCCGCGGCAAGCCGCTGTGGACAGTGAATCATAATCTTTTTCCGCGCCAAAAACCAAGGTCGCACCCCGTTTAGCCACCCAACCGCCGACCGCTTCGGCCAACTCTTCAATTCTTTTGGCATATTTCAAATCAGCAGCTGAACCCATCACGCCGATCTGTAACTTCCTAACATTATTTTTATTGTTAGACATATAATTATTGATTAGCATAACAAAAAATCACCTTTTTGGTGACCGCCTACTTCAAACGACAAACTAACTTCCAAAGTTTATCACTTGAAGCAGAGATAGTAATGATGGGTTAAATTTAGGTTAATTGACTTATTCATAACTATTTTTTAATTCTTCTTAACATCAGCCGGTAGCCGCCCATGCCTTGATTGAGCCAATAGCTGATCCGGGCGACGGTGCGGGAAGACAGGCCGGTTTTTTTAACAATCTCGGTATAAGGTACTTTTTTATCTAGCAATTTGACTGCCTGCCAACGGCTGGAAAACTCCTTAATTTCCGGCTCGGTCAGCAGATCGCGGAAGAAATTCCGCGCCTCCGGCAGAGTTTTCAGGCCTAAAATAAGCTGAAACAACTCGTCGCTTTGCGGATTTTGCCAATTTTTAGCCATATTTTTACTTTACCTAAGTAAAGTATAGCACAGGCTAATAATCTGTCAAGACGGTGTACTAGACAGGGAAAATCACATAACACATAACATGGAACAAAAATGAATGTGGGCTGTTTTGTTTTATGCTCCATGTTATGTGTTATGTGATTAAAAAAACGGCGGGAAATGGCTCCCCGCCGTCATGTTTGTGCTGTCTGTGCGCCGCCGACCTATTCGCCGTTGCCGGCTTTGTCGGTGATAACATCGTCGACCGGCCCGAAACGCCGGAGTAGCGCCGGTCCGATCACATCCTCCCACTGCTGCGCGGCGCAGTGGAGGAAAAAGGCGTTGTGTGAAATAACACCGGACTCCGGGCTGACATTCCAGTTCTCAGGGACCGCGCGGCGCAGGTCAATCTCATCCTCTTTGCTCGGAGCGAACCCGGGTTGAAACCCAGACGCTACAGTCAGGCTGTATTGGACGCCACCGGCGTGCTTGGCCAGCGGGCCGTTCGATCGCACGACCACCGTAATCTGGCACCCCGGCAAACTCTCCATGTAAGTCGTGAGAGTGCCAATGTCCACCGGCTCCTGCCTCTGAGCATCAGTGATGTCCAGAGCGTAGACGCCGTTGGCGATCATTTGCGCCTGCATGGCGAGGTTTTTCATCCGCTGGGCAAAAACCCCGAACTTCTTCTCCGTGTTGTCCGCGAGCTGGTCATGGGCCGCCTGGTCGCCCTGAACCATCTTGAGGAAGTTCTCAAAAATTTCGTTCTTCCTCGCGTTGAGGTGAGCAATGCCTTTGCCCATGAACCCGCCGAGCAGAGCCAGATTGGTCTTCAGAAGCCAGCCATACTCGGTCAGTCGGTCCTGGGTCGCCAGAGATGCCGGCCCGTCCAGAACATCGGCGTCCGCCTTCATTCCGTTGTAGGTTAGGCCGATCGCCTTCATGGCAGTCAGTAAGCCGTCCGCGTCCGGATTGGCGATGATCAGATACTTGGGGTCGGCGAATTCACCTTCCTTAACCAAGCCGACGCAAGAGGGATGGTCCCTCCGGGTCATGATCCGCGCCCGGTTGCCGAGGAGCCCGCAGATTTCGCGGGTATAACCCCGGATTTCCCGCGCAGACGCGAATCGCGTGTCTTCCTCCGGTAAGTCGTGGTGGTCGCGGTACCAAACCCGCAGTTTTTCCTCCATCAACCTTTTAACCGCCATCACCGAACCCCGCATCGGCGGGGTGTCGAGAAGAACGACATCTGTCCACCCGCCGGCCAGAATCGCGTTCACCATTTCCTCATTGATGCCCTTGTTGGGGGTCATCATGAGAATTCGGCCGCCGATCAGGTTCAACTTGTACTCATTGCTAGACATCTCGCGCCTCACTTCCTATTGTTGGTTGTTGCACTTGTGGTGTTTTATATAAAAAAGAACGCCTCTAAACCGTTTTTAGAGTAACTGGATATGATAGCATAACAAAGCTTTTCTGTCAAGAATATAAGGAAAAGGCTAAAATTAGAGGAGATTTAAGAATGTCAATAATTAGTGTTTAAACTTATAAATCACTATTTAAAGTTCAAAACCCTAAGTTCAAAGTTCAAATCAAGTTCAAAGATCAAAAGGTGCCAGAGTTTTGACTTTTGAACTTGATTTGAACTTTGGATTTTTAACCTAGTTATACCGTAGGATGCTAATTTACAGGCATTCTTAAATCTTAAATCCTAAATCTTAAATCTCCCCTTTATTTAATCCCCAAAATCCTCTAAAATATAAGCACTAACTCCTTAAAACCCCAACATGAAAAAACTATCTTTACTCGGCGCTTTAAGTATTATTACTGCCGCGATTTTCTGGAGCGCGGATGGCATTTTTTTGCGGCCACACCTCTATACTCTGCCGTCATCATTGGTGGTTTTTTGGGAGCACTTCCTTGGCTTTATCGTCCTCTCACCAGCGCTCTGGGTTTACCGGCAGGAATTGAAGCTGATCACTCGCCGGCAATGGCTGGCGGTCTTTTGGATCGCGCTGTTTGGCGGGGCGCTGGGCACGGCTTTTATCACCAAGGCTTTTTTCCTGACTAACTTTCAAGACTTGTCCGTTGTTCTCCTGCTCCAGAAACTTCAGCCGATTTTCGCCATTGTCCTCGCCATGATTTTTTTACAGGAAAAATTCCGCCGGCAGTTTTACCTTTGGGCAGTGCTGGCAATCGGCGGCGGCTACCTAGTAACTTTTAAAGATCTGGCGCCGACATTTAACCTGAATGATAAGTCTTGGCTGGTGGCGCTTTTCGCTATCGCCGCCGCCTTTTCCTTTGGCTCCTCCACCACTTTTGGCAAATACGCGATTAAGACCATCAATTATAAACTGCTGGCGGCGCTCCGCTTTGGCCTGACCACGGTCATTATGTTTTTCGCCGTCCTCTACTTCCGCGTCATGGCGCTGCCCGCCGGACAGCAATGGCTGATTTTAACGATCATCGTTTTCACCACCGGCGCCACCGCCATGTTCCTTTATTATTACGGGCTGAAAAAAGTCACCGCCTCGCAAGCGACGCTCTATGAGCTCGCCTTTCCGATCTCGGCGGTGATTTTGGATTATTTTATCAATCATAATGTCCTCAGTTGGAGCCAACTCTTGGGCGCCGCCGTTTTGGTTTTTGCGGTCTACCGGATTATCCGGCTGGAACCAATTTATCCGCTATTAACCGGTAAAGTGATCACCGGCGCCGGCCTGGGCAAAAAACTCGGTTTCCCCACTGCCAACTTAAATCCCGAGCTGGCCGCCGAATTAACCACCGGCCTCTATGCCGCCACCGTCACCGTTGCGAACGCTAATTATCCGGCGCTCCTTTATTACGGCTATAATTACCTCCAGAATAAACTGTCGCTGGAAGCCTTGATCCAGAACTTCTCCGGCGAAATCCACGGTCAGACCATCACCGTGGCGATTGACCACAAGCTCCGGGAGACGAAGAAGTTCAAGGACGAAGCCGATGCTATTGCCGCTATCAAGCAGGACCTAAAATAATCGGCGTTTGGGCGGCAAAACTTGGTTAAAATCACATAACACATAACATGGAACAAGGGTGGTTATAGGTCTCTTGTTATGTGTTCCATGTTATGTGATTTATAGTTTAAACATCTAATATTAACCGCTCCTAAATCTTAAATCCTCCCTATGCCATTCTCTATCACCCATCTCCTCATCGTCATCCTCGGCCTGGTGGTTTTCGAAGTCATTTCCAGCGTCGATAACGCCGTCATCAACGCCCATGTCCTCAAAACCCTGCCCGAACGCTTCCGCAAGATCTTCTTGTTTTGGGGCTTATTAATCGCGGTTTTTGTGGTCCGCGGCGCTTTGCCTTTTGTCATCGTCTGGATTGCCAACCCCGGCTTATCGATTGTTGAAGTTTGGCAAGCCGCCTTTTCCGCTGACGCCACCGTGGGCGAGTCGCTAGAAGCCTCCAAACCGCTTTTGCTCCTCGGCGGCGGCATGTATTTGTTTATGGTTTTCCTCGGCTGGCTGTTTCTGGAAGAAAAAAACTACGCTTTTCTGGTGGAAAGTTTTATCCACCGCCAGTCCGTTTGGTTTTACGCTCTGTCTTCGATTTTCTTTACCACCGTGATTTATTTTGCCGTAGTTAGCAGCCATCCGCTCCTCGCGCTCTCGGCGGCGATCGGCACCACGGCGTTCTTTATCACTGACGGCTTTAAGAAAAATTCGGAGGAAAAAGAAAAGGAACTCCTCGGCGGCAATATGAGCGCCTGGAGTAAAATCATTTATTTGGAAGTCTTGGACGCGTCTTTCTCGATTGACGGCGTCATCGGCGCTTTCGCCTTTACGCTTTCGGTGCCGATTATCCTCATCGGTAACGGCATCGGCGCTTTCGTGGTCCGAGAATTCACGGTCCGCGGCATTGATCTGATCGCCAAATTCGCCTACCTCAAAAACGGCGCCATGTATTCCATCGGCGCGCTCGGCGGCCTAATGGTTCTCGAAAGCTTCGGCCGCGAATTTCCCTTCTGGATCGCGCCGGTCAACACCTTTTCTCTCCTCGGCCTTTTCCTTGCCCTGTCCTACTGGGAAACCCACAAAAAACAAAAAACCGGCAAGTAACCGGCTAAAAATTTGGAAACAAAAAACCGCCTCGATTTAGTGGGGTGGTTTTTAAAATGGGTCGTGCGGGGATCGAACCCACAACCAATAGCTTAAGAGGCTACTGCTCTACCATTGAGCTAACGACCCGGAAATATTTTTTACTATCAACAACATACTCTTCCCCTTTTTGATTTTATGCTCCCAGAATCTAAAAATTTTCCAACCTTGTTTTTTGTAATATTTTGAAACTTCTTTATCCCTCGCCGCATTTCTGGTTATTTTTTTTGTCCAATAATTTTTACGGACAGCGGGAATGCGACAATGTTTTTTACATCCGTGCCAAAAACAAGAATCAATAAAAATTACAGTTTTGTATTTTAGTAAAATAATATCCGGTTTACCAAAATACTTGCCAGAATTTTTGCGATATCTCAAACCGTGTTTCCAAAGTTCTTTACGAAATAGCGTCTCTATTTTACTATCTTTGCTTTTGACATGGGACATTATCTCGCTCCGCTTTTGTTTTGATACCGTGTCCATACATACTCAATTACTAAAAAGCTCAACGGGATTGATTTTAAATTGAAGCATATTCGCCGTTTTCCTGCCATTATCGCCACCCTTTCTTTGCATTCCAATTTTTCCAATTTTTAGCCCCCCTTTGTTTGTTATTCTAATTTCACCACCTCCAAAAATATTCATCGCTTCATTTATAGATTTCAAAACCCATGCATTTTTATCTTTTGATTTTATAATAACAAGCACCCAATCAGCCGAAAATTCCCCTCTGCCTTTCAGGACATCTGAAATTATCAAGATTTTTTTATTTTTAAAAAAATCAATGACTTTATTTTGATCATTTTCATTCATTTCCGTTAAGAGCATCCTTCTTTTATCTTTTAATCCTTTTCTTATTGGTTTTATTTCCCCTGTAAAAAACTTTAAAATTTTTGTTATGTCTTTTGGAATCTCCCATAGATCTGCATATTTATCAACCCATCTTTTATCTGTCTGATTAAACCCACCTTTAGAACTACTAACAAGCTTTACCTGTAAATTTTGCATGTCTTCTTGCGACTTTAATTTGATAATTATCCGCACTCTAACCTGAACATCGGCTTTATATTGTCCACGAACTTTTGCCGCTTTCACATATTCAATATCTGAAATATTGTAACCCATAGCTTCAAGCCATTTTTGAGCTATTTTGTCCTTCTCCCAATCATTAAAACGGTTAATAACATCCTTTTCATTCTTGAAACCACCTTTCGCTGTTTGCGAACCCAATTTTACTAAATCTTTCTTGTTCATACTAATTTTTTATATAATCAAGCAAATTTCTGCCAATCGCCTCAATTGTATTTACTGTCATAGCGTTTCCGGCTTGACTTAACAAATAAACATCGGCGATTTTACCCTTTATTTTTTCGCTCAAACGCTTTGGAAACCCCTGCAAAAGCAACGACTCAAATCCAGATAATCTCCTAAATTTTCCGTTTCTGACATATAAAATACCGTGCCTGCCTGTTCGCAATGTCGGCACCTTGCCACGATATAACCGCAGATCGGATTGTCTTGTGTCTAAAACTAAATAATCCTCTTTTAGCAATTTTTTAATAATAAATAATCCTTTGTTATATTTATTATCTAAAAATTTTAAAAATGTTTCGTAAACTCTTTTTTTCTCGTTAATTTCCAACTCACCATCATCAATTAAATAATCTTGAATTTTTGGAATTTTTATGGGCTTTGGCCAATTAAAAATTTTATTCTCTTTTACTAAATCTTTTCTAATCCCTACAAAATAGATTCTTTCTCTCATTTGCGGAACTCCGTAATATAAACTGTTTAATACTTGATGATAAACTTTATATCCAGCTTTGTCTAATTCTTCCAAAATAACTTCTAAAGTTTTTCCGCCTTCGTGATTAACCAGGCCTTTTACATTTTCCAAAATAAAATAAGGCAACTTTTTTTCTTTCATTATTTTTATCAATCCATAAATTATTTGCCCTCGATGGTCATTCATTCCCTTTCTTTGTCCCATAACAGAAAACGACTGGCAAGGAAAACCGGCAATCATTAAATCAAAATCGGGCAAATTGCCTGCGTTTATTTTCATCAAATCACCATAATTTTTTTCTTCTTGACCGAAAAATTCTCGATATGTCCGCTCGGCATATTTATCTATTTCTGAAAACCCAATACAACTTAAACCCAAATTTCCAAGTCCAAATCGGCCCGCGCCAATCCCCGCGCAGAAATCAATAAATTTTAAGCTACTTTTTGGATTTGCGGACATACTTATTTTTAACTAAATTTAAGCGCGCCCGGCAGGACTCGAACCTGCAACCTCTTGGTCCGAAGCCAAGCACTCTATCCATTGAGCCACGGGCGCTTAATTAGTTATAACTCTTTTACCACCCCTTAGCCTCCAACCCCGCCCTGGCCGCGGCTTCTTGGGCTTCTTGCTTGGAACTGCCTTCGCCTTTAGCCACTAAATCGTCGCCGAGCATCACGCCAACCACAAAAAACTTATTGTGGTCCGGGCCGGTTTCGGTCAAGACTTCATAGCGCGGCGTGACGCCGACTTTTTCTTGGGCTGATTCTTGGAAGCGGGACTTCGGGTCAATGTACGACTTATTTTCTAAAATGCCTTTCAGCTCCGGCAAGACCACTCGGCCAATGAAATCCGCCGCCACTTGGTAACCTTGGTCCAGATAAACCGCGCCAATCACCGCTTCAAAGGCGTTGGCGAGAATATAATCGCGGGCTTTGCCGCTTTTGTCCTTGGTTTCGCCGCGCGAGAGGTAAAGAAAATCATCATAATCCAGGTCTTTGGCTAGTTTCGCTAGCATTTTGGCGTTGACGAGGGACGCTCGCCAGTTGGTCAACTCGCCTTCCTGGTTAGTATAATTGTTGTAAAGATTTTCAGTCACCGCCAGTTCCAAAACCGCGTCGCCTAGGAATTCCAGCCGTTCGTTTTGGTCCAGCTCGAACCCTGGGTTTTCGTTAAGATAAGACCGGTGGACCATCGCCTGGCGCAAAAGGTCAATATTTTTGAACTTCACGCCGATAATCTTCTCCAGTTTGGCAAAATCTTTCATAAACTTAGGAGAATCAGGAATCATGAATTAAGAATTTAGGTATTCTTTCTTCATGATTCACGATTCAAGTTAAATTATAAATAGTAGGCACGGACGGCGCTATTACTCTATTAACTTTATTACTTTATTTTTTTTATCTTAATACTGAAAATAAAGTAATAAAGTTAATAGAGTAATAGAGTTAATAAGACTAGACTTTTGGATTTATTGTTTCCTTCTCTCCCATCTCCTTATAAATCGCCCCCAAAACCCCATTAATAAACTTGCCGCTACTCTCGCCGCCGAAAGCCTTGGCGATCTCAATCGCCTCGTTAATGGCGACTTTAGCCGGAATGTCGGCGACAAACTTCAGCTCGTAAATCCCCAGACGCAGGACATTACGGTCAATAATCGTGATTTTCTCAAGCGGCCACTCCGGCGCGTACTGCACGATCATCCCGTCAATCTCGGTTTGATTTTTAATCACGCCGGCCACCAACTGGCGCGGAAAATCCGGCTCGGTCAAGCCAGCCGCCATGTCTTTTAGATTGCGCTCTAAAATCGCCTTAACCTCGGTACGACCGGCGTTAAAGTCCCATTCATATAAAGTTTGCATGGCCACGGTGCGGCCCAGGTGACGGCTAGACATAAAGCACAGATTAACACAGATTTACACAGATAGACACAGATCTGTTTTTATCTGTGAAAATCTGTGCCGATCTGTGTTTTTTTATTTCTCTTCTTTCGCCTTTTTACCGGTCTTCTTATCCAATTTGGATTTCACTTTCACCGCCAAACGGCCATCATAATAACCGCAGTTGGCGCAAGCGTGATGCGGCAAAACCGGTTTGCGGCAGTGCGAGCAAACGGCCAATTTTAGATTTTTAAGCGCCAAATGCGCCCGGCCGCGGCGAGTACGATTGCGAGCTTTCTTTTTACCAGGAACTGTCATAAATAGTTATCAGCGATTAGCGGCTAGTGGTTAAAATCAGGTAAAAACCTAACGACTTAACAACTTAACCGCCTAACCACTTATTATTATTAAACTGCCAGTAATATATACTATTTAAGTAATTTTGGCAAGAGTTGAATAAAATCCCGCCCCAGTTTGTTCCGCTTCGGTGGAACAAACTGGGGCGGGATAAAAAAAGAGGCGGATGAGCCCGCCTCCTCTGTGAATGTCGCTGTATGTATTGAAAGTCGTTAAGCGGTCAAGTCGGCCTCTTGATAGATATAGTCTTCCTCTTTGACCCAGCTCTCCCAGTCGAAAATCTCGTTCAGATCCGCAATGGTCAGCACCGCGGCGACCGCCGGATATTCCATAATCACCAGCCGCAGATGGCGCTTTGATTCCCTGGTCTTAAAAGAGGCTTCTTGCACCAAGCGATAAGCGTCTTCGGCGCCCACGCCTTTCTGTTTCAGGAGCATTTCCAACTTCTGGGAGGCAAAAACACCGTTAGACGCCTCCAAATGTTCCTTCATCCGTTCGGTGAACACTTCCATTTTCTCGATGAAACCGGCCAACCGCTGAATCAGATGGTCAAGCATGCCGAAAGCGTCTGGCCAAATAATCCGCTCGGCGGCGCTATGGCGAATGTCGCGCTCGTCGTGTGTATTCACCAACCGCAACATGGTCGCGGCATAGCCCTGGACCAGGATGGCGCAACCTTGAACATTTTCGTCCAAGATCGGGTTCTTTTTGTGAGGCATGGCCGACGAGCCTTTCTGGCTCTTGCCAAACGCTTCACGAACCTCACCCCTTTCAGTCTGGCAAGCGTGCCACAGATCATCAGCGATTTTTTCCATCACGGCGGCAGTGAGCGCCAGCTCGTTCATCAGTCGCGCGCGGATTTCCAAGGGTACAATTTGGGAAGATCTAACCGGCTGTAAACCCAAGATCTCGCCCACCAGTTTTTCCACTTCCGGCGGCAAAGTGCCATAGACGCCGACGGCGCCGGAAAGCTTCATCACGCGGTTTTCTTCCATCACCTGGTCCAGATTGTCCCGAACCCGACGCGCCGACTCCAGCCAATTGACGCACTTGATGCCAAAAGTCATCGGCTGAGCGGCCTGGCCATGAGTCCGGCCCATTATCACCTGGCCACGGTGTCTTAAAGCGCGAGCCTTCAAATTCCCAATCAACTGATTGAGATCCGCCAAAATAACCTCGGCTGACTCTAGTAGCAACATCGCCCAAGCCGGCTCTTCGGTGTCATAGGAAGTCATCCCGTCGTGAAAAGCCGAGGCGGAGATATTGCCTTGGCAAAAAGCCAACTGAGCCTCCACCCGCCGATGAAATTCATCGTCATCTTCTATGGCAATCAATTTCTCAAGACTCGAGCGGCCCATAATAATTTGCAGCCGCATTATTTCCACAAACGCATTCAGGTCGTGATTAATTACTTTGTCGCGACGGACGATTGCCGCGACCACCGGCCGGTCTATCCAGGTCGCGCTTTTGACATGATCAGTGATGCCGGCGGTTATCTGGCCCAGCTGTTCCCGCGCTGCCAGCACCGCTTGTTCCACCATTAGCCAGAACCAAAATTTGCGATAATCGCCGTCCCAAATCTGCCGCATTAACTTTTTCCAATATCGCTCAATCATCTCCTACCTCCTCTGGCCTTAATGGCCAAGTTGTTATGATTTCCAGAACCCCTCTGACTTCTTCCCCCTTTCAAAGAGCGCATTTACCCTTACTTTAAGCCAAAGGTGGATTTTGTCAAGGCAAGAACACAGGGTATACCTACCCAATTGGAACAGGTTTTAGAGTTTTAGCTAAGTAATCATTGGGTGAAATGAATATTTCGGGTGAGGAAAATCTAGCGCA
>JBAZBH010000025.1:0-14955 GCA_041671565.1 Patescibacteria group bacterium
GTCAGTGATTTTAACGGTCTCGCCTTTCATCAGTTGAGTGATAGCGAGATCGCTGAGCATCTCTTTGTCGGTCTGAATATCCAGTTTCAGTGCGTCCAGTTTGGAAAGCTCCGACCGGTAAGCCGACTTGATATCTTCCTCAATTTTTTTCTTTTTTTCTTTCAGCCGCGAGAGCTCGTCAACCGTGTCTTGGTAACTTTTGGAGCCGGCTAAAGCATCGCGATACAGAGTTTTAATGTCTTTTTGCTCTTTCTTGGTTTCTTGCAGGCGCTTGAAGACTTCATCTAATTTACTCATAGAAACTCGCTAAAATAATAATTAAGCTGGGCGGATTATAGCATAAATGACTAAAAATCACATAACACATAACATGAAACAAGACGCCAAGCAGCCACCTTGTTATGTGTTATGTGTTATGTGATTTTAACCATAGAGCCATTTAACCTTTATAATTTTCTAAACCAACCAAATCCGGCTAAACAAGATAATCACGGTTAATAACACGAATAACCAGCCTAAAGTAAAGCCAAACAGCTTCACCGCCTCGGCTTTATGGCCGTCTAAGTAAAAGAGAACTGGCCGACCCAGCACCAACGCGCCAGTCACCGCCGCCGACAAAACAAACAACATCAGAATGGCAACTGGCCCTAAAAGGTTATTCATCTGGCCGAAGATCCGCTCGCCGTTTTGCATAAGGAGCGCCACTAGGCTGACATAAACACCGACACCTAAGGAATGAACCAAACCCCACCCGAACAATTTTGAGTTTTTCATAATTTTATAATTATTTTTTATTCTTAAGGTGGCGCCAAATGTATAATCCGGCGGCTAAGATAAGCAAACCGATAATCAGCAGATCAAAGTTATGAAAAAACTGCCTCACACTCTCCCAATGGCTACCCAGCTTAACTCCCAAATAAGTGAAAAGAATACTCCAGGGTAAACTGCCGGCCAAGGTGTAGAAAACAAACTTTTTCTGGCTCATCTCGGCGACGCCGGCCGGAAAAGAAATGTAGGTGCGAACGACCGGCAAGAGCCTACCAACCAGAACCGTGATGTCGCCGTATTTCCGGAACCAACCATCAGCCGCGTCCAGATCGCGCCCTGAAATCAAAATGTATCTGCCATATTTTTCCAGTAACGGCCGCCCGCCCGCCCGACCAATCCAGTAAGCCGCCAGCGATCCGGCGAGATTTCCCAGCGTGCCAAAAATCACCACCCACCAAAATGACAATTTCCCCGCCGCCACCAAAAATCCGGCAAACGGCATAATCACTTCCGAAGGCGCCGGCACGCCACAGCTCTCGAGCGCCATCAAAAGAAAAACTCCGGGGTAACCGAGCGCGGCAATAATCGCCGTGATCACTTGCGCCAACCAATCAATAATTATCGTTAACATAATAAACTAATTTTACCATATTTTTGATTTAAACGAAAAAAAATGCCCGGCTGTCGTCGGGCGAAGTGAGGTTGAAATTGGCGCGTGATGATTCACGCTAACGGATAGGAATGATCAGCGAGATCTTATCGGGCGAGACAATTTTAGTCCGGCGTTTTGACCCCGGTAAAATGACCCTGACCTTGCCGCCGCTGTTGGGAACGAAATTGGCGCCGCCGCCAAGTAGTTCCCATCGTTGAAAAGTTCCCAGTTTGGTCTGGCGAACTTCTACCGGCCGGATGGCTTGCCTCAGCCAAGGCGGCAAGGCACAATCAATTTTGATAAAGAGAGCCACTCCCAAATTCTCGGCTGCTGCCATTTTGATCTCCTTCGCGGTGATGACGCACGGTTAAATGAAAAGCGGTCAGTACTGCCGGCCGGCCGAAGTCTTGCCATAGGCAGGGCGGATCCGCAACCTTGTTTTATAAGTAAGCCGCTATTCTAATTTTTTTCGTCCCAGCTGTCAACCCTAAATGGCCGGCTATACACAGCTGACAGGTTAAAACAACGCCGAACTAACTTCCAAGAATAGAAAAAGGGCGCGGCGCGAGCCACACCCTCGACGGAATGTGTTTTGACGGTTACGACAGAAACTCGTTCAAAAGGCGGCTGAGTTCCTGCCATTGTTCAGCGGGGATACCTATCGTCATACCATAGCCGCTGAGTGTCGCCGGATAAATCACCTTGGTACCCTGCTTTGTCCAGCTAGACCTCGGATTCTGGTCTTCGGGATCCGAGACATTAATAGTGATGTCATCTGGACCATCGAAGGGCGCGAAAGGGATTACGCTGAAAAAATTTGAAGCAGTCCTCTCCACCATGCCTTCAATTCTGTGGGCAGACATCCTCTCGAATAAAACGATACCCGGCCCGACGAAATGGAGCCACCCAAACAGCGTTTGGAGAAATATCGTTTTTCGGGAATGATTCCCAAATAACAGCGCTTCGCTCAACACCGGTAAATCCTTTCCCACCGGAATGTCAAGTAAAACGCGAACCATGATGAGGAGATCTCGCTGACCCTGCTTGCAGAGTTCCAAGGCTTTTTTAAAAGCCTCACTTTCTCTGATATTCATTTTTCACCCCTGTTTTTGTTAAATTGTTGGTAATCTAATCACAAGTTAAGCATACTTATCATTTATTGTCAACTTTAGACGCAGTACATTCAACATGCAAGTGCAAATAATAAAAAAAACAGCGGTATTCTGGCCATTTTTTTTAAAGATAATTTTTAAGCCGCGCGCCGCCGAAACGACCCTTTTCTCTGATACGGCGAACGCGATGGCCGCGACTGGCCGCCCTGCCGCTGAAACGGCCGCCGGCCATAACTCTTCGGCCGAGCCGAACCGTGATTATAAGATTGGTGACTGCTCACCGGCCGCGGCGCAACGGTCTGCGCGGTGACGCCGGCGGCGTAAGTCACTTTCAAAGTCTTGCGGATAATCCGTTCAATAATCTGAATATCGCGGCGTTGGTCCGGTGTGGCGAGTGAAATCGCTTTGCCGGAACGGCCGGCGCGGGCGGTGCGGCCAATGCGGTGAACATAATCATCCGGATTATCCGGCAGGTCATAATTAACCACCAGCTCGATATTCTGGACATCAATGCCGCGGGCGGCGATGTCGGTTGCCACCAAGACGCGGTATTTACCGGTTTTGAAGCCGGCGAGAGCGAGCCGCCGCTGGCCGAGCGATTTATTGGAATGAATTTCTGCGGCTGAAAAACCGGCGAGCTCCACGGTCCGGGTGATTTTTTTGGCGCCGTGCTTGGTGCGCGAAAAAACCAAAACACTGCCGCGGTGCTCATTAAGCAGTTTCTGGAGCGCCGCTGGCTTGCCGTCTTTATTAACCATAATAATTTCCTGCTCCACCAGTTCGGAGACCGTGCCGGAAGGCGCCACTTCCACGCGGATTGGCAACTGCATATGGACAGCGGCAATTTTCATAATTTCCGCGGGCATAGTGGCGGAGAAAAGCATGGTCTGACGGTTCTTTGGCACTTTTTCTAAAATCTTTTTGATCTGCGGGGCAAACCCCATATCAAACATCCGATCGGCTTCGTCCAGAACCAAGATGCCGACTTTAGCGAGCGAGGCGGTTCGTTGTTCCAAGTGATCAATCAGCCGGCCGGGCGTCGCCACGATGACATGCGGATTCCGCCGTAAGCCGCTAACCTGCCGGCCCATGGATTCACCGCCGATTAAGACAACTGTTTTTAAACCTAAGGTTTGGCCGATCTTCCGAAAAGCCTCGTCAATTTGAATTGCCAGCTCGCGGGTCGGAGCAATAATCAAACCAACGCCAGCGCCGTTACCCAGCCGCTGAATCATCGGAATACCAAAAGCGAGCGTCTTACCGGTACCGGTTTGGGCAATGCCAATCAAATCCTTGCCTTCCAAAGCCGTCGGGATGGACTGGTGTTGGATGGGAGTCGGAACAGTAAAATTGGCTTTAGCCAATATTTCTAAAATCTTCGGCGAGATCCCGAGGCCATAAAAACTGAGTTTTTCTTCCTGAATAGCGGTCATAAGTCTATATTTCATTAGGTTTTAACTTCATCGCCACAATTTTACAACTAAATAAGATTTTTGTCAAACAAAACCGGCCCCACGAAATACAGGGCCGGTAGACACTTAAATTCCCTTTAAAATTACATTTTTTTCTCGCCGCCAACTCCACAACAACCTTCAGCGCATTTCTTGCAGCTGCAAAAAAAACACATCAGAATGCCGCTCAAACCGACCAAAATGTAGATAAGTCGCTCTAGGAACGACCAGCTGGAAAACAAATAGCTGACCAGGTTAAAGCCGAACAGGCCGACCAGGCCCCAATTAATCGCGCCGACGATTACCAACGCCACGGCAATCTTGTGTGGTGAGCATAGTTTGCACTTCATCATAGAGATGGAAGTTAAGAATTAGCTGAAGGTATTATAGCACGGTTTGGGCATGAATTATGAATAAAGAAAAGCGCCTCACTGCTAGCGGTGCGACGCTTATTCTCCATAAAAACATTACTACTTCTTTTCAGTGAGACCATCCCATGTTCGTCCCAACGATTCAGTAACTAAGATTTCTGCCGATTGTTTAGTGGTTTGAACTGCTTTTTTGGCGGCTTCCAATACATGCGAACGATTAAATATCGTCGAAATATTGTATTCACCTCGTGGCAAATAGTAAGTCTTGCCATTATCTGAAGTAATAAACTTACTGAATCCTTCATTTAACATTGAACGATGTAATGTTTCAAAATCAGGATTGTACTGACTACTATGAAGTTCTACTCTTACTGTATAAGCACTCATACTTTTGACTAGTCTTAACCTTTCTGCTAGTATAAAAATAACCGAAAGGCTGTGGTTAGTTGGGGCAACCTTTGCCGGGAACACCCAACTTCCACGAATTTATTATCTACATAGCGCCTTGACTTTTTGTCTTGGCGTTTTGTATTCTAGCGCTAACGCTTTTATTGATCGGCATTGGGAGACTTTTTTAATAACTCCTCTAAATCATCTTCTAACTTAACCAATCCTGGAAGCCCCCCTCGTCTGATAGCTTTAATAATTTTTTCCTGAATTTGCTTATCATCAGAGATTATCACTAATTCAGCCACATCAGCCATGATAGGTATAGAGAATTGATTAAAACTAAATTCTCTTTGACCCTTTAACGGCCTCGCTACTTCTTTATTTTTGTTAATATTTTTTTTATTTAATTCACTTAATTTCTTATTTCTTAACTTCGGTTTTACAGTCCCGGCTTCTATTAAACCGGCTCTTTCACAAAGATATTTAAAAACAGGGACTGCAGTGCTGGCGACGCGACTAGATACTCCGTATAACCTCATAAAGTCATTTCTCAAATCGCTATCTGACAGATTATAAGGTTTATTATCAACATAATTTTCAAACAGAATTTTATAAGAACTTGTTACTAATTCTTTGAATGCTGCTTTTTGACTCTCGCCTTCTAACCGCAACCCAACCAACCTAGATTCATCCGCCTTACCGTCATCACTAATAATGCCTAAAAATCTCAATGCCGTAATCATCTGATAGGAATCGGGCTTAGGAAAACCCCAGTTAACGAAATCTTTAAATGTGAGTTCTTTAAAATTCCTAAGGGCAATCCTTTTAAGAGCATCTTCCATCCTAACGATACTGACATATGGGGGCTGATTACCCCTTTTTGTTGGTTCTTCCATAAAAGTTAAATTAATTAATTAGATACCTTCATTATAAAGCAAAAACATTTAACCTGTCAATAGTCTCAGATTTTAGCTAATCTTAAACAAAAAATTAATAGGCTACTAGTTGTCTTGTAAAACTAATTGAGGATATAAACGATACAACTATTAGAATACACTCGCATTTGACGACTTGTAGCTAACAATATCATGCGTCAAACAATACATCAATATGTAAATTGTCTTAAAAGGTTAGCTTTTTGCCGTCTAAATTATTTGCTCCCTTTAGGTTCAGTAGCCGAGATCTAAAAAAACAGCTTCCTTCCCAGGAAGCTACTTTTTTTTATTTTAACTTTAACTTAACTAACCAATCCTCAACGATCCGGCAGCTCAATAGGATCGCTTATCAGAATTTCGGGCAATCGCTCTCGGGGAACAATTCTGACTTTAACTTTTTTTTGCCCTTGTTTATATAATTTAGCCAAACGATGCAAACCATCAAGAACCAGCCAGCGGCCTTTATTCTCCAAAATATCAAGCGGATATGCCGTGTCGGCTTGGGCCATTTTGTTTTGTTCATTCTGACTGCCGGCGTTTTGGCTGATAACCTCCCAGGGTGTCACTGTCCAACGGTCTCCATTATCATTCGGCCACCAAGGAGTGTCAAAATGCCACAATAGTTCTTCGACATCCATTTCAACCACCGGCAAGTCCAATAACCAGATTTTTTCTTCATCCCAGTTACCAAAATCCAAACCAACGCTATCCCAATCAAATTTTCTAATAGCCACGGCCATAATTATTACCTCAATAACGGAGCGTAAACGGAGAGGGAGGGATTTGAACCCTCGATACCCTTGCGAGTATACGGCTTTTCGAGAGCCGCGCCTTCAACCACTCGGCCACCTCTCCTTATAAATAAAAATGCAAAAATCAAATAGTAAAAATATGGAGGATTATTTTTTATTTTTGCTTTGTCTTTTTGCTATTTAATTTTTGATTTTTGATTTCTACATTTTCTCATAGCCAATCGAACTCATTAGCCCGACGACCACCCACCACAACGCCGCCAGATCATTCTTGAAATACGGCACATCCACCAGGCCATGAACCAATATCACCACCATTACCGCGATTAAACCGACAACCAACGGTTTTAGTTTTAATACCTGCCCCGCCGAAGCGGAGCGAAGGGGGGTTTTAATGTTCTGGTGTTTTAATGCTTCGGCTCCCAGCCGAAAGAATTTACCAATAATATACACAAAAGTCAACAAACCCGCGAGTCCCAAGTCTACCCAAAAATTCAAAACAAAATTATGCGGGTACAAAAAAATTTCTAAGTATTTCGCTTGGTGGTAAGGAATTAAGGCCGTCTGATAGCCACCCAGGCCCGCGCCCAAAAACCAATGGTCTTTCAACATCTGCCAGGTCTCGCCCCACATGGAAAGCCGCACTTGCCCGGACCAGTCTTGAAACGACAAATTTTGCCAAAGCCCAACCGGGAGTCCCGCAAATAACAAATAACAAATAACAAATATTATTGTTATTCCCATTGCCCACCGGCTCTTTTTCCCAGCGAGTAAGCCAAAGACAACTAACCCCGCCACCAACCCCACCATCGCGCCATCCGACTTAGCAAAAATAATAGCTAAAATCCCCGTAATAATAACCAACGATGGATATACCAAATCAACTAAAACAGGTTTTAATGTTTTTATGTTTTCATGTTTTAATGTCTTTAAGTACCCAATATACAACATCACAATCGGCGTGATAAACAGCCCTATCGCATTCGGATAACTATAAAAGCTCGTCACCCTCTGCCCTTCGCCGAGGAGCCAATACTTCTCCGGCACCCAGAGCCCACCGGTGATTTTTTGGATAATAGCAAAACCGGCAATCAAGAGCGCCGGCGCCCCGAGCGCCAAAATCACCCGCCGAATTTCTTTCTCGCTTTTGACTAAACTAACCAAGACGGCAAAGAGCAGGAGCGGCTCCACAAAATACGCTTTCCAAAGCCCGGCCGCCCGCCGCAGATCCGGCGCGACAAACATTGATACTGTGGCGATAACTAGAACTACCGCCGCCGGCCAGAAAAATGAACTTTTAGGCCAATCCTTACTTTTCCAAGTTTTTAAAAACCAAGCCAAAAACAAAACCAAAATCATTACTTCCAAAAGCGTCCACGGCAGAAAGCCGACTTGAAAGCGGATGCCGTAAGCCGGTAGGCACATTAAAACTAAATACAAAGCCCAATCCAAACGACGGACTGCGAGATAGGAGAAAAGGATGATAAAAGTGATAATTAGATAAATCATATTTTGAGTATTCAGGGAACAGTATTCAGTATTCAGGGAACTATATCCGTGAACGGTTAATCCCGACCCCTCCCCTGAATACTGAATACTGTTCCCTGAATACTAATGTTCTAATACTAATGTTTGAGTACTATTTCAACTTCTTCTCAACAACTCCACTAACAACTCTTTTCTAACTCCTCCCACAATATACAACGCCGCCGCATAGACCGCCACCCCCAGAAGCAAAAGCCAACCTAAGCCCCAACCATTCCCCTGCCCGAGCCAGAGAAAACAGGCCATCACCAAGCTGGCTAGAAACGCCCGGAGAAAAATTTTAAAATTAACCAAACTGCCGACCGCGCGGTAGATCACGGCGCCGGAAATTAAGAGGATTAAAACTTCACCCACCACCGTGATGCCGGCGGCGGCGGTGTAAGAATAAAGCGGAATTAACCAAAAATAACCAATCAAGGAAATCACCGCCACCACCGCAAAACCCCAAAGCATTTTTTTTTGCGCGCCGAGAGCCACCACTGCGTGGTTAAAGACCGTGCTGAGATAAATCGCCGCGGTGGCGAGCAGAAGTATCCGCAAAACCGGTCCGGCCGCCGCGAACTCCGGCCCGGCAACAAAAACTATCAACGACTCGGCGAGCGCCAGCCCGCCAAACAAAACCGGCAAAGTGACAATCGCCATAAAATCCCAGGCTTTCTGCATTACGGTTTTGAAGCGCGCCGTCTCGCCCCGCGCCCAAGCGGCAGAAAGTATCGGCAAAATCAGCCCCATGAACATATAAGGAATGACGGACAACACTTCCAAAATTTTATAAGCCGCGCCATAAACGCCGACTTCGGCCTGACTGCGGTAAAGCGACAAGATCACGGTGTCGGCTTTGAAGTAGATAAGATTAAAAACAATCGACAAGCCAATCGGCCAAGTCTTTTGCAACACCTCCCGCCAAACCGGCCAGTCAAACGCCAGCTTGATTTTGGTGATGGACCGCGAGAAGTAGAATGACAGGCAGAAGTTGAAAAAATTACCAACCACCACCGCCGCCATGATGGCGAGAAGCCCCTGCCCCTGCCAGACCGCGAGCAATGTGCCGAGAAAAATTATCGCCCGGCCGGTCACTTCAGCAATCGTCGCCCGACCCATTTTCAACTCACGCTGGAAAAGCCCCACCACCAGCTGATTAAGCGAGGTAAAAAGCATGGCCGCAGCGGTCACTGCCACACCCCACTTGATAATCAGCGGATAAGGAAACAACCAGACCAAAAACGGCGCCAGGGCAAAGAAGACAAGCGCCGTTAACAGTCGCATAGTAAAGATATTGCTGGTTAGTTTGGCGGTCTCCGCCGGCCGCGCGGAAATCAACTGGACAATAATCACCGCCAGACCAAAGTCCACAATAATCCCGAAAAACTGGAGAAAAGCGATAATGGTGGTGTACTGGCCAAAACCTTCTTGGCCAAGATACCGGGTCATCAGGCCGACCGTCAGCAAACCAAAAACCATGGACGCGGCGCGGCCGAGGAGCTGGATGAAGGTGTTGGAGGCAACCTGCCTAGTTAAGGACACGATGAAAGAATTTTTAATTTTAAATTTAAAATTGTTTAAATCAGTCTCTTCTGCTGTTCCACTGCCGGCGTTTTACCTAAGTGTTTATACGCCGCGTCCGTCGCCACCCGTCCCCGCGGGGTGCGGGCAAGAAAGCCGAGTTGCATCAGGAACGGCTCATAAACATCCTCGATTGTTTCCACTTCCTCGGAAATCGCCGCCGCCAGCGTGTTTAGACCGACCGGCCCGCCGGCAAATTTATCAATAATGATTTCTAAAAGGCGCCGATCCACCGCGTCGAGGCCCAATCCATCAACTTCCAGCATGCTTAAAGCCGCCGCCGCTGACTCGCGGCTGATCTGGCCGTCGCCTTTCACCTCGGCGTAGTCACGGACCCGTTTGAGGAGGCGATTGGCGACGCGCGGCGTCTGGCGCGAGCGGGAAGCGATTTCCTCGGCGGCGGTGTCGTCAATTTTCAGACCCAAAATGCCGGCTGACCGGCGCAGAATCCGATTAATTTCTTCCGGCCGGTAAAAATCCAGGTGATAGATATTGCCAAACCGGTCGCGGAGCGGCGAAGACAAGGAACCGGCTTTGGTGGTGGCGCCAATAATTGTAAATTTGGGCAGACTCAAACGCAAAGTCCGCGCCGACGGCCCTTTGCCAATGACAATATCCAAAGCGTAATCTTCCATCGCCGGATAAAGAATCTCTTCCACCACTTTATTCAGCCGATGAATCTCATCAATAAATAAAATATCGCCCGGTTCCAGATTGGTCAAAATCGCCGCCAAGTCGCCCGACCGTTCAATCGCCGGGCCGCTGGTGACGCGGATATTCACGCCCATTTCTTTGGCAATAATGTGGGCAAGCGTGGTCTTGCCGAGTCCCGGCGGGCCGTAAAGCAGGACATGCTCAATCGGCTCCTCGCGCTTTTTGGCCGCCGCCATAAAAATCTGCAAATTTTCTTTGATTTTCTCCTGCCCGACATACTCAGCGAGACTCTGCGGCCGCAGGCCAACATCAAAAACCGCCTCCTCGCTTTTTTCCGCCGGATCAATCACCCGCTCTTCCGCCGCTGCCAATTTTGGATCCTTTTTTGACTGCACCATATGGCTTCAGTTTAGCGTTTTTGGGAGAGGAAATCAAGGATAGTCCCGAGTCCGGAGTCCAAAGTCCGGAGTGAGCTTTGAGTCCCGAAGGGATCGCTTTGGGACTAATCGGCTCTGGGTTTTCTCGGGACTCCGGACTCTGGACTTTGGACTTATAAAAAAACGGCCTTCCTTTTGTCGGAACGCCGTTTGGGGTTGAATTGAAACGATTACTTTCAGGCTTGGCCCATCCGAGCGAGAAACGCCTTGCCTTTGCCGACCTCGATGTTGATCGGCACATTTTTGGCGCAAAGCGGACATTCCACTTCCGGCCAAGACTCCAGAGTCAGATTGACCAAAGCTTGAAGCCGCGTATTGCCCACCATATCCGAGGTCACGCCTCCACGGTTGCAGAGAACGCCGAGGCCCACAACCTTGCCGCCGGCCAAACGGACCGCCTCCACGGTTTTAGCGGCTGAGCCGCCGGTGGTTAGAACATCTTCCACCACCAGCACTTTCTTACCGGCGACCTGTTGGCCGTAGCCGCGCTTGAAAATGAATTTCGGCTCGCGGACCAGCAACTCTTCGCCGGGATACAAATTAAAGTTACCGAGCCGTTCAACGAAAAACGGCGTGCCGACCGTGGCTTTGAGTACCGACCTTTCCTCGCGTTCGGCGTAAACCGCCGCCACCATTTTGCCGGTCAGGTTGGTGAGATGATAGGCTGTCCACTGCGACAAAATAATGCCGCCCTTTTCCGGACCAACCACCACCTCGGCGCCAGAGTCGGCAAACATCTCGGCCATCGCCTGGCACAAAGCCTTTGTCTCAACGGTATCCGGATAGACCGCGTCTTTGTTGACATAGGCCGTGCCGTGGTTGCCAGCAGCATAGACGATGTGACTGTCAGTGATCACTGCGCCGAGCTTGGCGAGGATCTGCAAAACTTCCTTCTGGTTCATGATTTGACCTCTCTCTCTTCCATTCCGGTTTCGATTTCCTCCACGATCCGTCGCGCCCCGGCGACCGGGCCGCCATCTTTTTCCGGATATTCGGTGATGGGCCGGCCGATGACCAGATAGTCGGCGCCCGCCTCGATCGCTTCGCGCGGAGTCATCACTCGTTTCTGATCGCCTTTTGCCGCCCAAAGCGGCCGCACGCCGGGCGTAATTTTCAGTAAACCGCTGAGCGCCGAATAATTGGCGAGAAGCGACAATTCTTGCGGCGAACAGATGATGCCTTGAGCGCCGGCGTTTTTCAACATAAACCCGAACTGCACAACTTTAGGACCGGGTTTATCACCGAAGATCGACTGACATTCTTCCTGGTCAATGGAAGTCAAAACCGTCACACCCAAAAGCAAACTGTTACCCAGGCTGGCCACCGCGGCTTCAATTGATTTTCGACCGCAGTTAGCGTGAACATTGATCATAGCCGGCTCGAAATCAAATAAAGCTTCAACCGCCTTACGGACGGTGTTGGGAATATCAGACAGCTTGCCGTCCCAGAACAGCCGACTGCGAGTCAACTCAAAGAACTCTTTGGCGAGCGTCAGCGTTTCCGACGAACCGAAAACCAGTTGAACGAGGAGCGAATATATGAACTCCAGCCCGATTTTGAACACGCTGACTTCGTCCTTCAACTGATTGACCAGCCTGATCGCCGTCGACAGATCCGAAACATCCAAAGCCACAATGATTTTGTCTTTTGCCTGCATGATTAACCTCTTTTCTTTTTGAATTTTCAAGTTGCAAGTTACCAGCCGAATTGCTTCGGCGCCTTCATCTTTCCCCCACCTTAAGCCAAAAATGGCCAAAAGTCAAGATAGCGTTAAGGGGTAAGCTATAAGTTGTAAGTTGGCCGCGGACGGCAAAACAGGATAACCGTCAAACTTTCCGCCTTTCGCGGTTAATCAACCCCTTACAGCTTACTGCTTATAGCTTACTGCTTATAGCTTACTGCTTATCGCTTACTGCTTACCGCTCAAATAAAAAACCAGCGTTGCCGCCGGTTTTTTTAATCTAAATCTTGAGTAAAGCTTAAATTGCCAACACCGCGCCATCAACCTTAATCCGATCAACATCTGTCGCCGGTAAATATTTAGCCACTTCGGATTTAATCTCCTCTAATTCCTCGGCGCTGGTGGCCAGCACTACCACAACCAATGGCTCGGCGGGAGTAAATTTTTCGTTAAAGCCATGATTAAAAGCAATATCAATAGCCAGTTCTAACTCTTCAAAGGGATAATTTTTTTCCGCCTCATCTTCGGCCAATTTGACCTCATTGCCGTCGTTGATCAAAAAACCATGGGGAACTTTATTGCCCAGCTTATCGGGATTAAAATTACCGGTGGCATCAAACCAAATCGTCCTGGCGTCATGAAACTCTGCCGGCCGCACCATACCGTCCGGACCGGTGGCAGAAATATTCCGATAGCTGACCGCCTCGGCCTGATTCAACTTTTTATTCATCAGCGCCTGCAATTCTTTAGCCCACTTCTGGCCGTATTCGTCAGCCGTCATCTCGCCCAAAACCGCCTTGCCGCCATCTCGCTCAAAAGCTTTCGCCGCCGCGCCACAACCATCATGGCTAGTCACCTCGCGAATACCGAGCATCAAACAACGATCGGCAACTTTTTCTAAACGCTCCTGCCAATTATTTTTCGGCGGATACAAAATCCCCGAGCCAGCGAGAGTTAGCTTGCCATTCATCTCCATATGGCCGGTGCCTTCATCAATACAACAGAGACTCTCTTTTCCTTCCAAAATCGCCTCTTTGGCCTCCGGCTTATTTTCTGTATCTAAAGTCATCGCCGCGCCGTCAACTACTAGCCCTTCCATTGCCGAATTCTGGTCTTCCCATCTTTCGTTTTTTTTGGTGGCTACTTCGGTTGAAACTTCATGATGGTTTTCTTGAGACATAATATATCTAATTTTAAAGTTTAATATGGTGGTCCAGGTGGGAATCGAACCCACATGGGCATAGCCCGCAACATTTTAAGTGTTGTGCGTATACCAGTTCCGCCACTGGACCATTTATTTTAATTTAATTATACCAATTCCCTGCCTCGCCGTAACGAAGTGAAGGCGGGCGCCACATGGGCCGAATCCGCCAAATCGGCGGACTGGCTTATTGTAGCTTAAAATTTACCCAAAAGTCAATAATCGGCGGATAAAATGCTAACCAAGAGGATCAATATGCTCCATAGGAGCTAATCGTACTTCGGTAGGGGCAATTCATGCCTGCCCGCCTCTGGAGGGAATTGCCCCTATGAGAATCTACTGTTTGAACGGCGGTAAGAATTAAACAACCCTTTAACTAACAAAAGAGAAAGTACGGAGACGCGCCGCGCCTGCCCGCCTCTGGAGGGGCGCGTCTCTACACCGTACAACTCGTCTTAACAATACGGCCATCTTAGTCATCACCCATATCTATCTCTTATCTCAACTCCCCCAACCTCGGCGCCGGATCCAGCCGCCGAACTGGAAAGCGGTGGCGGGTGGACTTTGGCGGCAAGAGGCGGCCGCGGGCGGCTAAGCAGAGGACGATCGCCTTAACTGTTGCTGACGGCAAAGCGCCTTTGCGCCACTCTACTTTCACCGCGGCCGCCGAATAATTAATGAGATAAGCCGGAATTTTCCGCAGGCCAAGCGCGCGAGCCGCGGCGATCCGATGGTGGCCGTCCAAAATCACGCCCGTTTTCCGGTCAACAAAAATCGGGGTAGTAAAAACACCATCAGCCAAAATCTTGCGCCGCAGACTGGCAAGGCGCGCCGGCCGAATTTCCTCGTGCGGTTTCAACCCTTTAATTTTTAGGTAGACAATCTGCTGTTTCATATAATTTTCCCGTGAGAAAATCTTCATAACCTTTGAGGTCGAGGAGGCCGTGGCCGGAAAGGTTGAAGACGATCACTTCGTCTTGGCCCGACGCTTTGCACCGCAATGCCTCGTCAATCGCCACCTTGACCGCGTGATTGGACTCCGGCGCCGGGATAATGCCCTCAGTCCGGGCGAAGAGAGCGCCCGCTTCAAACACTTCGGTCTGGCCATAGGCTCGCGCCTCGATCAATCCCTCGCGATGCAGGAAAGAAATCAGCGGCGACATGCCGTGATAACGGAGCCCGCCGGCGTGGATCGAGGATGGAATAAAATTACTCCCTAGTGTGTCCATTTTGAGTAACGGCGTCATCTGGCCGGTGTCGCCGAAGTCATACTTATATTCGCCTTTAGTCATGGTCGGACAGGCCTTGGGCTCCACGCCGATGAACCGAATTGGCTTCTTGGTTTTACCAGCCAGCTGGTCGGCGAGAAACGGGAAAGCCAGGCCGGCAAAATTACTGCCGCCGCCGCAACAGCCAATGATCACATCCGGCTGATCCCCGGCG
>JBAZBH010000026.1:0-10654 GCA_041671565.1 Patescibacteria group bacterium
CACCTGACACTGCAAGCCGAAAAATTGGCAGGCGATGCTCAGGGCTGAACCCCACTGGCCGGCGCCGGTTTCGGTTACTAACCGCTCAACGCCTTCTTGCTTATTGTAGTAAGCCTGCGCCAAAGCGGTATTAAGCTTGTGACTGCCGGTGGCATTATTGCCTTCGTACTTATAGTAAATCCGCGCTGGCGTGCCGAGCGCCTTTTCCAGCCGGCGGGCGCGGATCAACGGTGATGGCCGGAACAGTTTGTAGATTTCCCGCACCGGCTCCGGGATGGGTATAAACTCGTCCAAGGAAACTTCTTGCTTAATCAATTCCATGGGGAAGAGCGGCGCCAAATCCGCCGGGCTAATTGGCTGTTTGGTTCCCGGATTCAACGGCGGCGGCGGCAATTTGCCCAGATATTTCTTGAGATAATAAACGATATTGAGATACTCTGTCGGGATTTCCGACTCCGGCAAAAGATATTTCACGGTGTCTTTTTTCATAAGGTTAATTTTAGGTTGATTAAACTAAAGCAAAATTAGGACAATTTTGCGTTTCGCCAGAGTTCGGTCGCGTGGTTGAAGAAGTAGTATCTAATTTTCATAAAATTTTACTAAAATAAGACAAACGATTAGAAGCGGTTCAGTAATTTTTTGGCATACATAAATATACGGAGTCCCGTAGAGACGCGCCGCGGCGCGTCTCGGCAAACTCGAGCAGTCCGTAAAATTCAAAAAACTGCCTGTTGGGCAGTCCAATTTTATTATCTTAATCAATCAAAAATCGGCTACCCAACATCTTGCTGGTTAGCCCACCAATTTAAAGATTTGCTAATCTGTTTATTCATATTTCAACTATATCAACGGCGCTATTTTTTGTCAAACAAACCTATTAATTATTCAGGGGGGTGCTGAAAGAATTGAACGACCTCTTTACAGTAAAAACGAAAGTGCTTTTGTAGGGACAACCCTAGGGTTGTCCCTACGATCGTATAACCGGCTTCAACTAAACGGACGGGTTTGATCATCAATCTAATTGTTTTCCTCTCATTAAACAAAAAAACTCCTGCTTTCCAGAAGTCTTTTTGGAGCGGCGAATCCCGCATCTGCGGGGCGACCTTCTCCTTCTGCTACTCTCAGCGGCGAACCGGACTCGAACCGGCGACCTTCTCCTTGGCAAGGAGACGTTCTACCAACTGAACTACCGCCGCTGAGAAAAGCGAAGGATAAATTTTAAAGATGGCGGCGAATCCGCCGCGGCGGACGACCTTCTCTCCGCCTAAGGCGGATTTCGCTTCGCTCAACTTGGCAAGCCCCGCCGCGGCGGGGTACCAACTGCCCGCTCGTCGCGAAGCGCGAGCGGGTCCGCTCACGGCAAAGCCGATGAGCGGAAACTACCGCCGCAGAATCAACCTTTAAAAATTTACTCGCTAAGCAAAATAGTATACTCAGACAGACCAACTGCCTGTCTCGCCGAAGTCCGCCGCGGCGGACGAAGGCGGAAACTACCGCCGCAGAATTAACCTTTTTGATTGCTTAATAATATCAAGCTCTACCTCATTATTTGTAGCATTCGCATGCCATTCGTAGATTGGCATCGCTATTTGTATACCCAATTCTAAAGCAAAACCGTCTGCTTGTCAATTGGTCAAATTGACTATCTCTATCGGGTCAACCCGATAAATCACCACCCCCGAGTTGCGATAAACCTCGGTTAGATAGTCCTTTGCCGCCGGGTTGAAGTTGCCCAGCGCCCGCTCCCGCGCCGAATACCAAAGATAAGTAATATTATTTTCGGTTAAAAACTGCCACTCAGCCGCCGGATCGTGATTGACCCGCCAAAACCAGTTTTCGGCCAGGCGGGCTTTAACGCCAAACCCGATGGTCTGATGGCCATGGCCATAATAAACCCGGCGGCCGGTGAGCGCCGGCAAAACATTGCCATCTTTGATGTCAGAAATAATCACGGCCTCGGGCGCTGACTCATTTTTTAACCACTCAGCGGCCGCGCTGACTTCGGCTGGAATCAAGTAAGGAAAAGCTTTTTTCTGATAACTTTTGAGGTCGGTCGCTACCACTGCCAGATTAGAAAGAATTAAAAAGAAAATAATCAGTGGCGCTAACCCGTAAATAAAAGTTCGTTGGCGGTAAAGCCGCGGCCAGAGCTCAACCAGGCAAACCACCGTCAAAATTATCAAAGCCAAATGCAGGCCATTGGTAAACCGCCGTTGGAAGTTGACCGGCGCGTAAAGGAGAAAAAATCCGGTAACCGCCCACACCACCACGAAGTAAAACTTCTCTTGCTTCTGTTTGATCACCAAAATCGCGCCAAAAATCGCCAAGGTTAAAATTAAGCCATAACCAACCAGATAATTGCCGACCGGCGGCGACAAGGTGATATTCTGCCGCGCCCAACCGGCGGCCACGCTATTCCAGCTGGTAATTAACACATAGTATAGTCCGGCCGGCAAACCGCCAATCAAAATCCAAAGATAAGATTTTAGCGCCGGGAAATCAAGCCGCCTCTGCCTCAGCCAATCAACCGCCAAATACACCGCCGGCGCGGCGCCCACCGTAATCAAATCATAAGGATGAATAATCCCCAAAAATAACGAGGCCAAGCCAATCGCCCACCAGCGATTTTTGGGCGCCAGCCACCACCAATAAAAAATCGCCAAAATTAAAAGTTGTGATAAGG
Organism: Patescibacteria group bacterium; assembly: GCA_041671565.1. GTDB lineage: Bacteria > Patescibacteriota > Patescibacteriia > JACRDY01 > JACRDY01 > JBAZBH01. The sequence goes on from JBAZBH010000026.1 coordinate 2,684, forward strand.
GGAACAACGGCGAGTGGTAAAGCGTCAGAAAAGTGTTGCTTTCGGCCACCCAAAGATCAACCGGCAAAGAATAAAAAAATGTAGTGTAGTCCCAATCCCGATCCCAGGGCGCGAACCAAATGCCAAGCCCCGAGACAAAAAACGCCAAAAATAGACCCGTCAACCGCGCGGCCGAATTCTCAAACAACCGCCGCAACAAAAAATAAAAACCGCTAATCAGTCCGGCCGCCGCAAGTAGCCGGCCAAAAATAAACATCCAGCCGTTATTAATCCCGGTTAAGGCGCCGAGTTTCCCGAGTAGTAGCCAAACCGGTGAAAAAAACACAGCCGTCTGCGGCTCACTGGTGTAAAGATTATAGAACAGCCATTGCCCCTGTCGCGCTTGCTCAATCTGTGAAAGATAAACCGGATAGTCATAAAGCAACATACCGGAATGGCCGAAAAACCGATAACCCGGTCCGGCCGTCAGCGCGCCATAGATACTCGGCAGCAGCGTCAGCAACAAAACCGCCGCGATAATCACCCCGGCGATAACTTTTTCTTTTTTAAGCGCGGCGAAATAACCCATAAATCAACTTATAAAACTGCCAACCGATAACCGCCGCTAACGCCATTAAACTAAGCTGGAGCGGCGAAAAATAATAAGTTAAAAAAGCGGCGAGAGTCAGACCGACTAAATATCGCCAAGGCCAATCCGGGATCAGCGCCAAGATAAAAATCGGCAGGAGCCAATACCACGGCTGAGTATAAATCGCCACTATCAGCAAAACAATCAAGCTGGCCTTAAAACAAACTTTGAATAAATCTACCGGCGTTCGCGATTTCGACTTCAACAGTAACCATAAGTAGAAACAACCGCCAACCGTCAAACCAGTTAACTGCAGAAAACGCGGGAAAGATATGCCGTCCGGTTGTCCAGTGATGGCCGGAAAATGATAAAACCAATAAGTTAACGGCGCGATCAACGGCAAACTATTATAGTAATCGCCAACTTTAAAAAGCGCGTGTAGCGTCTCTGCTCCGCGCCAAAGCGGCAACCAAACTAGAACCACGGCCGCGGCTGACAAACCGAGCGACCACCAGACTTCTCGTCGCTCTTTATCCTTGGTTGTTCGCCAAAGGGATAAACCAAAAAATGGAAAAAATATCAGTGTTACCGGCTTAATTAACACGGATAAAGTTAACGCCGGAAAAATCCAAAGGTATTTATTTTTTATCAGCAGGAAACAAGCTAAAAGAAAAAACCCGATCATCATGATGTCATTATGACCATTGTTAACCGTTTCCCACAACACAAACGGCGACCAACCAAGCAACACCAAACTAACCAACCGCCTCGCTGGCGCCAATTGCTTTAATATCTGGTCAATTAAAACCAAACAGCCAATAAAGAATGCGGCCGCCAAAACTTTTAAACTGATGATTGCGGCAGCCAAGTTACTCAAAAAAGGCGCTACTGCCACCGCCGCAAAATACAGCCACAGCGGGCCGTAAACCATTGGCGTAGCCATCCAAGTGTTTAGATAAGGTGAATAAAAATTGTCCGCCGGAAAATCTTTGATCAGGGAAAAATACGGGTTTTGACCGTAAGCCAACAGGATTTTTGGATAAAAGGCGTAAAAATAAATATCAATTGAACCAAGAGCCGGCAGAGCGGCAAACAGCGCCGCAAAAATAACAATAAACAGCCAGATTAACCGGCGATTTTTTAGCCCGACGGTCAGCCGCGGTAAAAATGAATAGGCTACTAGCGCCAAAACCAACCAACCAAAAATTAGCCAGCCGAGCGGACGGCTGATATCTGGCGCGGTAAAGATCGGCAAATCAACCACCCCTATTTTCTGAACCAAAAACGCCACTGCCGCCAAACCGGCATAAACCACTGTCATTAAACCAACTGCCAAAGCGCCATTTTGAATTTTTGTAGTATTATTATTCATTGATTTTGAATATCATCGCCTCGCTGTCTTGATAGACAGTCTTAAACTCGGGGTTGGCAATTAAACTGTTAACTAATTCTTGGTGCCCGGCGCGAGCGGCAAAAAAGTAGCTGGCGCCAAAGTACTTATGAATATCAGCGGCCACACCGGTTGTCCGCGCTCCGGAGGTTAACTCTTCAAACCGGCGATACTGCTCTGGGTTCTCTTGATAAAGAAAAGTCGGGTCCAGGCCGGCGATGTAATAATTGCGGTCATTATAATAAAATAACGGCGGGAAGTCATCCCAATCGCTATGAAAAATCAAACTGCCAGCCGCCGTATTTTCTTTCAACCACTCGGCCGCCCCGGCATACTGGCTAAAGGGCCGACCCAGCTCATGATAGTAGCGCCAATTTTCCTGCCAACCGCGCCCGGTTAGCACCGCCACACCGAGGAGCCAGAAAATCGCTAACGCCAGCACTGCCGCATAACGCCATAATGAATTGTTTTTCTGCCAATCCTGCCAAAAATCCCTGATTTTAACCGCCGCCAGAGCCGGGCCCAAAACCAAAGCGCTGAAAAACACCGCCACCGGCACAAAATATTCTACATAGCGCTGGGATTTTAAAGTGATTAGGCAGAAGAACACCGTCAAACCGAGCGCCGTCCAAGTCAGCCGGGTTTGCCGGCGACCGTTAACCGCCAGAACCGCCAGCGCCGCCGCCAGAAGTATTGTCAGTAGCGCCGCCGCAAAAAAAAGATTTTTCAGACCATACGGGCGCCACTCCATTCCCACTTTAACCACCGACTGGTAATTAACCATGCCAATTTGCACCAACTGCCGCCAATAAAAACCAAGATTTTTGGGAAAATACGGACTTATAGCCAGCCCCGCCGCCAATCCACCCAAACACGAACCAACCAATTTTAAATATCCTTTCCATAATACTCGACCGCTGATTACCGACCCCCGCCTGCCCTCCGTAGCCTCGGCGAAGGAGGGATTACTACCTTGCCAATAATCCCCGACCACATTTACCACCACCCAAAATCCTAAAGCGACAATCAACACCGACCACCCGCCATAACTATAAACAAACAGCCAAGACAAAATAAACAACTGCCAGTTTTTTCTTTGGCTAATAAAGTAAAAACCAAGGAAAAGGAGAATTAGTGATAAGGCCGACGCTTTGGCCAGATTCAGACGGAAAATAAACGGCTGGCAGAGAAGCAAAAACAAAGTAAAAAATAAATTGGCCCACCGCGGCGCCCGGCGATTTAAATGTGATAATACCCAATAAAACACCGCGAGAAACCCGGCGCCGAGAAAAGCCGTTGCCAGCTTCAATCCGGCCAGCGGCGGCAGAACGGAGACAAATGGCACCAGCAGTAAATGATAGAACCAATGCTGATCAATGTAAAAATCTTTCAACGCCGTCAGCGGCAGCCAAGGGAAATCTAATACCACACCTTGGGTTTTAACTAAGAGCGCCATTTTGGCGTGGTAGAAAGAATCCGGGTCCATTAGTTGCGGTGCCGCCTGCAAAGCGCCAAAAGCCACGAAGCCAATCAAAAAAACGGCTAAACACCAAAAATAGTCGTTTTGGGAGAGATACTTTTTTAATTTCGCGGCAATTAGCATGGGTCAATTATAGGGACTAAAAAGCCAGAAGACAAGCAGAGAATGACAAAATCCAAATGACAAATGACAAATCAAAGCTCAAAGACTCGAATTACTATTTGTCATTTGTCATTTGGATTTTGTCATTTTAACCAAGTTTTACCGTTAAAATATAATCTTATAACATAACCCGCTATGCGCTATCGGCTATCCGCTGCGCGCTACCTTGTTGCATTTCCCCTTTCCCGCCGTATAAATTATAATGAAATAGCCAAAAAACCCGCTATTTATATGGATTTACAAGAAAACTCAGCCATTCAAAGTTGCCAGGCCGGAGAAACCGCGGCCTTTGGCCTGCTTTATGACCGCTATTTGCGCAAAATCTATAACTTTATTTACTACAAAACCCACCATAAAGAAACGGCCGAAGATCTGACCAGTAAAACCTTTATCAAGGCGCTGGGGAGTATAGGCCGGTTTGAATTTAAAAAAGGCACTTTCTCCGCTTGGCTTTACCAGATTGCCCGCTATACCGTTATTGATCACTACCGAGCGCAAAAGTATGATATTAATATCGACGATGTTTGGGATCTGGGCGAAGAAACGACCATTCCCCAAGATTTGGATACGGCGAACCAGCTGCGAGAAGTCAAAAAACTTTTGCAAAAATTGCCCAGCGCCGAACGCGATATTATTATCTTGCGCGTCTGGAATGAGCTCAGTTATCAGGAAATCGCTAGTCTCATCGGCAAGAGCGAGGCCAACTGCCGACTGATTTTTTCCCGCGCGATCCGGAAAATCCGGCAAACCGGCGCGCCGCTAGGTTTGTTGCTTTTATTCCTCTCACTTCGTTGAAGACAGTATTCAGGGGTCAGTATTCAGTATTCAGGGAAGGGGTTCATATCCGACATTCGTGGATATAGCCTCCTGAATACTGAATACTGTTCCCTGAATACTTATTAATCCCTGAATACTTAATTATATGAATGAAGAAATTAAAAAAATTCTAGCCGAGCTATATGAAGCCGACCCGGCCTTAAAAGAACGGGAAACGGAAATGATTAAAATTGTCCAACAGCTAGTCATTTACCGCCCGGACACCAAGTTTGACCCGGCTTTTGGCGCCGAGCTAAAATCTAAACTCCTAAAAACCGGCGAAACGCGCCAAGGGAATTTTTTTAAACAGTTAATAAATATCTTTAGTTTTATGGACAGAAAAAAGTTGGCTCTCGGAGGAGTGATTCTGGTTATTCTAATCGCCCTACCGCTCGCCTACCATTTCGCCGGCAGTAAAATTAATCTTAGTGGCGGCTTGGATGACTGGAAATTTACCGGTGAACAACCCCAAACCGAAACGCCGAGCATTATTGCCAAACTGGGCAAAGCCATCGACGACTGGTCTTTTAAACCTTTAACTGGCGGCAGTAACTTTAGCGCGCAAAAAAGCTACGGCATGGCTACCGGCCTGACCACTATGAATCTTGGCCTGTCAGCCGAAGTGGCAAGTTTTGCCGCGGATAATCTCGGCTTTGCCGTCGGCGGCGCCAAAGACATCAATAACTTCCGCCAGAATATTGCCAATAAATTTTTACCCCTGCCCACCGACATCACTTACGAAGGTTTGTTTTATGACTACTACTTTGACACCGGCCGGCAGGCTGAATGCCAGCAGTTGTTTTGCCCGTCTTACAGCTACGCTGTTTCCAACGACCCGGTCAGCCAGCAACCCGACTACTACCTAGCCGTTGGCCTCAACTCCAATATCAAAGCCACCGACTTCCAGCGGAAGAAATTGAACCTGGTCGTGGTAATGGATATTTCCGGCTCCATGTCTTCGCCGTTTGACCGCTATTATTATGACCAGTTCGGCAAACAAGTCGCCTTGCCCGGCGCCGAAGAGGCTGATAACCGCAGTAAAATGGCGGTCGCCAATGAATCCGTCGTTGCTCTTCTGGACCACTTGAAGGCCGACGACCGCTTTGGCATGGTGCTCTTTGACCAAGAAGCTTATCTCGCCAAACCGCTAAATCTGGTCGGGGAAACCGATCTCGGGGCGATCAAAAAGCATATTCTGGAAACCGTGCCGCAAGGTTCCACCAACTTGGAAGCGGGTTTAACCATGGGCACTGATCTATTCAAAGAATACCTTAATGTTGACCAAACGGAATACGAAAACCGGATTATTGTCCTGACTGACGCCATGCCCAATACCGGCAATTACGGCCGGGAAGATTTTCTGAACTTAACCAAAGATAACGCTGACCATAAACTCTCTTCGTCGTTTATCGGTATCGGCGTTGACTTCAACACCGACCTGGTAGAAAGCATCACCAAAATCCGCGGCGCCAATTACTACTCGGTGCATTCGGCCAAAGAATTTAAAACCCGGATGGCTGACGAATTTGAATATATGGTCACGCCGCTGGTTTTCAACTTGCAATTGAAACTGAGCGCGCCGGGCTACCAGATTGAACAAGTCTACGGCTCGCCGGAAGCGAGCGAGGCCACCGGCGAAATCATGAAAGTTAACACGCTCTTTCCTTCCAAGCAAACTAACGGCGAAACTAAAGGCGGCTTGGTATTACTTAAATTAAAGAAAACCGCCACCACCGGTAGCCTTAACCTGTCCGTCAGCTACGAAGACCGCAACGGCAAAACTGAAACCAGCCAAGCGACGGTTAACCTGGAAGACAAATCGCCGGAATACTTCCAAAACAATGGCATCCGTAAAGGCATTCTCCTCGCCCGCTACGCCGATCTGGTTAAAGATTGGATCAATGACGAACGGCAGAACCGCGCCGCTATTCTGCCGCTGGAGCCGGTCGTCAATGAAGAAGCTGGTATCGTCGTCCCGGATTCAATCCATTGGCAATTGAGCGAATGGGAACGGCAATCTCTGCCCCTGACCGTGGCGCCTAAATACCAGACTCTCTTCAGCCAGTTCCAAACCTACTTTGACGCGGAAGTCAAAGCCATCGGCGACCAAACTCTCAGCCAAGAATCAACCGTCCTCAAAACTCTCAGCGCCGGCCGCTAAATCAAATAATTAACCAACCGAAAAACCGCTAGCTCACCGCCGGCGGTTTTTATTAATAAAAAAAGCGCGGCCGATCTGCCGCGCGCTGTTGATTGAGCTGTCAATTCGGCTGAAATGGTTGGTGTAGATCAAGGTAACTACGCCGATCATCAACTGAAAACTGTTTCCGGGCGATTTCCACGGCGTCAGCCGAAGTGGCTGCCATTTTGTAGGGTATTTCCCAGCAAGCGATCCCTTTTTCTGGAAAAAATCTAACCGGCTGATCATCGGATTGCAAAACACCCGACACCATATAAACCGGCCATTGGCGGTTGACTCGCCAATAAACCTTATGGCTACAAATTAACGCCACCACTGCCAAGCCGTCCGCCACTTCATAGTAGTTAATGACTTTTTCGCTCGACGCGACGATAGCCAAGACATCACCTAGAAAACCTTCCGGCGGCTTCGGCGCGAGCTGCAGCGCCAACGGCGGACCCAAAAGCCACTCTACTGCGAATCGCCAACCTTTCTTGATTAACTGCCAAGTTCTTGTTCCTGTCAGCCCTTTTTTAAGGTTCATTGTACTGCCCCTCCTATGATTCTTCCGGTTTTTTTGCCGTTTGATTGCTAACATCTTGGGACGAAAAATTCCTCCCAAGCATGGTTGGAGGAACTTTTCCCTGCCCTTTTACAAAATACCTTTAGAAAAAGCGCGAGACAGACAGTGATGTTATCTATCTCGCTGAATATTGAACAAACTATGAGATTTTATCTCGGATCAAACACGCAAACATCTTTCTGAAAAACCAAAGCTGGCATTCGCGGAATATCAAGGTGAGATTTCCACCACTCAGCCGCTTTAGGGCTTTTCTTCTCAAGTTCCTTGATCGCTACCGTAGTTTCCACAGGGTAACCTCCCGGATTCGTCGGCGGGCCACCAAGCACTCCCACTTCTTCGCCGGTTGGCGGTAAATCTCGCGCCTCCATCACCGACAAAATCATACCGACCCATTCCCGGCGCACCCATTCTGGCGCCTCTCCCGGCGGAACCGCTATAATTGTGATTGTAGCCACTTTTTACCTCCTTTGGTTGTTGTACTGACCTCTTTCTAAAAGTATTTTGTAAAAGAGCAATCTTTCCAGTAACTATATCTACCCGCTCAATTCGTAATTCGTAATTTGTAATTCGTAATTATTTCCCCAGTTGTTCCTTAAAATAGTCCACCCACGGTATCGGGCTCGGATCCACCCCGTTCAGGATGGCTAAATAAAAGTTAACATAACTGCCGAAAGATAGCAACTCCAGCGCCTGCTCCAGCTTGGTTTTGCCCCGGAGCTGGTATTCAATAAAGTCCACGCCGTTGCTTTCCACCACCTCTTTGGTAATCTCAATCCGCCGGCGGTTAACCGAA
>JBAZBH010000027.1:0-7434 GCA_041671565.1 Patescibacteria group bacterium
TATCGAAAAAGGTGGTTTGGTAAATGACAAAATTAATGCGATTTGTTTTCTGGAAGGTTTTAGGCCTTACCAAACCCTACCACACCGTGCCTCACCACACCGTGCCTCACCTTACCCAACCAAACCTCACCACACCAGACCGCGCCCAACCAGACCGTACCTCACCTTACCCAACTAAAATTTGGTTAGTTGAGTAAAAAATCTGATTGTTGGAAAAGGTTAAAACCCTACCCTACCTGACCTCGCCTCACCTTACCTGACCTGACCTCACCGTACCTTACCTTGCCTCACCAGACATCACCATGCCCAACCTAACCTCACCTCACCGATTCTTATTAAAAACGATGAAATAAAAAGGTTAAATTGGATTATTTTCGGAAGAGTCAAATCCCTACCATACCAAACCTTACCCGACCTCACATCACCTTGCCTGACCAAACCTTGCCTGACCTGACCATACCACACTCTAAACTATTAAAAGAGTGGTTTTTAGTAAACGGCAAAGTTAACGCGAATGTTTTCTGAAAAGGGTTCAATTCCCTACCATACCCTACCGCACCGAACTTTACCTCGCATCACCCAACCGTACCCTACCTAACCTGACCTTACCGTATCCAATCATACCAGACCTTACCACACTAAATCAAAAAATTATAGCCGGGGAGGAAATGTCCCGCCCCGGCTATTGGTTAATCTGCGTGGTTGAGCTAGGCCGTGACCTGCTCAAAGTGGACGATCCGGAATTTTCCGTACCGCGGTCGGTAGTCGCCGACGCCCTTGCTCATGCCGGCATCGCTCAAAATTGCCTGGACCACTTCCAGCGGTATGCCGTCATCCATCACCTTCAGCGTGAACGCAACGCGCCAGCCCGGCTTGAAAAAGGGACGATGCCGTACGACCCGGCCACCGGTGCTCGGATTTCTGACCGGCCGGCTGTCAATGATGTAGTCATAGAACGGCTGGCCGTCGGCGGTGGTCAGGCCGATCAGAACAGGATTGATACTGATCAAACCCTTGAAGGCATCCTTGTAGGTTTTTTTACCTTTGCCTTTGATTTGGTAACCGCTGGCCGCGCCCACCATGGAGGCGAGAAAATGATCGGCCGGCAAAGCGAGCTGGCCTTTGGCCTGGCCATCGGTCGGCTCCAGACGGTAAGCCGCATCCTCGGCCGCCGCGGCAGGCGTGAGTTGAGCCTTGGCGGTTTTTTTGACCTTGTTTTCCATGTCGGCGGTGCTGTCGGTGCTGAACTTGTGCATCAACAGGCCGTCGTCGAGACCCTCCAATGTTGCACTGATTTCGTACATACTCATGGCCACACCTCTTTTCTGTTTTCAAGGTTCATACCATACCTTACCAACGCCCCATGCGCCGATAAAAGGCAGTCCCGCAGGACTAAAAACCTTAGCATTTTACTAAAAAAAAGTCAACTGTAGCCCATAACACATAACATAGAGCAAGAAACAAGAAACCAAAGCAGCCGTTTGTTCCATGTTATGTGTTATGTGATTTTCCCCTAAAATACCCCGCTCTTGCCAGCCGTCCGCCCCTATGCTATAGTATTTCTGTCTTAATTATTAATATCTTTTTCTGGTTAAGACGGAGAAAAGCGCTAAGGCAAATAGGATAATCCGGCAGATTGAAGACACGACTGTTAACTTCTTGCCAGAGCGGGATTAAGCTTTAAATTTTGACTCGTTACCTCTCATGTCGTTAATAACTCCAGTCAATTCACAGCTTAAAACCTCGACGGTTAGCCTCTAACCGGTTTTTATCTTATTGGCTTTCGGGTTCTCCGGCCAGAAAATTGGAGAATACTATGCCAACTTTATTTTACGGAGCCACTTTCCTCGGCATTCTTTTGGGCCTGGTGGTCGGTTTTGTTTTGCGGAAATTCTTCCTTAACCAAAAAACCGCTAAAGCCGCGGCGCACGCCGAAAAAATGCTGACTGAAGCTAAAGCCAAATCCCAGGAAGTCTTGATGGATGCTAAAGACCGCTCGCTCAAAATTATTGACGAAGCGAAAGCGGAAGAAAAAACCCGCCACGAAGAGCTGAAAGCCATTCAACAGCGGCTGGAACAGCGGGAAAGTCGCTTTGACCAAAAGCTTTTGGATTTGGAAAACAAACAACAGCAGGTTTACGACAAAGCCCAACAGTTGGAAGAAATCAAAAAGAAGATTCAGGATATTAAAGTGGAACAGCTCGCCAAACTGGAGAAGATTGCCGCCCTAAATAAAGAACAAGCGCAGGAAATCCTCTTGAAGAATGTGGAGGAACAAAGCCATGAGGCCCTGCTTTCTCGTATCCGCAAAATGGAAAATGTTGAAGGCGACGAAGTGGAACGGAAAGCGAAGGAAATCGTCACCCTCGCTATCCAGCGCTGCGCCGGTTCGCAAGCTATGGAAATGACCACCACCACGGTTGATCTGCCATCGGATGAAATGAAAGGCCGGATCATCGGTCGCGAAGGTCGCAACATCCGTGTCTTGGAACAGTTAACCGGCACCGAGATTATCGTCGACGACACCCCGCAAGCCATCACCGTTTCCGGCTTCTCGCTCATCCGCCGCCACATTGCCAAGCAAGCGATTGTTAAACTCCTTGCTGACGGCCGCATTCACCCGGGCCGGATTGAAGAAGCGGTGGAAGAAGCGCGCAAAAATATCGCTCTCGATATCAAAAAAGCCGGCGAAAATGCCCTCTATGACCTGGGTATCACCGGCCTAGACCCGAAATTGGTGCAGATTGTCGGCCGGCTGAAATACCGCACTTCCTACGGCCAAAATGTCCTCCAGCATTCCATCGAAGTTGCCAACCTCTCGGCTCTTCTCGCCGAGCAGATGGGCGGCAATGTGGCGATTGCCAAAAAAGGCGGCCTCCTCCATGACATCGGCAAAGCCGTTGACCATGAAGTCCAAGGGACGCATCCGGAAATCGGCCGCGATATCGCCAAAAAATTTGGCTTGCCCGATGAAATCATCGCCCCGATTCTCACTCACCACGACGACAAGCCGTCCACCTTGGAAGCGGTGATTGTCAAAGTAGCGGATATGATTTCCGGCGCCCGGCCGGGAGCCCGCAAAGACACTTACGAAAATTATCTCCAACGCCTCGGCGAACTGGAAAAAGTGGCGACGACCTTTGCCGGCGTGGACCGCGCTTACGCCATCCAAGCGGGCCGCGAAATCCGCGTCTTTGTCACCCCGACCGAAATCAACGACCTCCAAGCCCAAAACCTCGCCCGCGACATCGCCAAGAAGATTGAAGCCGAGCTCAAGTACCCAGGTGAAATCAAGGTTAATGTCATTCGGGAGATGAGGGTGGTGGAGTATGCCAGATAATTAGTAACTAGTAATCAGTAACTAGTAACTGGTAATTTATGGTAAAAGTTATTAAAAACTTCTATGACTTAGATGCCTGGAAAATGGGCCATCAGTTAGCTTTGGGCGTTTATAAAACCACTAAAGGTTTTCCTAAAGATGAACTATATGGTGTTGTTAGCCAGTTGCGGCGAGCTGCTAGTTCAATCACTGCCAATATCGCCGAAGGCTTTGCCCGCTACCATTATAAAGATAAAGTTAAATTCTACCATCAATCCCGCGGCTCAACCGCCGAAGTTCAAAATTTCCTGTTATTAGCTAAAGACTTGGGTTATATCGACTTAAAAAAATGTAAAGAATTGGGCGAAAGAGCCAATGAAGTGGCCAAATTGACCAACGGCTTGATTAAATCCATAGAAAAACAAACCAATTACTAGTTACCAGTTACTGATTACTGGTTACTGATTACTAAGAACTTATATGTTAATTAAGAAAAACTCCAACCTTCTGACTATCCTGTTTTTTGGAGATATAATTGGCAAAATCGGCCGCCGGGCGCTTTTGAAGTACATTCCAAAAGCGAGAGCCGAGTTTAAACCTGATTTAGTGATTGCCAATGTGGAAAATCTGGCGCACGGCAAAAGCGTGACCCAAAAAACCTGGCAGGATTTGGTGGAGGCCGGCGTGGACTTTGGCACTTCGGGCAACCATATCTTCAAAAAACCCGAAGGCGTGGAGATGTTGGACCAAGACTACCCCATCATTCGCCCGGCTAACTACCCGCCCAATACTCCGGGCCGCGGGTTTCAAGTTGTCGAAACCGCCAAAGGCGAAATCTTGCTGGCCAATCTTTTGGGCCAGTTGTTTATGAAAGACGACCCGCCAGCCACTAACCCGTTCAATAAATTAACCGAAATTCTAGATAACCACCCGGACATTAAAATGAAGCTGGTGGATTTCCACGCCGAGGCGACCAGCGAAAAAGTCGCCATGGGCCTCCTTTTTGACGGCCGCGTCTCGGCGGTACTCGGCACCCACACCCACATCCCGACAGCCGATGGCCGCATCCTGTCCCGCGGCACCGGCTATATTACTGATGCTGGCATGGTCGGCGCCAAAAATTCCATCATCGGCGGCGCGCCGGAGAATCTTCTGCTGTCGTTTGAAGGCAAACAAGAGAAATCTCTCTTTGAAATACCGGAAACCGGCGTCTGCTTGATCAACGCCGTCCTCCTCAAAATCGACCCCGCGACCGGCTTGACAGTCGAGTTTAAGCGGTTGGACGCCGAAATTGAAGTGTAGTATAATAAAAGAGGTAAAATTAGCTGATTACAAAACTCTTTTTGGTTAAGATTTAGGACTTTCTATAATTGTCTGAGGAAATTGGAATTAAAAACCATGAAAAAATCAACTAAAATTATAATTACCCTTGTCATTGTCGCCGTTGTTATTGTTATTTTAATGTTGGCTTATCCAAAATTGCTATTTCTTTATATAAACCAGAATCGTGCTTATATGGATGACCCGAGGGGTTATTGCCAATGGACAAAAACTGGTGATTGCCCAAAATTTTGGTGTAAAGTAACAACTTGTCAATCAGGTATAGATAAAGATGGTACTGCCAATTTAGGTGAGTGTTCTTCTGAGGATAAGTTTTGTCTGCCAAGTTTTTAAGTGAAATAAGCATAAATAAACCTTTAACCTCTTAAGGCTAAAAGTATGAATAAAGCCAAATTGATTGAAAGCTTGGCTGACAAAGCCAAAGTTTCTAAAAAACAGGCCGAAGATGTTTTGGACAGCCTGGTCCAAACCATCATGGATGAGATCAAAGCCGGCGCCGAAGTGACGCTCACCGGTTTTGGCACTTTCTCAGCCCGCGTCCGCAAAGGCCGCGAGGGCATCAACCCCCGCACCAAACAAAACATCACCGTCCCGCCGACCAAAGTGGTCAAGTTCAAAGCCGGCAAGGTGCTGAAAGACACGCTCAAAGCTTCCCAACACGCCTCGGCTCCGGCCCCCGCGCCAGTGGCTCCAGCGCCAGCCGAACCCGTTGCTCCTGTCACTCCGGCTCAGTAAATTTAATTTTAATACCTTTATAAAAATCCTCCCGCCGCGGGAGGATTTTTTGGTTGTTTTAAACCTTTAACCTTTTGGCCTCTAACTGCCCATGAACTTAACCGCCTATTTTGCTTGCTTTTTTCTTTCAACGGAGTTAAGCTAAAGCTATGAAGATAACTTACCGCCAAAATGCCAGCCTTTTGTTGGGTACTAATCTCTTAAAACGCCTGCGGCGGTAATTTTTGCTGAATAATTTGAAGAAAAACCGCCAGGCAACCGGGCGGATTTTTTAAAATAATTTGAAGTAAAAATCTCTATCGGGTAGAAAGGCAGTTAAGTAAAATGGCAGACAAAACCAACCCCGCTTCCGACAGCTCAAACAATACCAACGACCAAAATTCCGAAACGGCAGAAAAACTTCGGCGGCAAGCTGAAGCCGATGAAAGGGAACTTAAAAGGATGCTAGGTGACCATCAACGAGCTGAAGCCAAGCTGGTAGGCAAAGCTGACGGCTACCGCGGCATCTTTTAACCAAAATTATTATCACCCCACCCGATAGAGAGATTCACGACGGCTTTTGCTCGCACCCGAGCCAGCCGTCCTTTTTTATATAAAAAAATCCCGCTTGATCGCAAGTGGGATTTGGTGAGGTCGGCTGATTACCATTATAGTCAATAAAGCCAAATGTATTTAACAAGGATAGCGCCGTCGACCACGACCACCGCCGCAAAAGTGAGGAAGCAAAGGCGAGCCGCGTTAGCCAGCCAAAAATGCTTCTTTTGGCTTTTGGCTAGTCGGGCCTGATTCCGTAAAGGCCAAAAGGCGATGAACGCGATAAGGGCGGTAACATTAATGAGCGCGAGTGTTGTCCAGTTTGTCATGGGTGACCTCCAATTTTGTTGTTGGCGTTTTACCTATCTTATGATTTTGCCTTTATCTTATCAAACTGGCTCTCTAACTGTCTGACTGTCTAACTTTCTAATCCAAATAAAACGGGGCCAAGGAAATGTATCCTGGCCCCTCTTCTTGTGGTGGCGCTACCGAGCGTTGTAGTTTGGCAAATTCTGCCGTGGGCAAAAGATTGCCTAACCATTGGGGTTCATAGTCCCCCGCCCCCGAAGCTTCGGTTCGTCCCCTAAATTGCGGGACCTTATTTATCCTTAGCTGTCGGTCTGGGCTGCCTTGATGGCCCCTCTCGTCTGCCAACTTCACCAAGAGAAATCAATGAAGCTGTACCACGAACGGGATATTAACAGACTTTCGCGCCGTTGATATTTTTATCTTAAACCCCGGCCAATTTTAAGTCAACCCACCACTGGCAAATAGCGGACCGACGCGCCTTCTAGGCGCATTATAGCCTTATCCCACCATAACACAGCCAGAGGCTGTGTCGCTCCGCCTTCTTAACCCCTTAACCTTTTAACCCTTGTATTTAACTTTCAACTTTATAACTTTATAACTTTCAACTAAAAACGACCCCATCTAAATGAAGTCGTTCCTAAGAGCTATGCGCTATCGGCTGATTATCTTATCCACTATCCCATACTTCTTCGCCTCTTCCGGGTCCATAAAGAAATCGCGGTCAGTGTCTTTCTCAATTTTCGCTAGCGGCTGGCCAGTATGCTGGGCGAGAAGTTTATTCATCCGCGCGTGGACTTTCAGGATCCGCTCGGCGCGAATTTTGACATCGGCCGCCTGACCCTCAGCGCCACCCATCACCTGGTGAAGCATAATCTCACTGTTCGGCAGGGCAAACCGTTTGCCTTTGGCGCCGGCGGCGAGGAGCGTGGCCGCCATGGACGCCGCTTGGCCGAGGCAAATAGTCGAGACATCAGCCTTAACATACTGCATGGTGTCGTAGATCGCCAGCCCGGCCGTCACACTGCCGCCCGGCGAATTGATGTAAAGCTTGATATCTTTCTTTTGGTCTTCCGCGTCCAGGAAGAGAAACTGGGCAATGACGATATTCGCAACCACATCATCAATCGGCGAGCCGAGGAAAATAATGCGGTCTTTAAGCAGGCGGGAATAAATGTCATAAGCCCGCTCGCCAAACT
>JBAZBH010000028.1:0-7393 GCA_041671565.1 Patescibacteria group bacterium
CTCCACATGGGCGGTGGCGATTGTAATACCGCGCGCTTTTGACTCTGGCGCTTTGTCCAGGTCATCAACGCCTTTGTCCTGAGCGGCCATGCCTTTGGACTTCAAGTAGTTCAAAATCGCGGCCGTTAGGGTCGTTTTACCGTGGTCAACGTGACCGATGGTACCCACATTGACATGGGGTTTGGAACGATCGAAATTTGCCATTTTATTATTCTCCTGCCAACAGCCTGCTGACGACACAGATCTCACAGATTTACACAGATTTACACAGATAAATTATCTGTGCCCATCTGTGAAAATCTGTGTGAATCTGTGCTTTCAGAGTTTTAGCCAACTGTTGGGATTATTTAAATTTTTTAAACTTACTAACTCTCTGGCTTTCTGGCTTTCTAACTGTCTAACTCTCTAATCTATTGGTTCAAACTGATAAATATCTTCAGCCGGTTTAACTGGTTCAACCGGAGCGGCCTTGGCGATTTCAACTTCTACAGGCACAGTTAGCGTCGGTTCTAACTTTTTGGTTAAAGCCACTTCCGCTTGCCCGACTTTTTCCAGCTCTTGATCGGCCCGCCATCTGGCAATATCTCGGTTGATTTTATCTAATAATTCCTCTTCCGTCAAGCCCTTGATCTCATCAACATTATTAAATAACAACTTTTCGTATTCATTAATCGGCAGAATGGCAAAGCTGGAGTCTTCCTGCGCATCATAGAAAATCGCCCGATCCCCTGTCCGTTTAATCAGATCCAAGATTTTCCGGAATTCGTTAGTCATAGGAAAGAATCAAGAATTTAGAATTAAGAATCAAGATTTATCCATTACAAGTCTTGGTCCTAAATGGCTAATAAACTTAGTAGCCGTATACCGCATACGATATACCAAATCGGTGGCAAGCAGTTAGAATGGGAATTAAGAAGTGCTCTTGATTCATGCTTCTTAATTCTTGATTCTGCTTTACTTCCCTGTTTTCCGCCCCGCGATAATCTCCTCCGCCACATTCCTTGGCACCGGCGCGTAATGCGAAAACTCCATGCTGTAGCTCGCCCGGCCTTGGGACATTGAGCGAAGCTGCGTCGCGTAGCCGAACATCGAGCCCAGCGGCACAATCGCGTCAATCACCTTCATGCCGACTCGTTCGCGCATTTCATTGATCTGGCCGCGCTTGGCGTTCAAGTCGCCCACCACTTCACCCATAAAGTCTTCTGGCACCACTACTTCCACTTTCATGATCGGCTCGAGAATTACCGGGCTGGCGCGGCGACAAGCTTCTTGAAAAGCCATTGAACCGGCCACTTTAAAGGCGATTTCCGAGGAGTCAACTTCATGATAAGAACCGTCATAGACCGCCGCCTTAATATCGACAATCGGAAAGCCGGCCAAAATACCGCGAGTCAAAGCTTCTTTAATACCTTTCTGAATCGCCGGGATATACTCACGCGGAATCGCGCCGCCCTTAACTTCATCGATAAATTCAAAGCCTTTGCCCGGCGCATCCTGCGGCTCCACGCGCAACCAACAATGGCCATACTGACCGCGGCCGCCGGATTGCTTGATATATTTGCCTTCGGCTTCGGCAATTTTCTGAATGGTTTCGCGGTAAGCCACTTGCGGGGCGCCGACATTGCATTCCACTTTAAACTCGCGCTTCATCCGTTCCACGATGATATCCAAGTGTAATTCACCCATACCGCCGATGATCAGCTGCATAGTCTCATCATCAGTGTGCACTTGAAAAGTCGGATCTTCTTCCGCCAATTTCTGGAGCGCCACACCCATTTTCTCCTGGTCGGCTTTGGTTTTGGGCTCGACGGCGACAAAGATAACCGGCTCCGGAAAGGTAATCGACTCGAGAACCACCGGATGATTTTCGTCGCAGAGCGTATGGCCGGTAAAAGTTTTTTTGAGGCCAACCGCAGCGGCGATTTCGCCGGCATAGACATCAGTCACATCTTCGCGGGAATTGGCATGCATGCGGAGAATCCGGCTGATTCTTTCCCGTTCGCCGTTAGCGGTATTCAGAACATAGGAGCCGGCCTTGAGCGTGCCGGAATAAACGCGGAAAAAGCAGAGTTTACCAACGAACGGATCGACCGCGATTTTGAAAGCCAAAGCGGCAAACGGTTCGCTATCGTCCGGCTTGCGGATCATGGTTTCTTCTTCGTTACCCACGGCATGGCCGGTCACCGGCGGAATTTCAAGCGGCGACGGCAAATAATCCACCACCGCGTCGAGAAGCGACTGGACGCCTTTATTTTTCAAAGCCGAGCCGCAAAGCACCGGCACAATCTGATTGTTGATTACCGCGGCCCGCAAAACCTTCTTCAAGTCGGCAATCGCGATCTCTTCGCCGGCGATGTATTTATTCATCAAACCTTCGTCATTCTCGGCAATCGCTTCCACCAACTCATTGCGGTATTTCACCGCCAATTCTTTCAAATCTTCCGGGATCTCGCGATCTTCCCACTTGGTGCCGAGTTCGTCCAGATAAAAACGGGCTTTCATTTCAAACAGGTCCACCATGCCGGCAAAATTGCTTTCGGCGCCAATCGGCAGCTGAACCGGATGAGCATTTTTGGTCAGGCGCGCGTGAATGGATTCTAAATCTTTATAAAAATTCGCGCCGGTCCGGTCCATTTTGTTGATAAAAGCCAGGCGCGGCACTTTGTATTTGTCCGCCTGATGCCAAACTGTTTCCGATTGCGGCTCGACGCCGGCGACACCGTCAAAAATCACGGCGCCACCGTCTAAAACACGCAAACTCCGCTCCACCTCAGCGGTGAAGTCCACATGCCCGGGAGTGTCAATCAAGTTGATGCGGCAGTCTTTCCAAAAGCAAGTGGTCGCGGCCGAAGTAATGGTAATGCCCCGTTCCTGCTCCTGCTCCATCCAGTCCATGGTCGCCTCACCCTCATGCACTTCGCCGATTTTGTGCTTTTTGCCGGTGTAAAACAAAATCCGCTCGGAAACCGTGGTTTTACCAGCGTCAATGTGGGCGATAATGCCGATGTTACGGGTTTTTTCTAGGCTATATTCTCGGGGCATAGGGGTAGGTTGTTAAGTCGTTAAGTTGTTAGGTTGTTAGGTTTGTCCCGCGAAGCGGGACCATAACTACTTAACCACCTATCGACCTAACCGCTATTCAAATAAAAAAGGTACTAACGATTGCGAACATCAATTTTAGTACCAATTAAAGTATTATTCGGCATAATTAACGAGCAAAATGAGCAAAGGCTTTGTTGGCTTCGGCCATCCGGTGAGTGTCTTCCCGTTTTTTGACCGCATTACCCTCTTTATTGTAAGCCGCCATTAATTCCGCGGCGAGGCGCTGGCTCATAGCCATACCTTTCCGCGCTTTGGCGGCGATAATTAACCAGCGGAAACCAAGGGAAACGCGCCGTTCGCCGCGCACCGGATAAGGAATCTGGTAGTTGGCGCCACCGACGCGGCGGCTGCGGATTTCGAGGAGCGGGCTGATGTTCTTCAAGGCGCCGTCAAAAACTTCCACCGGATTTTTCTTGGTTTTTTCGGCGATAATATCAAAAGCGGTATAAACAATCCTCTCGGCGACTGACTTTTTGCCATTATCCATGATGTAATTGATAAACTTGGCAATCAACGGATTGTTATAACGAGAATCGGGTTGAATTTTTCTGACTGGAGCCTTTTTACCGCGCATAGGTTATGGTTTATTTGAATCAATCTGGTTTAAATAATCTTAAATCTTAATTCTAGTTTTAACTTTTTATCACCTCTTGGGTATATGGTATGTGGAATGTGGTATGTGGTATGTCGCCATATTCCACATTCCATATACCACATTCCAATTACTTCTTCACCTTCTCCTTCTTCACGCCGTAAAGCGAACGGCTCCGTTTGCGGCCAGTCACGCCTTGAGTATCATAAACGCCGCGAATGATTTTATAA
Organism: Patescibacteria group bacterium; assembly: GCA_041671565.1. Lineage (GTDB taxonomy): Bacteria > Patescibacteriota > Patescibacteriia > JACRDY01 > JACRDY01 > JBAZBH01. Next base: position 3,925 of record JBAZBH010000028.1, read on the forward strand.
CGGACGCCAGGCAAATCGCTGGTCCGGCCGGCTTTGATCAAAACAATGCTGTGTTCCTGCAAATTGTGCCCCTCGCCCGGAATATAGGCGGTGACTTCAATGCCGTTGGATAGCCGGACGCGCGCCACCTTCCGCAAAGCCGAGTTCGGTTTCTTTGGCGTCCGAGTGAACACTTTTAAACACACGCCGCGCTTCAGCGGGTTGCCTTTCGGCATATCCACCCGTCGGCGGTGTAATGTATCCAAAGTCGAGCGGATCGCCGCGTATTTGGCCTTTTTAGGCTTGCTATGGCGCCCCTGGCGCACTAATTGATTGATTGTAGGCATAATCAGGTTGTTAGGTAGATAGGTGGTTAGGTTGATAGGTAAATTGCTTTGTCCGGCAAACTTGTCCCGCGTATGCTGGGATGCCGGACCATAACAACCTAACAACCTAACAACTTAACGACCTGCTGTAAAAGTAACAATAGAATAGCATTTAGAAAATCTGTAGTCAAGAGGCAACCGGCTTTATTCTGCCCAAGTTTAAAAACTTCAAATTTAGGGTATTTCTCCACTTTTATTAGATAGATAACTTAGCTAAATTTAGCTAATTATCTAAAATATGCTAAATTACCGTTGACACATTTTCTGTCTTATGCTATATTAAGATGATTTCTACTAGCTGAATCGCCTGGCTGGTATTGGAATGCTCGTTGAAAAAATCAATGGCGCGAAATGCGCCCAAAACATAAAGGACAACAAAAATGGCCGGCCTTGTTATATCGGGGATCGTAATCGCGATTATGGTATATATAGTTGTGATTGATCAATTCATGAACGACTGACAACCAAGCGCCTACACCAAGGAGAAAAACCATGCGTAAGCACAAGCAACTGGAAGAAAATAATGTAAAAAATGGCTGGATGTTCCTCGGGCCAGATAATCCGGAAGTTAATGACGATGACGGAGAACCGACAATAATCACTAAAGACCTTGAATTCTACGAACGCAAAAGGTTTTTTAATGGTTTCCCTCCGATCGCGACGAGTCACAAACGCCCGGAAATCAAACCGGGACAAATCTGGACGACAAAAACGGAACTCAGCGGCATCGACCTCAAAGGACGGTTTATTAACCCAATCGAGGTCATCATCCTTGAGACCCTCCAAGATTTTCCAGGGGTTAAAGTGGCTCAACTTTATCCGATGCCCCAAGCCAAGAGATTTGAAAGAAATGTGGCTTTTGAAAGCAATCGGGATGTCTCCGTTTATTTATCTGCCGATAGAAAGGCGGATCTCCATAGAACAAACTTACCCGATTTCCGAGGTGATGCTTTCTTCGCCGAGCCATGGAATGTTTATACGCTAAAACGGGATGATCTCGGTGGCTACATCGACGAAACTGACGACAAGACCGTCGACAAAATCAAAAAAGAACACCAATGGGGCCACTGGGGAAAACCCGCTAAACTCATCGCGGCTTTCCGACAAAAGGAAATTGAGATTGCCTATTTCTTCAGCAGCCGGGCAGTCATGGAGATGGTGGACGAACTCGAAAGTGGCGGACAGGCTACTGTTTAATCTACGCATCAAGGGGCGCGGCCGCCAGGCCGCGCCTTTCCCTACAACCCCTTTAAACTGAGGAGGGCCCCAAACATGATTGCGGGATAATACTTGTTGTTCGGAAAAACACCGCGCTTTTTTTTAAAAGGGAGTTTCGTTCTGGCGCCAGAACTGCCTTAAGAAAGGTGCGGTTAATCCCCGCGCCAAACTTTAAGGAGTTAAGCCATGATCGGAACCTCTCTGTCATTATGCGTCGACTACATGAATTACCCTTTCTCTGGAAAAGGCGGCAACCGCTGGAAGAATTCTCTGCGGCCCGACGATCCTTGCGATGTAGAATACATCGTGGCGGCGACGCTAATCGACAGCGCCGAAGCACTTGAAAGGGTGTTCAAATTCTATCGAGATGCGGTCTGGGCGTGCATCAAAGAGGACGGGGCGAAAGGCCACCTAGACCTAAAAGGTGGCGACTTCTTGGCTCGCTGGTTCTGGAAAGAAGGCCGCATCCGTCAACCCAGACTGGCAGCGGGCAAAGCTAATGCCCTAGTTCCAGATTGTTATATCTGCCCCCTGTTCGTGAAAACCGAGGCGGATATCATCTGGATGGAAGTCGACGAATTCAACCATATCATCAGAACCGGCATCCGGCTCTGATGGTACAATAACATCAACCTGCGCATCAAGGGGCGCGGCCGCCAGGCCGCGCCTCATCACCAAACCCCACCGCGAAACGGTGGGTGTTTTTTATACAAAAAAATCCCCGCCTTTTGGCGAGAACTAGTTTTTATTCTGGTCTGACAAACCGCCAGCGGACCGACACGCCCTCTGGGCGTGTTATGGTGTTAACTAACCATAACGCAGCCAAAGGCTGCGTCGCTCCGCTTTCTTAACCCCTTAACCTTTTAACCCTTTTTCTGCCAACTTTATAACTTTCAACTTTCAACTTTCAACTACTTCCTGCACCCTCCCCACCAGCCCGTTCGTCAGCCGGACTTTGATCCCCCGCGGATGAAACGGTTTGCTGGTCAGTAAATCCTGCACTATGCCGAGAGTCAACTGGCCGGTCGGTTGGTCTTCTTTCAGCACAATCAGCACCTTGGTCCCGGGCTTAATATCTTGGCGAGTTTGTCCATCCATATTGTTTAACCCCTTAACCTTTTAACCCTTCCTAGGGCAATTCGTGAATTGCCCCTACCTACCTATCACCTATTAACTAAAATAACAGATATACAATATTCCACACCCACTGAAATAACCTTCCAAAAATTGATATTCCCAAAAAGTTGTCCGCGATAATCAAAATCAAGAGAACCCATGGGCCGTTGTGCATCAGGCTGATTTTGAAATTATTATATTTGTCTGGCAAGACGGTGAAAAGTATCTTGGAACCGTCCAGCGGCGGAATCGGGATGAGGTTAAAAACCAAAAGCACCAGGTTGACGAGGGCTAAAAACATCAGAAACTCCAAGAGCAGGTTATCGGTCGGCAGGTTGGTGTAAATCCGCAGAAACTTGGACGCCAAGCCAAAGACCAGAAGGCTGATGACATTGGACAGCGGCCCGGCAAAAGCGACCAGCGCCGTCCCCCATTTTTTATACCTCAGATTATACGGATTGTAAGGCGCCGGATTGCCCCAACCAAAACCGACGAAAAGGAGCATAGCAAACCCCAACCAATCAATATGCGCGAGCGGATTTAGCGTCAGCCGACCCAGGTCTTTGCCGGTGTTGTCGCCCATCAGGTAAGCCGCCAGGACATGGGAAAACTCATGGATGGTTAAAGCGTAAACCACCGCCAAAAGCCATAAAACAAAAAATAGCGGGTCGGAAAGTAAAAGGCTAAAATTCATAGGGTCTTGCTTTATTTCTAAATTTTTGTTATCCTAATTTTACCTTAATAAGCATTTTAATTCAACTAATCTGGCT
>JBAZBH010000029.1:0-6573 GCA_041671565.1 Patescibacteria group bacterium
TAGACCAAATTCAAATCGAAAAATATGTTTTTCTCAGATTATGGCTAAGATTAGAATAAATCTGCAATGGTGTTTAAAATTAATGGGACACTAGTGAGGGGGAGGACAGAAGGGGGTGTGGGGAGTTTTATTAACCCCTTAACCCTTTTCTGCCAACTTTATAACTTTATAACTTTATAACTTTCAACTTCGTTGTTATCCCCTTTTCTTTTACCCGCAAATGAACTACGCTGAAAGTAGCCACGCCACTCCCAACCAAAGGAGGTCGGAATGGAAAATCTTGCCGGTTTTATTGTCCTTTCGGGGGTAATTTTTGCGCCACTGCCAACCGCCTATGTCTTGTTTTGGCTGGCGGTTTTCCTCCTGTTTTATTACGGCGCCCGCTGGGGAATAAAACAGACCGGGAATGCAGCCGCGGTCACCGTCGCCCTGTTGCTTTGGCCACTCGCCAAATCCATGGGGTTCGCTTGAGCCAAAACAAAAAGAGGCTGTCAGGCCTCTCTCCTCACTAATAGCTCGCGCTTTCTGCGAGCTATCTTCTTTATGTCGCCACCCGAAAATTACAAGTATCGCCATCCTGCATAATATAGTCCTTGCCCTCGATCCGCATCAAGCCCTTTTCTTTACAGCCGACTTCGCCGTATTTTACAAAATCTTGCCAATTGCAAATCTCCGCCCGGATAAACCCCTTTTCAAAGTCGGTGTGAATCTTCCCGGCCGCTTGCGGCGCCGTACTGCCTCGCGTCACGGTCCAGGCGCGGCTTTCGTCCGGCCCGGCGGTCAAAAAAGTGATTAGATTTAAAATCTCATAACCCTTTTTAACTAATTTATCCAACCCGCTTTCAGCTAGACCCAGCTCCGCCAAATATTCTTTTCTTTCTTCGTCATTCAAATCCGCGAGTTCCGCTTCGATCTTCGCCGAAATCGCAATCACTTGATTTTGATCAACCCCCTTCACTCCGGACTCTGGACTTTGGACTTTGGACTCATCAACATTCATCACATAAATCATCGGCTTAGCGGTCAGCAAATTCAAATCTTTAACCGTTGCCAATTCTTCCGCGGTTAACCCCAGCTGATTAACCAGCTGGCCATCTTCCAAACCTTTTTTTATTAACTCTATTAACTTTATTAACTCTATTTCTTCTTTTTTTAATCCCGACTTGATTCGCTTTTCCAATTCACCGAGCCGCCGGCTAACGGTTTCCAGATCTTTGATGCCGAGTTCTAAATTGATTGTCAGAATATCGCCCGCCGGGTCAACTTTGCCGCCGACATGGATGACATTGGGATCAGTAAAACCGCGCACCACTTGGACAATAGCGTCCACTTCGCGGATGTTAGCAAGAAACTTGTTGCCGAGCCCCTCACCCTCGCTCGCGCCTTTGACCAAACCGGCAATGTCCACGAACTCAACCACCGTCGACACAATCTTTTTGGACGCCGAAACGCGCGCCAGTTGCGCTAACCGCTCATCCGGCACCGGCACAATGCCAACATTTGGCTCGATGGTGCAGAACGGATAATTGGCAATATCAATCTGTTTTTTGGTCAGCGCCTTAAATAAGGTGGACTTGCCGACATTCGGCAGGCCGACAATTCCTAATGAAAACGACATATTTTTTCCTATTTCTCTATTTCTTTATTTCTTAATTTCTCGTATTTATCTGTCAGGAATAAAGAAATAGAGAAATAAAGAAATAGATCAGTTAACTCGTTTTACTTAAATCTTATTTAACGCGTCAAACGCCTTAATCGTTTTGAGAGTATAAAGCATATCCTTAACCGTGGCGCCGGCGTGCGTCCCCCAAACTTTTAGCTCCAGCTCCAAGGTGGCGACATTATAGCGGCTCTCTTTGACCGCTGATTTATCTAAAACAAAATTAATCAGAGGCAACAGCAACTTGTAGTCACCGGGGTGCTTTTTGAATAACGGCAAAAAGCCTGACTGATTATCCGGATGGTGAAAAAGCAAATACCAGAGCGCGTTGATCGGGAAAAAATTCCGCGGTGGTAAAATATATTTTTCAACCTTCTCGCGGTATTTGATGCCCGGCGCGGTCAGATGGACAAAACAAATTTTGGGCAGTAAGTTTAATTTAACTAATTGCTCCTCGATCCGCTGGTAATTGCCATGATAATGAATCAAAGCGTGAGAAAAATCAAAAGTGCAGGTGAGCCAATCAGTCGGCCCGACGCCGCTAAAAATTGCCGCCAAGTCTTCCAGGTCCGAGCCGAGCGAATAGCCGCCGCGCGGATCAAACATATTTTCAATGCTGATAATCACGCGCTTGCCTTCAGCGAGCGGCAAAACTTTTTTGAATACCTCTACTAATCGCGCCAGCTCGGCCGAACGGTCGCCCTCGCTTTGCCCCAAATGAATGGTTAAAAGCGAAGGCAGTTTTCGGTCATCCACGCCGGCAATCGTCACCAACTGTTTTACCAACTCAATTTGTTCAGTTAAAACCGTCACGCTAAAATCAATGTCCCGCGCGTAAAAAACCCGATTGCTGCCCCGACCAAAATCAATTAGCCCGTGGACTCGAACGCCATGCGCCCTGTTACTCAACGGCAGTTTACCGCTCTCAAACTGCCGTAAAAGTTTTTCCACTACTTTCGGTTTAAACTTACCACTTTTGTCATCCACCAAAGGCGCGGCAAAAAACAGCGTTGGTTCCACGCCGCTGATTTGCTTTAAAAGCCGCCGGGCTGGCAAGAACCAGGGCGAGATGGCCTTGAGATATTTGTAGGTGGAGGATGGGAGGAGGAAATTCATAAGGAACAGCTCTCAGGCCGACAGGCCGTTATGCCATCAGTAGCTATCAGCTCTCTGTCGGCGTGTCGGCATGACGGCTTGTCGGCTACTATTCGCATTTATTACATAATTCCTGGTACTTCTCCGGCAGATAATCACACGCCGACAACTTCTTCAGCCAAGAGCAGACCGTATCGCCCGACAAACTTTTCTCAACCGTCAAAGCCGGCGAAGCTAGATTAACTTGCGACACGGCAGTATCGACGGCCGAACCGGTTAAACTGTCCCACAGCTTACTCCAACTTTCCCGCCATGACAAGCCGGCCTCAGCCGAATTATCAACGATTTCGGTTGTTTCCGCCGAATTAGTTAAACCAGCTAAAGCCGTTTCATCCACTCCGCCAACCGAGGCAACTTGGCCTTGCAACCACCAATAATAACCCACGCCGATAACGGCTAAAAGAATCACAACAGAAATAAAGTCAAAAAGTTTACGCACAGAATTAAAGGTAATTTTTAATTTCTAATTTAAAATTTTTAATCAATTTTTAAGGTTTAATTTCTAATTTTAGGCCTCAACTCTGATTACCGGCAATTTAAAATTAAGAATTATAAATTCATTAGAAATTTCAAATTTCAAATTAAAAATTATCTACTTCCACCTAAAGTTCGCCAAAACTTTATCAAAAGTTGATCTGGCTAAATCATAGTCCCCGGTTTTAACCGTAAACCGCAGGGTATAAAAAATATTATTCCGCAAAGCAAAAACATAATAATGCGCCCAGCCCGCCGCCGGCCGGTCAACTCTTTCCGCCATTGCCGCCTCGCCCGCTAAAGTTACTGCCGCCGGCTCCCCCACTTGCCAGCCAGCCGCGCCGGCTAAATTCTGATTAAATCCCGCGACGCAGTCAGCTAAACTTTGGCAAGCCGGATTAGCGGCCAAGTGTGGCGGCTGATTGATATAAATATAGAGGCTAATATAACCGCCGGACTGGTCTGTGTTTTCCACGCCAAAAATCTCGGCATTCTCTAGAAGCGGCAACTTTTGTTCCGCCCCGGTTGTCTGTAACTGTTGGGAATCCTCGGTTAACTGCCAGCTCGTTGGATATTTCAAACTGTAATTATATTTTTCATTCTGATAAGCCGACCAACCGGCTGTCTCGCCGCCCACTGTCTCAGCCGACTTCAACTTTTGCCCAGCCAAAAAATTGGTCTTGGTGGACAAGGATACTAGCGCCGCGATGGCGGCGATGACGGCGATTAGAATGTAGAGAGATTTTTGGGACACAGGTGAGGAGATTTAAGATTTAGGATTTAAGATTTAAGAATAAACTCCGCGTTGAACTAGTTAAACCTTTAAACATAGCCTTTTAGCTTAAACGCGAACTACCGACATTCTTAAATCTTAAATCCTAAATCTTAAATCTATTCTATCCCATTTTACCCAAAAATAAAAGGGATATTGATTTATTCTGAAGTTCTTGATAGAATGTTTTTACTTGTTAATTCGGGCCGTTAGCTCAGTTGGCTAGAGCGCTTCCATGGCATGGAAGAGGTCAAGGGTACAACTCCCTTACGGTCCACCAAGAGGACATCATTCTGCGTAGGATGGTGTCTTTTTTTAATAAAAAAAACGCCCGGAATGCCCCAAGCGTTGGTTAGGTGCTGAAATGCCGACGGAGAAATCTCTCTACTTTGCGCTGACTCCAGTCTTTGACTCTCCGGATAAAGCGGAAGAAATCGCCTTGATTTTGGCAACCATAACAAATATAGGTTCCGTCGCCTTCTGTATCAAAATGCATCGAGGCGGTCTTTTCGCTATGAAAAGGACAGCGCATGGTCAGATAACGGCCATTCGCCACCTTTCTGGGAGCTGGCGTGTAGCCTAAAAGCCGCAAAAGCTTCGGCCAACCGCCATTCTCACGAACTGAATTAATTAGTTTTTCCCACTCTACTTGCTGCAAATAATGCCTCCTTTAATTTGAACTCCTCCACCCGAATGTGAAAGCGCTTTAATCTTTGGCCGACCTTTGCCCTAACCCGGGTGTTGGAGGAGTTCTTGGTTAGACGGTGATCAGCTTCAGAAGGCGCGCTTAATCAAACCTTAACAAAAGGCCGCTTTTTAGTCAACCGATGCTCTAGCAATAGCTCTAATCTATTTTAGCAGAAGTGTTGCACTTACTTGTTGAATTGGGCTCCTTGCTAGATCTCAAAATTGTGCTAAACTTCTTGTGTCTCGGGTGAGCCGAGGAGCAGGGGCGGCTTTCAATCACCGGAGAACACACTCCAAATCTGCTCGATCGCGTCACTGGTCCAAGTTTGTCTTTGAAGCGGCGCTTTCAAGCTATCGAAGATAACCGGATTTCAACCAGTAGCGCGACCAAGCAAACCCGGCCCACAACCAAAGCTATGACCCCGAGACACCTTCACCAACATTCGGCCGAGCATCTTCGGCCGTTTTATTTTGTCTAAAATTAGATAAAAATCAACTAAAATCTTGTTAAAATATTATGATAATGCTAGGCTAAAATTAGTAACCGCAAAATTGACAACCGAACAATTGTTGGAGGCATAACATGAAATTACCCGAACTTTCCCAACGGCGTCTAAAGACCATTAGGAAAATCCGCAAAAAAGGCGCTAAGTTTCAAGATCAGCGAAGCGCCATCATGGACCTGTTTGATCTATTATTCAACAATGAAGGGGTCGTAATGAATGCGGAAGAGAATAAATTCTTCCGCGAAAAAGTTATCAGGGGGTTGAGCATTTACTCTGATGAACTTACTCGTATAGCCGGAAAAATGCTCAAAATAATGATGCAAAATGAGCCATTTTCTTTCTTGGAGATAGAGCTACCGGGGTTAAATCTAGGTTTCGTGAATGACGAAGCCGAAAAACTCGCTTCCTATAAGGGTCACATCGGTCCAGGATATTTGGACAAACAAGAAGCCGACTGGCAGGTAATGTCCGTCAAAATCGCCGATTGCCTCCAGATTTTGCTTGGCGTCATCTACCCGGTCAAACACCGGAAACCCAAGTAACTACTTTCTCTCATCAACTACGAAACCCACGGCCGAGCATCTTCGGCCGTGTTTTTTTATTCAAATAAGTTAGGGGATAAGGGCCAGTTCTTACTAGCTATGTTTATTTTACGACGCTAGAAGTACTTTAAAATTAGATGAGAACAGAGAATAGCGAATGGAGAATAGCGAGTATTGTTCCATGTGGAACAAAGCAAGAAATAGAGAAATAAAGAAATAGAGGAATAGTTCTAGCGAGTGGTTATTCTATCAAAATTTTCTATTGTCTAGCTCCGCCTACCTCCAATTTCTTTATTTCTCTATTTCTTTATTTCTTCTTCCACAATTTCTTCCGTTTTCTCAACCTTCCCATTTCCATCGAAGAATATCCTCTTATTCACCTTCCCGCCCTTTAAAACCCCATCCAACCAATACTGATCATCATCCCACATCTGGGAATAGGGAACTTCGCTAATTTTAAACCAAAAGGGGAGACACTCGTCAGACTCTGCTAAATTTCCGCTAAATTCACGACAAATATAAATATAACACCGTTGATTCCAGCCCTTTTCCTCTGGCCAGACAAACTCAATCAGTCCGACCGGCTCCAATTGCTCAATCTGATAGCCGGTTTCTTCCAAGACTTCGCGCCGCACCGCGTCGTCCAGACTTTCACCTTTAATTTCATTGCCGACCTTGCCGCCCGGGCCGTTCCACTTGCCAACTCCGAATCCCCTTTTCTTCATGGCTAGAAGCACTTCGCCGTTTTTCAGCCAATAGCAGAGGGTTGAGGTAGAA
>JBAZBH010000030.1:0-5890 GCA_041671565.1 Patescibacteria group bacterium
AGACACCCTTAGAGGTTTTAAGGAAAAACAACCAGTTACAAACTGTTAGATACTTTGATATTATTAATCTTAAGTTACTTAAACAAAAAACCGCCCAAGTGTTGCGCTTGAGGGTTTAATCTAGGACTGAGACTGACAAAATACTATAGCATAGGCTGGGATTTATGTCAACGGCAGGGCAAAATTAAAATAAATGCCCAAGCTCCAATGACCAATCAAATTTCAATGACCAATGTCCAATTACCACCTTTGGTCATTGGACATTGATTGGACATTGGGATTTGGTCATTGGACATTCTGGCCGTGGTTGAAAATTTAAACATCAATTACCACCGCCCGTTGACCATAGTCGCCTTTTCCCCTATCATTCAACCATGAATACCCTCAAACTCCTCCTCCCCGGCTACGCTAAAAAATTAAAGAATGGTTGGCGCGCCAACTCCGCCGTGGTTTTAATCCGGACAGGCAAACAAAACATTATCGTTGACCCGGGTTGCCACCGGCAAAAACTTTTAGCTAAGTTAAAACAAGCCGGCCTGGCGCCTGCTCAGATAACTTCGGTGTTTTTGACTCACCGCCATATTGACCACACGCTCTTGGGCGGCATCTTTCCTCAAGCCAAAATAATCGACCGCGAGATCATTCATGATGCTGACCGCGAAACCGAACACCGCGGCTTTATCCCGGGCACTGACCTGAAAATTATCAAAACTCCCGGCCACACGGCTGACCACGCCTCGCTCCTAGTGCCGACTAAACTGGGCAAATACCTCGTCGCCGGCGATCTCTTCTGGTGGCAAGACGGGCAGCAACCAAGCCTCAGCCCCACCGCTCCCGACCCCTTTGCCACTAACCGGAAACAACTCGCCCAGAGCCGTTGCCGAGCGCTGAAACTCGCCGACTGGCTCATCCCGGGCCACGGGAAAACCATAAAGATCTCGGTCTGACAAATTGCCAGCAGGCGATTTGTCCTTAATTATAATAAAAAAATAAACTCCAAATGCATTGTGATGTATTTGGAGCTTTTAATTGCGCCGTGGGCTGGTGAGCCGCGCGGCGAGAGGAGTTGGTTTAGATTTTAGAAAAGACTAGCAACTCCTGACAGGTGGCCGGCTCACCGTTCAGGATGGCAATGCTTTTTTCCAATTGACTGATTGCATATGGCAGAATCAGCCGAACCAAAAATTTGTCTTTTGGCAGCTCGGCGGTATCTTGGCAAAGTGGTTCCAGGATATCGATTAATTTGGCGACTTGCAGTAAACTGCGCGGGTCAGTTATTTTCTCAATCATCATCTTGATTTTTCTCATGGCCGCCGGGCGAACACATTCATAGACCAGGAATTTGCGGAGCGCTTCTTGAAATTGTGGATATTTCTTGGGCTCTTGGCCGCTGATTTCAATAACGCCACCAGCGATCAACTTGCGGAAAAGCTCGACTTCCAAGCGATATCCCGCCTCCAGCAAGAGCTCGTAGCCGCCATCGCTTCCGCATTGCATCACCAATTTTCTTGGTGGTTGTTCGGCGGGATCGTTGGATCCCACCTCCAACATTAGCACTTCTCCTTCCCTAACCGTGATGTTAAAGTCGGTTGACCTTTCTTCTCTCATCCTTATTTCTTCAATCTTCCACATGTCATTCTCCTTTGGCTTTAAAAGTCCAATTTCAGAGCGTTTGTTGGCGTAAAGATCGCCCAACAGATTTCGGAACCCTCCAGCATGAAATCAATCATCATCCACTCCTGGCCGCTAATCTGAACCCGCGGATTCCAGTTATTGGACTTAGGGGCACAGTCAAAATTGCCGCCCCACCATTCTGCCAGTTGCGCGCGTACTTCTTGAGGGATTTTGACGGTAGGTCCGCCCAAATCCTTGATGCCGTTTTCCGCGGAGTATTCCTCGGGATTGTCGGAAAACACGACCAGCGGTAACCATAGCTTCTGGGCGCCGAGACGCCAATGGCGGATGAGTGTGTCAGCCATGTGATTAAGATCACTGCCGTCTAAATGTTCGGAGAATTCCACGCTGATCAGCGCCAACTCGCGGATGGTAACGACTGCACCCACTCTGCGATTAAGACCTTGGCGCCTCCTCTGGGCCTCGCCACAAAGTTGCCCATCGTTGAAAGCCCTTAACACTTTATCACTCGTTTTATCACTCATTTCTTCCTCCTTTGGCTTTAAAGGCGGCGGCGCGCCTTTGGTTTTTGTTAAGGAACTATAAGTTGCCGCTGTTCATTACTGAACCGGTGATAATAGCATACCGGCATATTATCGTCAATCATATCCGTTTAAAATATACAAAATAATTATCTAATTTTAAATAAAAAATATATAACATACTATTTTTGTCGGAATATATTGACACAAAACAGTAACTAAGCTATAATAGGATCAAGGTTTAAACTATGAGCAACATCTCCCCGGAAAAACTAATGGCTTTAGGCTTAAAACCCAATGAAACCGCCGTTTATTTGGCGCTTTTGGAGTTGGGCACCGGTTCGGTTACCGCTATCAGCCACCGGGCGGGCCTCAACCGCACCACCGGCTATGATATTTTGGAACGGCTGGCATTATACGGAATAGTTAATCGGCCGCTGGGCGAAGGCAAAAAACAAACCTATGTAGTTGAACCGCCCAGCCGGTTGAAAATATACCTGGAAAATAAAAAAAGGCGCGCCGAAGAACGGCTGAAAGAACTGGACGGCCTCTTGCCCGGACTTGAACTGTTATATAAAACCGATCTGAAACCGGTTATCAAGTTTGCCGAAGGTAAAACGGAGATGGTTAATATGTATCTCCATAAACTGGACAGCCGCGAGCCGATCCGCGCGATTTTGAACTTGAAAGGCTACTCGGAAGATTTCGATGAAATGGGCCAGGCCAGCTCGGCCGCCAGGTACAAAAAAGGCATCGCCGAAAAAGTTTTGGCGATCAAAAATGAAACGGCGCTCAGCTGGTGGGAAAAAGTTTATCAAGACAAACCAAAACTGCAAGCCAATACGGAATATCGCTGGCTCGCCCCGGAAGCGATCAAAGAACTGCCTAACGGCGAAGTGAATATTTATAACGACACCACTTTAATTATGTTAACCAAACCGGGCGAATATGTCGCCTTTGAAATAACCAGCCAATCCCTCGCCAGCTTCTTAAAAATTATTTTTGATCTAGCCTGGAGCCAGGTAAAAGATTGAATAACTCACGGACTGGGTAATCCCGGGACATGGGAAAACTATGAAGCTTCCGGAATGACGAATTGAGCGGAGCGAAATTCGTCCTCAATATACGGACGAATTTCTACGCCTGCTGGCGGCTCAATTCGTCATTCCGAAACTCACTACTATGCCCAACCAACCAAAAATTGACGCTTTAGCCCAAATTATCTGGGATTACCACCTGCTTCATCACCAGCTGAAGCCGGCGGAAGCGATTTTGGTTTTAGGCAGCCACGATTTGCGCATCGCCGAATACGCTGCCCAACTGTTTCTTCAAGGTTATGCTCCATTGCTAATCTGCTCTGGCGGCCTGGGCCACCTGACCAAAAACATCTGGACCGAACCGGAGGCCGACCAATTCGCCAAAATCGCCATTAAACTTGGCATGCCTCAAGATAAAATCCTGATTGAAAACCAATCAACTAATACCGGCGAAAATATTATATTTACCCGGCAACTGCTGGCTGGGGAAGGCCTGAAAATCAACAAATTTATCGTCGTCCAAAAGCCTTACATGGAAAGGCGCGCCTACGCTACTTTTAAAAAAGTCTGGCCGGAACCGGAGATTATTGTTACTTCTCCGCCTATCTCGTTTGCCGGCTACCCCGACAAACTGCGGAACAAAGAAGATATTATCGGCATTATGGTCGGCGATCTGCAACGGATTAAAGAATACCCGGCCAAAGGCTTTCAAATTCCCCAAGAAATCCCAACCCAGGTTTGGCAAGCCTATGAGGAGTTAGTAAAATTAGGCTATACTAAACATTTGATTAAATAAATATATCGCTAATCTTAACCTAACCTCCTAACAACCTAACCACTTAACGACCTATATGCCTAATCCCCAACTTCTCGCCGCCGAGCGGAACGAAATCACCGAATACCAAATCTATTCCCGCCTCGCTGCCCAAACCAAGGATGCGAACAACCGCCGGATTTTAGAACAAATCGCCGCTGATGAACTGCGCCATTCTCAAGTCTGGGAAAAATACAGCGGGCAGCCGGTTAAACCTAACCGCAAACTGATTTGGTTTTACTTTTGGCTTGCTAAAATCTTCGGCCTGTCGTTTGGCCTCAAGCTGATGGAAAAAGGCGAGAGTCTAGCGCAGGCAAACTACCAAACCATGACCGAGCAATTTCCCGAAGCCGCCGAGATTTACCGCGATGAAGAAAGCCACGAAGCGCGGCTGATTGATATGCTGAACGAGGAAAAACTGCAGTATATCGGCTCGATTGTCCTCGGCCTCAATGACGCCCTGGTGGAGTTAACCGGCGCGCTCGCCGGCCTCACCTTTGCCCTGCAAAACACGCGGCTAATCGCGCTCGCCGGGCTAATTACCGGCATCGCCGCTTCGCTTTCCATGGCCGTCTCGGTTTATCTCTCTAATCAAACTTCAACAGCCGAGAAGCATCCGCTCCGCGCCGGCGCCTATACCGGCATCGCTTATATTTTGACGGTGATTCTGCTGGTCCTGCCTTATCTTTTGATCAGCAATGTTTTTGCCGCGCTCGCGGCGACACTGATTATTGCCATGCTGATTATCGCCGGCTTTAACTTTTATGTCAGCGTCGCCCAAGGCACCAACTTCCGCCGCCGCTTTTTGGAAATGGCCGCACTCAGCCTGGGCGTTTCCGCCCTGACTTTCCTCATCGGCGCCGTGGTGCGGATTTTCTGGCAGGTGCAAATCTAGGCTAAAAACCCAAAGTCTTGACGGCAGAACCGAGATAATCTACAATACCTTTATATTAATCAGCCTAAATTTATGGATAAAGTAACTATCGATGATTTGGCCGTAATGGTTAAGGAAGGTTTTGAGGCCGTGGGAAGCGAGATCAATGACCTTAAGAAAGAAATGAGGAGCGAAATCAGCGACCTCAAACAAGGCCAAGAAGAAATTAAACTCAAGCTAGACAATGTGGCTTATCGTTTTGAATTAGTGGAACTCGAAAAACGGGTGAAACTTCTAGAACAGCACCTGAACCTTAACACTAAAACCGCCTAAAAGCCAACTTATCGGCTCCGACCTCCGTTCAGCTTTGGACGGATTTTTTGTATTTAAAAAGGCAGGGGGAATGACTCGCCCTGCCTGATTGTTGTTACGGAAAATGGTGGACTACTTGGCTGACAGAATGGCGGCGCCGGCCACGATGAGGCAAATAGCCAAGACTTGTGTCCACTGCAGACTCTCCTTGGCGAAGAGCAGGCCGAGAATAGTCGCCGCGACCACCGAGCCGCCGATAATGATCGGCACACCGATAGAAGCGCTCACTCCTTTGGAAAAAACGATAAAAGAAGTGATCTCGGCCAAGCCGACGACGACGCCGGCGATTGCCGCCCAGAAGAACCCCCGCGGCGACACCACAAACTGCTGGCCGGTGAGCTTCATTATAATTAGAAACACCCCCCCCACTACGGCGGCCGCGATTTGCAGAGTCAAGGCGCCGACAATTTGATTGATACTGCCGGCAGCCACCTTAATCAGGAAGTTATACCCCCCATACAAAGCGGCCGAGATCAGCGCCAACGCTACCCAATTCATAGCATTATCCTCCTCAAGCTTTTGTTGCTTGTGTTATTGGTATCCGAAATTAACCTTTGAAGTGCAACACTTGGCAAGGTAGAATAAGAACCTATGCCAAATACCAAGAAGAGTTACCAACACCTCAAAAAGGCCGAAC
>JBAZBH010000031.1:0-5570 GCA_041671565.1 Patescibacteria group bacterium
CAGACACCCTTAGAGGTTTTAAAGAAAAACAACCAGTTACAAACTGTTAGATACTTTGATATTATTAATCTTAAGTTACTTAAACAAAAAACCGCCCAAGTGTTGCGCTTGAGGGTTTAATCTAGGTTGAACCTGCTAACTAAACCCTACTGCTATTTCTCTTTTTTGTCAATGATTTTAGCAGCGGACCGACACAGCCTGCCCCGCGCATGCGGGGCCCTCTAGGCGTGTTATGGTACCAGTAGCAAAGTGACACAACTTTCAGCCGTGTTATTCTTAACCGCCGATAACACAGCCAGAGGCTGTGTCGCTCCGCTAGCTAACACCTTAACCTTTTAACCCTTGCATTTAACTTTCAACTTTATAACTTTATAACTTTCAACTTTATAACTAAAAACGACCCCATTTAGATGAAGCCGTTTCTAAGAGCTATGCGCTATCGGCTATGAGCTATTTCCCTACCCAAACGCCAACCACTCCGGCTTAAAAATCAACAACAAGCCAAGGAGCAGAATCACCGCCCCGCCAACCAGATTAGAATACTTGGCATACTTGGAATTCAGGCCGGTGGCTTGCATCGTCAGCATGGCGATGATAAAAACCACCAGGTCGTCGAACATATAGAAGAAAATATAAATAAAAAGGTAAAGGTAACTCTGCCAAGCCGGGATGCCGCTGAGCGCCAAGATGGAAGTGAAAATCGCCGGAAAGCCGGCTGAGCAGGCGAGCTCCACCAGATTGACGGCAAAGGCAACCGCCGAAATACCGCCCAGAGCCAGCCAAATATTTTTCTCTTGCGCCACCGCTCGCAGTCGGGCAAAAGTTTTCTGTCTGGTGGCCGAGCCGGTGACTTCGCAAACCGGGCCGGTTTTTCTCTGGCGCCAGTAGTCACGGAGATTGTGGACACCAAACCAAACGGCAAAGATCCCGATCGCGGCGCGGATATACCAGAGGTAGCCAAGGAAAGAGAAAGCCTTGAGCCAGGCGGTCATAAAAAGAAAATAAACCAAGCCCGAAGCAAAAATAAAAACCCCGCCGATCAGCCACCGGCGGTGCGGCGAGTCTATGCCCATCAAAAGCGAAAGGAGAAAAATCAGCACCCACATGGCGCAGGGATTGAAGCCGTCGAGGAGGCCGATCGCCACCGATAACACCGGCAGTGACAGCTGATCCGCGTTAACCGTGCCCCAGAAAGGCAAACTGATCAGATGCCCGTCATCCGGCACGGCCACCGCGCAAACGCCACTCGGAGTATTTTCACCGGTCGGACAAGGCGCCGCCGGAGCCGCCGTGTCCGGGCCGGTTTGCCCGGCGGCTCGGTCTAGAAGGTTCTTGGCTGGGCAAACTCCCAACTGGCCGGCCTGGCACGCCGCCACCAAAGACCGGATTTTTTCTCCTGTAGTCTCATCGCTCTGGTAGCCGATCACTTGCCGGTCGCCAATCAAAGTAATCGGCACGCCCGCGGCGGCAATCGGGTGAAGTTTGGAGATTTCTTCCAGCAGTTTGGCGTTCTCCGGGTGCTGCCAAACTTCATAGCGGTGAACGGCAATGCCCGCGCCCATTTCCGCCTCCAATTTCTCCAATAAAATCTCTTCTTTGGCGCAATGAGGACAGCCCTCGCCGTAAAAAAAATAGACTTCGACCGGTTTAACTTCGGTCGCCGCCGAACTGACGAGTGGCAGGAGTAAACCAAGGGCGAATGCCACCACGATCAACTTACTAATAAATTTATTCATAAAAATTAATAACTGTTAATAATAAAGGTATTTTAACATATAGAAGTTCAAAATCCAAAGATTCAAAGTTCAAATCAAGTTCAAATATCAAAACTTCGACAGCATTTGACCTTTGAACTTGATTTGAACTTTGAACCTTGAACTTTGAAATTTATCAAAAAATCCCCGGTTGCCCGAGGATTTCTCTTTAATTTACATTTATTTCGCCTCTCGCGCCTTCTTCATCCGCGCCAACTGTTTACCCTTAACACTCAGCTTGCGGCGCATATTAACGGCCGTGCCTTTTTTCGCTTGTTCGTGCCGCGCCTTGGAAGCGCTGTTACCGGTTTTTGACATAGAAATAAGCTAATTTTTTAAAGTCTGGCTTTAGTCTAGCAGGGAATTAGTAAAATGACAAGGGACTGACAAAATCACATAACATGGAACAAGGTAACTGCTTGGCGTCTTGTTTCATGCTCCATGTTATGTGTTTCCGTTGACAAATCGCAGAAAAGTGCTAGGCTGGAGATAGCAAATTGTTCTTAAACAACCGCTTAGGAGGCAAGCTCATGATATTACTTGTTAGCGACAAGCCCATTCCACAAATCGGACGGCAAAATTTTGCCGCGCCCGGCGAGGAGTTGACCATTTTGGTGGCGGCTACCACCAAAGACGGCAGCCACCCGTTCGGACTCGCTTTTTATCACCCTACAACCAACGAGCTACTGACTCATCCCGACCTCGAAAAACTCATTCCGGGCAAACTTCGCGCCAACACTCTCGTCTGGATGACAGTCAAATGGCTGGGCGAACGGCCGGTCTTTACCACAAAAAACCGCTAACCGCCTCGCCAACCACTAACCAACACCTTTTTGGGAGGACGACATCATGGCCATTATTACTGGCGCAAAAACCGTTATTCAGGAAATCGGGCCTCAGGATTTTGCCGCGCCCGACGAAGTGCTGGAAATTGCGGTGGAGGCTTATGTCCGACAACCGGACGAAGAAAAATACCTCGGGCTGGCGTTCCTTCACCCCCAAAACCACACAAAGGCGCTGACCCACCCCCGCCTCAAAGAACTCGTCCCGGACAAACCAGACGGCAATCTCCAAGTCAGCATGACGGTCAAATTGGTGGACGGCCAGCCGGTCTTCACCATCATTGAATAATCAATCGCGCCGCCCAAAATCCCACCTCCACACACCCGCCCAGCCGCAGAGCCCTGCAGCTGGGCTTTTTTTTATTGTCAAACCCAGATTAACCAGCTAGAATATAAAGTATAACCGCTAACTATTAATTCCTAATTCTTAATTTAAAATTTTTAATGAATTTACAATTTTTAATTTTAAATTGCCGGTAATCAGAGTTTAGACCTAAAATTAGAAATTAAGCTTTAAAAATTGATTAAAAATTAGAAATTTTAAATTAAAAATTGCTTCACCTATGTTTGCTATCAAAATCCCCACGAACGCGTCTACTTACTCCGCCGACGGCCGTTGGCCCATCGCCCGCCTCTACCGCGCTTTTTTAAGTCTGACTAAATCGGGCTTTTCTGCCGAGGCGCTTTATTACCAGAAAATAACTAACAACGGCCGAAAGCTCGCTCTGCCGATTTTGGGCCTGAAAACCAAATTAACTGGTCCGGCTGTTTGGCTCCTCGGCAGTATTCACGGCGAAGAGCCGGCCGGCACTATCGCCCTCGCCCAGAACCTGCCGCTCATTAAATCTTTGGTAAAAAAAGGGATTCCCGTTGTCATGATGCCACTCTGCAACCCCAGTGGCTACCTCCGCAATTGGCGCTACCCGTATCACCCGTACAACGGTCTCCTGGACAAAAGCGTTGGTAACTCCGACCATGTCTTATTAGACCTAAAAGGCAAAAACCAACCCCGGCGCGCCAAAGCCGCCTGCCCCGACTGCCGCGCGCTAGTTAATTTTGTCATGGAAAACTTCCCGGCCTATCCGCCGCGGATTGTCCTCGACCTCCACGAAGACGAAATCGCCACCACCACTATTGACCAGCTTTACGGCAATAAAGATCAACAATTCCTCCGCAGCACTTATATCTATTCTCACGGCCCGCTGGGCACCCGCGATCCGATCGCCAGAGGCATTGTTAAGTTATTAAAAAAACACGGCCAGCCGGTGCACCGTTCCGGTGTTGGCCGCACGCGGTTTAACGAAAAAGTAGAGAACGGCGTGGTGACTGGCGGCCGCGACGGCTCCATTGATGAGCTACTGACTAGTAAAAAAATCTGGCTTAAGGGCAAAGTTGTCCCCGGTCCGGCTTCGCCCACCGGCATTGTGGTGGAGACGCTCACGGCTTCGGTCGGCTTCTCGCTCACTAAGCGCCTCCGGCTCCACGGCGAGATTCTGCGCAGTCTGCCGAAGTTCTGGAAGATGGTGAAATAGTGTCTTTCGGAATGACGAATTGAGCGGAGCGAAATTCGTCCTTAAATATATACGGACAAATTTCCCCGCCTGCTGGCGGCTCAATTTGTCAAACCGACGCTAACGACTATTTGCAATAACCAAAAACAAGGGAAATTATCCCTTGTTCTTTTGTTCTCTTGTTTTAATATTTTCTTATTCTTGCGCCTGCCCACCCCGGCTTTTCTTGAAGAGCACCGCCGCCAAAACAAACGCTGCGGTAAAAAACAACGCGCCGTAAAAGCAAGGGGTCAGAAACGGATTAACCGGCCGACCAAAAAGCGAGCAACCAAAAGGACAAGCTAAATTGCGCAGCCAATAAATCACTTCCCAAGTAAAATTTGTCCAGGCGAATAAGACGCCGACCAAAAGCACTACGAACTGAGCGGTGATAACTTTCTTCATAGACTTTTGTTTTTATGTTTTAATGTTTTTATGCTAACAGCACCCCGCCATCCGCCACCACCATCGACCCCGTCATATAGGCCGAAGCATCACTCGCGAGGAACAAAACGACCGTTGCCATCTCATCCGGCGCGCCCATCCGGCCCATCGGGATCTTGGCGGCAAACTGACTAATGGCATCAGCCGAACCGTGAGTCATCTTATCCACGCCTTCAGTCGCCACCCCGCCGGGCGCCACGGCGTTGACGCGGATATTTTGTTTAACCACTTCCAAAGCAAAGTTTTTGGTAAAGCCCCAAACGCCGTGTTTGGACGCGTCATAGGCGGCTAAACCAACCATGCTGGGATGAAGCGCGTCCACTGAAGCAATATTAATAATCTTGCCGCCGTTCGGCGCCATCACTTTCGCCGCCTCGCGGCAACCAAGGAATACGCCGCGGAGATTCACCGCCTGCACTTTATCCCAGAGCGCGACCTCCATTTCCATGACTGGTTTACTGGGGAAGATGCCGGCGTTATTAACCATAATATCCAGCCGGCCGAATTCTTTGACTGCTTCGCTAATCAGATTTTTAACATCTTCTTCAGAACTGACATCGGTTTTGACAAACATGGCTTTCTTGCCGAGTTCTTTCACTTTCGCCTCGCCGACCGCCTCATCAATATCGGCAATCACCACCGCCGCGCCGGCTTCGGCGAGCCGCTTCGCAATACCCCAGCCAATGCCCATCGCCCCGCCGGTGACAATCGCCACTTGGCCGGAGAAGTTAAAAAGTTCTTGAATACTTTTGTCTGACATAGAATTTTGTAGGGGCAATTCACGAATTGCCCTAAATATATTAAATTATTAGCTAATTTGATTATACCAAAACTGCCAACCAAAAACTAACCCCGGGTATTCCCACCCTGTTGGAACAAGATTAGAATAGAAAGATAATTAATAACCCTTGTTCTATGATTGCTTTTTTAAACCAGATCCCCTCGGAAGCCAAGATTAAAAAACAGTTAAGAAAGATTGT
>JBAZBH010000032.1:0-3863 GCA_041671565.1 Patescibacteria group bacterium
TAATTTTAAATTGTCATTTTCCATTTTGATTTTTAATTTTTACATTTTTTTAACTATAATCATGACCTTTTCTCCGTTGTAGATTTCTCCCCCGTTCCAATCATGCGTCGCGTCGATCAGCGTCTGGTATTCGTATTTATAATCTTTACCCAGGCGCGTGCCCGGATCATTGGTAATAAATTGGTCGCGGTCATAGCCTTTGACTAAGAGCATGTGGTAAAGCGGGCCCGCGCCGGTAAAATTCGGATTGCCAATGTCACGGCCGGTCAGAGGTAAAATAATCAGCTTGCCCGCCACTAATTCTTTTTTAATTTTTTCTACCGTCACTTCGGTACTAACTTCCGCGGTGAGGCCAAAGTACTCGCGGGCCATAATAGCGACTTTTTCCGTGTCCACGCTTAAGTTCTCGCCAAACCTTTTCAGCTCCCACGGCGCCACCTTATCTAACTCAACCTTCATAATACTTTCATCGAGCGGCTCGCCTTGGAAAAACTTTTGCGCCATAATCAGCGATGCCTCTTCACAGGCATCTTCATAAAAAGGATTGGACCACTGGCCAAACGGCGCTTGCCGGCTAAAAGCCATTGCCTGGTCAAAGGTTGCCGGTAACCCGGCTGTCGGCGGCGTTTCAACCTCAGCGACTTTTTCCGCCACTGCCTCGGCGCTATCGCTAATTGCTTTTTTTACCCCGGCTTTAAGCCCGGCGGCTAAACCTGCCTCGTTAACCGCCTCCTCGGCGTTTATCGCCTCAAAATCAGACAAATTTTGCCCCGCTGCTTGATCTTCCACGGCTTTTGGCAGCGACCGGCCACAACCGGCTAAAACCAGCAAAAATAGCCCCAAAATTAGCCACCATTGTTTTTTCATAGTATTACGATTATACTGGCAAAATACCGCCTTGACAAGCCAGAAAACATCAGTTAGAATACAACCACTTTTAAATTCGCTGGCGGCCTGTCGGCTTGTCGGCCTAATAACTATTGTTTATGTCACATAAGAAAGCCGGTGGCTCTACCTCGCTAGGCCGAGACTCCGTTGCCAAAAGACTCGGCGTCAAACTGATCGGCGGTGAAATCGCCAAACCGGGCGATATCATCATCCGCCAACGCGGCAGCAAATACCGCGCCGGCAAAAATGTTAAACGCGGCGGCGATGACACGCTCTTTGCCATGGCGAACGGTTTAGTCAAATTTTACAACAAAAAAATTCGCAGCTACGACGGCAAACTGAAGTTTAAAAAATTCGTCAGCGTAGTCAGCGCCAAAGCCAAAAATTAAAATAAAAATCTATGCCAGGCATTAATGAAAACTATAATCCTAAGCCGGATGATGAAAATGACGAACCCAATATTATTTTACATCACGAGCTTGAAGAAGATTATAAAATAGGAAGCGCCGCCACGGAAGATGATGAAAATAGAGAAATGACGGATTACGATTTGGACGAACAAATTGCCGAATTAGATAAAAAAATCGCCGAAACGCAAAATTCAGGCGAAGCCACTGTTGATCAAATAGAAGACCTTCTTGAACAACGATCCAGCTTAGAAGCATTAAGGCGCGATGAAGAATAATATTTTATAAATTTTAGCCAATATAAAAATCCCGCCTCGCGCGGGGTTTTTTGTTTTGTTCTTTTGCCTGCCCCGCGTATGCTGGGGTTCTCTTGTTCTTTTGTTTTAATGCCTGCCTCGCCGAATTCGCCAGCAGGCGAAGAAGGCGGGTTCTCGCTTGCCTTGCCGTAGCTTTAGCGGAGGCAGGTGTTTTAATGTTTTCGCGCCCCCCAAACAATCCCCAACTTGCGGTCAAACCGGCTCGGAAATTTCTGCACGCCAAAGCCGTTCTGTTTTAACCGGTCAATCAAACTTTTCTCGGACTTGCCCGGCAGTAAATGATATTCCAAAATAACCGCCCCAACCGCGGCATAATCTTTAGCCGTTAAATTCTCCAATATCTCATACTCTCCGCCTTCAATATCAAGCTTCAAAAGAGCCACCCGTTTAATCTTCTCGGCGCGGCAAAAGTCAGACAGCGACCAAACTTTAGTTTTAAGGCTTTTAAAACCTTTCTGCGGGATTAACGAATGATTATGGCTATCCGGGCTGATAAACAACTGCCTCTCCCCGCTTTCGGCTCCAAGCGCGCCGTTTATTATCTTGACATCACCAACCTGATTATTGGTTAAATTAATTTTGAGATTTTCTAAATTTTTCGGTTCCGGCTCCAGCGCGTAGATTTTAACTAGTGGATTTAGCGCCCGAGCGTACAAACTAAAAAAGCCGGCGTGCGCCCCGACATCAATTATCGGGCTCACTGCCGACTTGATTACACTTTCTGCTGAACGGTATTCGCGATATTTAAAAATTTCGTTAATCACACTTTGGTCCACCAGATCGCGGCAAACCACTTCCAGCTTTTGACGATTGAATTTTATAATCTGGTTGTTCATGCCCGTGGGTTTAAACTAAATTAAAGAATGCAGAATGCGGAATACAGTATGCGGCAGAATATCAAATTCCTGCATACGGCATTCTGCATACTGCATTCTACTACTTAAAATCAATTAACGCGATTTACCTTTCAAACAACAGCGAACAAACTCAACAAACAACGGATGTGGCGCCAGCGGACGAGACTTAAACTCGGGGTGGAACTGTGTGCCGATAAAAAATGGGTGTTTAGGATTTTCAATAATTTCCACCAAACTGCCGTCTGGCGATAAACCGGATAACACCAAGCCGTTTTTTTCCAAAATTTTTCTATACTCATTATTAACTTCGTAACGATGACGATGGCGTTCGGAAATTTTAAGCTTGCCATAAGCCAATTGGGCTCTTGAACCTTTTTTCAACACACAAGGCCAAGCACCAAGACGCATGGTAGAACCATAATTTTTATTCTTTAAAATTTCCACCTGCTCCAGCATGATATGGATGACTTGAAATTTAGAATTAGCATCGATCTCGCCAGTCGTCGCTCCTTTGATACCACAAACATAGCGAGCAAATTCAATTACCGCTAATTGCAAACCATAGCATAAGCCTAAAAATGGAATTTTATTCTCGCGAGCGTATTTAATGGCTTTAATAATACCCTCCACTCCGCGCGCACCAAAACCGCCCGGCACCACAATACCATCAAGTTTTGACAACTCTTTTAATTTTCTAGGGTCTTTCTCGTAGACTTCTGAATCCAGCCAAACAATTTTTGGTTTACGGTTGTGAGCCCAAGAAGCGTGATTAATTGATTCAATGACGGAAATATAAGTGTCACGGCAAGATTTAAAATTAAAATATTTTCCCACAATGCCAATTGTCACCTCTTTTTTTATCCGGTAAATCTTATGGGAAAATTCAACCCAATCTTTCATGTTGGTCTTCCGAGGTTTTAAATTCATGGCTTCTAACAAAACCTTGCCCAGTTTTTCTTTTTCAAAATTCACTGGCACATCATAAACCGAATAAACATCTGGGGCGGAAATAATGCGTTCTTTAGGCAAACTACAAACAATACTAATGGTATTTTTGATATTATTGGCCACGGGACGATCGGCCCGGCATAAGATTAAATCTGGAGCGATGCCAGCGGAGTTTAAAGTACGAATAGCATATTGAGTTGGTTTAGATTTTTGTTCGCCTAAGAGGCTCGGGGTTGGCAAGTAACTCACCATTACAACAAAAACACCCTGAGGATCTTTAGCTTTCATCATGCGCGCCGCTTCTAAAAACAATAAAACTTGATACTCGCCGACCGTGCCACCAAATTCAATGATGGTCATTTCGGCGTTATTTCTCTTCTGACAAAGCTTGATTCGTCTGATAATCTCATTAGGGATATCCGGCACAACTTCTACATCTTCACCTT